>JAUZRR010000038.1 GCA_030950285.1 Planctomycetota bacterium | reverse complement strand
CGAGCGGCGTACGAAGCGCGATTGCGGATGCGTGAGCGGCTGAACGAGCCGGGCTACGCGATTAGTCAGCGAACGAGGAAGAAGGTTGAAGAGGTGTTCGGCTGGTGCAAGACGATCGCGGGGCTTGCGCGGAGCCGTCATGTGGGGCGTTGGAAGCTGCGTCAGCAGGTTGAGTTGGCGGCCGCGACGTACAACCTGGTTCGGATGCGGAAGCTGCTGATGCATTGAACACCAAGAGCGAGGCGATCGGTGCCAGGCGGAGACCGACCATCCAATCGCCAACTACAAACCGCCTCCAACCGGACCGCGATACCGCAAAATCAGGTGACTTTTGCAGCAACCTGCTAAACTCTTCACGTGACCACATCCCCCACCACCACCAACCACCCCACGCACCAGCTGCCGACCGAGCCCGCTCGGCTTGCGGTCCTGCTCTCCGGCGGCGGGCGCACGATGCTCAACCTGCTCGACGAGATCAACGCCGGACGGCTTGATGCCGAGATCGTGCTGGTCATCGCGTCGCGCGAGTGCCCCGGCGCAGCCCGTGCCCGCGAGCGCGGTATCCCGGTCGAGATCATCCCCGGTCGCATCGCTGCCCAAACACTGCAACAGCGCCTCGAAAGCAGCCGAATCGCATGGGGAGTGCTTGCTGGATACCTCCAACTCGTGGACGTCCCACCCGCGTATGCCGGGCGGATGGTCAACATCCATCCCGCCCTCTTGCCCCGGCACGGCGGGCCGGGCATGTTCGGCAACCGCGTCCACCGCGCGGTGCTCGATGCGGGCGAGACCGAGACCGGGTGTACGGTCCACCTCGTCGATGCCGAGTACGACCAAGGAAAGACGCTGCTGCAACGCCGTTGTCCGGTGCTGCCGGGTGACACCCCCGACACCCTCGCTGCGCGGGTCTTTGAGCAGGAGTGTCTCGCGTACCCCGAAGCGCTCCGCGCACTCCTCCGTGAGCACCCGGCCGCACCGACGGGAGACACACCATGACATCCCGCGTTCTCAACTGGGTGCCTGCCCGACACAACCGAAGAACGCTTGCGCTCGCCGTCGTCGTTGTGCTCCCTGCGTTGAGCTCCGTGCTGGCCTCGCCCGCGTCCGCCCAGACCACACCCCCCGACACCACCACCCAACGCAACACCGACTCGGCAACGACACCAACGCCAGACCAGAAAACGCTCATCCGCTGGTCGCGCGAGGCGACGCAAGCGTTTGCCGCCGGCGATCTCGACACCGCTGCTGGCAAGCTCGCCCAGCTCATCGAGTGGGAGCCGGGCAACTTTGTCCATCGTTATAACCTCGCCTGCATCCGCAGCGTGCAAGGCAAGAGCGAAGCGGCTGCGGAGTTGCTGCTGCAAGCTGCCGAGCACGGGTTCTCCGACGTCCAGCTCCTCCGCAAAGACCCCTCGCTTGCCAACGCCCGCAGGACCACGACCGTGCAGTCCATGCTCGACAACTGGGGACGCATCCTCGACCGCCGTGTCGAGACCGACCTCGAACGCGCCCGCGAGCGCTACGGCAGCCGGTACTGGTACATCCAGGACCCCGACCTCCGCATCGCGTACGTCTGCGCCTACGACGAACAGACCCTCGCCGAGGTTCAGCAGGAGATCGGCGAGGTCCACCAGTGGGCGATGCAGCACGTCTTTGCCGACACCGACAGCGAGGACCAGCTCGTCCACCCCGACGACCCCTGGGTGCTGGTCGTCCTGCCCACCCAGCGTGACTTCCGGGCCTGGGCCGTTGCGACATATGGTGCTGCGGCCCGCAACTTCAATCAGGCAATCGGCGGCCACTACTCGCACGACGACAAACAACTCGTCACCATGGACCTGGGCGCAACACTCCGCCACGAGTTTATGCACGTGCTGCACTGGCGCAGCAATACCCGCCGGGGTCAGATCCACCCCATCTGGGTGCAGGAAGGCCTCTGCGCACTGATCGAGGACTTCGACCGCGACGACGCTGGCCAACTCGTCCCCGTCGAGAGCTGGCGCACCAACCAGGCTCAGTTTCTCGCCAAAACCGGCAACCTGCTGCATATCAAAGACCTCTGCACCATCCCCCGCGACCGCTTCACCAGCAGCCGCCCGCTCGCACGCTACGCCCAATCACGTGCGCTCTTTCTCTTTATGTACCGCGAGGGCAAGCTCGCCGAGTGGTACGCCCACTTTACCGAGCACTACCGCGAAGACCCCTCCGGCGTCGCGTCGATCGAGGCGGTCCTCGAAGGCACGCTCGACGAGATCAACGACCGCTACGCCGACTTCTGCCGCGACTTGCCTCAGGTCCCCGAAGAGATCAAACGCGGCATGCCCAGCCTCGGCGTCGAGATCGATTCGACCGGCACCGGCGAAGGGCTCCGCATCAGCGCCCACGTCCGCCGCGACACCGCCGGCGACCTCAAGTTCGGCGACATCGTCACCCATATCAACAACCGCCCCGTCCGCGACTACTGGGAACTGGTCCGCGTGCTCACCAGCTACGAGCCGGGCCAGACCGTGACGGTCCGCTACCGACGGGTGAGGCTGCACAAAGAAACCGACCTGGTGCTGCGGGCTGCGAAATAGCCGATTGCCCTTCGTGTGCTCTTCATGCCCGGGCAGACTCTTCGCCCAGCTTCTTTTTGCCCGGGTTATTTTCCAGATTTCTTGCACCCGGCCGCAACCGTGCTCTGCTCTCCCTGTACACATGATCGCCCGGGCGTCGGCCCCGGGATCAATGCCTCATGCAAAAGGAGACGATCATGTACGGCCAGACAATGAAGTTCCTCCGGGATGTTTGTGGGGGGGGGCGTTAGGGTATTCGGCACGCACGGCCCGCAGCGCCGTGTTGGTTCTTGGTGGCACGGTTCACAGAGCCGTGAGGGATCAAATCGTGGAGTTGTGCAGCGGGGTCTGCTGCTGGGAGGGATGGTCGGGATGGTGGCGCTGGCGGGGGAAGTGAACGGGCAGGCTGCCCCTGAGTTCATCCCTTCATTCCAAGCTGAGCAGCAGTTCCTCGTGTCGGGGATGCATCCCTTCGGGCTCGCAGCTGGCGATATCAGGGGGGTGCAGGATAACATCCCGGATGGGTTCCCCGAAGTCGCGGTCTGCGGCAGCGCGTGGGACATTGTTTCCTCGTATGACCGCAGGCTTCCCGGCGAGGACGGCGGGTGGATCGATATCTACCGCAATCTCGGCGTCACCAGCGGCAACTGGAACGGGCTCAGCCTGTTCCAGACCATCATCCCTGCGATTGATATCGGCACCGATACCGCGCCTCGTGAAGTTGTCTTTGCTGATCTGACCCAGGCCGATGTGCTTGATCTTGTTATCTCAACGGCGGCCCCGGAGCCGAACAGCTTTGCAGAGACGTGGGGAGTGCTCGTCTACCGGTGGAATGGCAGTCGGTATGTGTTCCACTCTGCCAATCTCTACACAGGTTCCAACCCCACAGTGTTGCCCGCTCGCGGTCTGGTCGTGGCTGATTTTGACAATGATGGGCTCAATGATGTTGCCCTGGCTGTCGATATCTCGGAGAACTACAACACATACGGCCCCCCGGCCCGCAACCGTGTCGCAGTGTTCAAGAACACGATTGTTGGAAACGAGTCGGGCTATCTGCAACTCGCAGCCGAACTCGGTGTCAATCTGCCCGACGCCGAGCCTACTGGAGATCTTGTCGTTGCCGATTTCAACCGCCTCACGCTTGGACAACCGCTGATTGATATTGTCACAGCAAACATCGAAAGTGACGCGGTCTCGCTGCTGCACACTACGGGAAGCTACAACTTCAACGTGAACAATCAGAATTCGGCCTGTTCTGACTGGGTCTTTACCGACATGGCAACAAGCAAGTTCACCTCAGGATCGTCAAACTGGGATATTGCGGGCGTTGGATATGGCGGCGACTGCAATCTATATATCTTGCACGGCAGCAAGACCGGCACATTCTCCCACAATTGTGCTACCGATGTTTATCCGCTCTATTCCGGGGGTTGCGGGGTGCGCAGTCCTATTTTCCATGCCGTCTCATCGGGCAACCTCAACGGCGGCACCAAGACTGATCTTGCCGTCGCAATCCCGGGGGACCCGGGCGGGGTTACATGGCTGCTCGGAAAGGGAAACGGAACGTTCCAGTTCGACGCGAACATCTCCAGTTACAGCACAGGAATTGCAGGCTGGATGCCTCTCCAGATACTCTGTGCAGACCTCGACCAGGACGGCTTCGATGACATCATTACAAGCAATCATGAGGTGAACAACCCGAACAACGACCCGTTCACGATCAGCGTGCTTCTCAACGCCATGAACATCACTCCATAACCCATCAGGCCCGCCCGGCTCAGCGGCTGCGCGGGCTGTTTCATCACCTCAGGAGAACAGAACATGTTTCGATGCAGAACTGTCGTCTCGATCACGCTCTTTGTAGTCTTTGCCTCGGTGCCTGCCCTTGCGCAGGGCGTCTATTTCATGGGTCTCGGTGATCTTGATGGGGGAAACTTCAACAGCCAGGCTTATGGGATCTCAGCCGACGGGAGCTGGGTTGCCGGTGCAAGCAACAGCTTCGATGGCGGTTTCGGCGGTGAGGAGCAAGCCTTCCGCTGGTCTCCCGGCACCGGTATGGTCGGGCTCGGCGATTTGCCGGGGGATGCGGAATTCAGCCACGCGAACGCGATCTCTCCGGATGGCGCGTTTGTGGTGGGGGTAAGCAACTCTTCGTTCGCAGCCCCCGAAGCGTTCCTCTGGTCGGAAGCCGGCGGCATGATCGGCCTCGGCGATCTGCCGGGCGGCCTCACCAAGAGCAGGGCGTACGGCGTCTCACGCGACGGGAGCGTGGTCGTCGGCAACAGTCACTCCTACGCGTCCGGCGACCTCGGTGCCGAGGCGTTCCGTTGGACCGCCGAAGAGGGCATGGTCGGCATGGGCGACCTCCCCGGCGGGAGCTTTAGCAGCGGTGCCAGCGCGGTGTCGGCGGACGGCTCGGTGATCGCCGGCTCCGGCAGCTCGGACCGGGGAAATGAAGCGTTCCGCTGGACCGAATCTGAGGGCATGGTGGCACTCGGAGACCTGGACGGCAGCCTCGTCCGCAGCCAGGTGGTCGGCATGTCCGACAACGGTGCGTTCATTGTCGGCCAAGGGCTCTCGGACGACGGCCCGGAAGCATTCCTCTGGAGCGAGGACGAGGGCATGATCGGGCTCGGCGACCTGTCCGGCGGGATCCACTTGAGCAACGCTCTGGATGTCTCCGACGACGGCAGTGTCGTGGTCGGCGTTTCTCTCGGGGAAGGCAGTATCGCGTTTCTCTGGGAACGCGGCAAAGGCATGCGGCGCATGGAGGATGTGCTGCTCGACTACGGCATCGATATCAGCGAGTACGGCTGGTTCAACCTTCAGTCCGCGACCGGAGTGTCGGCCGACGGACGCACGATTATTGGCTTCGGCGCTGGTCCCAACGGCCCCGAGGCGTGGATCGCACACATCCCAACACCGGCCACCCTCGCGCCCCTGGCCGCGATGGGCCTGCTGGGGATGAGGCGGCGGAGAGAACAATGAACCAGGACGGGTTCGATGAGATCATCGTGCCGTAACAAATATGTACCAACCCCCTCGCGCTCCGGGATACCGGGGCGCGAGGGTTTGTTTCAGGAGAAATGCCATGCGTTTGATGACTCTGATCGCGGTGTCGCTGTGCTGTTCGTCCGTGTTTGGGCAAGCGACGTTTACGCTGCTTGGGAGGCTGCCGGGGGGGGCCAACTCAGCCCATGTGAATGGGATCTCGGCCGATGGTCAGGTTGTTGTCGGGAGCTCCGGGAGTGCGCTGGCGTTCAATGGTGAGTCCACTCGGTGGTCGCCAGATACGGGCCTCGTGGGGCTGGGTCTTATTGGAGATATGGCCGAGAACTTCGCACTTGGTGTTTCGCCCGATGGTAATTGGATTGTCGGCGAGGCCTCGCGCGATGGTATCACCGATTCCTATATCTGGAACGAACGCACCGGCGGCATTCTCCTCGGCGATCTCGGCGGCGCGGACTTTCGCAGCCGTGCCTTTGATGTCTCCCGCAACGGCCGCGTCGTGGTTGGTTCGGCTTCGAGCCCGCAAGGCTTGCAGGCGTACCGCTGGACACCGAACGGCGGTATGGTCGGGCTCGGGTTTCTCGAAGAAGATGACACCGCGAGCACTGCGTGGGCTATCAGCGCCGACAGCACGAAGATCGTCGGCCACTCCTCCGGCGAGGCCTTCCTCTGGACCGAACAGAACGGCATGGTCGGGCTCGGCGATATCGAGGGTGGCCGCGAAGTAAGTCTTGCATATAACATCTCGAACAACGGCAAGTGGATCGCCGGCGAGGGTAACGCCGAGTACGCCGACGGCAGGCGCTCGTTCGAGGCGGTGCTCTGGGACGAGAGCGGCGAGATGACCCGGCTCGGCCAACTCGGCGACGACGGCTCACGCTACAGCCGCGCGTGGGATGTCTCCAATGACGGCCGCGTCGCGGTCGGCGTCGCCAGCTGGTCGGGTGACATCGGCGAAGGCCGCGGCCAGGCGATGATCTGGACCCCCGAGTGGGGCATGCGCCGCCTGGAAAACGTGCTGCTCGACGAGTACGGGCTCGACGTGCAAGAGATGGGCTGGCGGCTCGACTCTGCATTCGGCATCACCCCCGACGGCAAGTACATCGTCGGCAACGCCTTCACGTGGATCAACGACGACATCCACGTGGAAGGCTACCGCCTCTACCTGCCGTCGATCCCCGCGCCCACCACGCTCGCGCCCCTCGCCGCAATGGGCCTGCTGGGGATGAGGCGGCGGAGGTAGCGGCACACCCGCTCTGCCGGGCCGCGTCTGGGCCGTCTTCGATCGCCTCCGGTCTTCCTCCGGCCTGCGGGCTTCTCGTTATTTTGCCAGCTTGCCGCAACATGCGGTTCTTCTTGCCCGTATACTATGTCACGCAGAGTATGCCACACAATACATCACCCCCGCAGCTGCTCATGATCCCAAGGAGCCTCCCCATGCGAATCGAACGTGAACTCATGCGCGGCGCAGGCCCGATCGCGGTGCTCACCCTCCTCTCGGCCCGCGAGATGTACGGCTACGAACTCGTCGAGACCCTCGCGGCCCGCACCGAGGGCGTGCTGGCGATGGGGCAGTCCACCCTCTACCCGTTGCTTTACAACCTCGAAGCCAAGGGCATGATCGAGGCATCCTGGCACGAAGCCGACAACGGCCGCGAACGCAAGTACTACCGCCTCACCGGCAAGGGCAAGAAACGCCTCAAGGCCGACACCGAGCAGTGGAACCGGCTCGCTGGGGCGATGCAATCGCTCGGCGTCCTGAGCACCCCGCTCCTCGCCGCAGGAGCACAAGCATGAACCGCCCCGACGACGCACCACAACCGCCGTCCGAACCGTCGCTGGCGCACCTTGCCGCGACCACTCCGGCCCGGGACTGGACCCGGGGCAAGCTCACCGGCAGTCTCGACTGGAAGCGGGTCATCGCGAGGGCGGATCTTCCAGAGCCGCTGGCTGAACTGGTGACAGAGGTCGTGGGTCGGTCCAGACTCTGGCGGTCTGAACGGGTCGATCTGGCTGGCGAACTCTGCGCCCACTTTGCAGATGGATTGCAGGCAGGAACTGAGACACAACCCGGCTCGGACAGCCGGGCCGCCGTGGAGCAACTCGTGCACAATTTTGGCGACCCGAAAAAGGCGAGCGTCCTTATCCGTCGCGCCAAGAAACGCGGCCGGCACTGGACATACCGCGCCTTCGTCCACGCCGCCCAAGGCCTCGGTGCGATCCTGATCGCGGGGTTCTTTCTCTACGCCGTTCTCGCGTGGCGTTTCTACGCCGGCGAGCCCACCATCGCCCGCAACTTTGCCGCCGAGTACAACGAGACCATCAACAGCATCCCCGAGAGCGACCGCGCCTACGACCTCTATATCGAGGCCTCCATTGCCCTTGAGCCGCCGCCCGAGTCTCTCCTCAAGGCGTGGCCGAATATTGCACCCGAGCACCCGGCATATCAAGACGCGACCGCCTATCTCGAACGCTCCGCCCGGGCCCTATCACTCATCCACGAGGCGGCCGCGAGGCCACGCCTGGGCGCGACGCTCTCCAATGCGACCGATCCTCGCATCACCGAGATGCTCCGCGAGCGGCATCCGCAGCACACAGAGCAATCGCAAGAACCAGAAGAAAACCCCGCGATGGTGACGATTGTCCTGCCGCAACTCGGGCAGATGCGTGCCATGTACCGTTTGCTCGAGTTTGACGCCCACACCGCGGCGCGTCACCGACAAAGTGAGCAGGTCGTGCAGGACATCACGACCATGCTTGGTCTCGCCGAGCACGCCGCCGAAGGGCCGGCACTCATCAGCAGCCTTGTCGGGCTTGCGATCAGCACCGGGGCAATCTGGACCACCTCGCAGATCATCCACGAATACCCCGACCTCTTCACCGACGAACAGCTCCGCGAGCTTGCCCACCGCCACGCGGCCTTCATGGACGGCGTCCCCCGTGTCGATCTCTCCGGCGAACGCTGGTTCTTCGAGGATGCCGTCCAGCGCGTCTACACCGACGACGGCCACGGCAACGGGTACATCACCGCAGAAGGTCTCCGCCATCTGCTCAGCCTTCAGAATCCCGCTGCCGACCTGGCCGAGCAGTTCGGTCCGCAACCGCTGGCCCCACTTTCAACCGCCTTGATTGCAAACCGCGCCGACATGACGGCCAAGTACGACCAACTCATGACCACGATCGAACGAAACGCCGAACTCCCGATGTGGGAATATGACAGCCATGATCGCCCGAACACCGAAGTCAATCTGCTCAGCGCCGATCCGATCCTGCGCACGCGGTATTTCCCGATTGTGATGCTGATGCCAGCGTTCGAGAGTGCGTTGCAGACCGCTGAGAAAGTCGTGCAACACCGCGACGGCCTCCTCGTCGGCATCGCCCTCGAACTCTATCGAAGAGAGCACGGCACCTACCCCGACACGCTCGACGCGCTCGTGCCTGTGTTCCTCCCGGCTGTCCCCCCCGACCGCTTCACCGGCACGCCGCTCAACTACGCACTCGTCGACAGCGAACCCCGCCTCTGGTCTGTTGGCGCTGACCGCAACGACGACGGCGGCGTCATCCCTGCCAGCAATCGAGCCGACGTGCACCGCTGGGTGCCCAAAGACCAGGCCCGGCTCAACGAACAGTCCGACCCCGACCGCTACGACGGCGACTGGCTCCTCTGGCCCATCCTCTACGAGCCCATCACCGGGGAGGATGAGGAATAGAGCCAACACCACGATGCACCACGACGCTCCGGGGACGCCGAAGCTGAGGCTCTGCGACGCTCCGGGTCGGGTACTGGGCGCACACTTCGAGAGCACACACCCGGGCCTTCGCTCGAAGACTCGCGCAGAACCGGCGTCCATTGCAGCAAAACACACCGCAAGGCGGTACCCTCCAACATCCGGAGAACCGTCATGAGCGAGACCCGCATCGAACCCAAACCGACCACCCAGACCGCCACCCCCATCGACCGCCAGATGCCCGAGAGCGAGCTGGTCGATGTCATGGCCGGGGCGCTCCGCCATCAGCTCCCCGTGCTCGATCACGGCTTTCTCGCGTTGGTCGATGTCATGCCCCGCCTCGTCCCGGCTCCAGAGTCCGGCCCCCCCACCGCCGACAGCGCCATCGTCCAGGCCGCCCGGGTCTCCTATGGCCAGGGCACCAAAAAAACCTCCGAAGACCGCAGCCTGATCCGCTACCTCCTCCGCCACCGCCACACAACCCCGTTCGAGATGGTCGAGTTCAAGTTCCATGTCGCGATGCCGATCTTCGTCGCGAGGCAGTGGATCCGCCACCGCACGGCGAACGTCAACGAGTACTCAGCCCGCTATTCGATCCTCCCCGACCGGTTTTACACCCCCACCCTCGATGAGGTCCGCAAACAGAGCCGGGCGAACAATCAGGGCGGCGATGAACGGTTCAAGACCGACGAAGCCTCGGAGGTCTCGACAGCACAGGAGTTTCTCGACTATCTCGCGGATGTCGAGACCCTGTACGCCCGGTACGAGAAGCTGACCGAGAAGGGCGTCAGCCGCGAGCTCGCGCGGATGGGGCTTTCGGTGTCTATCTATACAGAGTGGTACTGGAAGTGCGACCTGCACAACATCCTCCGCTTTCTGAGCCTGCGGATGGATTCCCACGCCCAGGAGGAGATCCAGGCGTACGCCCGGGCGATGCACGACCTGATCGAGCCGATCGTCCCGATCACGATGGAAGCCTGGCGGGACTACGCCTTTGAGTCGATGCACCTGACCCGATTGGAGATCGAGGCGATCCAGAGCCTCGCCAAAGGGGGTGACGGGGCGTTTGGGTCCCAGAACCGTCGGGAGCGGGCGGAGTGGGACAGCAAGAAGCTCCGTTTGGGGTTGTAATTTTGCTGTGAGATTGGGCAGATTCAGCGGGGCGGAATCCTGCCTGAGAGCCTCTGGACGGGGCCGCGGATGACAATCTGCGGTTTTTTCTTCCCTCTTCACTTGCGAATGCTCAGGGATGTGGCATCTTTCGAGTGTCCTCGCTGGATCGGCCAGCAGGACAAGTCAACTCGAACAATGCCGCGGGGTAGCCAGGTACGTTCCTGATGCTCTGCGGGAGAAGAGATGGAGATTCCCATGAAGCTTGCTTCCGTTATTGCTGTTGCTGGTATCGCCGCCGCCGCCTCCGCCCAGACCGTCACCTACAGCTGGTCCGTGTCCGACACCGGCAACGGCGACGGCATCATCGAGCCGGGCGAGTCCGCCCTCCTCACCATGATCGCCACCATGGACCCCGGAGCCACCGGCTTTGCTGGCTCCATCTACGACATCATCGGTGGCATGAACTGGGACACCGGCTCGGTTGACAGCTACGTCAACAGCCTGAAGGACCTCACCGACGACGGTACCCTCCAGGCCAACGGCGACATCACCACCATCGAGAGCTTCCAGCTCCCCCCCGCCTTCAACGGCAACTTCATCAGTGACAACCCCATCGAGCTCTACAACATCACCTGGACCCCCAACGATTACTCCGCTCGCACCGTTGAAGTTGGCGACGCCAACCACCTCAACAACGATGTCTACACCGACGACTTCGGCACCTCGATCCCCTACGCCGGCGTCGATGGCACCGCTTCCTTCAGCGTCGTGCCCGCCCCCGCTTCGATGGCCCTCCTCGGCCTCGGCGGCCTGGTCGCCACCCGTCGTCGCCGCTAATACGGCCTGACGATTGAGTTCACACACTGACCACGCCCCGGGCTTGCCCCGGGGCGTGGTTTTTTTGCAGCACTCCACTCGATTTTGCCCAGTTTCCCAGCCCTCTGAAAGGGGTTTGCGCTGGTGCACGTCCTAAAACCGCCATAAAAAATCAAAAAACGCTGGCAGAGCCCCGCTTTCCCCTTGCGGTGGGATCGAATCCTCTCTATGCTGGCAGCGGGTCAGGGATGAGTCCGCGAGGCATTCCTGTTATTCGTGTCAATCTCGCGAAGTATGTATGGGCCTTGTTGGCCCTGTCTCAAAGTGAGGAGATGATTCATATGAAGACCACAGCATTGATCGTTGTCGCTGGTATGGCCGCCGTTGCCAGTGCACAGACCATGACCATTTCTTGGATGGTTTCCGACACCGGCAACGGTGACGGCATCATCGAGCCGGGCGAGTCCGCCCTTCTCTCGATGTGGGCCCACATGGACCCCGAGGCCACCGGCTTCGCTGGTTCCATCTACGACATCCTGGGCACCGGCAACTTTGACACCGGCACCGTCGATGTCTACGACAACCTGCTCGACGGCCTGACCGACGACGGCACCCTCGTTGCCGGCAACGACATCACCGGCGTTGAGAGCTTCCAGCTCCCCCCCGCCTTCAACGGTGACTTCATCGCTGACAACCCCATCGAGCTCTACAACATCACCTGGACCCCCAACGATTACAGCGGCCGCACCGTCAGCGGCGGCACCAACCACATCAACTTCGATGTCTACACCGATTCCTTCGGCACCTCCGTCCCCTACACCGGCGACGTCAGCGGCTTCAGCTTTGACGTTGTCCCCGCCCCGGCTTCCGTCGCCCTGCTCGGCCTCGGTGGTCTGGTCGCTGTTCGTCGTCGCCGCTAATACCGGTTGACCTCGACCAACTGATCACTCGTTGATCTTGCACCCCCGCTCGAAAGGGCGGGGGTGTTCTTTTTCTACAACCAGCACGATCATCACCGATCCCGCAATCGTCTACACTCCATCAGCTATGGCAAAGAAACCAGACACCCCCGCCACCGCCCGCACCAGGCTCGAAACCGTCGAGCCCGTCGGCAAACGTGTCCTCGTCCGCAAGGACGAAGACAAGAAACGCACCAAGAGCGGCATCCACCTGCCCGACAAAGTCGAAATCCCCACCCTCACCGGCCGCATCGTCGCGGTCGCTGCCCAGATTGATCGCGACGAGGACTACCCCATCCGGATCTACGACCGCGTGCTCTTCAACCCCAAGCACGCGATCCCCGTCGATTTCGAGGGCGACAACCGCCTCTTTGTGATCCCGATCGAGGACGTTGTCGCGGTCTTCCGGGCCGACAACCCCGAGCACTGACTGTGCCCGGCCCGCTCTCCAATCCGCTCGACGATCTCCCCGATCCACTCCCGATCTCATCGCTCACAGGCGCAGCGCCGTTCGATCTCCACATCCGCCCCCCCGGATCAAAGAGCCTGACCAACCGCGCGCTCCTCCTGGCCGGTCTGGCCGCGGGAACAAGCACGCTCCAGAACGCCCTCACCGATGCCGAGGACGCCCGGCGGATGCTCGGTGCCCTCCGCATGCTGGGTTGCCAAACCTCCCTCGCCGACGGGACACTCGCCGTCACCGGCGTCGACGGGCACTGGTGCGTCCCCCGCGAGGGCGTCACGCTCAACCTCCACAACGCCGGGACCGCGACACGATTTCTCACCGCGGCCAGCGTGCTCGCGACCGGCCCGGTCACCATCGACGGCAACGCCCGCATGCGCGAGCGGCCGATCGCCGATCTCGCGTCGGTGCTGCCCTCACTCGGTGCCGACGTTGAATACCTCACTGCCCATGGGTACCCCCCGCTCAAAGTCTCTCCCCTCCCGCACTCAAACCGGCACCCCACGATTGATCTTCACACCACCACGTCAAGCCAGTTCATCTCCGCGCTGCTCATGCTCGGGCCTTGGCTTCCGCGCGGCATCACGCTCCGACTCCACGGCGAGATCACCAGCCCGCCCTACATCGTGATGACGCTCCGCCTCCTCGACGAGCTCGGTGCCCGGGTTCGCGCAAGTGAGGACCTCCGGGTGCTCCGTGTCGGCCCGGCGAACACGTCCGAGCCGGGGCTCGAAACGTTCGACTACCAAGTAGAACCGGACGCCAGCGGCGCCACCTATTTCTGGGCGGCCGCCGCTCTCATGCCTCACGCTCGCTGCACCATTGACGGCCTCAACAGCGAGTCCTCCCTCCAGGGCGACGCGGGATTTCCGGCGTTCCTCCGCCGGGTGGGCGCGGGCGTCGAACACGACGCACAGGGGCACACCGCCGTCGTCGGCCCGGCCGACCTCTGCCCGGTCGCTGCCGACATGACCGACATGCCCGACGCGGCGATGACGCTCGCAGCCGTCTGCGTGTTTGCGCCCGGCCGCTCGGTTCTCCGCGGGCTCCGCACGCTGCGGGTGAAAGAGACCGACCGGATTGCCGCGATGCAGAACGAGCTCCGCAAGCTCGGCGTCCGCGTCGAGTGCGATGTCGCTGAAGACCCCGACGCGATCTCGATCACGCCCCCCGAGGGTGGCCTCGACTGCACCCCCACCGCCCCCCGCGTGGAGTTCGACACCTACGACGACCACCGCATGGCGATGTCGCTGGCGCTGATCGGGCTCCGCCGGCCGAACTGCTTCATCCGTGACCCCGGATGTGTACGCAAGACCTACCCGGGGTTCTGGAACGATCTGGCGAGGTTGTACTCGACAAACTCTGCCTGAACTCGGAACCCATCCGAGCCCCCGACTTCAGTCGGAGACCTTTCGAGGAAGATCAACCATCCCGCAAGGGAAGCAAGCTATGCACGCCCCCCATCCGCCGGGCTGAAGCCCGGGGCTCGGATGGGCTCGGATGGGCTCGGATCGGGTCCGATACGTTCGGAAGACGGGTGCTTCACCCCGCTACAATCGCTGCTCTGCAACCACCGCACACGATCGAGGACTCAACCCCATGGCGACCACCGAACAACTCCTCAAGCAGGCCCGCGAGTACCATCAGCAAGGCCAGATGCAGACCGCGCTGGACCTCTACCGCTCGGCCGTGCGGTCCAATCCGCGTTCGATCGACGCCCACACCGGCCTCGGGCTCGCGCTGATCCAGATCGGCGTCCACGCCGAGGCTGTCGATCACCTCGAACGTGCGGTCAAGCTCGACCCCACCAGCCCAGAAGCGATCTGCAACCTCGCGATGGCGCACCGCTCTCAGGGTCGGCTCGATGAGGCCCTCACCTGCTACGAGCGTGCGGTCTGGATGAGCAACAAGTACCCTCGCGCCGTGGCCGGGGCCGCCGAGATCTATGCCCTCCGCGGCCAGTACGGCAAGGCCCACGCGCTGCTCCTGCCCTACATCTCTTCTGAGCAGGACGAGCCGGCGGTCGCGCTCACCTACGCCCGCTGCTGCCGCGCGTTGGGCAAGCCCGGCGACGCCGCCCCGGTGCTCGCCAAACACCTCGCCGGGCAGCGCGGCACGCTGCCGACGATGAACCGCGTCTTTATGCTGCTCGAGTTGGCGAATCTCGCCCACGACCTGGGGCACCCCGACCGCGCGTTCGCTGCCGCGACCGACGCCAACCGCATCTTCGGCCGCCGATTCGATGCCGACCGGTACAACGCCGCGATCGACACCACCATCACCAACTGGACCGCCGAGCGCCACGCCGAGCTTCCCGTCTCCACCGCCGAGTCCGATCTCCCCGTGCTGGTCGTGGGCATGCCCCGCGCGGGCGAAGCACTCGTCGAGCAGATCATCGCGAGCCATCCTGACGCTGCGCCCGCCGGCGAAACCGCGATCACCCGGCACCTGGTAAGCCGACTCGAAGGCAGCCCCTCGCAGGACATCCTGCCCTTCTCACGCCCCGAAGCCCTCACGTTCCAGCCCGTCAACGAGGGCGCGGGGTTCTACCTCAACACCCTCGCGATGATCGCCAAGGGTGAGGGGGCCGAACGCCCGACCCGCATTGTCGACCGCTGCACGCACAACTACCTCTACCTGGGCATGCTCGACCGGATGCTCCCCAAGTCGCGCGTCATCCACGTCCGCCGAAACCCGCTCGATACCGCGCTCTCCTGCTACACCAACCACTTCGATATCCCCTACTTCTTCAAGGTCCACCTCGCCGACTTTGCCGAGGCGTACAAAGCCTACGAGCGGATCATGGACCACTGGAAGTCCGTCGTCTCGCTGCCCACCCTCGAGGTGGACTACGAGGACATCGTCAGCGACTTTGAGACCCAGGCCCGCCGCATCATCGAGTTCGTCGGCCTTGAGTGGAACGACGCCTGCCTCCGCTTTTGGGAGACCCCGCGCCGGCTCACCCCGTTCGCCAACATGGGCATCCTCAAGCCCATCTACGACACCTCGGCCGGGAAGCACAAGCAGTACGAACAGTTCATCGCCCCGCTCCGCGCCGCGCTGGGCATGCCCCCGGCCGAGCAGCCCGTCGGAGCGGCCGACGAGAGCGATTCCATCGGCGGCGACCTGCCCGAAGCGCCCATCGGCGAATAGACCACGCCCCCTCTCTCAGCTCCCCGCCGCACCGGTTCGCAGAATCCAATACCCTGTAAGCCTCCCGTCCGCCTGCCCGCGCACCGCAGCGCCCAACGCCCCGGAGGCACGCCATCCCTGCTCTCACCGCCGACGCTTTCTGGAAACTCCTCGCGGTCGCCCTCTACTGCGGCGTCCTCCTCCTCATCGGGTACCTCGCTTCCCGGCGGATGCGGAACATCCGCGACTACTACGCCGGCGACAAGAAACTCGGGTTCCTCAGCGTCGCCTTCTCAGCCCGTGCGACCGGCGAGTCCTCATGGCTCCTCCTCGGGCTCACCGGCATCGGCTTCGCTCTCGGCGTGCAGGGGTTCTGGATCGTCCTGGGCGAACTCATCGGCGTCGGTGGCGCATGGCTCCTGCTCGCCCGCCGATTCAAACGCCTCACCAACCGGTACGACTCGCTGACCGTTCCCGAATACCTCGTTGCGAGGCTCAGGGACAACACCAACGGGCTCCGGCTGATTGCGGCTGGCGCACTGCTTGTCTTCGTCCCGATCTACGCTGCGGCCCAGGTCTTCGCCACCGGTGGTGCGTTCAACTCGTTCCTCGGCTGGAACCACTACCTCGGCGCAACCATCGGCTTTGCGGTCGTCATGCTCTACATCACCAAAGGCGGCTTCGTTGCGGTCGTCTGGTCGGACATCTTCCAAGGCTCGCTCATGTTGCTCGGCCTGGTCGTGCTCCCCATCGTCGGCCTGCTCGAAGCCGGCGGTGTGACGAACATCATTGACACACTCCGCGCAGTCGATCCGCACCTGCTGTCGCTCCACGGCCCCGGGCCGCCTCCAGTGGTCGCAGATGGTGCGAGCTTTGTCGAACCGCCGCCCTCCACCGGCGGGTGGACCCCGCTCACCATCGCCACCATCATCGGTTTTATGGCGATCGGCATCGGGTTCCTCGGCTCGCCGCAGGTCTTTGTCCGATTCATCAGCCTCAAGAGCGAGTCAGAGATCAACAAAGGCGCCGCCGTCGCACTCATCTGGACGCTCCTGGCCGACTCGGGCGCCGTGCTGGTTGGAATCGTCGGCCGCGGGCTTTACGAGTGGGTCACTATCAGTTCTGATCCCGCACTCATCGTTGCCGGCGACAAGGAACACATCCTGCCCTTCATGGCGATCACGCTCCTGCCGTCGTTCTTTGCCGGCATTTTTATCGCGATGGTGCTCAGCGCGATCATGTCCACGATCGACTCCCTGCTTGTCGTCGCCTCGTCCGCCGCCGTACGCGACTACTGGCAGAAAACCCGCCACCCCGACATGCCCGACGACAAACTCGTCAAGCTCAGCCAGCTCGTCACCCTCGTCCTTGCGCTTGTCGCCTTCGCGATCGGCATCGGCATCCTGCTCTACGACAAGGACACGCCGCTCTTCTGGATCGTCATCTTCGGCTGGTCCGGCATCGCCGCCACGTTCTGCCCCACCATCATCCTCAGCCTCTTCTGGGCAAAGCTCACCGCGCGCGGTGCCAAGGCAGCCATGCTCGCGGGGTTCGTCGCCGTCCCGTTCTTCAAGTTTGCCGCCCCGCCGATCCTCAAAGCCGCCGACCTCTCCACCGCCAACGAGTATCTCACCGCGATTGACGTGCTCTCGCCAGCGTTCCTCATTTCGTTCGTCGTCGCGGTTGTCGTCAGCCTCACCGACCGCAAGGGCCAGGCCCAAGTCCAAGACGCCGCGGCCGACCTCGCCGCCTGCACCGGGCCGCAGCCGACCGACACCTGACCCCCCCGCCCCCGCTCCAGCCCCCGCCCCACTCACCCCCCACTCACCCCCCACTCACCCCCGGGCGCTGCCGCGCCCACTTTCGGCCTCTCCATCGCTATCATCCGCCCAACACCGCCGCACCGCGACCCATCGCGGCACGCCGGCGGCCGCTGTCCGCTTACCCACAGACCTTTTCGAGGAGTTCTGCCAAATGCCCACCCCCATCACCATGACCGACGCCGGCCTCAATGTCCCGAGCGACCCCATCATCCCCTTCATCATCGGCGACGGCATCGGGCCCGACATCTGGAACGCTGCGGTCAGGGTCTTCGACGCCGCCGTCGACAAGGCATACAACAGCGATCGCAAGATCCACTGGCACGAAACCGCCGCCGGCGAAAAGTCCTTCGACGCGACCGGAGACTGGCTCCCCCAGTCCACACTCGACGACTTCAACAAGTACCTCGTCGGCATCAAGGGGCCGCTCACCACCCCCACCGGTGGCGGCATCCGCTCGCTCAACGTCGCGCTCCGACAGATCCTCGACCTCTACACCTGCCTCCGCCCCGTCCGCTGGTTTGCCGGCGTCCCCTCTCCCGTCAAGCACCCCGAAAAGACCGACATGGTCATCTTCCGTGAGAACACCGAAGACATCTACGCCGGCATCGAGTTTGAAGAGGGCACCGACGACTGCGCCAAGTTCAGCGCACTCCTCAAAGAGCACTTCCCCGACCGCTACAAAAAGATCCGCTTCCCAGACACCGCCGGCTTCGGGCTCAAGCCCATCAGCCAGCAAGGCACCGAACGCCTCGTCAGGGCTGCGATCCAGTACGCGATCGACCACGACAAACCCTCGGTCACTCTCGTCCACAAGGGCAACATCATGAAGTTCACCGAGGGTGCCTTCATGAAATGGGGATACGAAGTCGCAGCCAAGCTCTTCGGCGCAACCCCCCTCGACGGCGGCCCCTGGCACACGCTCAAAAACCCCAAGACCGGCAAAACCAT
>JAUZRR010000037.1 GCA_030950285.1 Planctomycetota bacterium | reverse complement strand
GCAGCCGCCGTCCGAGCGCCTCGTACTCGGCCAGCAGCCGGTAGTACACCTCGCGGCTCTCGGGCGAATCAAACTCCCCGAGCCAGTAGTCGCGGCGTTTGCCCGTCACCGAATCGGTCAGCGTGACGATGGCCTGGTCGTCCCCCTTGCGCTGGCGGTACGCGGGTGGTTTTCGCGTTGTTTTTGTAGTCATGGCGGTGCTCCTCGTGGTCGAGCGCGGTGTCACACCGCGCTGTTTTCGACCAGATCTGCACCGCCTCCCTCCAGAAGGAGAGTCGCGGGTCTCCGCAAGTGGCGGATTCAGAAAGCCTTATGGCAATCGGGGTGAGAGGATTCGAACCTCCGACCTTCTCGTCCCGAACGAGACGCGCTACCAAGCTGCGCTACACCCCGTGTGGTGTGATTCGCAGCGGGGGTCTCCCCAAGCCGCGAGGGCAAGTATAGCCATGTGCGATTCGTATGGCCGAGCGACCGATCGCGCGGCTGGCAACAGTCTTCTGCAAGCAGACTCGCAGCATCAGTCGAAGTCGCGGGTTTCGACCGGGAACCGGGGCTCGGTCGAGTAGACGTTGTTGGCCCGGGTGCCGGGGTCGCCGTCCTCGCCGGCAGAGTAGAAGTACGCCCGCCCGCCGACAGCCATCCCCTCGTCGGCGTCGCCGATCCAGGTTGCCTTGCGGCTCGTGTCGTCGGCCTTGAACGGGCGATACGAACGGCGGTATTCGATCGGCAATGGCCTGTCGGGGTTGTCTGTAGGCCGCATCACACGCAAAGTGTCACGTGGCACAAGGTCGCTGAGGTTCGGATCCCAGTACTCGCCGTGCCCGCCGTGGAACGCCGGGTGGACAAACCGTATGGGTCGTCCCCACGCATCACGGACATTCACCGCCGGCAGCGCCCACGATTCTCGCTCGTCTGTCTCGTACGCCCCGGGCTTTGCGACGAATGCCGAACTGACAAACGTGCTGTCCAACTGCCTGAACTCGGCCGCGATCGACTCATCCTGCATGACCAACGCCGAGTAGTACCTTGCACTCGGATTGGGCGCGTCTGTGTAATCCTTGATTCTCTGCTCACGAGCGTCGATGACTTCAAAGAAGTGGGATTTCCCCGTATTATCTTTGACCTCAAGAAACTCCGGCAACGGCACGTTGGCGTTGAGCTGCCACGCCCCGAGCGTTGTGTCGAGCACGCGGATGACATCGGTCGTCGCCCGCGCCTTGCCGCCCTCGACGACCTTGGCCCCGACGACCACCGCCAGCGCGACCAGCACCGCGATGATGCCGATGACGACGAGGAGTTCGATCAGCGTGAACGCGCAGCGAGAGGCGCGAGACTGGATAGTGGATCTGCTGACCATCGTGTGACTCTCCTTGGTGCCGCGTGAGAACAAGAACGGCACCCGAACGACTGTCCGTCCACAACAATACGGGCGATCCGGCCTGTCTGATCCGAACCAGGCGCAGATTACCAGATCCGCGGGGGTTTAGGCGAGCCCCGGGCCGACAATGTTGCCTCCAGAGCCGCCAGAGCCCGCCGCCGGGGCCGACGCACGCCCGGGAGGAGTCCCCTGAGGAGCCGGAGCCCCACCGCCACCACCGCCACCGCCACCCGCGGGCTGCACCTGGTTGGGGTTGAGCCGGGCTTTGAAGATGAAATCGGTGACCTTGTCGCGGACGTTCCGGTCCATGACGTTGAACAGCTTGGCACCCTCACGTTTGTACTCGATCCGCGGGTCGAGTTGGCTGAAGCTGCGGAACCCGATCCCGTCGCGGAGCTGGTCCATCGTGTAGAGGTGGTCCTTCCACGTGGTGTCCAGCACTTCAAGCAGGATCGACCGCTCGAGATAGAGCAACTCGGTGCGGAGCAGGTTCTCGACGAGCGCTCGCACCGCGTCGGGCCTCTCGTCGGGCTCGAGGAACCGCATCGCCTCGGGGAGGGTCATATCGAACCGTTCGGTGAGGTGGGCGTCGAGCGTCTCGTCGTCCTTGCACGCAAGGGCGACCTGCACCTCTTTCTCGATCTGGTCCTCGTCGACGAACTTGCGGGATGCCTCGAGCAACTGCTCACGGATCTGCGCCGGCGGCGTTTTCTGGATCGTCTCGGGGGTCCAGTCCAAGCCGAACCGCCGCTTCGCCCACCCCGCAAGCTGCGCGAGCGCCTGCTGCGGGTTCTGCCGCGCCTGCGACATGGTCAACTGCATGACAAACTCGATCGGGTACTCGACCTCGCGTTTGTCGTACAGATTCTCCGCACGCTCGAGGATCAGATCCTTCGGCGAGCGTTCCTCATCGACGATCGCCGCGAGCACCTCGTCCAGCTCGAGCTCGATCCCGAACTTGGACTTGCACCACTCGATGAGCTTCTTCGCACCGTACTCCTCTTCGGTGAACACCGCGATCCTGGGAAGGTCGGCGGTCTCGATCCGCTCGTTCGCCGCGGCGCAGAGCATGTTGTAGATCTCGTTCCGCTCGGCGAGGCCGCCGCTGCGCACCTGCGCCACGTCAACTTCAACTTCAAACCGGCTCTTGGCCCATTCGACCAGGCCCGCCGAGTCGAAATCGACACTGATCTCGGAGCCCTCGATCGGGATGTACTCCCCGAGCGTGACGTCGATCATGTGGCGGGCCTCTTCTGCCGCGATCCGGCGGACCGCGATGTCCATCTCCGTCCCGTCCTTGCCGCGCAACTTCTCGGGCGGCACCGAGAAATCGAACTGTTCACGAGCGTATTCGGCGACGCACTCGGCAGGGTATTCCGGGTCGAGATAAAGCCCGCTGGCGTCATCGATTGCCTCGGAGATGTAATCGAATATCAGGCTTCGGACCTCGCGCCCCTCGAGCACCCGCTGCCGCAGGCCGTAGAACTCCTGCCGCTGGTGCTCCATCACCTCGTCATACTCGAGGATGTTTTTCCGCACCTCGAAGTTCCGCTCCTCGACCTTGCGCTGGGCGCGTTCGACGCTCTTGGAGAGCATCGGATGCTCGATCGCGTCGCCTTCCTTCATGCCCAGGCGTGACAGCACCTTCATGGTCGTCTCGCCGGCAAACATCTTCATCAGGTCGTCGTCGAGCGAAACAAAGAACCGGCTCGACCCCTTGTCACCCTGCCGACCCGAACGCCCACGCAGCTGGTTGTCGATACGCCGGCTCTCGTGCCGCTCGGTACCGATGACGTGCAGCCCCCCGATATCCTCGACCGTCTCAAACCACCGCAGGCGGTGCAGCAGGCACCTGCCCGTGGAATCAAGCGCCTCACGCAGCGCCTCGGCATCCAGCGAGTCCACCTTGTTCGGGCTGATCCACGTGTTCTTGTTCGCCCAGTGTCGCAGGAGCTTGAGCTCGAGTTCCTCAAACTCCATCGCCTCGGCCTCGCGTTTTGGCATTCCCAACTCGGCCGGGGCGATCTTGCGGTAGACATTCTCACGGAGTTCCTCGTCGCTCGAGTCCACACTCAGCCCGCGCGACGCGATACTCCGCCGGAGCCAGTGGTCGAGCAACTGCTCTCGGCTCACCGGCAGGAGCTTGATGTCGGTGCCTCGGCCCGCCATATTGGTCGCGATCATCACCGCGCCCAGGCCGCCCGCCCCCTCGACGATGTGCGCCTCGCGCTCGTGCTGCTTGGCGTTGAGCACCTCGTGGCGGATCTGGTACTTCTTCGCCAGCATCTGCGCAAGCATCTCACTCTTCTCGACACTGGTCGTGCCCACCAGGATCGGCCGCCCCACGTCGTGGAACGCCTTGATCTCGTCCACGATCGTGTCCCACTTGTCCTTGGAACGCAGGAACATCAGGTCGTCGAAATCATCGCGGATCACCGGCTTGTTCGTCGGGATCGAGACCACGTCCAGCTTATAGATGTCGCGGAACTCCTGCGCCTCGGTGTCAGCCGTGCCCGTCATGCCCGAGAGCCGCTTGTACATCTTGTAGAAGTTCTGGATCGTCACCGTCGCGATGGTCTGGGTCTCCTGCTTGATCGGGACCCCTTCCTTGCACTCGACCGCCTGGTGCAGCCCGTCCGACCACTGCCGCCCGATCATCGGCCGACCCGTGAACGTGTCCACGATCACGATCGTCGGCTCGCGCTTGCCCGTCGCCCGGTCGTCCACGTCCATGATGACGTAGTCCCGGTCCCGCAGATACACCACGTGCGCCCGGAGAGACTGTTCGAGCAGGTGAGGCACGTCCATGTTCTGATCGACATAGAACGACCCGATGCCCGCCTCACGCTGCGCCTCGCTGATCCCGTCGTGCGAGAGGTGGCACTGCTTCTTGTCCATCTCCAGCTCGTAATACTGCGTGTGCTTGTCGCGGTCGGCTTCGATATTGGGAAGCTCACCCTTCGCCGCTTCGAGCTGCTTTTGCAGATCAGGGACAAGCGACTTGTCCCGCGCCTGCCGGATGTCCCCCTCGAGCCCCTTGATCCGCTGCTTGCACTTCTCGACCTGGTCCTCAAGCTCCTGCCACGGCTTCTGCTTCTCGACCAGGTGCCGCGCCAGTTTGTCGGCCAGCTCGTACCGAGGCTGATCGTCGTGCGCCGGCCCGGAGATAATCAACGGCGTGCGAGCCTCGTCGATCAGGATCGAGTCCACCTCGTCAACGATCGCGAACTGCCGCTTCCTCTGCACCTGCTGGTCGACCGCCCGTTTCATGTTGTCGCGCAGATAGTCAAACCCGAACTCGCTCGTCGTGCCATAAACCACGTTGCAGCGGTACATCCACCGCTTCGTCTCCTCGGGCTGCATGTGCATCGGGTGGATCGCCCCGACCTTCAGCCCCAGTGCATGGAAGAACGGGAACACCCAGTCGCGGTCGCGCTGCACCAGATAATCGTTCACCGTGATGACGTGGACCTGCTGCCGCTCGAGGCACGCCAGGTACGTCGCCAGCGGCGCGACGATCGTCTTGCCCTCACCCGTCTTCATCTCGGCGATCTTCCCGCCCGAGAGCACCATCGCGCCGATCAGCTGCACGTCGAACGGCCGCGCCCGGAAGGGCGGGCGGCTCTCGGGGTACAACTCACGCACCGCGTCGTAAAGCGCGATCGGGATATTCACCCGCCGCCACCCTGGCACCGGGTCGGGGTGCCCGAGAAACTCATCGTCCACGTCGGGCTCGCCCTCGGGGACGCCGCCACCGGTCGTCGCGAGCGTCCGGGGCAACAGCACGGGCATCGCCTCGGCCTCGGCTCGCACCTCGTCATAGATACGTTTGGCAGCCTCGGGAAGCAGGGTGGCGTCAAAGCCTGCCTCGGGGTTCAGCACGTTGCGGATGCCCACCGAGCGGTCCATCGCCTCGCGGGCGACCGCGAACGCCTCGACGAGCAGGTCGTCGCCCTTGACGCCGTTGTCGCGCTTCTCGCGCATCGCCACAAACTTGGCCCGAAGCCCGGCGTCGTCGAGCCGCCGGATCTCGGGCTCGAGCCGATTGATCGCCTCGGTGCGGGACGTGTACTTGCGGACGAACCGGTCGTTCCGTGTGCCGACGATGCGGTTGAGCAGCGGACCGATGAAGGGGATGCCCTGAGAACCAGCCATAGGAAAGCCTTCCTGAGATGCCAATCGGCATGTATCAAAGCCTGCGGATCGAGGCCTGAGTGAACTTTGGATCGAGCCGTCCGCACCCGGGCCTCTGCAAAAAAGCGCCCAAGCCACCGACAGGTACCAAACAATCTGAAAAAAGATGCGCAGCCCGGCTCGCCATCGCCAGCCGAACGCGCCGCAGCGGTTCACGCCAGAACAGGAGGCGGAATCGGCAACTGCTCCGGACCGATCGCCCGAGCGGGCAACGCCCAAGCCGCATCCACAGGAACGAGCACCGCTGCCGCGATATCGCCAGCTCGCTCTTCCTCGAACGGCCCGGTTGTCGCAACCGCCGCACCGCTCAGCACCGCGTCAGCCAAGAGCATCGGGAGCAACCCGCCGTCGCACAGCCGGAGGCAGTCAGGTGCCAAAGCCGCCGAAGCTGCGAGCCCCGCCCCGACCGACCCGAACTGGATCGCAAACGCGACCAGAATCACCGCCCGCGTGCTCCAGGGGAGCGACCGCACAGCAGCCTCGGGCTGCCTCGCGGCGGGATCGGGCCGGGTTGTCGGGTTCGGCGTGTTCATCAACTGGGAGAAGTATCGACCCAAAACAGCCCCCGAGCAAGGCCAACCCGCCCACAGGATGCCATCTCGTCATATCTCGCCATATCTCGCACCAGTTTTTGACGCCTCGGCGGCCAGTGTCCGATATCCCTCCCAGACACTGGTCCCCAGCCGGGCGTACGCTCCGGCCGCATGACGCACCAAGACCTCAACCCACGGAGCGGACCGAGGATGATCGCCACCCGCCAGAGCCTCCCCCCCACCCGCCGATCGCTGACCCACAAGTTCAGCATCGGGCCACACGAGGGCTACCTCACCATCGGCCTCTACGAGGACGGCTCCCCCGGCGAGATCTTCATCAAAATCTCCAAAGAAGGCTCCGCCCTCTCAGGCATGTGCCAGGCCTTCTGCCGAGCCTTCAGTCTCGCGATGCAGTTCGGCCTCACCATCGATGAGGCCGTCGCCCGCTTCAAAGGCATGCGCTTCGAGCCCATGGGCCTCACCAGCAACCCAGACATCCCCGAAGCACAGTCGATCGTGGACTATGTGGCAAGGTACCTGGAAATCGAATACGGCGACATCCCCCATCGCTAAGCCCGGACACCCGATTTCCCACTTTACTCTGTCCCTCTCCGATTCTGTCCAACTCCGAGCCCCAGACTTCAGTCTGGGGTGTGTCGGGGTGTGGGAGTAGGACGCCCGCGACCAAACGCAAGAGCTCTCCGGGCACGAACCCGGACTGAAATCCGAGGCTCGGAGTTGGCAGCTTGCTCGCAAGAATGAACCTCACCCTACCCGGTTCGGCGGCTCCTCCCCAACCAAAATCGCCGCCGCATTCACCCCCACCATCTCCGTCATCATCTCCCGGTACCTCCGCTCGGCACTCCCGATGTGCGGTGCCATCACCACGTTGTCCAACGCCGCCAGCCCCGGCTCCAGTTCCGGCTCGCGCTCGAAAACATCGAGCCCCGCCCCCCAGATCCGCCGCGCACCGAGAGCCTCGGTCAGCGCCGCCTCGTCCACCACCGGCCCGCGTGACGTGTTGATCAGGATCGCTTCGGGCTTCATCAGCGCCAACTCCTCCCGCCCGATCAGGTGCGTTGTCTCCGGCGTGAGGGGCGTGTGCAGGCTCACCACATCCGCCTCGGCGAGCCCCTCTTCAAGCGTCACCCGCCGGGCCGCCAGCGGGGCAAGCTCAAACTCCCAGTGCCGACGCCGCGCGACATAGAGCACCCGCATCCCCCATCCGAGCGACCGCATCGCGGTGGCAAACCCGATCCGCCCTGCCCCAACGATCAGCAGCGTGCGGCCGGTCAGGTCCACGCCCAGAAAATCGTCCATCCCCAGAATCCCGGCCTTTGCCCACCCGCCCGAGCGGGCAAACCGGTCTGCCTCGACCAGCCGCCGCGCCGTCGCAAGAAGCAGCGCCCACGCCATGTCGGCGGTGCCCTCGGTCACCGCGTCGGGCGTGTTGGTCACCACCACCCCCCGGCTCGCGCACACCTCGGTATCAATATTGTTGTACCCGACCGCGAAGTTGCACACCCCCCGCAGCTGCGGCCCGGCCGCGTCGAGAAACGCACCGTCCACCCGGTCAGAAAACATCGTCACCGCGACGTGTGCCCCCCGCACGAACTCGAACAGTGTCCGGCGGTCCATCACCTCCCGCGGGCCGAACCGCACCTCCGCCCCCGGCACGTTCAGCGCGCCCGGCAACGGACGGGTCACAGCGATCTGCGGGCACTCTCCAGGAAACAACGGCTCGGGGGTACTCATGCCGGTACGGTAGTCGCCGGACGATGGCCGCCACAAGCTTCACCCTCGCGCAGCTGCCTCGGCACACGCAGATCGCCCACGAATCGCAGGCTTCCGGGCTCTCAGCTCACACGACATCCGCTGTTGAGCCGGGCCCGACATCGCCCGCGACATCGCGTGCAGAGCCTGATTTTGCTACAAAATAGGGCAAAAATGCAGTTTCAAACCCGGAAAGTCCGAAAAAACAGCGGTTCAGCGGTTGTGCCCCTTGTCAGACACAGGGAAACGAAGTACAACACTCGCACGTTTTTTGGCCCTAAACACGGAAGTTTTGGAGAAACACCCATGGCGAAGAAGAAAGCAGTCCGCAAGACCACCAAGAAAACCACCCGCACCGCCGGCCGCAAAAAGACCACCAAGCGCACCGCCAAGAAGGCGCCCGCTCGCAAGAAAGCCGCCCGCAAGGCCCCGGCTCGCAAGACCACCGCCGCCGCTGCGCCCAAGCCAGTCAAGATCACCCCCGCGGCCAAAACCCGCACCAAGAGCGAGATGTTCGGCCTCATCGCCGACAACGTCGGGATCAGCAAGAAGGAAGTCGCAGCCGTCTTCGATACCGTCAGCCAGCTCGCCAAAGCCGACCTCTCCAAACGCGGCCCGGGGCAACTCAACCTCGGCGGCCTCATGAAAATCCTCGTCCAGCGCAAGCCCGCCACCAAGGCGCGCAAGGGCATCAACCCCTTCACCGGCGAAGAGACCATGTTCAAAGCCAAGCCCGCACGCAACGTCGTCAAGATCCGCCCGATGAAGGCGATGAAGGACCTCGTCTGATCGAAACGAGCAGGACACCGGGTATACAGCAGGTACGCAACGGGCGACTTCCTGAGATGCCCGCTCGTCTCCGGCTGAGGCCTGTGTAAAGATCAAAACGAATCAAGCCAGCGGGCCGATCCGAAAGGGTCGGCCCGTTGCCATTGCCCCCGGCGGTCTGTTACGCCGTTCTCCGGCTGGTGGGGTCCGGGCTCTTTGCGCCTCGGCGCACTACCAGCATCACCGCCTCGGCGACGATCCACACCTCCAGAATCAGCATCGCCACCCCGATGACGAGCAGGTGGGCCTTGCCTTCGGCTGCTGCGAACTGCCCGACCAGGCTCACGATCGCCCACCCGGTCATACCCAGCATGAAGACCATCGGGAGCGCGGTCACCCACGCCGGGCGGCGGTTGCGGACCAACCACACCGTGACCACAAGCAACGCCAGCCCCGCGAGGAGTTGGTTGGTCGCCCCGAAGATCGGCCACAGGATCAACGCCCCCTTGCCCGCGCCGGCAAAGCCCCCACCACCACCACCACCCCCACCGCCCGATCCTGTGAACGCATCAGACAACGCGAGCACCGCCGCGGTCGAGACGGCGAGCCCCGTCGCCACGTAGCGGTTGCCGAGGAGGCGGGAGACGGGATGCGTCGGTTCCTGCACAGCAAGACGGTGGGTTGTTTCACCACACTCCGGGCAAGGCCGAACACCCGGGGCGGGCCCCGGAGTGTCCCGCCCCGGGTGGGTTGCCTCGACCGTGGGGTACCCGCACGCCGCGCAGACCTCCTCACTCGTCAGCGTCATCGTCCCCCCCACTCCCGCCCCGGCAAGCTCGGCGATGACATACCGCTGGAGCCGGCACGCCGAGTCGAGCGTGGTGGCAGCGAAACTGGCGACGAAGACGCCCATGATCGCCACCGCCAGCGAGTGAGCGACGCCGAGGGACTCGATCATGTTGGCCGAGCCGGTGATGAAGGGGGCGAGCTTGTCGCCGAGCCCGTTGTCGCCGCCCCAGGTGGCATAGTGCCACGCCCATGCCTGACGCCCCTGCACCGGCCACCCAACAGCCGAGTCTGGTACCGGGAGGACTGTCCCCAGCCCAATCCCCGCCACACACGCCAATATCACCAGCACCGCCAAAAACCCCTCCGTCAGCATCGCCCCATACCCCACATACTGCGCATCGGCCTCGCTCCGCAGCTGGCGACTCGAGCACCCAGACGCCACCAGGCAGTGAAAGCCGCTGATCGCTCCGCACGCGATCGTCACAAAGAGGAACGGGACAAACGGCGGCACGAACCCGCCCTCGGTCGCCGGCGCGGGCCGAAAGTTCACCGCGTCGGCCACGATCGGCGGGCGCGACACGAGCAGGCCGAACAGCAACAACCCCATCGCGATGAGCAGCTGCCACGAGTTGATGAAATCGCGCGGCTGGAGCAGCACCTGCACCGGCAAAACGCTCGCGACGAACACATACCCAAGCAGCAGCAGCGTCCAGAAGCCGACCGGCGAGAGGACATCGGTGATCGCGGCGGGCAGCGTCGGCTGCGCCCAGGCGTACTGCGACGAGACCACGATCGTGGCGTACATCAGCCCGACCGCTGCCAGCGACCCCACGAGCAGACTCCCGCCGCGCCGCAGCCAAAGCCCGAGCCCCACCGCAATCGGGATCTGCAACCACACCGGCCAGACACTCGACGGGTAGAGCTTGAAAATCGTCGCGATCACCAGCCCGAAGATCGCCAGCACGATCCACAGCCCCATCACCACGACGATCAGAAACAGCACGCGCACCCGCGGCGTGACCACATCGCCCGCAAGGTCAGCGATCGTCCGCCCCCGGTTGCGCATCGAGACCACGAGCGAGCCGAAGTCGTGCACCGCCCCCATGACGATCGACCCCACCAGCACCCACACCAGCGCCGGCACCCACCCCCACACCACCGCGACCGCCGGACCCACGATCGGCCCGGTGCCGGCGATGCTGGTGAAATGGTGCCCGAAGACCATCGCCCGGCGGCTGGGCACATAATCAACCCCGTCCTCGAACTCGACGCTCGGAGGCGTGCGGTCGGGCTCGAGCCGGAAGATCCGCCGGGCGAGGTAGCGCCCGTAAGTCCGGTACGCGACAAGATAGAGCACAAACGCGCCGAGGGCGATGAGGACGGTGAGCATCGGGACAGATTACACGATTCGCCCAGCGGGGCCGATGGACGCCGACGCTGATCTGGCGAAGCGTCGGATCGGCAGTTGTCGGGAGACTCCGATACCCGACACTTCACCCGCTGCGCCTGCTCAGTGTCGGCGTCCATACTCTCTGAAACTTGTCGTGCCAGCATCACGTCACACCTCGGGACTGCCATACTTGTCCATGCAACTCCTCAACCGAGCCGGGTCCGGATTCGTCGCGCTGGAAACCACGCTGCTGGTCCATGGCGTCCCTCAGCCCGAGGCCGCCCCCCTCGCCAAACGCCTCGCCGACGCGGTCCGCGCTGGTGGAGGGGAACCGGCACTGGTCGGCATCGTCGCCGGGCGCCCCATCGTCGGGCTCACCGACGACGAACTCACCACACTCCTTGAAGCCGGGGGGGGGGGACGCGTCGAAAAGGTCAACACCGCCAACCTCGGCATCATCCTCCACCGCAAGCAGCACGGGGCGACCACCGTCAGCACCACCGTCGAACTCGCCGCCCGCGCCGGCATCCGTGTCATGGCAACCGGCGGCATCGGAGGCGTCCACCGAGGATTCGCCTCCACCCTCGACATCAGCGCCGACCTGGGCACCCTCGCCCGCTGCCCGGTCGCGGTCGTCACCAGCGGCGTGAAATCCATCCTCGACGTCGCCGCCACCCGGGAACTGCTCGAAACCCTCGGCGTCCCCGTCGTCGGCTACCGCACCGACACCTTCCCGGCCTTCTACGTCCGCCAGACCAACATCCCCCTCGATGCCCGGTTCGACGATGCCAAGGACCTGGCTACCTATGTCAGCGCCGAGCTGGCCCGCACCGGCCGGGGCGTGGTCGTCGCCAACCCCTGCCCCGAGGCCGAAGCAATGAGCAGCGAAGCATGGGAGGCTCTGCTCGCCCGTGCCACCCCAACCACCACCACCGGCCGGAACGCCACGCCCGCCATGCTTGCCCAGATTCACACCCGCTCAGGTGGCGCTTCCCTCAGAGCCAATATCGCCCTGGCCGAGGCCAACGCCCGCCTCGCCGGGGCGCTGTGCAGCGCAATGGGTTCGGTCCGGTAGCCTGCGCAGATTCCCCCACTTTCCACGAAATATGAATTTTGCGCTTGGAGCGGCGGCCCCGCGATGCGCACGATTTGCCGAGGCCCTTGAGCCAGATACACTGTGCCGGAAGAGAGAGGCTCTCCGATTCACCGAAGAGCAGCGCAGCACGTTTCGATTGAGAGGTATCTCGGGTCTGAGGCACAGCATCATGTGTTCCCTTCGCTGGCGGTTCGCGCCTCCGGCGGGTGTCGGTGCTGTTGTCAATACCCGGGCAACCCGAACCCATGGCAGAGAGAAGACACACACCCCACACACCCCACGCACCCCCCACGCACCCAAGGAGCAGAAGAAGATGAACCTGACACACCGACTCGCCCTGACCGTTGCCGCCTGCGGCCTGGCCACCTCCGCGATGGCCCAGGACAGCGTCTCCCCCGCCGGCGTCCTGCCGGGCGACGCGCTCGAGGTCTACGACGCCGCCGAATCGTGCAACGCCTACGTCGTTGACGCAACCGGCTTCCTCGGCTCATGGGGCACCCCGCTGCAGATCGCCCCGGTCGTCAAGGGCCCGCGCATGCCGCTGAGTGGGTTCTTCAACAACCTTATCTCCGCCCAGGCGATCAGCCACGACATGATCGAGGTCGCCGACTACCCCTCCGCGACCTACCAGCTCTGGAGCACCCCCGGCGCAGGCATCAACGACCTCATCAACACCGCCCCCGGCAGCGTCTCGCCCTCGGGCATGAGCATGCAGATGGCGCTGGGCTTTGCCGACTTTGGCACCAGCGCCGAGGGCAGCAACTACAACGGCATCACCGCCGCGGTCGTCAACGTTGACCCCGCCAACGAGTCCCGCTTCTACGTCACCCGCGTCAGCACCGCCGTCAACGGCGCCGACGGCTTCGGCAACACCGCCCAGTTCGGGTTCGGCGTCATCGACGCCAACGGCAACGCCCACTTCCGCGCCGACGACTTCGGCGTCTCCGGGCCCAACCCCATCACCGGCAACAACATCTTCCGCGTCAACATCCTCAGCCGAACCTGCGGCACGCTCAACGTCATCGACAACGCCGGCGCCAGCGACGCCGGCGACTGGCTCGTCGCCAACAGCGCCACCACCCACCCCGTGCCCAACGCTCTGGCCGAGAGCACCGCCGGCCGCCCGGTCTACGGCGGCATGAACTTCAACAGTCAGTACGCCTACGAGGTTGCCCCCGGCGTCGTTGTCGCCAGCGGCGCGTACCTTCAGGGCGCCGCCACCTCACGCGGGACCAACGGCGTCAGCCTCCGCCCGTGGTTCAGCAACCCCGACGCCGTTGCAACACACTCGGTCCTCAGCAAAACCGTGAACCCCGGCCCGACCGACGCCATCAGCGTCTGGGACGTCGACAACAACGGCAACGTCCTCAACCCCGGCGCGTTGCTCGTCATGCCCGCCGCTCCCGGCCAGTCCGGCATGGTCACCGACAACAGCGACGGCTTCTTCATCGAAGACGACATCAACGACCCCGACGACGGCTGGGCACTCGACGGCTACCTCAGCCAGACCCCCTTCCGCGGCGGTACCGGCTCGGTCGCGCTCGCTGTCGCGCCCAACGGCGACCGCCTCGCCGCCACCACCGCCTACAACGACCTCATCGGCGGCTCCAACAACCCGGCCAACGCCGTCGTCGTCGCCAAGCACGACCCCGCCACCGGAACCACCGTCTGGACCCTCGCCGGCTACTACGACGCCATAACCGACACGGGCAAGGTCGTCAAGGACGGCCCCGGCGGCGCCACCATCGGCGTCATGTCCGGGCTCTTTGAGGTCACCGGCGGCGACCCCCTCGGCCCCTCGATCGGGCAGCCCGCCATCGACTGTGCCGGCAACGTCTACTTCGTCGCCGCTGTCGAGCTCTTCGGCGACCTGGGCAGCGACTTCGATGTCGCCCTCCTCCGCGCTGTCTACGACGAAGCAACATTCAGCTACGAACTCGAACTCATCGCCACCAGCGGCGATGTCTACATGGGCAACAACTCGGGCACCCCCTACGCCATCACCTTTATCGACATCGCCGACTTCAACTCACTCTCCTCGGGCGGATTCTTCGGCAGCAACGTCACCGGCGACTGCTGGGCCGGCACCGCGCAGAGTGACCTCGACGGCGCCACAGACCCCCGCGCACTCGGCGGGCTGGTCCTCAACGCACGCATCACCTACGACACCGACGGCGACGGCTTCTTCGACAACGCCTTCGACGAGAACTACCGCACCGCACTGCTCATCACCGGCACCGGTGCCGCCGACCCCTGCGGCTACGCCGACTACAACAACGACAACGCTGTCAACACCCAGGACGTCATCGCGTTCCTCAACGACTGGAACGCCGGCAACGCCGGTGCCGACTGCAACCAGGACAGCAACGTCAACACCCAGGACGTCATCTGCTTCCTGAACCTCTGGAACGCCTGCCGCTAACGCTGCCGGTTGAAACGGTCCACTTCCCCGCACCCCTGTCCAAAGACGGGGGTGCGGCTTTGCAGAAACCCCGAGCCTGTTTGTTCAACAGCCCCGCGCCCGCCACGCCCTCGCCCGAAAGGGAGCAAAGCCCCATGAACCCCCGCCGCAACCGCACCACGTTCCTCGGATTTGTCTTTGCCCTGCTCACAGCCGTCCCGGCCGCCAACGCCCAGTGGGACCCAGACAACGGCCAGTGGGGTAAGTCAGACCCGGACCACCTCCGTGTCATGACCTGGAACGTCCAGGACTCCATCTGCTCCTCCGCGACCGACAAACGAGAACAGTTCGGCGACTGGCACGCTCTGGTTTGCATCGTCGCCTCCATGCAGCCCGACATTCTGATCCTGCAAGAAACCGGCGACAACTCCGGCAACGGCACCGGATCAGGAGTCGACTCGGTCACCACACTCACCGCCGTCGTCGACCTCTTCCTCCACGGCGGCAATGACCCCTTCGAGGGCGGCAACGTCACCTCCTACGTCCAGAAGTACGCCCCGGGCTTCGACATGCCCTACGTCTTTGTCTCCTCGAGCAACGACGGGTTCAACCGCAACATCATCCTCAGCCGCTACCCATTCACCGACCTCAACGGCGACAACAAATCCACGCTCTCGGACATCCCCTTTGTCGCCCCCGACCAATGGGCCCAAGGCGGCAACGGCGGGATCCGCGGCTACCAGTTTGCCGAGATCGACCTCCCCGACAACATCTACCCCGGCGACCTCGTCGTCGGCAACGCCCACCTCAAGGCCGGAGGCGGCTCGAGCGACCACAACGACCGCGTCCGCTCGGCCCGCAACGTCGGCTACTACATCTACTACATGCTCGGCGGCGCAGGCACCGGCACACCAGACCCCAACGACAAAATCGCAGACAACCCCAACGCCACCAACATCCTCGACGCCAACACCCCCGTCATCTGGGGCGGCGACTGGAACGAGGACGAACAACGCAACGGCGGTACCGTCGGCCCGGCCGACTGGTTCGCCCGCGGCGGGAGCCTCGGCGGCAACGACGGCACCGACCGCGACGGCTCCGACGCCCGCTACGACGACGCCCGCGAGTACTTCTCGGGCAGCCGCACCACCCAGTCCTCGAGCAAACTCGACTACATCGCCGCGTGGGACAGCATCGCCACCCCCGCACGCGAGTTTATCTTCCTCTCCTCGGCGATCCCCTCGGGCAAGTTCCCGCCCGAGCTCCTCAACTTCCCCACACCCCAAAACCCCAACCCCCTGCTCGCCAGCAACACCGCGTCCGACCACCGGCCCGTCATCGTGGACTTCATCCTGCCCACCGACAACGAATCGCCCCCCGGTTCGTTTGACCTTGTTTCGCCCGCCGACGGCGCGACAGACACCGACCGCGAGAGCCTCTACACCTGGGACGCCGCCAGCGGCGCGGACACCTACACCATCACCATTGCCACCGACGCCGGGATGACCGACATCGTGCTCCAGGTCCCCGACCTCACAGACCCAAACTACCAAATCAACGGCCCCGTCCTCGAACCGTGCACCATCTACTTCTGGGGGGTCAATGCCTTCAACGCCAACGGGCAAACCCAGTCCGACACCTTCCCGGCAATCCTCCAAACCACCGGCGTCGCAGACTTCAACGGCGACGGCAACATCAACACACTCGACGTGCTCGAGTTCCTCAACGCCTGGGCCGCCGGAGAATCGGCCGCCGATGTCAACCTCGACGGCGCGGTCAACACACTCGACGTGCTGTTCTTCCTCAATGCGTTCAACTCCGGCTGCTAGACGAGCACGGAGCAAGAGAAAGGTTGTCTCAGAAACCTTCGTGGCTCTCCGGCCCGGGTCGTGGATCACCGCCGATCTCGCTCTCCCACATTGTTCCTCGATCAAACCAAGCCCCTATCCCTGGGCTCTGGCTTCCACTTCGCGCCTGATGACTGAAAAACCCTGCCGATAGACCTCGAACACGACAGTCCGGATTTGCGCATCGCGGACGAACGCATGACCAAGAACTCTACCATTGTGCCCCTATACGAGATGGCTGATCGCGACACTGGCTTGAGGTTCTGTCCGGACGGCTCCAGCAAGCGGTTGCCGCATTGGATCATGCCGAAAGTGACCATGGCAAGGTAACTCTCGGCCAATTTCTCATATCTGGCAACAACCCGGCGGCACCATGTGAACCACCCGATACGCCGTTCCACCACGTTCCGCCGACACGCACCGGCTCCTCGTTGTTCTAAACAATATCGCGAACGATAGTGCCTGCCACACCGTCACCATCGGGGTCGGACATGTTGATCGGCAGGATTGGATGATCCGGTTGACCCGGCTGGGCATACGACTCGTGTGAGAAGAGTCACAGCAGCGTTGCCTCGAAAAAGCAGACAGCAACAATGCCCCACCAAGTTGCACCGCCACGAGTATTCCCGATCGCATGGCCCATCATTTGGAGGCCCCTTCTTATGTGGAGGCCCCTTCCATGAACACCAGAGGATTCCAGAACAATCGCACTCTGTCACGTTGTGGAATCATCCCATACACTCCCCACACATGATCTGGCTCAGTCTCACCCTCCTCCTTCTGGCTCTGGCGATCTCGCTGCCTCTCACCGGGCTGCTGGTCAGGCTCGGGCACCGCTTCAAAACCTACGACTCGGCCGGGTCCGGCGGGCATATCAAGCCCGACCTCCGCCAGGTCCCCAACACCGGCGGCATCGCGGTCTTCGCCGGGATCGCCCTGCCCCTGGCCGCCGGGCTGCTCGCGGTCAGGCTCGGCGCGACCGACTTCTTCACCAGCCGCATCCCCGCACTCGCCGAACACCTGCCCGGCATCGCCGAGCGGACCCCACCCGCCCTCACGCTCCTGGCCTGCCTCACCATCCTCCACCTGCTCGGGCTCATCGACGACCGAAGGGCGCTCGGCCCATGGGTCAAGCTCGTCGTCATCCTCGGCTGCGCCGCCGCGATGACACTCGTCACCGACACCCGAATGTTCATGCTCCTCGACGGGCCCGCCGGGGGCATCTGGCTCTCGGTCGTGATCACCGTACTCTGGATCGGGCTGGTCACCAACGCCCTCAACTTCATCGACAACATGGACGGCCTCTGCGCCGGTGTCACCACCATCGCCGGGGCCTGCTTTCTCGCCGCGGCCCTCCTCAACGGCCAGTGGTTCATCGCCGCGACACTCGCCCTGCTCGTCGGCGCGACGCTCGGGTTTCTCGCCTTCAACCTGCCCCCCGCCCGCATCTTTCTCGGCGACGGCGGCTCGCTGGTCGTCGGGTTCACCCTCGCCTTCCTCACCGTGCGGACCACCTACTACGACCCCGCCGACGGGATGCTCGCCGGCGGGTGGTACGGCGTCTTCATGCCGCTGGCGGTGCTCGCCGTCCCGCTCTACGACTTTGCCACCGTCTCGATCGTCCGGCTCAGCCAGGGACGCAGCCCCTTCGTCGGCGACCAGCAACACCTCTCCCACCGGCTGGTCCGCCGCGGCTTTACCAAACCCGCCGCCGTCGGGCTCATTTGCAGCCTCACCGCGATCACCGGCGTCTCGGGGATCGTCCTCGGCTCGCTCGAACCCTGGCAGGCGATCCTGATCGGGCTGCAAATCGTGCTGACGCTGCTGGCGCTGGCGTTTGCCGAGGCAGCGACGAGCGGGCGCGAGAACGGGGGCAGAGGCAACGAGCAATGACCCGCCTTCCACCCAAAGCAGGTGCGCCCAAAGCCCAAGCCAAACTCCGCCGCGCCGGGCTGGTGCTCGTGCTCGTCGGCGTCTGCGCCCGGGTCGTCACCACCACCGACCCCCTCCCGGGCTGGAGCCTCGACCCGCTGACCACCGCCGCCCCCTTCAACGGCCTCGGCCCGGCGCACTCGATGGCCCTCGCCCTGCTGCCGCTGATCGGGTTGGCACTGGTGCTCCTTGCGGCCCGGCGGGCGAATGAAACACTCCCGCGCGGGTTCGGCGTCGTGCTCATGCTCGCGGGGCTGGGCTTGCCCGCCGTCGCGTGGCACGGATGGATCGGGCCGACCGCCTGCGTCGAAAACGCCAACACCCTCTCGGTTTGGATCGCCGCGATCGCCGGCGGGCTCGCCGCGATGCTCGCCTGCCGACACCCCGCCGAACGGGCCCTGGTCATCGCCTGCTGCGCCGGGCTCGCCGGCCCCCTCGTGCTGCGGGCCGCCCTCCAGGTCTACAGCGAACACCCGCTGCTCGTCGAAGAGTTCCGCGCCGACCGAGCCGCGTTCCTCGCCTCCCACGGCTGGACCGAAGGCTCAGCGACCGCCCGCCTCTTCGAGCGCCGCCTCCTCCAGCCCGAAGCCTCAGCCTGGTTTGCCATGTCAAACGTCTACGCCTCGGTCATGGTCGGCTGCACGCTCATGTTCGCCGGGGGGCTCGCCGCCGCGGTGCGCGAACGGCTCTGGACAACCGGCCAACGCCCCAACCTCTACCGATTCCTCGGCCTGCTCGCCGGAACCGCCCTCGCCGTCGGCGGCGTCGTAATCGCGGTCCCCGCCGGCGGCGTGCTGCCCAAAGGCGCAGCCGCAGCGCTCGTCCTGGGGATGGCGTTGCTCGGGGTGACGCTCATGCGGGATCGCTTCCCCGCCGCGATGCAGCGAATGTTCGAGCGCCTCGGCTCGGGGCGGCTGGGCTGGTGGATCGGGCCGGGCCTCCTCGTCGCCGCACTCCTGGCTGTCGCCCTCCGAGGCATGATCGGCGAGCAGATCGGCGAGCTGAGCATCCTCTTCCGCTGGTTCTATCTTCAAGCCGCGACCGCGATCTTTGCCGACCACCCGCTCTGGGGCGTCGGGCCCGACGGCTTCCAGTCCGCCTACCTGCTCGCAAAAAACCCGCTCAGCCCCGAAGAAGTCTCCAGCCCACACAGCATGTTCTTTGACTACCTCTCCATGCTCGGCGCCTTCGGGCTTGCATGGATCGGCGTCATCGTGCTCATGGCAGCCCGGATCGGACAAACACTGGTCGCAGGCACGACAAGCGAAAGCGAAACCAACGACAAAGCCGGCGACAAAGCGCCCCCGAAAGGCAGCACCCGTTACGGCCTCGTCGGCGGCGGATTCGCCGGTCTTCTGATCGTCGTTGTCGCCAGCTCACTCATCGCATTCGGGCGCGAGACCCTCCCCACCGCCGCCACGATGCCCGACGCCTTCAGCCTGCTCCTACTCGACGGCCTGACCAAGCTCGCCGGGTTCGGGCTCCTCTGGCTCGGGCTCGGCGCGGCGCTGCTGACGGTCGCAAAGTCACCCGCCGGGGCCTCGATGACGCGGGCCGGACTGCTCGCAGCCGGGCTCGCGGTGCTGGTCCACGCCCAGATCGAACTGACCGGGACCGACCTCTCGGCCGCCGGATGGCTGCTGATCGTCCTCGGGGCCGGCGCCGGGGCCGCCGGACGAGGGCCAGGCGTCTGGAAAGATCCAACCTCCCCCGATACCGCTCCTGCACGCACCCGATCGCCTCACCGCCGGTTGCTGCTCTTCGGCGCGATCGAAGTGCTCGCGATTGCACTGGCGGTCGCGGTCGCCACGGTGCCGGTCTGGACCTGGCAACGGGGTTTACAGCACGCCGCCGCCCGCGCCACCGAAGCCACGCGGCTCGTGCAACGGTTCGATGCCCGGGCCGCCGGTGCTTCGGACGAATCTCCCGCCGACCTCGTCGCCGACCTCGCCGAACTGCTCGGACAACCGGTACCGATGACCCCCGAGGGCGTCGGGCGGGCAGTTGACCTCCTGCGACTCCGCACCGCAGCCGACGCGGCCGACGCGCTGGAACGGCTCGCCCGAACCCCGAGCACCCCGAGCCGCGCGACCGCCCGGGCGGCGTTGCGCACGCGAGCCGCTGAGGCAGCCCTGCGAGCTCGCGCCCAAAGCACCAACGATGCCGACCCCGCCCGGGCGGCGCAGGCAGCCATCGACCTCGCCGCGTGGGCCGCCGAACGCTGGCCCACCGACAGCTCGGCCTACCGGCGCTGGGCCGGTGCGCTCCGCCAAGCCGAGAGCCTGGCACCAGACCGCACGGCTGCCAAGCCGTTCTCGGACCTGAAACCCCTGGAACAGGCCGCGACACGCTCCCCGTTCAGCCCCGACCTCGCTCGCCAACTGGCGCTCCGTTTCCGCGACGCAGGGGATCGCCCGGCCGCCGCCCGGTGGGCCTCAAAGGCACTGGAACTCCACGCCTTGCGGCGGCTCGACCCCCTCGCCGGGCTGACCGAATCGCAAGTGCAAATGCTGCGTGAACTTGCCCGGAACCCTTGATTCCGTTGGCTCCGGGGGTATCGTTCGGTCGAAATACAGGGCAGGCGGTCCTTTCCGCCGAACCCGGCTCGCTCTGGAACAACTCGGGAACCCGTCCCATGGACGACGATTTGGACATTCCGGCCTCTCGGGGTAGTGCTTTCTGGGAAAGCCTTTGACGCGACCGAGTTCTACGAGCCTTCTTCTCCGGCAGCCTGCCCCTCCACGCTTCGATACACCGTGAGTAGACCCAACCCACAGCCCCAGGCTGCGGCGAGAGAGATTCCGACTTCCTGATTCCGGCTTGTGAGCCGGAACGGCAGGCAGTCACGCACCGCTGACCGACCAGACAGAGGACGACGATCATGGCTACCGACCTTTCACACATCCGCAACATCGGGGTCTGCGCGCACATCGACGCGGGCAAGACAACCGTCACCGAACGCATCCTCTACTACACCGGCAAAAACTACAAAATGGGCGAGGTCCACGAGGGCACCGCCACCATGGACTTCCTCGCCGAAGAGCAGGACCGAGGGATCACCATCCAGTCGGCCGCGACCACCTGCCCGTGGATCCGCGACGACGTCGAGTACCAGGTCAACCTCATCGACACCCCCGGGCACGTCGACTTCACCATCGAGGTCGAACGCTCCCTCCGTGTGCTCGACGGCGCGGTCGCGGTCTTCGACGGCAAAGAAGGCGTCGAAGCCCAATCCGAGACCGTCTGGCGACAGGCCGACCGCTACGAGGTGCCCCGCCTCTGCTTTATCAACAAAATGGACAAACTCGGCGCCGATTTCGAGTTCAGCTTCAACACAATCAAGGAACGACTGGGCGCCAACCCGATCGCGGTGCAGTACCCCATCGGGTCGGGCAACGAGCTCCAAGGCATCATCGACCTGCTCGGCATGAAGGCGTACTACTTTGACGCCGACGAAAAGGGCGCGGTGGTGACGGAGAAAGATATCCCCGAATCCCTGCTCGCCAAAGCGACCGAGTGGCACCACCTCCTCGTCGAGATGGCCGCCGAACTCGACGACACACTCATGGAGAAGTACCTCGAGGACGAATCGAGCATCACGGTCGACGAGATCCGCAGCGCAATCCGCAAGGGCACGATCGAACGCCGGTGCAACCCGACGTTCTGCGGTGCCGCATTGCGCAATGTTGGCGTGCAGCGACTGCTCGACGGAATCATCGACTACCTCCCCGCTCCCGATGAGGTCGACGAGGTCGAGGGGACCGCCCCCCGGGACCCCGACACCAAGCTCACCCGCCCCCACGACGACGACGCCCCGTTGTCTGCGCTGGTGTTCAAGGTCGTCAACGATTCTCACGGCGACCTGACCTACCTCCGAATCTACTCAGGCACCCTCAAGAAAGGCAGCCGCCTGCTCAACCCCGTCAACGGCAAAAAGGAAAACGTCAGCCGCATCTTCGAGATGCACGCACAAAACCGCATCCCGCTCGACGAAGCAACCTGCGGCGCGATCGTCGCGGTCATCGGCGTGAAGGACTCGTACACCGGCGACACCCTCTGCGACGCCGACGATCCGATCGTGCTCGAGCGGATGTCCTTCCCCGAGCCCGTGATCTCGATGTCGATCGAGCCCCACAGCGCAGACGACAAACGCAGACTCTCCGAAGCCCTCGGCATCATCCGCCGCGAGGATCCCTCCTTCCGATCCCACTACGACGACGAAACCGGGCAGACCATCATCGCCGGCATGGGCGAGTTGCACCTCGAGATCATCAAAAACAAGCTCACCCGAGACCTCAAGGTCGGGTGTGACGTGGGCAAGCCCCGCGTGTCCTACCGCGAAACGATCCAAGGCCCGGCCAAGAACGTCCGCGGCAAGTTCGTCAAGCAGACCGGCGGCCGCGGGCAGTTCGGCGATTGCACGATCGACATCGAGCCCTGCACCGAAGCCCAGGCCCAAGCCGAAGAGCTGAAGTTCACCGAGAGCATCGCGTTCAAGAACGGCATCGTCGGCGGATCCATCCCCAGGGAATTCATCCCCTCGGTCGAAGTCGGTATCCGCCAGACCGCGCTCGGCGGCATCACCGCCGGCTACCCGCTGATCAACGTCAAGGTGACGCTGGTCGACGGCTCAAGCCACTCGGTCGACTCCTCCCAGGTCGCGTTCGAGCAAGCAGGTCGGCTGGCGCTGCGAGAAGCGGTCGCCCGGGCGGGCTCTGTCCTGCTCGAGCCGATCATGAAGGTGGTCGTGATCTCCCCCGAAGATTACATCGGCAACGTCACCGGCGACCTCAGTTCACGCCGCGGCATGATTGTGGACACCGAGGACCGCGGCGTCGTCAAAGCCATCACCGCCGAGGTGCCCCTGTCGCAGATGTTCGGATACACCACCACCCTGCGCGGCATGAGCCAGGGGCGGGCCTCCTCGACCATGGAGTTCCTCGAATACCGCGCCATGCCCGCCAGCATGGCAAAGGAAGTCATCGAAGCCGCGGGCTGATTTTCCCACGCCCCTCACGCCCCTCACGCCCCCGCAGCGGCCCTATTCAGACCAAGACCCTGACGCCCCGCGATTTGCTCGCGGGGCGTCTTTCTTGGAGCAGACACAACTCGTGATATCCGACCATTGTCGGGCGGTCGATCGGCCGATAGCGGGTCTACAGTGCCCACCCGATCCGATCGGGCAGACTCTTGTTCGAGACCTCGGAGACCCAGCGTGCCAGCGAAGTATCGGACCGTTCTGCTCTTTGGCGCACCCGGTGCCGGGAAAGGCACCCAAGGCACCATGCTCGGGAGCATTCCCGGGTTCCATCATTTCTCGACCGGAGAGATGTTCCGCAACCTCGACCCGTACTCGGACGTCGGCAAGACGTTCCAGTCCTACTCCGTGCGCGGCGAGCTGGTCCCCGACGAGCTCACGGTGGACCTCTGGCGCAAGTGCATGCAGGCGCAGTGGACGCTCGGGCTCTACCACCCCTTCAACGAACTTCTCGTGCTCGACGGCATCCCGCGGAACGTCAAACAGACCGAGTTGATGGCGGCGCACGTCGACGTGCTCGGCATCGTGCTGTTGCAGGCGAAAAACCAGAAGGAGATGCTGGACCGCCTCCGCGGGCGCGCGCTCAAAGAAGGACGGGCCGACGACGCCCAGGAAGCCGTCATCAGACGCCGGCTGCAGATCTTCGAAGAAGACACCGCGCCTCTGCTCGCGGAATACCCCAGCGACATCGTGCACCGGGTGGACGCGATCGGCTCGCCGGCGACGGTGCTCAAGCGCGTGCTCGAAGCGGTAACCCCGATTCAGGAAGCCGCGTTCTCCAACGCGCTGCGATAATCGATCCAGTGTGATTCAGTCGACGTCGGTCACGTCGTCGTCACGCCGCCCGCCGCTGAACTTGGCGTTGCTGGCGTTGGGGTCAAACGCCGCGACCGCGCCCTCCCCATCGACGACATAGCCGAGTTCTGTGAGTGTGGTGGTCTCGACGTGCCCGTCGCAGAACGAGGCGTTGGTCTTGGTGCCGTGGCGTTCGTCGGGCGCAGAGCGGTTCTCGGGTGAAGGAAACTGGGGATCGCAGAAGTCGCCGTCGGGCCGCAACCGGGGCGGGTCCAGGGCATAGCCGTGCCCGCCGCGCGCGCGGAGCGCCGAGTCGCGCTCGCCGTTGGCAAGGTTCTCGGTGCGTTCGATCGCCGGCTTCCCCGCGGCACTCCCCAGCGAATCGGCGGCGAGCACGGTCCCCGAGGCGTCGATCGAGCTCGTCCGGACGGGGAACTTGACGAACCCCTCGGACTCACCCCGATTGCCAAAGCGCGCGTTGCCGAGGAACTGGTAGTTGTACCCGTACGGGCTGTTGCGGGTGCTCGTCCAGCCGTCGGTCTCGTCGCAGAGAAATATCTCGTTGTTGACCTGTGCAGAGTGCTCGGTGTCCCGATCGGTGGACGGATTGACAAGCGCGTAGAACCCCGCCGCCGCTCCCATCTGGACGTACCAGCGGGGGCGGTACTGCTCGCCGTTGCCGACGTGGTAGATGTTCTTGCGCTCATCGGCGTACCGCCCGACCTGCCCCGGAACGGAGATGTCGTCCCACTCGTTGGCGTAGATCGCCCAGCCGAGCGTGATCTGGCGGAGGCTGCTGGCGCAGACCGTGGTGCGCGCCGACTGCCGCGCCTTGCCCAGCGCCGGCAGCAGGATGCCGATCAGCAGCGCGATGATCGCGATCACCACCAGCAGCTCGATGAGTGTGAAGCCGCCCCCCCCTCCGCCGGCCCCACCAGACCGGCCGCCGGAGAGGCAGAATGAACGGAATACGTATGACCTCGGTCGCATGGCTCTCCCTCGGAATCGGGCGACAGCCCCGGCCCGGAGGACCTGTGGCTGTTTGATCAATCGTGACATCGGCTCGGGCTGACCCCCTTGAACCTCCGATACACCAACAGAATACTCGATTCCCCGCCGGATTCCAACGACAGTTTGGATTCATGTCCGGGTTTGGGCTTGCGAACGCCTCGGGCGCGGTCAAGGATCAGGATTCCCGAGCAACCCATGCACATCCGCGACATCTTCCAACGCCAGCGAACCACGTTCTCGTTCGAGTTCTTCCCCCCCAAGAGCCCCGAAGCCGCCGGTCGGCTGTTCGACTCGATCGCCGAGCTGGAAACACTCCGCCCCACGTTTGTCAGTGTGACGTACGGTGCTGGGGGTTCGACCCGCGAGGTCACCAACGACCTGGTCGTCCGCCTCCGGGACGAGACCGGGCTCAACCCGATGCCTCACCTGACCTGCCTGGGGCACACCGAAGCCGAGATCCACGCGATCCTCGAGCGGTACGCCAGGCACGCGATCGGGAATATTCTCGCGCTGCGGGGGGACCCGCCCAAGGACGACCCCGGATTCAGCCGTGACCGGGACGCCTTCGCCCGCGCGGCCGATCTGGTCAAAGCGATCCGCCGCTTCAACGACACCGGGGCCCACCCCGACCCCGACGGCTTCGGGATCGGGGTCGCCGGGTTCCCCGAGGGGCACCCCGAGACGCCCAACCGCCTGCTCGAACTCGACCTGCTCAAAGCCAAGGTGGACGCCGGCGCCGACTTCATCATCACGCAGCTGTTCTTTGACAACCGCGACTTCTACGACTTCCGCGACCGGTGTCGGCTCGCGGGGATCGGGGTCCCCATCATCGCCGGGATCATGCCCATCACCTCGGCGCCGGGGATGGCAAGGATGGCGGAGCTGGCACTCGGAGCACGTTTCCCGGCCTCGGTCATCCGCGCGATCCGACGCACCGGCGGCGACGCCGAGGCCGTCCAGCGGGTGGGCGTCCACTGGGCGACCGAACAGTGCCGCGACCTGCTCGACCACGAGGTCGACGGCATCCACTTCTACACCCTCAACCGCTCGCGGGCAACACGGGATATCTACACCACCCTCGGCGTCCGCGACTCGACCGAGTTGCTCTAACCCATGTCCCCTCGCTCGCGCGAGGGGATCGGAGTTGTCCCCTCGCTCGCGCCCGGGGCTCTATCGAGAGACTACACGCAAAGTAAAGTAGAGCCCCTTGCGCAAGCGAGGGGACGCCGCATCTGCTCAACACCCCCCACCCAACACCCCCCAACACCCCCCAACACCGCAATGCCCGCTACCCGCGAGCGCTTACCGCATCTCTCCACATCGCCCGGTACGCGGCTTCGAGGCGTTGCAGAAACCCCGGGCCGTCGCAGAGAGGGGACGCCGCCACGCGGTCGCGCATGGTGGTGCGGAGCGATCGCAAGCGTTCGGTATCACCCGCAAGCCCGGCCGCTGCGCGCACAAACGAGTCCTCGTCGAAGCCGACCAGTTCGGGCGTGCCGACCGCCGTCAGCAGCGAGAGCCCGACCCGGCTGGCGTGGTTCTCCCCGGCGAGGGTCACCACGGGGACACCCATCCACAGCGCCTCGCACGTCGTGGTCGTGCCGTTGTAGGGGAAGGGGTCGAGCCCGATATCGAGCAGGCGGTAGGCGTCGAGGTGGTCCTTCTTTGCTGCGATCCGCCCGAGCAGATCGACCCTGTCGCGGTCGATCTGGTGCTCGGCGAGCATCGCTTCGTACCGCGCCAGCGCAACGGGCGACGAGAACGCCGCCCCCTTGAGCACGAGCCGCGCGGTGGGGACCTCACGCAAAACCCGGCACCAGAGCGCGAAGACCCGAGGCGTGATCTTCTTGGTCGCGTTGAACGAGCCGAAGGTCACGAACCCGTTGGCGACGCAAGGCGACGGCGCGACCGGGGGTGCATCAGTCCGAGGCGTGTAGCACAAAAAGCAGCCGGGGAGGCGGACGAGCTTCTCGGTGTGGTACTTGTCGGACTCGGGCGTGTCGGTCAGCCCGTCAACGAGTCGGCAGTCGATGGTGGGCAGCCCGGTGGTGTTGGGATAGCCCAGATACGTCACCACGACCGGGGCCGGCTTGACACGGAGCATCTGGAGGCGGGAGTGCTGGGTGTGCCCGGTGAGCTCGACGAGGATGTCGATGCGGTCGGCGCGGATCTTGGCGGTGAGTTGTGCATCGTTGAGCGCGCGGACGTGCCTCCAGTTGTCGGTCAGGCCGCGGAGCTCTTCGCTGACCGCGTCGAGGGTCGTGCCCGTGTGGTAGCAGTAGGTCTGGAACTGTGCCGCATCGCGGTGCTCGAGCAACGCCCGGGTGAAGTAGGCGACCGAGTGTTCGTAGAGGTCGGCCGAGAGGTAGCCGACGCGGAGCGGGCGGTCTGGATCGAGGTCGGGCGGCGGCGTGCCGGGCGGGTCGGGGAGGGTGTTGGCGGGGATTTTCATCACCGCGTCGCCGTAGGCTTTGTGGGCCGCGAAGACGTCTTCGCGGTCGAGCCCCTGGGGATAGTTCATCGCGGTGCAGAGGCAGTCGAGGGCGGCGATGTGGTCGGGCTTTGCTTTGATGACCCGGCGGAACCCGGCGATCGCTTCGTCGATCTGCCCGGTGTGCAGGTAGCAGTTGGCCAGGTCGGTGCGGGCTTCGAGGTGGTCGGGCTGGAGCTCGATGGCGCGCAGATACGACTCGATCGCCTCGTCGACCTGGTCGAGGGTCTGCTGGCTCTTGCCCAGGCACGCCAGCGCGACCGCGTTGTTCGGCTCGAGCTCGACGACCTTGGCAAACGCCTCGGCGGCCGGCTTGGCGCGGTTGGTCAGCGCGAAGACCGCGCCCATCGAGAACCACGCCTTGGCGTTCTGCGGGTCGAGGCGGAGCGCTGCCTGCAGCGCCTCGATGCCGGGGGCGACCTGCCCGACGCGGAAGCGGCACTCGCCGAGCATCCGGTGCGCGTCGGCGTTGTCGGGCGCGAGCGCGACGGCCCGGTCGAGCAGCTCGATGGCGGGAGCGAACCGCCCGGCCTGCATCGAGCGGAGGGCTTGCTGCATCAGGTCGTCGGGGGTGGTTGGGGGGGTGGGGGTTGTTGGGGGCGGCATTGGGGGGCTCCAGAACGGGGCGTGGCGGCGGCGACGAGCTGGCGGAAGAGGGCGGCCCCGACCGCGTCGTCCCCGGTGCGTTCGGGGTGCCACTGTACCCCGACCCAGAACCGGCGGGCCGGGTCGCAGACCGCTTCGATCACGCCGTCTGGGGCGACCGCGATGACCGTCAGCGATCCGGGGTCGGCGACGGCCTGGCGGTGTTTGCTGCGGACGGTGCCGCGGAGGGGGAGGGGGAGGGGGAGGGCGAGGGGATTGTCGCCGATCGGTCCGATCGGGTTGACCGGGTGGTCCTGTTCCCAGTGGTCGGCGTGGGTGGGGTGAGACTCGGGCATGTATTGATCGAGCCTGCCGCCGGCGACGAGGGCCTGCATCTGCATGCCCAGGCAGACGCCCAGGACGGGGGTGTGGGGGTGGTGCTCGGTGAGGGTTCTGAGCAGGTCGGTCTCGAACCGTTGGCGGTCGGGGTGGACGGGGGTGGTGCGGGGATCGGTGGGACACCCGAAGGGCTCGGTGCCGGGGTCGTCGCCGCCGGTGAAGACGAAGGCGTCGAGGCGGGGGGCGACCGCGCGGACGGTCTCGGCGATCGGGGGCAGGAGCACCGGGATACCCCCGGCTGCGGCGACGGCCTCGGCGTAGTGGCGGTAGGTGAAGACGCGGGTGCCGTTGGGGTGGTCGGCGAGGTCGGTGGTGATGCCGACGAGGGGGGGGAGAGATGTGGGGGGATCAGTGGGGGGATCAGTGGGGGGCGGGAGAGTCATTGGAGGGCCTCGGTGGGTGCAGCAGAGGGTAGGTTCTGATTGACAGCTCACGGATTGTCCCCTCGCTCGCGCGAGGGGCTCTACGAAAGGGAGGAGATTCCTTTTTTCCCTGTTTTCCACAGGAAACCCCGGCGTTCTTGCATTATTGGACCAGCATCAACAATGTTTGCTATGCCAACATGAAGTTTGCTGGACGCAACACGATCTTTCCTCTGCGCAACACGGTGTCTGGTGGACGCGCAGGAATGCTTTCCGGACGCCCGGGAACGTGTCCTGCGCACTTTGTGCTGGTGGGGGGGGCTCCACACCCTCGAAGACCGGCTCGGAGAGCCGGGCCACCAATCCCCCCCCACCACACCACCACCACCACCACCACAGCCACACCGCACGTCCGATACACTCAGTTTGTGTTGCGAAGCAAAGTCATCACGATCCTCCTGCTGGTCACGGTCATCTGCCTGGGGCTCAGCCTGCTGCTGATGCCGCAACGGGACACGATCGACGCGAGGCCCGAGTCCCTGATGCCCTTCCCGCCGAGCGGTGTGACCGAGGTCACGCTGGCGGCCGGAGACCATGGCAGCCAGCGGCTGGTGCGGATGGGGATCGCGGCCGACCGGTGGGAACTGCGGCTGAAAGGGGAAAACGGAGCACCCGAGATCAGGTGGCCGGTAGGGTCCGACCGGGTGCGGGCGTTCCTGCGGATTCTCGAGCGGCTGCGGGGGATGCGGGGGATGTGGGGGATGTCCAGCGACGGTGCGGGAAAGACCGAAGCACCCGGCACCGCCGGTTCGCGGCTGACGGTGACCGCGGGCGATGGCGCGGAGTTCACGCTCGGGTTGCCGCGGGGCTCGCTGGGGGGCAGAGCGGTGGTGACGGTCGAGAGCCCCGAGGGGCCGCGGACGTACTCAACCACCGACGAGCTGCCCCGGATGCTGCTGGGGGGCGGGGGAGGGGGCGGGCAGGGATTCCTGGCGTGGATCGACGCGCGGGCGTTTGCCGGGATCGAAGGGGAGGTCACTCGGGTGGAGGTCGTCTCGGGAGGAGGGCAGCCGGGCGGCGCACTGGTGCTCGAACAACGGCGGGGCGGCTGGCGGATCGCGTCGCCCTTTGACGAAGCGGCCGAGGACGCGCTGGTCGATGAGCTGGTGCGGGGGTTGCAGATGCTGCCGATGGCCGAGGGACGGGCAGCACGCTCCGAGCCTCCACGGGACGCGACCGCGATCTCGCTGACCGCCGAGCAACGCCAAGCCCGGGGGGACGGGGGGAACGGCACGGTGGTTTCGCGGTCGGTGGTGCACCGGTGCGTGACGCTGGGGCCGGTGAGCGGGGGCGGGCGGGTGCCGGTGCTGTTGAGCGCGGTGCAGGAGGCGGGGCGGGGGACGGGGCGGGGGACGGGAGCGGCGGATTCTGCGGAGGAACAGTCGTTTGTCTTCGGGCCGTTGACCGCATCGGTGGACGCCGAGGGGCTGCGCGACCTGGTGCGGCAGCCGGCGTTCTATCTCGCGCGGCGGGCGCTGCGGGCCGAGCCCAGTGACGTGCGGGCGCTGCGGGTGGTGCTGCCTTCGGGCGCTGAGTTGCGGGCCGAGCGGGACGGGGAAGGCTGGGTGCGCGACGGAGAACTGGTGGGCGCAGAAGAAGCCTCGGCGATCGAGTCGCTCGTGGAACTGATGACGGTCGGGGTGGCGTCGGTCGCGGCGTGGTCCCAAGGCGGTGAGCTGCGAGGCTCGGAGCTGCTTGCAACCGTCGCGTGCGAAGGGTTCGGCGGGCTGACGCTGGAGACGATCCGGTTCGGGGTGGCGGGGCTGCCCGCGCCGGCCGAGGACACCCGCCTGCACGCGCTGCTGACGGTGGGGAATGTGCTGCGGTACTACCCGCCCGAGGCAGGAGTCGGGGCGGCAGCGGCGTGGATCGCGGGGCTCGCAAACAACGCGGACGCCGAAACCGACTCGCCCGGCCTGTGAGGCTGGGGTTCATTCCCGCGGCCACGCGCGGTGTGGAATCCCCCTTTGGGATGCAGAAACCCGAACACAGAAACATTGCAGCACGCAGGTCTGCATATATTAGATACAGGCCCGGCCGCAGACCAGACCGATGCCGTCGCGGGACGAATCAAGACGCAATCTCGGCGTCGATGCCCTTGATGGTTCGCGGGGGTGCATCAATGATGCCGCTCGGCTTCTGCACAGCCCGATCCTGAACCAGTCTCCCCCACCGCTCCCCGACCGCTTCTGCATTTGCGACCGCACGCGAGAGGACCCTGATCGATGGCACGATTGCACGAACACCAGGCCAAGTCCATCCTGGCCGGGGCGGGGATCACGATCCCCAGGGGCGTGGTGGCGCGGTCCCCGGACGAAGCAGCGGCCGCGGCGGCGGATCTCGGGGGGAGGGTGGTGGTGAAGATTCAGGCGTTCACGACCGGCCGCAAGGCGATCGGGGGCGTGGAGTTTTCCGACACCCCCGACGAGGCGTCGGCCCAGGCGCACCGGATGCTGGGGATGCGGGTGGGCAACTTCCCGGTGACCGAGGTGCTTGTCGAGGAGTGCCTGCCGTTTGTGCGGGAGTTCTTTGTGAGCCTGACGGTGGACGACCGGACGCGGGCGCCGCTGCTCTTGCTGGCCGCCAGCGGGGGGACGGGGATCGAGGAGCGGGCCGAGGAGGTGGCGCAGATCGGGTGCTCGGTGCATGACGGGCCGGACCGGGCGGCGCTCGAGGCGTTTGCCAAAGAGCAAGGGCTGGAGGGCGCGACGGGTGCGGCGTTTCTCGACACGATGGAACGGTTGTTTGGCGCGGCCCGGGACGCCGACGCGCGGTCGCTCGAGGTCAACCCTCTCGCGCTCGACGCTGCGGGGCGCTTCATCGCGCTGGACTGCCGGGCGACGATCGACGACTATGCGGTGTTCCGGCATCCCGAGTTTGGAATCGAGATCGCCCGCGAGCTCGACCATCCCCCCACCACGCTCGAACGGATCGCCTACGACATCGAGCAGGACGACCACCGCGGGACGTTCTTCTTTGCCGAGATGGCGAGCGAGCCGGCGGATGGCGCCAAGGGGCTCGTCGGGTTCCACGGCGCCGGCGGCGGCGGGTCGATGATGTCCATGGACGCGATCGTCAACCAGGGGTACACGATCGCCAACTTTACCGACACCTCCGGCAACCCCTCGGCGGCGAAGGTCTATCGGGCGGCCCGGATCATCCTGCAACAACCCGACCTCTGCGGCTATTTTGGATCGGGCTCGGGGGTCGCGAGCCAGGAGCAGTTCTGGTCGGCCTACGGGCTGGTCAAGGCGTTCTGGGAGCTGGATATCGACATCCCGATCGTCGTGCGACTTGGCGGCAACGCCGAGGACCGGGCGGTGGCGATCATGCACGCGGCACGCTCGTACCTCTCGACACCGATCGAGGGGTACCGCAAGACGGACACGCCGGCGTTTGTCGCCGAGCGGTTCGGGACGCTGGTTGAAGCCGGCGGCGGGAAGTTGTGGCAGCCCCGCGAGCCGAGGCGGCCGGGGTTTGTCGGCACCGGGGGCGCGGCGTCGTTCCCGATCGACGGCGGTCGGTTGTGGATCGACACCGAGGCGTGGAAGAAGAACGCCGGGGCGATCGTGGCGCAGTCGTCGGGGTTGTTGCGGGACGACGCGGGCGAGCCGGGGCTTGCGGTGTCGCCCGAGGAACTCGCCAAGAAGGACAGCGAACTGATCGCCTGCGAGGTCGAGTGCCGGGGGATGGGGATCGAGGGCGTGTTCCTTGAGCTTGATATCCCCGGGCTGGGCGAGTCCCGAAAGAAGGTGCTCTGAACCATGGCGATCCTGATCGACGAAACCAAGAAAGTGATCGTGCAGGGCATCACCGGCCGCGAGGGACGGGCGCGGGCGAAGCTGATGCGCGAGTATGGCACCAACATCGTGGGCGGGGTGACGCCGGGCAAGGGCGGGCAGGAGGTGCTGGGGCTGCCGGTCTTTGATACGGTGCAGAGCGCGGTCGAAACGCTCGGCGAGATCGACGTGTCGGTGCTGTTTGTGCCGGCGCACCTGGTCCGCCCCGCCGCGATCGAAGCGATCGAGGCGGGGGTCAAGCTGGTGGTGCTGGTCGCCGACCGGGTCCCGGTCTGGGACGCGATGGCGATCGCCGCGGCAGCGGAAGAACACGGGGCGGAGTTTGTCGGCCCCAACACGCTGGGGATCATCTCGCCGGGGCGGGCGGTGGTCGGGATGATCGGCGGGCGGGCCGAGTCGGCGCGGGCGTGGTTCAAACCTGGCAACCCGGCGGGCGTGGGGATCATCTCGCGCTCGGGGGGGATGTCCTCCTCGACGGGCTATTACCTGGGGCGGGCGGGGGTGAGGATCTCGACGATCGTGCACGTGGGCGGCGACGCGGTGCTGGGGCTGCGGATCCCCGATGTGGCGCTGCGGTTTGAGGCCGACCCGCAGACCGAGGCGATCGTGCTCTTCGGCGAGATCGGTTCGTCGCAGGAAGAGGACCTGGCGGACCTGATGCGCGAGGGGCGGGTGACCAAGCCGGTGATCGCGTACATCGGGGGCAAGGCGGCGAAGGAAGGCACGCGGTTCAGCCACGCCGGGGCGATTATCGAGGGCGGCAAGGGGACGCACGCCGGCAAGCTCGCGGCATTGCGCGACGCCGGGGCGAGGGTGGTGGAGAGCTTTGGCGAGCTTCCCGACGCGACGGCCGAGGTGCTGCGCGGGCTTGGGGGTTCGAGCCTGATGACGGCTGCCGAGCGGGACGCGGTGTGGACGACGGCGGTGACCAAGATCGAACCCAACCGGGTCGCGGTGCGGGGCTACGACATCGCCGACCTGATGGGGAATGTGTCGTTCGGCGCGGCGGTGTATCTGATTCTTACGGGAGAGCTGCCCAGCGACGCGGTCGGACGGCTCATGGACGCGGTGTTGGTCTCGAGCATCGACCACGGCGCGACGCCGCCCTCGTGTTTGTCAGCACGGACGGTCGCGAGCACCGGGGCGTCACTCTCGCAATCGGTCGCGTCGGGGATCGCGTCGATCAACCGGCACCACGGCGGGGCGATCGAGGACTGTGCAAGGACACTGGGGTCGCTGATCGAGGATGCCGCGGCCGAGGGACGGTCGATCGACGAGGCGGCGACGGCGCTGGTCGCGGAGATCAAGGCGTCGGGCTCGCGGATCAGCGGATTCGGGCACCGGGTCCACCGGAAAGACCCGCGGACAGCGCGGCTGTTTGCGCTCGCGACCGAGGCTGGGCTGACCGAGCCCAACGCGCAGCATGTCGCGGCGGCGCGTGCGGTCGAGCGGGCGTTTGCCGCGACGGGCAAGCCGTTGCCGATCAACGTGGACGGGGCGATCGGGGCGATCCTCGCCGACCTCGGGATTGATCCGCGGGTGTACAACGGGATTTTCATGATCGCACGGACGCCGGGGCTGGTGGCGCACGTGGCCGAGGAACAGACCCGCGAGAAGCCGATGCGTCGGATCGACCCGGTGCGGCACGCCTACGACGGGCCGGGGCTGCGGTCGGTGCCGGGGGCCAAGCCGTAGCCGAGAAGCTGCACACGAAGGACGGGGAAGTGTTCGATACTGAGGGATTTGCGATGACCAGAAGAGAGTGGGAGAACCGATGAGTTTTACAACTGCACAGATCGCGGAGATGTTTCCGAGCCTGATGGAGATCGCCGATACGGGGCTGCGCGACAAGGTCGCAGCAGTATGGAGCGAGGCGATCGAGACCGGTTGCGGCGGAAAGGGATGGACGGTCGAGGAACTCCGCGCGGTGCCCTTCACGCTGTTGGCGGGGGATATTGACCTGCGGTATATCGAGCACCTCAACTCGTGCGCCAAGCAGTGCATTGCAATCGCGGGGGTACTCGGCGAGGTGTTCGGCGATCGGATCCCGATCAACATGGACTACCTGATTGCGGGAGCGCTGCTGGCGGATGTGGGCAAGCCGCTGGAGTTTGACAAGGACGCGCAGGGCAACGTGGTCAAGGGGCACTTCGGTGAGATGCTTCGGCACCCCTTCAGCGGGGTGGCGATGTGCTACAAGCACGGCATCCCGCCCGAGGTGATGCACATCGTCGCAACCCACAGCCACGAGGGCGAGAAGGTGCAACGCTCGATCGAGAGCATTATCTTTCACCACGCCGACTTTGTGGACTTTGATATCGCCAAGTACCTCGGCCGCAAGGGGTAGATCCCGTTTCGCGTTGCACGTTCGTTGTCGAAAGGAAGTTCACGATCATGCCGCCGCTCACACTTGTTGAAAGGATCGCGACCCGGTTTGCGGTAGGATTGGCCGCCGATGGCGCGGCCCGGCAGGGGCAGATCGTGCGGGTGCGCCCCAAGCACGTGATGACGCACGACAACACCGGCGCGGTGATCCCGAAGTTTCTGTCGATCTTTGCCGGCAGCGGGCGCGAGCCGCGGGTCGCGGACCCGTCGCAACCGGTGTTTGCGATCGATCACGACATCCAGAACCACACGCCGGAGAACCTCGGGAAATACGCGAAGATCGAGAAGTTTGCCACGACCCACAGCGTGGATTTTTACCCGGCGGGGACCGGCATCTCGCACCAGGTGATGGTCGAGCAGGGGTACGCGGTGCCGGGGTCTTTGGTGGTGGGGTCGGACTCGCACTCGAACATGTACGGCGGGGTGTCGGCGCTGGGGACGCCGGTGGTACGGACCGACGCGGCGTGTTTGTGGGCGACGGGGCAGACGTGGTGGCAGGTGCCCAAGGTGGCGCGGTGCGTGCTCAAGGGCACGCTCAGGCCGGGCGTCGTGGGCAAGGACGTGATCATCGCGTTGTGCGGTTTGTTCAACAAGGACGAGGTGCTGAACCACGCGGTGGAGTTTGTCGGCGACGGCGTGGCGGCGCTCTCGATGGACCACCGGCTGTCGATCTCGAACATGACGACCGAGTGGGGCGCGCTGGCGGGACTGTTCCCGTTTGACGAAGTGCTCAGGGAGTATCTGCTGGAGCGCGCGGCGTACTTTGCTGCGGGGCGCAGGCCGGGCACGCGGTGCGAGGGCTCGAAGGGCACGTACACCGAAGCCGACGTCGAGCGTTGGTGGGAGGCGCGGTTGGAAGCCGACGCGGGCGCGGCGTATGCGACCGAACTGGAGCTTGATCTGGCGACGGTTGTGCCTCATGTTTCGGGGCCGAACCACGTGAAGGTGATGACGTCGGTCGCGGAGATGCAGTCGCGGGGCGTGAAGATTCACAAGGCGTATCTGGTGTCGTGCGTGAACGCGAGGCTGGCGGATATCGCAGAAGCGGCGGGCGTGGTTAAGGGCAAGCGGGTCGCCGAGGGCGTGGAGTTTTACGTGGCTGCGGCGTCGGCGGATATCCAGGCCGAAGCAGAGCGGCTCGGGCACTGGGGGGCGCTGGTCGAGGCCGGGGCCACGCCGCTGCCGCCGGGGTGCGGGCCGTGCATCGGGCTTGGGACCGGGCTCGTCGAGGAGGGCGAGGTCGCGATCAGCGCGACGAATCGGAACTTCAAGGGGCGAATGGGCTCGCGGGATGCGGAGGTCTATCTCGGCTCGCCGGCGGTTGTCGCAGCCAGCGCGATCGCGGGGTGTATCGCGGCCCCCTTCCCGGTGGAGGACGCCGCGCCGATCGGGTCTGTGCGGACTCTCCCGAGTGAGCGCGCGGGCGGCAACGCCGACGAGGCTACCGATATTCTCGAGGGGTTCCCCGCCAGGCTCGTCGGGCGTGTGCTCTACATGCCGGCCGACAGCATGAACACCGACGGCATCTACGCGGGCAAGTGGACGTACAAGGACGACCTGACCAACGAGCAGATGGCGGCGGTGCTGTTCGAGAACTACGACCCGGCGTTCGGGGAGGTGTTCTGTGACGGCGACCTGATCGTTGGTGGCCGAAACTTTGGCACCGGGTCGAGCCGGGAGCAGGCCGCGACGGCATTGAAGTATCGGGGCATCTCGTGCGTGGTTGCGGCGAGTTTCAGCGAGACGTACCGGCGGAACGCGTTCAACAACGGCTTTCTGTGCCTCGAGTGCCCGGCGTTGGTGGATCATCTCGCCGAGACGCTGGGCGACGGGGCCCCCACGATCGCCGGCCCGACCATCACCATCGACTTTGCAGCTTCAACCATCGGGTGCGATGGCGGGTCGTTCCCGTTTGCAGCACTCTCGACCGTAGCGCAGGAACTCATCGTCGCGGGCGGGGCTGAAGCGATCGCCCGTGCGTCCATGACCAACTAACCATTGTGCCCCATACGGAGGGGCAGTCCTCAAGCAAGACCCGGTCAGCACAAGACCAAGGAGAGCAGTATGTCCAAGTACACCATCGCATGGATGCCCGGAGACGGCGTCGGCAACGACGTGATGCGAGCAACCCGCATCGTCCTCGACAAGCTCGGGCTCGACGCCGAGTATGTCCACGCCGACATCGGGTGGGAGTTCTGGATCAAAGAGGGCAACCCGCTGCCCGAACGGACGATCGAGATTCTCAAGAAGACCGACTGCGCGCTGTTCGGCGCGATCACCTCCAAGCCCCGCGAGGAGGCGGCGGAGGAACTCGATCCGGCGCTGCGCGACAAAGGACTGACATACTTTTCACCCATCGTACGACTGCGGCAGTTGTTCAATCTGCACACCAACCTGCGACCCTGCGAAGCATTCAAGGGCAACCCGCTCAACCGACTCGGGGACGACATCGACCTGGTCGTGTTCCGCGAGAACACCGAGGGGATGTACGGCGGGATCGAGTGGTTCCCGTTGCCCGAGAAGATCGCGACCGCGATGGCTGACCCCGAGGTCGGTCTCCCCGACCGGATGCAACGGTGGTTTGACAAAGGGCTCGAGAACGTGGCGCTCTCGACGCGGGTGGTGAGCCGGCAAGGGTGCGAGAGCATTTGCCGACAGTCGTTTGAGTATGCCAAGAAGTTTGGTCGCAAGAGCGTGACGCTGGTGGAGAAGCCCAACGTGCTGCGCGAGACCGGCGGCCTGATGACGCGGGTGTTCCGCGAGGTCGCAAAGGACTATCCGGGCGTCGAGGCGTGGGAAGCGAACATCGACGCGATCTGCATGTGGATGCTCAAGAACCCGCAGGACTACGACGTGCTGGTCGCTGAAAACATGTTCGGCGATATCGTCTCTGACCTGTGCGCAGGGCTTGTCGGCGGGTTGGGCTTTGCGCCCGCGGCCAACATCGGCGACGAGTACGCGGTCTTTGAACCCACCCACGGCTCGGCGCCCAAGTACGACGGCAAGGACGTGGTCAACCCCATCGCGATGCTGCTGACCGCGAAGATGATGCTCGACTGGCTGGGTGAGGCGGACATGGCAGACCGGTTGCACTCGGCGATCTCGGCGGTCATCGAAGCCGGCGAGGTCCGCACCTACGACATGGCGCAGGTCCGCGCGGGCTCGGCAGGAGCCGCGTCCACGACCGAAATGGCGAAAGCGGTTGCCGCCCGGCTGTAGGGGATAACCCGCCGAGTTTGCGCAAAGGTGTCGGGTTGTGCTCAATACGAGCAGAACCCAGCCCGATAAGGCGTGCAGCCATGCACCGTCAGAGCTATCCTTCCGCGTCGCATATCTCGCTCCCCAGGCGGCTCTTCCACCTCGGGCTGCCGATGGTTGCGATCATGGCGATCGGGACGCTCGGGTTTATGTGGACCGACGGGTGGACGCCCGAGCGGTCGCTCTACTTCACGATCGTCACGGTCTCGACGGTCGGCTATGGAGACTACGAGCTCTCCGACGCGGGGCGACGGTTTGCGCTCTTCATGATCATGGGCGGCTTTGCCGTCGTGACGTACTTTGTGGGGCAACTCATTCAGATCGTTGTCGAACGGCAACTGGACTGGGAGCGAGCAATGCGCAAGCAAGCAGCGGCGGCAACGGACCACTTCATTGTGGCGGGATTCGGGCGGATCGGACGGCTCGTCTGCGAAAGCCTGCATCGAGAGCAGATCCCCTTCGTCGTGATTGACCAGAACAGGGACAAAGCCGAGAGCGCAGCCCGCCTGGGATACACCACGGTGGTGGACAACGCAACGCACGACACGGTGCTGCGCAGCTGCGGCATCGAGCGGGCGAGGGGGCTGGTCTGCCTGACCCCCTCTGACGCGGTGAATATCGTGATCACGCTGAGTGCCCGGGGGATATCTCAGAGTCTGACGATCATCAGCCGGGCCGAGGACGGGGACGGTATCCGCAAGATGAAACTCGCGGGCGCGACAAGGATTATCTCGCCGATTCAGCGCGGGGCGCTCGCGGTCGCCAACAGCATCACCAAGCCGCACGTCATCGATTTTTTCGACGAGAGCACCGAATCGGCCGATAATGTCGAGTTCTGCCGGGTCGCGGTGCGGCCGGGCTCGTCGCTCGACGGCGGAACGATCGCCGACTGCGGACTTGCCCAATCAGCATCGCTGGTCCCGGTCGCGGTGAGGCGGGCCGATGGGACGCTGGTAGTCCGGCCTGCCCCCGACCAGCAGCTGGCAGCAGGAGACACGGTGATCTTTGCCGGGCACCCGGGTGCGGTGATCGAGTTCTGCGCCGAAGCCGCCTAGCCCGGACAAGAGCGGCACGCCCATGACGACTCGGACGCGAGGGGGCGCGGCGGGGATGCAGGACGCTCCGCACCGCTCGGACCATTCTCATCTTGCTGAATGCGTGACGGGCGGCCGAGGCCGCGATAGAGTCTGCCCCTGTCAACCGCAACCACGCAGCGAGGGTTCCTTATGTCCACCGCGTTCAAGACGTCCGAGTTTCTCTCCTTTGATCTGGCCGAGTGGGCGTGTGCCCTTGAATACGACCACCTGAGCCCCGAAGCGGTGCAGGCCGCCAAGCTGTTCTGGTACGACTCGGTCGGGTGCGGGCTCGGAGGAAGTCAGCAGGAGGACGCGAAGATCCTGCTCGCCCACTACCGCGAGATGGCGGGGAGTGAGCAGGGCAACGGGCCGTGCTCGTGCTTTGTGTCGGGGTTCAAGACCAACCCGGTCGACGCGGGGTTTCTCAACGCCCACATGATCCGGGCGATGGACTACAACGACATCTACTGGAAAGCCGACCCCTCGCACCCGTCGGACATCATCGCGGCCCCTCTCGCGCTGTGCGAATACAAAGGGCTCTCCGGCAAGGACCTGATCCTCGCAACAGTGATCGCCTACGAGATGGAGCAGCGGCTCGCCGAGTTCGGGCTGCCCGGCGTGCGCGAGTACGGCTGGCACCACGCAACGCTCACCGCGTTCGCCGCCCCGATCGCCTGCGGGCGGCTGCTCAACCTCTCGCCCGACCAGATGGTCCAGGCAATCGGCATCTCGGCCAGCCGCACGTTCAGCCCCGGGGCAGTCACCGCGGGCAAGCTCACCAACATGAAGAATACGGTTGACCCCTGGGCCGCCCGTATGGGCGCAGAGTCGGCGATGCTCGCGGCGCGCGGGTACTCCGGCCCCGAGCACATCTTCGACGGCAAAGAGGGGTTGTACCACGTCTTCAGCCACGTCATGTACGACGGAAAGCCGGCCGCGTTTGACAGCGAGATCATGCGGAAGGACCTGCCTCGGGCGGCGGGCGACCACTACCGCATCCTCGACTGCGGCATGAAGTCCTTCCCGATCGAGGCCCTGAGCCACGCGCCGCTGACCGCGATGATGAAGTGCGTGCAGGAGAACGGCATCAAGGCCGACGATGTCGTCGAGATCAAGGTCGAGGTGATTGCACGCGCCGCCGACATCCTCGGCGATCCGCACAAGTACCGCCCGGACTCCAAAGAGACCGCCGACCACTCGCTGCCCTACTGCATGGCGGTCGGGCTCGTCGACGGGATGGTGACCCCGCTGCAGTTCAAGGAAGAACGGGTGATGGACAAGTCGCTGATCCCCGTCATGGACAAGGTCAAGGTCGTCGCCAACGAAGAGTTCGAGGCGCTGTTCCCCGAGTATCAGCCCAGCCGCGTGACGATCACCACCGCCGACGGCAAGAGCTTTTCCAAGCGCGTCGACGTGCCCAAGGGCGACCCCCGCGACCCGATGACACCCGACGAGATCGGCGTGAAGTTCAACGCGCTGGGCACCGGCGTCGTCGGCGGCGCCAAGTGCAAAGCCGCGGGAGAATGGATCATGTCGATGGAAACACACGGCTCGGTCGCCGGGCTCTTTGCGCACACGATCGCCTGACCCGGGCGCTCGATGTCCCGAAACTCGCTCTATGGTCGCCCCAACGGTGCACGAGATCAGCCGGTGACGCAGACAGCAACACCGCCCCAGATACCGCCGTGCTGAACACTTGGCACGTCCTGACGTCCGCGGGGGGCGTGCCCATCATGCGGATCTTGAACCCGGGTCTCGTGCGGCACTCCGCGACGGTGCTCAACCCGGCAGACGATCTCGCACCGCTCGCTGCTGTCGAGCGCATCGGTGATGTCGAACTCGAACGGGACATGGTCCCCCGTGTGCGATCCGACCTCCGTGCCGTTCACCCACACGCGGCAGTCGGTCGCGACTGACTGAAACCGCAGGCGCACCCGCTTCCCGCCGCCGAGCCACTTCTTCGGGAGCCGCGCCCGCCTGCGATACCACGCAACGCCTTGAAACTCGTCGCCGAGTGAATGCTGCCACGCCTCATCGGTACGGCAGGACACCCAGCCCTCGGTCGGCGGCTGCTCCCACCACGACCGGGCAACGCCGACATCATCAGGATCGGGCAGCAATGTCCAGCGGCGGAGAAGATCGAGCTGGCGTGTACCCATCGTACCTCTCCGCACAAGAAACAAGAATACACGATAAAACAAGCGTAATCGCCCGGTTCGGTCTCGGCACGCTACCCGCGTACGCGCTCTGCCTCGGCGACAATCTCGGCGCACCGTTCAGCATCCGGCGCGTTGGACCAGACCCCGCCGTGCTTGATCCAGGACCCGACAATCAGCGCATCGGCGCTGGCAAAAAGCGTCCCCAGTTGCGACGGCTCGACCCCCGACCCGACCCAGACCGGCACCCCCACCGCGCGGCCCACCCGCTCGACGTCGCTTGGGTCGGTCGGGTCGCCGGTAAAGTTGCCGGTGACGATCACGCCGTCGGCGCCGCAGAACTCGGCGGTGTGCGCGCAGTCCTCGATAGTCAGGTCGCCCGCCACCGCGTGCGAGGCGTGCTTCTTGCGGATGTCACACATCACGCGAACACCCGTCGCGCCGATCGCCCGGCGGTACCGAAGCAACGGCCCGGCGACCGCCTCGGCGAGCAGCCCCTCGTCGGCGACGTGGGCGTAGACAAAGTTCTCGCAACGGATAAACGCTGCGCCGACGGTGTGTGCGATCGCGATCGCCTCGTGCTCGCCTCCCGAGAGCACCTGGATGCCCAGGGGGATGTCGATCGCCGATATGACCTCGACCGCGACGCGCGTCATCGCCGCGACGATCTGCGGCTGCTGGCGGCCGTGGACATAGGGTCGGTCGTGCATGTTCTCGATGATGATCGCGTCAAAGCCGCTGCGCTCGAGGAGCTGTGCCTCCTGCACCGCGCGCCGAACGATGTCGGCGACGGGTTCCGAGGCGTGCGGCGTGCCGGGCAGCGCGCCGACGTGGACCATGCCGATGAGGGCTTTGGGGCGGAGAACGCTGGAATCTCGCGGTTTTTTACCCGTTTGGGTGGTGTTGGTCGGGGTCATCTGTGTCTCTGCCTCTGGTCGGGTTGTCGCGCGCGTTGAAATCCGTTGGATCAGTGATCGATCAGGGCAAGAGTACGCCCGCGATCGACGCGGTCATCCAACTGGCCATCGCCCCGCCGGCCATCGCGCGGAGGCCGAGCGATGCGAATTCTGCACGTCGGCTCGGCGCGAGTGCGCTGAGGCCGCCGATCTGGATGGCGACCGAGGGGAAGTTGGCAAACCCGCACAGGGCGTACGCCGCGATGTACGCCGCGCGTTCGCTCAGCCGGTGGGCCTGGCCGTTGGCCGCGAGTTGCACGTCGGCGGCGAGGTGGCTAAAGGCGATGAACTCGGTGACGACGAGTTTCTCGCCGAGCAGCATCCCGAAGAACGAGCACTCTTCCCAAGGCACACCCATCGCCCACGCCAAGGGCGCGAGCAGCCAGCCCATCACGACCTCGAGCCTGAGCGTCTCGATTCCCATCGCGTCGAGCGCAGCCCGGGGGAGCCCGACGTGCCCGAGCGCGCCGAGCACAAGATTCACCAACGCCAGGAGCGCCACAAACGCGATGAGCATCGCCGCGACGTTGAGGGCGAGGCGCAGGCCGTCGGTCGCCCCCGCAGCCGCGGCATCGAGCACGTTGCCGGTCGACTTGCCGACCTCTGCCGAGCGCAGCCCCTCGTCGATGGGCGTGTCCCGCTCGGGGACGAGGATCTTTGCCATGATGAACGCGGCAGGTGCCGAGAGCACGCTGGCCGTGATGAGGTGTTTGATAAACTCGATACGCGCCGGGTCGGGCGGCGCCCCCTCGGCGGGGGGCTCGCCTCCCAGCATGGTGACATAGGCTGCAAAAACACTGCCCGCGATCGTGGCAAAGCCGCCGACCATGAGCGTCGCGAGTTGCGAACGGGTCATCTTCGGGATGAACGGCCTGACGCAGAGCGGGGCCTCGGTCTGCCCGACAAAGACGTTCGCGGCCATCGCCATGGCTTCGGTCCCGGTCACGCCCATGGTGGTGCGGAGCAACCACGCCAGCACCGCGATGATCCGCTGCATGATCCCCAGGTGGTAGAGCACCGCCATGAGCGACGCGAAGAACACGATCACCGGGAGCACGCGGGTGGCGAACACGAACCCCCACGGGCCGCTGGGATCGGCGAGCGACCCGAAGACAAACCGCGACCCCTCGTCGGCGGTCGTGATCGCGGCGTTCACCCAGAGGCCGATCACCTGAAACCCCGCCACCACCGGCGGCACCCGCAGCAGCAGGATCGCGAGTGCAAACTGCACAAGCAACCCGAGGACCACCAGCTTGACCGGGAACCGCGAGCGGTCCTCCGAGATCGACCAGGCCAGCGCGATCAACACCACCACACCGATGAGCCCTTCCGGATGAAACATGCCGCCTCCGTGACGCTGCGAAACCGAACCGACCATCGAACCGCTCGAGGGCACTGCCATCGGGATTGGCTGCCGATCGGGGTGTGCGCCCGCATCGTACCGCCCGACGCGTCGCCCTGTGCCGGGCAATGATCCCCCGCCATGACCAACCGGCCTGACCAACCCACAATCCACTGGGGCGACGCGGCAGCCGTCCTGGCGAGCCGAATCCGCGAGATCGCGGCGCGTCTGGGCCCGGGGTCGAGCGTCGCGGTGGGCATCACCGGGCCGGTCGGGTCGGGCAAGACCACACTCGCCGGGCAACTCGGCGGGACGCTCGTTTCCACCGACCACTACCTGCCTGACTACCACACCCTTCCCGAGCAGGAGCGGGACGAGCCGGGGCACGCCGACCTGCCTGCCCTTGCCCAGCACCTCACCGAGTTGAAAGCCGGGCGGGCGGTCGAGATGCCGTTGTGGTGCTTTCAATCGCACCGCCGGGTTGGGGCCCGTCGCGTCGAACCGGCGGAGTTGATCGTGTGCGAGGGGATCTTTGCGCTCCATGCGACCGTTCGAGAGACGCTCGACCTTGCGGTATTTGTCGATGCACCCCGAGCGACAAGGTGGGCAAGGTGGGAACAGATCGAGGCGGCCGGGGAGCGGGGCTGGGGGGTGGAGCGGGCGAAACGGTACTTTGCCGAGGTCGCCGACCCGACATTTGCCAGGCACGCCGACACGTACCGCCGGGTTGCGGATATCGTGGTGCTCAACCACGCCCCGCCCAAGCCCAGGCCCAAGCCGTGAAAGGAACGCCTCCGTGATGAGTTTGAAGAGATGTTGGATGCAGGTTGCCGTCGCGGCGGTTGCACTCGCGCTGACCCCGGCGCTCGCGCGCGCGCAGGCCTACCTCGCCGACGATCCGTCAGCCTGGGCCGAGCAGGTCGCGGTCGAGTACACGGTGTCGCTGGCGCGCGCCCATTCGCAGCTCGTGGACATCACGGCTCGCCTTCCCAACCCCGACGGCCGGCCCTTGAGCGTGCGGTTGCCGACGTGGCGCCCGGGCAAGTACCTGATCCTCGATCACGCGGGCACGATCGTACAGCTGCGGGCCCGCGACGCCAACGGCCTGGTGCTGCCGGTCCACAAAACCGACAAAGCGACGTGGCGGATCGACCCGGTCCATGCCGGCGACATCGTGATCGAGTACACGATTTACGCCAACTCGCTCAATGACCGGACCCGGCACGCCGACGACACGCACGCCTTTCTGAGCGGGTCCGCTGCATTCCTCTACACCGACAGCTCGCGTCACCTGCCGCTCCGGGTGCGGGTGGAGGTGCCCCAGGGCTGGCAGGTCGCGACCGGGCTCGCGCCGGATCCGGTCGAACCCAACGCGTGGCTCGCGCCGGATTACGACGTGCTGGTGGACTCGCCGCTGGAGATCGGGGAGCACCAACTGATCGGTTTTTCCGTTGACGGCACGCCGCACGACATCGTGATCTGGGGGCAAGCCGAGGCCGACGCCGAGAAGCTGGCCGCCGACTTTGCCGCGATCGTGCGGGCGCATCGGGATATCTTCGAGGGCGTTGGCGGGCGGCTGCCGTACCAGCGGTACGTGTTCATGATCCACAGCCAGCCGGGAATCGGCGGCGGGACCGAGCACCTCAACTCGACGATCATGCACACCCGCCCATCGACCTTCACCTCCGACAGCTCCTACGAACGCTTCCTCGGCCTGGTCTCGCACGAGATGTTCCACACCTGGAACGTCAAACGGCTGCGGCCGGCGGGGATGACACCTTACAACTATCAATTGGAGAACTACACCGATCTGCTCTGGGTCGCAGAAGGGACGACGAGTTATTATGACGACGTGACGCTGGTGCGTGCCGGGCTGATCGAACCGGACAGTTACCTTGCGCAGATGTCGCGGACGATCTCGCGCGAGCGTCTCCGCCCGGGCTACGCGGTGCAGAGCCTGGCCGATTCGAGCTACGACGCGTGGATCAAGTTCAACCGCTCGACGCCCAACGATGTTAATACGACCGTGTCGTTCTATACCAAAGGTGCGTTGGTCAGCCTGATGCTCGATCTTGAGATTCGCAGCCGGACCGACAACGCGGTTTCGCTCGACAACGTGCTGCGACAGCTCTATCTGCGATACCCGCTCGACGCGGGCGGCTTTACGACCAGCGACATGCTCGACATGCTGGAATCGCTGACGGAGACGAGCTTTGAGGCGTTCTTCGGGGCGTACGTCTCGGGCACCCAGCCGTTGGACCTTGACCGGGCGTTCGCCGTCGCGGGGCTGACGCTCGTCGAGGGCGAACGGCCCAAGGGCGCGTACCTGGGCATCTCGATGAGCGGCGAGACCGTCCGCACCGTCCGCGCCAACGGGCCGGCATTCGCGGCCGGGGTGCAGGCCAACGACACGCTGCGCACCGTCAACGGCGACGAGTTCGACGGCGACCTTGACGAACTGCTCGAAGAGATCAGGCCCGGAAAGACGGTCACGCTCGGCCTGACCCGCCGGGAGCAACCCCGCGAGATTCGTATCGTAACGATGGCGAGGCCGGTGGCGACGTGGACGCTCGAACACGTTGACGAGCCGACCGCGCTGCAGCGGGCGGTATATGAGTCATGGCTCGGCCAGGCGTGGCCGGCACCCGAGGTCCCGGCCGAGGATCCGCCGGTGCCGAGTGATCCGTGAAGTTATGTTTAGCCGCCGGGGGAATACTCCAACGGCCCCTCGGGCCCGAGGTCAAAGCCCAGCCAGAGCCAGATAATCAACATAATGATCCACACCACAGAGAACACAAGCGTGTAGGGGAGCATCGTGGAGATGAGCGTGCCCATCCCGGCCTTGGGCGCGTACCGCTGCATGACCACCAAAATAATGACGAGATAGGCGTTCAGCGGCGTGATGACGTTTGTCACCGAGTCGCCGATGCGGTAGGCGCACTGGGTGAGTTCGGGGCTGATGCCGATGAGCATGAACATCGGGACGAAGATCGGCGCGAACATCGCGTACTTGGCGCTCATCGACCCGATGAAGAGGTTGAAGACGCCGGTGAGCAGAATAAACGCCACGATCAACGTGGTCGGGCTCAGGCTCGAATCGGCGAGCGCTGCCCCCCCGGAATAGGCGAGCATCTTATCGAGGTTAGAATACTTGAAGTACTCGATGAACTGTGCTGCAAAGAACGAAAGCACAATGATCGGCGCCATCCCCGCCATCGAATCAACCATAAGCCGTGCAGCATCGGCGCTCTTGCGGACCGATCCGGTCGCGATGCCGAAGACAATACCGGGCAGTATGAACAGCACAAACAACAGCGGCACAATCGCCTCGACCCAACGGTCAAAATTGTCGGCCTTGCGGATGAGCCCGCTGAGCGCACCGACCTGCCCGCGGTCGTCGTTGAGCGGCCAGCCGGGAATGACTGTGCAGGCAATGACAACCCCCGTGGCAAGCGTGATCGCAAGGGTCGCCCAGCGGAGGCCCCGCCACTCGGTCGGCGTGATCTGCTGCGACGCGAGCTCGCTGGCGTCGACCGGAGAGGGGCCGCCGGCCTCGGGGCTCTTGGCCGCAAAGCGGCGTTCGACAAACCACGACGACGCCGCCCACCCGGCGAGGGTAATCACAAACGTCGAGACGATCATGAAATACCAGTTGGCGGTCGGAGCAACCGCGTACTCAGGATCAACCGTCTGCGCCCCCGTCGTCGAAAGACTCGACAGCAACGGGTCGAGGCTCGTGACGAGCAAGTTCGCGTTAAACCCGGCTGCAACTCCCGCGAATACCGCCGCGATACCCGCCAGCGGCGAACGCCCGACACTCTTGTAGAGCGCCGCAGCGACCGGTGGAAGCACGATGTAGCCCGCGTCGGTCCCCAGGCTCGACATAATGCCCAGAAAGATCATCGCCGGCGTGAGCAGCTTGTTGGGCACAACGAGCATGACCGCCTTGAGAGCCGCGCCGATAAAGCCTGATTTTTCTGCGAGCCCGATCCCGAGCATCCCGACCAGCACAACACCCAACGGCGGAAAGTTGACGAAGTTGTCCACCATGCTGGAGATCGCGTAGTACAGCCCGTCGGCCGAGAGCAGGCTGCGGGAGGTAAAGGGCTGCCCCCCGTTGCGAGAGAAATCTTCGACGAGCCTGGTCTCGGGACGGCCGTCCTCGCCGAGAACGGGCGTGACCGCCGGGGTGCCCGTCTCTGCGTCAAGAACCTGCACCCCCGCTGCGTCGAGGAGAGGCGTGGTGACGATCTCAAGCTTCATCGGTTGCACGGCCCAGCCCGCGGTCGAGCCGACCGCCGAGAGAATCATGACCAGAAACGCACCGATGACAAAGAGCATCGCAGGATCGGGCAGTTTGTTGCCGATCCATTCGACAAGATCGAGCGGCCCGCGGCGTTTGCGAGCGGGTGTGTTGGGGTCTGCCATGGGGGGTTCGCTCCGTGCCGATGGTTCCAGGTTTCGCTGATCGGGGAACGTACCGCCTCAGAGAGCCATTGGCAAGAACCAACCCCGGCAGAGCGGTGAACGGATTTGGTGTATCCTCCCGCATGCCTACAAAAGACCGGGCGACCAACGCCCCGACGGAGACCCAGATGCCCAGCCAGACCCACCGGACAAGCCCCGACCCGACGCTCAAGACCATGCCCAAGGGTGTGCCGTTCATCATCGGCAACGAACTGGCAGAGCGGTTCAGCTTCTACGGGATGAAGGCCATCCTGGTGGTGTTCATGACCGAGCACCTCTTCAACTCGGCGGGCGAGCCGGACTTCATGAGTGATACCGAGGCCAAGAAGTACTACCACCTCTTCACGGCTGCGGCGTACTTCTTCCCGTTGATCGGCGCGCTGATTTCCGACATCCTGTGGGGCAAGTACAAAACGATCCTCCTGATCAGCCTCATGTACTGCCTCGGGCACGGGAGCCTGGCGCTCATGGATGTCGGCCCGGCCTTGGGGCTCTGGGACATGAAGCCCTTCCTGTTTGCGGGGCTGATTCTCATCGCGATGGGTGCCGGCGGGATCAAGCCGTGCGTGAGCGCCCATGTGGGCGACCAGTTCGGAACCGGCAACAAACGCCTGCTGACACAAATTTTCAACTGGTTCTACTTCTCGATCAACCTCGGCGCCTCAGCCAGCACGCTGCTGACGCCGGTCCTGCTGGCAAAGGTTGGTCCCTGGGCCGCGTTTGGACTCCCCGGCGCACTCATGGCGATTGCGACGTTCGTGTTCTGGCTCGGGCGGCACCGGTTTGTTCATGTGCCCCCGGCCGGAAAGGCGTTCTTCAAAGAGACGTTCAGCCCCGAGGGCAAACGGGCACTCATCTGTCTGGCGCCCCTGTTCCTGATCTTTGTCCCCGTGTTCTGGGCGATCTTTGACCAGACCGGGTCGGCGTGGATCCTGCAAGCCCGCAGCATGGATCGGGAGTTCATGGGCATCTTGTGGCTCAAGAGCCAGGTGCAAGCGGTCAACCCGATTCTCATCCTCACGCTCATCCCCATATTCACCTACCTGGTGTATCCGTTTGCGGGCAAGTTCGTGAAGACCACCCCGCTGCGGAAGATCGGCGCTGGTTTGTTCCTGACAGCCGCGGCGTTTGCGATCTCGGCGCTGCTCGAGCAGGCCATCATCGACCGCGCCCCCGAAGCCGCAACCGCGCTGTGGGCCGCGCTCAACGCAGCCGGAATCGAAGGCTCTGGAACGCTGCAAGCCGCGTTGGAAGCCGCGAACATCGCCGGGTGGGAGCAGGAGCAGGTTCAGCCATTCCTCAAAGACATGCCGAATATCGGCTGGCAGTTCCTCGCGTACTTTGTGCTCACCAGCGCAGAGATTCTCGTCTCGATCGTCTGTCTCGAGTTTGCCTACACCCAGTCCCCGCCCAAAATGAAATCGTTCATCATGGGCGTGTTCTTCCTCGGCGTGTCGCTCGGCAACCTCTTCACCGCGTTCGTCAACTGGATCATCGAACTGCTCGAAAAAGACGGGGGCAGCTCGGCTCTCGAAGGCGCAGCATATTACTGGTTCTTCACCAGCATCATGCTCGCTGCGGCGGTCGTGTACGTCTTCTACGCCAAGTTCCTGTATCGAGGACAGACCTTCATTCAAGGCGAGACCCCAGAACTGGCCGCAGCAGAAGCCAAAGCCGAAGGGCCCGACGCTCACTAGAGCAGACCACCCGACACGCCATCACTGGCGCGGACAGTACCAATCTCACACGCACGCCCGGTGCGTGCGCGATACCCGTCCGGCAGCGTCCGGCTGAGCGTTTCGTACGCCTCTGGTGTCGCCAGCACCACCGCGCAGCCGCCGAAGCCGCCGCCGGTCATGCGGGCACCGAAGACACCCGGCGTCGCGGCTGCCATCTCGACAATCGCATCAAGCTCGGCACACGAGACCCGGTAATCGTCACGCAGCGAGTTGTGCGACTCGACCATGAGACGGCCGACAGCTTCGAGATCGTCGGCTCGCAACGCCTCGACTGCCCGGAGCACGCGGGCGTTCTCACTGACCACATGCCGCACGCAGCGGATCTGCTCGGCGTCGAGTGCGCCCCACGCGCCGGTGTCGATCTCACGGAGTGTCCGCACCCCCAGCGCCGCGGCCGCCCCCCGGCACACCGCCCGACGCTTGGCGTACTCACCCGACGCCAGCGCGTGCCTCACTCCCGAGTTGACCACCAGCACCACCGCTCGATCAGGGCTCGGCAACGGCACACGCTCGATCGTGTTGTCCCGGCAGTCGATCAACAGCCCGTGCCCCGCCTGCCCGAACGACGAAGCGAGCTGGTCCATCAAGCCGCAGGGCACGCCCGCCCAGCGGTGCTCAGCCCGTTGGCAGTCCAGAGCCCTCGCAAGCCGCACCGCATCGGCTGCGGTAGCGTCTGCGCCCGCATTGCGACTGCCCGCGCTCTCCCCCACTGCTTCTGCGCCAAGCACCGCCTCGATCAGCACCGCCCCGGCTGTCTCGATCGCAGCCGAGCTGGACAGCCCGCCCCCCACCGGCACCGTGGACACCGCGAGCACGTCGAGCTCGGGCACCGCGACGCCTCTGCCCCCACTCTCTGCCCCGAGCCCGTGCAGCCGTTCGACCATCGCGCCGGCAAGATACTTCGCCCACGCCGGAAGCTCGGCCGCCGCGGCATGACGACGAACGACAAGATCGGCGAGAGACACCTCCACCGATCGGTCGATGTCGGCTGCGACGAGCAGGCTCTTGCCGCTGGTTGCGGACGCCGCGACACACACGCACCACCGATCAATCGCCATCGGCAGCACAAAGCCCGCGTTGTAGTCGGTGTGCTCGCCGATCAGGTTCACCCGGCCGGGCGCGCTCGCCACCCACACCGGCTCGCGACCAAACCTCGCGCCGAATCGCCGCGCTGTGTCATCGATCAGGCGCTCGAGGCCGTCGGCGCCGCCGGCCTCCCGACCGCCCGGCGTCTCACTCACCCGGCCGCCCCGCTGGAGATCGCCCCCTGCAACAGCCCGCCGAGCACGAGCAGCAGCGCCACGCCGAAGTGGGCTGCACCGATGACCCCGGCATCACGCGGCGCAAGCCGGAACGCGACGACAAGGCCGCCGAAGTACACCGCCGCAGCCAGGATGACCTCTTCGAGCTTGCCCCCGGTGATCGGGATCTTCAGGCTGTAGACAACCAGAAAGAGCGACACCGCCAGCAGCATCCGGGCCGCTGCGCCCTCGAAGGAACCGACGCGACGCCCGAGCAACAACGACGAAAGCACCAGCGCCCCGAGCCCGATCGCGGTGTGCAGCACCGCCCAGTAGAGCGTGATGAGCACGTACGCCCAGACCGAGTGCTCGGCATAGACCCCCGCGAGCACAGCCGCGAGCACGGTGACACCCGCGCCGATGGTGCCCGGCACCTTCCACGCTGACGACTTGCACAACGGCTCGCCCGTCGGCTTGAACACCGACTTGCGGTGCGCGGCTGCGGTCGAGCCGGCGTTCTCGACCGGGATGCCCTTGACCACCCGCTCGACCTCGGGGTCGGACTCGAAGTCCGCGTCCTCGTCGAAGTCGTCGAGCAGGCCCGGCGCGTCAAGATTTGCCGGACCCGGCCCGCTGGACGATATGGTCCGGCTCTTCTTTGGTTGGGCGGGTTCCTGCGCGCGCGGCTCAAGGTCGATCGGGTCGATCGGATCGCTCGGCCCGTTCGCAGCGTCTCCTGGCTCTGGTTCGCCGGCCCGGGGTGGTTGTTCGGTCATCTCGCGGCTCCTTGCGTCGAATCAACAGGCTCGCGGCCGGTCGAAATCAACCCGTTTTCCCTCCCATGAGCATAGCGGGCCGGGTCCGGCTATCGTCCGCCGCGACCCTCAGGAGGCACCTTATGCCCTTCGATCCAAATGCCGCGGCCGACCTTTCCTTGGGAATCTTCGGCCTTCCATTCAACCGGGAGCAATCAAAGCTCGTCGTCATCCCCGTCCCGCTCGAGGCAACCGTCTCCTACGGCGGCGGGACCGAACAGGGACCGGCAGCCGTGCGCGAAGCCTCGGCGCAGGTCGATCTCTTTGACCGACGGTTTGGCGAGGCATGGCAAGCCGGTATCTATCAGGAGGAGCCCGACGAGCGATTCGTAAAATGGGGCCGCGAGGCGCGCAGGCTCGCCGGGCCGATCATCGAACGAGGCGGCGCCGAAACCTCGGACGACAAAGCCGTGGCGCTTGTCGATTCGTTGTGCGCGCAAGCCAACGCGCTCGTCCACGAGCGCGCAGCGGCAGCACTGGCCGAGGGCAAAGTCCCCTGCCTGCTCGGCGGTGAGCACGCGGTCTCGCTCGGGGCGATCCGTGCGTGCGCCGAAACCCACAGCACGATCGGCGTGCTCCAGATCGACGCGCACATGGACCTCCGCCCCGCGTTCGAGGGGTTCCGATACTCCCACGCCTCGGTGATGCACAACATGCTCGAAGAGACCGCCGGCGTGACGCAACTGGTGCAGGTCGGTATCCGTGACCTGAGCCGGGGGGAGACCGAGTACGCCGCGTCGCAGGGCGATCGTGTCCACACGCACTACGACGACGACCTCTTCGACAGCATCGCGCACGGCGAAGGGTTCGCCGCGACCTGCGATCGGATCATCAAGCCGTTGCCCGAGCGGGTGTATGTCACGTTTGATATCGACGGCCTCGACCCGTCGCTCTGCCCGAACACGGGGACGCCGGTGCCGGGCGGGTTGGGATTCCGCGAGGCGTCACTCCTGCTGCACTCGCTGGCAACCAGCGGCAGGCAGATCGTCGGGTGCGATCTTGTCGAGGTCGCGCCGAGTTCGGACGGCAACACCTGGGACGCGAACGTCGGGGCGCGGGTGCTGTTCCGACTCTGCATGGCGGCGCTGATGAGCCAGAGCTAAGCCGCTCTGGAGTATACTACAAGTTGTGCTCTTCCACGAAAGACCTGTTTTCTTGCGCGTTTTTGCAGCGGCCCGTGGATGTTGCTATGTCTCCTCGCTTGCGCGAGGGGCTCTATCGGCGTCCACATGTTCCTGCAAAAATCCTGCGTTGAGCCCATAGTAGAGCCCCTCGCGCAAGCGAGGGGACAACCCACCAACTCTGACGAACAACGCACTGGAACAACAGCACTCAAAACTTCAGCAGTGCAAGCAACGCTTCGCCGATGCTGATCGCGGCCGGGACCAGAAACCGCCCCCCGAACCAGAAGATCGCAAGGAACCCGATGAGGCCGACGGTTCGGCCCTGCTCGCTCGACATCAACCGTGCGTAGGGGAGGGAGAACGACGCAAGGATGCGCGAGCCGTCGAGCGGCGGGATCGGGACCATATTGAAAATCGCCAGCGCGATGTTCAGGAACACGCCCGACCACAGGAACATCACCAGGTTGGTGTCGAAGGTGCCGCCGACCATCAAATTGGCAGCCGCGATCTTGTTCCAGACTGTGAGCAGGGCCGCCGCGATGAACGCCAGCGAGAGGTTCATCGCCGGGCCTGCAAAAGCGACCAGGGCGTCGTCGTGCTCGCGGCGAAAGCGCGAGGGGTTGACCGGCATCGCGCCCCATGCAAAGCCGAAGAGCCCGAAGACGATCAGGCTCATCCCGCCCATGTGGACCAGCGGGTTGGGGGTCATGTGCCCCAGTTCGATCGGGGTGCGGTCGCCGCAGCGGATCGCAGCCCAGCCGTGGGCGAGTTCGTGGAGTGTGATCGACCCGATCACCCAGAGCACCCACGAAAGCAGCGTAAACGGCGAGATATCCCACGCTGTCGAGACCCACCAGCCGCTCATCGAAACGCCCTCCGGGCAAAGAAAACCGCCGTCCGGTCGGAGTGTTCCGGCCGGACGGCGAATGGTATCAGGTCAGCGGGCCAAGCTGTACACAACCGGGTGAACCCGGGCTGGTGCTCAGACCTTGGCGGGTGTCGCGCGACTGGCGGGGACGGCGATCTCGACGAGTTTGTCGAAGAGTGCCGGGTCTTCGATCGCGATCTGGCTGAGCATCTTGCGGTTGAGGTCGATGCCAGCCATCTTTGCGCCGTTGATGAACTGGCTGTAGCGTGAGCCGCGCATCCGGCAGGCCGCGGTGATGCGGGTGATCCAGAGCCGCCGGAAGTCACGCTTGCGGGCGCGACGGTCACGGAAGGCGTTGGTCCCGGCGCGGCGGACGGCGTTGCGGGCGAGGTAGCGGTGGTTCTTGGTGCGTCCGTAATAGCCGCGGGCTTCGCGGAGGATACGGGTACGCTTTCTGGTGCGGGCTGCACCGATGCGTGCGCGTGGCATGGTCGGTTCTCCTTCCGTCCGAACGGGGGCAGCCGGTCATGGCTGAGCTTGGTTCCCGTCGGGCATGAATGCGGTGGGCGAGTGGCGGGGCTGATCCCCGACGTCTGTACTCAATACGCGGTGGCGGTCCCGCGTCGTTCGTTTAGCTGTTGCTCTCGGCAGCGGCGGCTGCTGCGGCGGCGGCGGCACGCATCTCGGCCTTCTGCTCGGGCGAAGGCGAACGACGCAGCGCAGCACGCGGCTGGTTGCGCCCCCGCAGACGGCGGAAGAGCATCTTCTCGAGCCGCTTGGCGTCGGGGCCGGCCATGTACCGGTCCTTGCGGAGCTGGCGCAGGCGCTTGCCGCTCTTGTTGGAGCTGAGGTGCTTGTGAAACGCGGTGCGGTGGCGGACCTTCCCGGTCTTGCTCACCCGGATGCGCTTGAGAAAGCCCTTGTGGACCTTGTTCTTCGACATGAGCATCCTCTCCTGGACATCCCCGAGGGTCGGGAATCGGGGTGTGCTGAATCCGGCCGGACACACGCCGAACCGTTCCCGTTGTGGGGCAGAAAGCCTAGCCCGCTCACCCCGCCCGAGCAAGAGAAACAGCAGGGTGGATCATGGTCCGACGAACGAATCCTGCCGATCCGCGGGGGCCTCGGTGCCATGGATCGGGTCAATCCCCCGACGGCGGGCGGCAAAATCAATAATCATCTCGATCGGTTTGGGCAACCAGATGTTGTCGCCACTGGGAAGCACCGGGGTATCCATCCACTGCGCGGCCCCGTCGGCGGTGAGCGCGTGCTGCCCCTGTCCGCGGTGGTTGGGGCTCGATTCCATCGGGTAAATCACCTGCCCACGCACCGCCCGGAGCACCACCGGCGAGCGATCGGCGACGACCACGAGCTGGGAGGGGGTGCCCCAGATCGACCGCTCGGGGCGGGCCATGACCCGGTAGCTGTAGCTGATTTCGTCGAGCGTGGACCAGTCGCGGGCGTCGAGCGACCGCGGGGCGGTGATCGCGCGGGGGTTGCCCGGGCACGCCATCTCCGCGAGCCTGGCGTACTGCTCGCGGGCGAGGGTGTAGAGGTTGGCCGAGTTCGAGCTGGTCGGGTCGCGGCCGACGTTCCACCAGGGGCTGCTTCCAAAGCCCGCCGTCACCATCGGGAGCATGTCGTCGTTGTCCTGTGTATAGGCGCCCAAGGCGTGGGCGACCCCCCGCATGTTGGCAGCACACTCGGCCTGCCTCGAGCTGTCCCGCACGCGGGACATCACCGGCCAGAGCACCGACACCGCGATGAGCAGGACCGCAGCCACTGACAAAATATCCGCCATCCGGTTGCGCGTCGGGATCGAGAGCTCGGGCTCGAGCGTCTGCCCGGTCTCGACAGCCTCGGCGATGCGGGTCATGGTGCGTTCGACGAGATGGGCTCGCTCAAACTGCGACGGCGCGTGCGGGCCGGGGGCTGTCGCGAGGGCGGCGAGCGCTTCGTGGGCACGGGCCCGATCGCGCAGCGAGGCCGGTACACGCTCGACATCGAACCCGGCGAGTACCCAGGCATCGAGCGCCTCGGCATCGTTGTTGAGGAGCACCGCCGCATCTCCCTCATAGAGCCCCTCGCGCGAGCGAGGGGGCACCGCTGAACCTGCCGTCTCGACACCCGGCCGACCAGCCCGGCCGATCCGGCTGAGCACGTGGGAGATACGGCCCTGGCGGCCTTCGATCGGGCTCGATTCGAGCAGGCCGAACAACGCCGCGGCCCGCTCGGCTCTGGGTCGGAGCGCATCGGGTACACGATCGAGCTGGCAGTCGGCGTCGAAAAAGGCTTCGAGTGCGCGCGCATCCTCGGTCGAGAGCCGGGGCGTGATGCCGGTGTGGTCTGGGTCTGGGTCCGGGGGTGGGGGTGGGGGTGGGGGTGGGTTCTGGTGCTCGTCCATCGGCCCGTGTTCCTCATTCCTGATTGGCGGGTCGTTCCCGCTCGGTGGAGACTTCACGCCAGTTTTTGGCAAAGCTGGCGACTGCGCCGTGCAACCTCGATTTGACCGTTCCCAGCGGGATACCCAACTCGTCGGCGACCTGGGCGTAGCTCAGCCGCTGAAAGTACGCCAGCAGCAGAATCTCCCGCAGGGGGTCGCTCAGCCGATCCAACGCCCGCTGGACCATCTCGTCACGCTCCTCAGCCAGCAGCCCGGTGTCCGGCGGCGGGACCTCGACCTCCAACAGGTCGATAAAGCTCCCGCCGTCGCCAGATCCCCCGCCGGCCGATCCGATCGGGGCGGAGAGCTCGAGGGTCTGCCTTCTCCCTCTCTTACGCAGGAGGTCCCGGGCTTTGTTCGCCGCGATCGTAAACAACCATGGTCGAAATCTGCGGCTTGTATCGAATGATCCCAGCGAGAGGTGGACCTGGAGGAACGCGTCCTGGAATGCGTCCTCAGCGATCTGCCGATCGCCCGCGAGGCGGGTCAGGAACCGGAGCAGGTCGTCGTGATAGCGTTCGACGAGGAGCCGAAACACCTCGGTTTCCCCCTGTCGGTAGGCTTCCACGAGCTTTTCGTCGGTCCGTTGGTCCAAGAACTGGTTCCTGTTCTCTTGCGGTGATGCCGGCCGAACCCTCTCGGCACGACGCTTTGTAGACGCCCGGCACCCCGCGTGCGTTCGTCCGAAACAGTGCTAGACAAGCTCTCCGATGGTTCGGCTGAAACGGACGCCGGTTTCCGGACCAAACCGGGACAAGCCGTCGGCCCGGAGTGCGGGGGCGTGGTCGTGGAGATAGGTGTTGAGATCCTCGATGCTTGCGAACAGATACCGCGTCTCGACCCGGATGGGTTCGGCCGGGTCGTCGATCCGGACGATGGAGCCGGAGAGGGCCCCGGCGTCGATGACGTCGTTGACATGCCCTTTGGCAAGCCAGGCGATATAGACCTCGCGCAGCCGGGGCGTCGGGAGTTCGGCGGTGACGGTGTACGCGATCATGCCCATAGGCCGGTAAGGTATCAGACGGGTCCGAACCTCGCACAAACACAGCGGGGATATGCAATCAGGTGCGTGGTCGGGCGTTGTGCTGATGAAAGGGTAGATGTGTCCGAGACCGAGCCGAGAGCATCTGCGGGGTCGTTCGACCCGGCCGAGACGGCTGGTTTGGTAACGGCTGCGCAGGCGGGCGATGGGTCGGCCTGGACAACGCTCGTGAAGGAATACGGCCCGCGGGTCTTTGCGCTGGCCAGGAGCCGCCTCGGAGACCCCGACGCGGCAGAGGAGGTCACCCAGTCGGTGTTTGCAACGATCGCGATCAAACTCAGGGACGGGGCGTACGCCGAGCACGGCAAGTTTGAGCCCTGGCTTTTCCGTATCGCGATGAATCGTGTGCGGGACCGCATCCGCTCCCTCAAACGCGAACGGAATGAAACACGACTCCGGCGGAGTGCGCGGAACGAGGCGGTCGAAAGCGGCGAGGGGTTGCCCGCGCTGGCCGAGGCTGCGGACCTTCGCGCCGCGATGATGGAGCTGTCCAAGCCGGACCGGGAGATCGTGGAGTTGCGATACCACGCCGGGCTGAGTTTCAAGCAGATGGCCGAGTTGCTCGAAGAACCGATCGGGACACTCCTGGCGCGGCACCACCGGGCGCTGCGCAAACTCAGGACCAAACTCCAGCAGCAAGAGCCAGCACTCGGGGGTGAGCGAGCATCGCCACAGGCAACACGGGGAACACGGGGAACACGGGGAACAGGATGAACGACATGGAACACAAACCACCCGCAGACTCGCAGCCCCCCCCGGTCCCCCCGGTCCCCCCGGTCCCCGAGGACATCCGTGCCCTCGCGGCCCGGCTCGACCGTCTCGGTGCGCAGGAGCGCAAAGCCGGGGAGGATGCAAGCCACCGCGTCGCGATGCGGACGACCAACCTGCTGCACGCCGAACCTGCCGCGGCGGCTGACCCGTTGGTGTCCGGCCGTGCGCGCAGAGCGTGGCTCTGGTTTGCCGCACCGACGATCGCGGCTGCGGCGGTGCTGCTCGCGGTCGTGATGGTCATGTCCCGCCCCGGCTCGCTGCCCAGTGAGGGCGGCGCAACCACCGGCGTGGATATCCTCGCGGCCGGGATCGAGAGCGATATCGACGCCTACCTCGCGATGGATGCGTACTGGGATGAGGACGCGTTCGAGACCGGGCTCGCGGCGATCTCACTCGACGCGGCGGGGCTCGCCAACCAACCGACAGACACCACCGAAACACTCACCACCCTCGGGGACGAGCTGTGAGGCCGAAGGGGAACACGATGCGGACATGCACTTTGGGTACACACCGAGCCCGGTTGACGCTGGCGTTGGTCGCGGGGCTGGGCGTAGCGTTTGTCGCGCCCGCGTTCGGGCAGCAGGGCGATCGCGCCCAGCCACCCCCAGCATCCCCACCACCAACAACACAGCACGATCGCAGCGGGGCAGAAACGACAACCGATGTCAGCCCGGCGCGGCTGCGCGCTCGGCTTGCGTCGCTGCTCGAAGAGCTCGAATCCAACACGACCAAGATACGCAGCGTGATCGAGATTCTCGACGAAGGAGGAACCGCTGAGGAAGCGATACAAGCGATGGGCGGCCCGGCCCGGGTGCGGCGGCTTGCGGAGTTCTGGGGGCAGTGGTCCTGGTTCTCGCAAAACGAGGGGCGCGACGGGCGACCCGGCGCAACGCAACGACCCCGCAACGGGCCCGCCGAGCGGGGAGCAGATCGCGGGCCGGGCGGGGATCGCGCCGCTGACATCTCGGCCGAGCGCGTGTCCAGGTTTCTTGAAGAGCACGCGCCCGAGCTTGCTGCAAAGATCAGAGAGTTGCGTGCGCAGGACCCGCGCCGGGCCGAGTTCTTCGAGAAACGGCTGCGGCCTCGGGTTGCGGAGATTCTGATCGCCCGCCAGCACGACCCGGAGCTTGGAGACCTGCTGACCCGCGAGTTCCGGGTCAGCATGGAGTTGATCGACGCCGGTCGCCGATACGCGCGAATGGTCGCAACCCAGAACGAGGGGCTTGACCTGGCCCGTGAGAAGCTTCGCACGCTCGCGGCTGCGCAGGTTGACCTGCGGCTGGCGCGGCGCGAACGAGACATCCGCCAGCTCGCGGCAAGGCTCGAAGCGTTGCAAGCCGAGGTGGACCTGCAGCGCGAGGACCGGGACCGGTATATCGACGAGATCGTCGAACGGGCGGGCACAACGACCGATCGCCGCCCGGAACTCCGAAAGCAAGGCGGTCCGGAACGGCGCGGGCCGCGTGACGGCAAACCCGGGCGGGCTGGCGACGAATAGAGAACCGCACCGGATTGTCCAACCAAGCCTGTTGGAAGGCCGCGATCGTTGTTCGTGATGTTGATCGCGTCATCCGGTCCCCTCGCTTGCGCGAGGGGCTCTATGTGCCCGTCTGCGGAGGTGTGATCTCTCAGGAAACGGTCGCGCCCGGAGCAATCTCGCTCATGGGGGTCATGACGACCACGCCGCGCGGGCCGTCGGCGCCTTTGGGCGCATCGCTCGCGGCGAGCATCATGCCCCGCGACTCTTCGCCGCGGATCTTGCGCGGGGCGAGGTTGGCGACGATGATGATGGACTTACCGACGAGGTCATCGGGCTGATAAAACTCGCGGATGCCGGCACATATCTGCCGGGGGGTGCCGCTGCCGTCGTCGAGCTGGAGCTTGAGCAGCCGGTCGGCGTTGGGGTGGGGCTCGGCGTGAACGATCTTTGCAACGCGGAGGTCGAGCCGTGCGAAATCCTCGAAGGTGATCTCGGGTTTGGTCTCGGGTTTGGTCTCGGGTGTTGCTTCGGCAGCGGGCGTGGTCTGGGGCGTGGTGTCAGTCATCGGGGAGCTCCTGCGAGTCATTCTGGTCGGATGTGTTGGTGCTGTCGAGTGTAGGACTCGACGTGACACGGGCATCGGGCGTGGCGTTCCAACCGCTGCGCCAGTAGGGCTTGTCGGCGTCGATGCCGAGGACGGCTGCGAGTTCGTCGGCGACGGGTTCGCGAAGAGGCGCGCCCATGTCGATCGCGAGTTGTGCGCCCCACGAGCGGGAGATGCCGTGGAGGAGCCTCGACTCGAAGCGCAGCTGCGCGATGAGTTGCGCGGGCGAGAGCACCGGACCGGGATTGCCCCGGCAGGTGTAGCACTCGCGGTAGCTGGGCGGGTCGGTGTCCGGGCGGAAGACGACACGCTCGTTGCCGCACTCGCGGCAAGGCCAACCGCCGGCCCACTGGTCGATCTGCCAGACTGCGCCGGTCGCGGCAGAGAACCCGAGCAGCTTGCCGTAGCGGAGCAGCAGCTCGCGGACACCGGGCTTGCCGAGGAGGTTGCGGGCCTGGATGCCGTTGCCGGCGCGGGTCTCGCCGACCGCTTCGGCGGTGGTGAACGCGACCGAGGACACCGCGCCGCCGGAGACCGACTCGCGCCACGCGGGGGGGGCGTAGCGCGGGTCGATGCGGTTGGCAAGAGCGCGGAGCCATCGCGCGTCGGACTCGAGCCTGGCGATCGACGCCAGCGCGATGCAACTGCTCGGAGCGACCCATGTCGGCGAACCGTCGCGGCGGTCCAGCTCGAACGCCAGACCGAAGAGCCGGCGGGCGAGGGTCTCTTCGGTTTTCGAGGTTGCCGCGTCGATGACCTCTTCGCCGAGCAGGAAGTAGGACTCGGCGTTGTCGGGATTGAGCGATTCGAGCCGGGTGACGATCCATGCGGGGAACTCGGGCCGGCGTTCGTCGGCGTCGGGTATGTCGGCGTCGCTCTGCATCGCACGCGAGCCCGAAACGCACAGCGTTCCCGCCATGATCCACGCGAGACCCAACCAGAATGCAGCTCTCCCTTGCGATTTCATTCCCACAGCCTTTCCTGTCCGAGACGAACCGCCCACAGCTCGCAGAAGCCGCGTTCGACAGCGTGCAACTGTTCGATGATGTCGCCGGCTTCGCGCCGCTCGCTGCGGACCCGTGCTCGGATCGCCCGCACGTCGGCTGCGCGATCGAGACGCTCGGAAACCACGACGACCCCCATGAGTTCAAACGCGGCGACCTGCTCGGCAGCGAAGACCTGGATCGGGCCTTGGGCGAGGCTCATCCGGGCGGCGTGCCTGGCGAGCACCGCCTCGACCTCCAGCGCTTCGGCGCCGAGCCCGCCGCCGCGGGCGTGGCGGTCCCACCGGGCGCGGAGCATCGCGGCGGCACGATCGGCAGCGGTGCCGGTGGCGGCGTCACCCGAAAGGCTCGCGGCGTTGTCCATCGTGCGCGCGGCGTACGACTCGCCGAGCACCGCGGCGAGGCGGTCGATCAGACCCTGATCCCCCTCGGCGGCGAGCTGCTCGAGCGCGGTCTGCACAAGAACACGCCTGGTCTTGAGCTTCCAGTCCGGGTCGTCGGTCGCGATCGGCGCGGTGGCGGTCATCGCCGAGACAAGGTCGGCGTTCTGCGGCGTGCGAGGAATCCGCGGGGCGAGCTCGAGAATCGCGAGCGTGAACACAGCCGAGGGCCTCTGGGAGAGCAGCGCACTCCGCGCGGCCACCCTCGCCTGGGCGGGCGAGCCCCGGAACGCCTCGGTGACAAGGACTTCCGCGTCGGTCGGGTGTCGGAACTGCGTGCGGGATGCCTCGGTGAGCAGCTCGAGGCGACGCGGGTAGTCTCGCTGCGCCGAGCGGTAGGAGAGCGCCCATCGCGCCATGCCGGGATCGCTGTCAATCGAGCCGGCACGCTGACGCTGGCTCCAGCGGGTCAGCTCCATTTCTATCGGTCGGTCGTACTCGTCGATGACGACCCCCGCGTCGTCAAGCCGGCCCAGAAAGCGGAGGTTGGCGGCCTGGTTGAGGCGGCTGAGCGAGGCGACGCTCGCGAGCACTTTGACGACCGAGGTGTCATCAACAACCGCGGCTTCCCGGACTGCCTTGGCCCAATCGACCGCGAGGTCGTCGAGCGTTGGGCCGTCGGTGCTGATGCCCCAGACCGCTGCGTAGCGTTCGCGGAGCAGGGTTCGGGCGTCGGTCGAGGCGCGGACCGCGAGCGCCATGGTCACGTCGATACCCTGGACTCGCGAACGCCGCGCGAGCGTGGTGCTGACCGCGTGCAGGTCGGCGATGGAGACACGCTGGTCGCCGAACATGCGGATGAGCCACGCACGGGCGGGCGAATCTTCCCCCCACTCAATCGCGAGGGTGAGCGACTCGATCGCGGCGCGGGCTGCGTCGCTTTCGGTCGGCTCGGCGGCGGCGACGATCACCCACTCGAGCGCGGCGAGCAGTGTGCCCTGTGCGTGACCGCTGCCGAAACGAGCGGCCTGAATCCAACGTTCCCACACCTCGGTATCTGCCTCGCCTGTTCGGGACAAACCGGGTGCTTTTTGCGAGGAATCCGGGCTTTCTGCGGTGTCGGCTGCGGACGGTGCATCGACCATCGCCGGGAGCATCGCCCAGAGCGCGGCGGCCACTCCTTGCTCAAAGCCGCCGGCCACAACGACGGTGGACCCGACACTCTCGCGGAGCTGCGCCTCGATCACACGCGACGCCCGCGCGCCGATGTCGCGTTCGCGGGCGAGCCGAGCGAGGATGCCGACCGACCACGCGGTCGGCCAGACGTCCTCGGCGGTGAACGTCGCGTCGTCGCGGGCCAGCGCGAGGCTCCGACGTGAGATGCTGCCGATGACCGGCTCGACGAGGGCGGGGCGCTGCACCGCGCGGTACACAAACTCGACGACGTCGTGCTGGGCGGCCCGCTGCTGCGGAACGGTCAGGTTGCACCAACGCTCGCCCACCGCGGCGAACGCGCCGTCAAAGACACGAGCCGCTTCTGCGGGGTCTATCTCCAGGCCGTCGGCGGCAGAATCAAGCGCTGCGAGCGCATCGCTGAGCCGATCAAACTGCGGCACGATCACGACGGGCGCGTCGGGCTCGGGCGCGTCGGGCTTGCCCTGCCAGGGAAAGAGCTCTTCGCCCCCGGCCATAGGAAGATCGGCGGGATCAAATGCTGCCGTTTCCTCGGCGGATTCGGGCTGGTCGGCGTCGGTTTCGGACGGGCCGGAGGTGACCGCAACCACCACGAGCGCGACCGCGACGATCAGCGTGAGCCCGGTGGCGATCGCGCCGACGATCACCGCGAGCGGCTTGCCGTCGGCGTCAGGATCGTCATCGGCGGCTTTGATCGCGAGCGATTGGGGCTCGAAACCGAGGGGTCGAGCGATGCCTCGGGCGGGCTGGCCGTTGGTAGATGGGCCTGCGCCCCCACCGCCGCCCCGTCTCCCAGCAAGATGTTGGAGCACTTTGGCGACATCACTGTACTGCGCACCGCGCGCCATGGCGAGCATGGTGAGGCGGTGGAGCGAGCGGCGGTTCCAACCGCCGTAGCGCGCGAGGGTGAGCAGGGCGTCCTGTTCGAGTTGCAAGAGCCTGCGTTGAGGGGAACTGGCGATCACCGCGCCGGTGCGCTTGCCGATGGATCTCTCGCGGTGGGCCGCCTGGTGTACGAGCTGCGCTGCGGCGGCGTGGAGCGCGAGCCTGACCTCGTCTGCCTCGGGAGTGCGCCCTTGCGGATGGACATCGATGCGGGAGAGCTGGCGCTCGAGCGCACGAATGACCGCGTCCTGATCGTGTGCGCGTGGAGGGAGCCCGAGCAGCGCGTGCAGCCCGCCGGCCGCGGCGTCACTCCCGAGAAACCGGTGGACGATGCCCCGCTCTTCCGGCTGGTTGTCGTGGGCTTCGGTCAACCGTCACCCCCCGGTGGTGTTTCGTTCCGATCCTCGCGAGGCGTGCCCCGTTGCGAGTTCTCGTCGACGAACGGTCGAACGCCGGCGAGCAGGTGGTCGAGCTCCTGAAACTTGGCGCGCCATGGCTCGGGCCCGAGCTCGGGATAGAGCACCCGGTGCTGATCGAGCGCGGCGCGGGCGCGGCTGGGATCGCGCTCGGCAAGGACACGGATCGACTCGACTCTTGCCTCGAACCAGCCGGAGGATCCGTCCCGGAGCCCCGCCATCAGCGTGTTCCACGCCGAGAGTGCGGTGTCCAAGTCACCGGCCGCTTCGCTCGCCAGCGCGAGGCGTCGCAGCGAAGGGGCGCTCTGGGTGCCGAGCTCGATGAGCTGGGAGTCGAGACCGATCGCGATGTCGCGCATCGTATCGTCGTCGTTGGCGTGCCAGACGGTGGTCGCGGCCCGGGCGATGGTGTCGATCAGGCCGGCGACTGTCGCGTCGCCCTTGTGTTCCTGGAGCGGCTCGAACTGCGCAAGCACGCGAGACCCAACGCCGACGAGGCGGGCGGCGAGCTCGGCATCAGAGGGTTGCCGTTGCCAGCGCTCGAAGAGTCGGCGGTAGAGCAGGCGATTCCCCGCGCGCGCGTGAGGACCACCGATGCGGGCGAGGGTTGCCCCGGCAAGAGCTGCCTCGTGCTCGTCATCGCGAGCAATCGCGATCTGAAGACGCCGGTACGCCAGCTCGCTCTCGATATCGGAGAGGTCCGTACCCGCCAGCGCAGCGGTGCTCTCGAGCAGGTCGAGCAAACGCACCGCGCGGTCAACGTCGGGCACGGTGATCGTGAGCGCCGCGTCGAGCGCCTGCCGCACGCGGACCGTGACCGCCTGCGCGGCGTCCATCGCCGCATCGCCAGTGCCCGAGCGGACGGTCGTGATGTCGATGTTGATAAGCTCCTCGGCGACTTCCATGAACCGCGCCGCGGCGTAGTCTCGCTCTGGGCCTTGCGAGGCGCGGTATTTGCGGTACATCATCCGCGAGACGTGCCGACGGGCTGCCTCGTAGAGCGGCGAATCGCTGGGGACGTCGAGCAGGATTGCGATCGCCTGGTCCTCGGTCAGCAAGCCGTCGTCCACGCGGCGGAGCAGGAGGCGGGCGGCCCGGTCCGACGCGGGGTAGGTCTGCATGTACAGCGTCGCGAGCCGATCGCGTTGCTCGACGACAGAACGGAATCCTCGCTCGACCGCGAGATCGAGCGAGACGATCGCGTACCAGATCGATTCTTCTTTGAGCTGCGGCGACGGTGAGTGCTCGAAGACGCTCTCGAAAACCTCGCCCGCCTTGACGAGCTCGCTGGCGTAGAAAAGTGAGAGGCCTTCCATCATTCGGGCCTGGGCGAGCTCGTTGGGGAACGTGCCCGCGTCGGACGCGGTCTGCGCAACATCGAGCGCGTCGACCGCGTCCATATACCGATTGATCACCGTGGTATCGTCGGTCGGGTCGTCGGCGTTGGCACCGGTCTGTGCGGCGAGAGATTCGTGGGATTCGCGGGCACGCTCGTAGGCGCGCAGGCCTCGGACATACAGCACGACAAAGCCAGAATCGCCTATCGGCGCAGTGCCAAACCGCTCGACGAGGTCGAGCACGTGCCCGACCTCACCCCGGGTAACCAGGTCGCCAAGCGCGATCTGTGCGAGAGCTTCAAGGAGCCGGTTACGGCTGCGAGCGACAGTGCTTGAGCCGCCGGATTCTTCGATCGCTTCGAGCGCGACGATCGCGACCAGCCTCGCTTCACCCTTGGGCAAGGGCGTCACCCCGGACGGGTCGGGCGCGAGGCGGCGGCGGTCCACGAGTCGCTGGATATCCGCCCAGCGTTTGGCGCGGCCGAGCACCTCGATGCGCCGGACCCAGAGCTCGTCGCGCACCCTTGAGGATGTCTCGGCTGCGTTCTCGATGGCGTCGAGCCACTGGATCGCTTCAGCGTCCTTGCCCGCGAGCGAAGCACTCAGGCCGCACGCCATCGCGGCGCGGGCGACGTGTTCGTACCGCAGCAAACTGATCGGGAGGTTCTCGACCGAGGGCACGCGGTTGCCGGGCGAGTTGAGCAGCCACCCGAACGAACGCAGAGCCGCGTCGGCTTTGCGCGCATCGTTGGTCACCAGCGCCTGGTAGTACTGCGACCACCCCGCGTAATACATCGCGAGCGAACGAAGGCGGCGGGCCTCGCTGAGTTGCTCACGGATCGTCGCGATGTTGGCACGGGTCGAGCGGGCTTCCATGCGATCGAGCGCGTCGATGCGGTCGTCGACCCGGCGGCCGATATCCAGAAACCCAGGCTCGAGTGTGCGGAAGGTCTGTTGCGCTTCGCTGACAAGCGCGGGGTCGGTCAGGCGTTGTGAGTAGTTCTTGACACCCGTCTCGGCGAGCAGAAAGGACGCTTTTTGCAGCGTCAGACGGAGCTCGAACGAATCAGCGCTGGGCACCAGGGCGAGCAGCTCACGGGCCTGACTCTCGATCTGCCGTTGCCGCTGCGGGGTCTTGGCGTTCGAAAGCTGCTGGGCGTAGTGCTTGCCCAGGCGGTCGGCGAGCTCGGCCCGTTTGGACCCCGGCGCGGCGCGGAGCTCGTCGAGCAGGTAGAGACTCAGCAGGTCGTCGAGGCCGCGGTCTCGCATGTATGCCTCGACCGCGTCGGTCGGCGTGAGCTCTTCTGCATTTCCCTGCGCGAACGATCGCGGCGCAGCAACAACCATCAGTGTGACCAGCGCGGCACACGCGAGCAACGTGCGGGATTTCTCAGCTTGCTGGAACATAGCTGACCTTTGTAAACCCGGTGTCCTTGCACACCTGCAGCGCGCCCGCGGCCGCCTCGACCGGGACATCGTTGGCGACCCGAACCACGACGCCGCTGGCTTTGGGGAGCTCGCGGAGGAGCCGGGCCAGATCGGTGCGGTTTGTCAGGACGTGCGACCCCAGGCGGTATACCACGCCGGCGCCGGCGCGTTCGACCGAGATGATCTGCGGCTGGAGCACCGCGCCTGCGCCCTGGTTCTCGCTCTGGGGGTTCAGTGTCGAGGAGAGTTCGGCCTCGGGCGGCGACGCCGAGACGGTCACCATAAAGAAGATCAACAGCAGAAACACGACGTCGATCATCGAGGTCATAGGCAGGCTGCCGGCGGTGGAGCCGTCGAGATCGTCCTTACGACGGGCGAGGTTCACGGCGAGCCTCCCCCGCCGCTGCCGGGCTTGGCTGTGCCCAGAGTCCAGCGACGGATGCCGGCAGAAGACAGCTTGTTGGCCAGCGCGTTGATATGGGCTGCGGGGGCGCTGCGGTCGGCGCGGATCAGCAGGTCCACCCCACTGCCCTTGGCGTCGGCGGCCTGTTTTTCCAGCGAAATCAGCCTCGCGATGTCCTCGAGAGTGCGCGGGTGGCCCTCGATCAGGTACACCCCTTCGAGGGTGACATCGACGACGATGGTGTCGGGGTTGGGGGCCTGTTGTGCTTCGCCGGGCTCTTCGGGCAGGTCGATCGGCGAACGCACAACCTGCGAGAGTTGCGACGTGAACAGGAAGAAAATGATCAGCTGAAACACGATGTCGATCATCGGAGTCATGTCAAAGCCGAACGGCCTGCGAGGATGGCGGGGGCTGAGCATCATCCGCCGGGTGCTCCTTGCCCGCGACCACCGGTCGGGACCGCGGGTTTGGGCGCTTTGCGCCGCGGGGGCGGTTTCTGTGCGCTGGCGGGGGGTGTTGCGTTCTGTTCAACGTGGGCGGCGAGCTCTTCGATGAGATCCCCGATCTCGCCAGCGAGGGTGTCCACACGGTTGCGGAAGTACGCATGGATTGAAGCGCACGGGATCGCGACGATGAGCCCGAGCACCGTGGTAATGAGCGCGACCGAGATGCTCCCGGCGAGTTGCGTCGGCTTGGCGACTTCCGAGATGCTGAGCGTGTCGAACGCGCCGACCATGCCGACGACGGTTCCCAAGAGCCCGAGCATCGGAGAAACGCTTGCGATCAGCCCGATCACGTCGGTCGAGCGGTGGAGTCTGGCGACTTCCTGCTGCCCGGCTTCTTCCAGTGAGGTGCGGAGCTCGAGCAAGCCGAACGGCGATCGGGCACACCGCAGCAACGCGGCGCCCATCACCCGCGTCAGGAACGAGTCGTGGTCGGGGCTCGAGCAATAGACGGTCGCCTGTTCGACATTGCCCGCGCGGAGCATGCGATCGAGCGCGGCGACCTCGTCCTCGGGAGCAAGCCGCGAGCGGCGCAGGCGGACGAACGCCGCGATGATGAACACCACCGCCGTAAAAGACAGCCCGATGATGATGTACCCGATCTCGCCACCCTCTGCGATGTACTGCACGAGGGTCTTGTCGGGGCTCGCCACTGGGGCCGGGGCCTGCATCGCCAGCGCGGCGATGGAGACCAAAAAGGGCTCAACCATGAGGACTCCTGCTCGGGTCTGGTGTGTCGTGCGGGCCGGACGCGATCGCCGGCGGTAGAAAGGACGCGGGATTGCGGGCGCTCTCGACCGGGTCGCGCCGCAGCTGCGAGGGCGCGGCACGTGAGGTCTCGAGTGGCCGCCACAGCGAGATCGGCTCCCACGTGGTTGCGGGGTGGCTCGGGAAGGTATCGAGCAGCTCACGCCGGAGGAGCGACGCGACGCGCTCGTCGCCGAGCGCGCGCATCGTGACGGCCGCGTCGGCAAGCGCGAGCCCGGCGAGGTAGGGCGCGTCGCGCTGGTGGACCACGCGGACCCGGAGCAACTCGATCACGCCTCGGCGTTGTTGGTCGGGGTCGGACTCGTGCAGCAGCGACCGCCCCAGCGCGGTGCGGAGCCACGCGTCGATCCAGGCGGCCGGCTCGCTGCGGAGTCTCTTCTCGATCGCGCGGCGGCCGGCGAGGCGCTCTGGCTCGCTCCGGCTCTGCGCCGCGACGACTTCCCAGACCAGACGCACGCCCGGGTCGGTGCTGGTGAGCCTGGGCAGCGGCTGCGACCGGCCGCTCTCGGCGAGTGCGGCGTGCTGGTAGAGCTGCGCCAGCGCCGCCTCACGCTCACCGTACCGCTCGGCGCGGAGAGGCGACTGCCCGAACACCCGCACCGCGGGGAGGCCGAGCCAGATCGGAGGCAACTCGGGGGCGAGCCCGGTCGCGGCGTCGGTCAGCGGCAGGGCGCCGAGCCCGTGATCGATGTTGAGACCTGCGGGTTGCTCCCCCGCGCTGGCGTGGAGCCACGCGAGCCAGGCGCCGACGGCGAGGGTGTGCGCACCGCGCGCGAGGCGGCAGCGGAGCAGCCCGCCGCTGATCGCTGCCGACGTCGGCCCGCGCTGCCCGGCGTACTCGACAAAGAGCTCCTCAAAGATCGGCTCGGCCGCGGGGACATCACCCCGCGCCAGCCGCGAGACCGCGCGCCACGCCTGGTCGGCGACGTCCTTGTAGGCGTCGGCTTCCTCGACGTGTTCTCCGCGCACCGCACGCACCCGGTCCCAGCCGATGGTCGTTTCACCCGTCACCGACGACACGACGACGACCCCCTCGGCGGTACACCGTACGACGGTACCCGAGGGCGGCGTTGCGCCGCCGCGGAGTTCGAGGTCTGCGTTCTGGGCGTGGGCGAACGACGCCGCAAGGGTGCCGACAATCATGACAGCGAGTGCTCGCGCAAGCAGCCGGGGGCGCATCACGGCCTCCCCGCCGGGGCGGCGATGAAGGTGTAGGTGCCGCCGGACTCAGACGCGATGCGCCGCATCAGGTCTTCGGAGTTTCGGCTGACAAACGCGATGCAGTGGATAGGAACTTTGTACTCGGCGTTCAACGCGACGATGTCGTTGGCGACCTCTTCAGAAAACTCGCCGTCGGTCATGAAGTAGATCGCTTCGGGGGGCGGCCGCATCGCAAACGCCAGCGCGAACGCGGGCGAGGGTTGCGTGCCCCCTCCCGAGCCGAGCTTGGAAACCCCGCGTCTGGCAAACCGCTTCCCACGGTTGTCGGCGTTGATCCACGACTGCCTTCCTTCGAGCGGGGTGGCCGAGTCGTTGTAGGTGATAATGAGAAAGTCAGCGGCTTCGAGCAACCCTTCGATCGATTTGACGAGTTCCCGTTGCAGCGCCGCGAGCTTGCCGCCGACCGCCATCGAGCCGGAGGTGTCCACGATGTAGATGAATCTGGAGCCGGTCGCTTCGACGCCGAAGAAGCTGGCGCTGCCCGAGCCCGAGCCGCCCTCGCCCATGCCGGCGGACTGCTCGACGTCTCCTGCGCCGACCCCGAGGTCAGCGGGGACGAGTTCTGAGAGCGAGCCGGTGATCTCGGCTTCGGTGGGCATGTCGATCGCTTCGACCTCGGGGAGGGTCTCTTGGGACAGCTCGGGGACGCTGGGCGAGTCGTAGCTGAGCGAGGCTTGCTGGAGCTCGGCGAGTTGGGCTTCGGACATGACCGCGAACTCGACGGCACCGGGCATCGCGGCCGGGGCGTTGCCGTCACCACGCCCGACGCTCAGGTGGGCGGCAATAAACCAGCCGAGCAGGTGGATCAGAATGGACACGGCGAACCCGACAACCGTCGCCCGGCGGACCCACCGCATGAGCCGCTCCTCGATCGGCACCGTCGCGTGCGCCGCGCCGAGGTTGGGCTCGATTCGGGTGGAGTAGGGCAGGTCCGGCACGCCCTTGGGGAGATTTCCTGACTGGTTGGTCATCGCGTTCTTCATCGGCCCGCTGGGGGTTCGTACCCCGGAGATTGGTTCCGGGTTCCGTTCTGGCCGGTGTTCGGTTTTGGTTTGCCCGCGGCTTGTCTTGGCTTTGGGCTTCAGAGCCGTTTCGCGCCACGTTGGCGCAAGACCGTGGGTGCGGAGTCTCGCCCGCTGGCGTCTCCTATCTGGTATTCACTCCACAATACCGCCCCGCTGGGCCTCGGGTTGCTTGACGCCCCGAGGTGTGCCGCTTTCAATCCACCGCGTGTCGCTCCCGCGACCGCTCGGGGCCTTCGGATTGTCCGTGCCCGGGTGGTGTTCGGTTCCCGCGTGAATGGAGAGGCTTGTGACCGAAGACGACGCATCGCACCAGATCACCCGCCGTGTCCTGCTCAAGCTGAGCGGGGAGTCCTTTTCCAAGCCGGGCACGTTCGGGATCGACCCAGACGAACTGGGAGCGATCGCGATGGAGGTTGCCGACGCCGCTTCGCTGGGCACCCAGCTGGCGGTCGTCGTAGGCGGTGGGAACATCATCCGCGGCGCCCAACTCGCCGCGGCCGGGCACATCGAACAATCGACGGCCGACTACATGGGGATGCTGGGGACGGTTATCAACGCGCTGGCGCTCCGCGAAAAACTCCTCACGCTGGGGATCGAGTCGCGGGTGCTCTCGGCGTTGGAGATCCGATCGGTTGCCGAGCCCTTTATCCGGGGGCGGGCGATCCGGCACCTGGAAAAAGGTCGCGTGGTGATCCTGGCAGCAGGCGTCGGCAACCCGTTCTTTACCACCGACACCTGCGCGAGCCTGCGGGCGCGAGAGCTCGAGTGCTCGATGCTGCTCAAAGCGACCAAGGTCGACGGCATCTACGACAGCGACCCGGCGAAAAACCCGAATGCCAAACGCTACCAGACCCTCAGCTTTGACCAAGCAATCGACCAGCAGCTCGGCGTGATGGACCTGACCGCGATGGCGATGTGCCGCGAGCACAACATCCCGGTCGTGGTGTTCGATTTCAAGCAGAGCGGGAACATCCGCCGTGTCGTCGCCGGTGAGCGCATCGGCACGCTGGTGACCCGCCAGGACAACTGACCCACCGGGCCCGCCGGGGCCCGGCACCCAAGAGGAGCGTGCGACCATGTCTGATCCCGACACTATTCTGCTCGAAGCCGAGGATGTCATGAGCAAAGCGCTCGACTACCTCACCAAGGAGCTCCGGGGGCTCCGCACCGGTAGAGCGACACCCTCGATCGTCGAGTATGTCAAGGTCGATTACTACGGCGCGATGACCGATCTCAAAGCCCTCGCGGCGATCAGCGTCCCCGAACCCACCCAGCTGCTCATCAAGCCGTTTGATCCGTCCGCCGCCGGCGAGATCAAGAAGGCGATCGAGGGCGCCGGGCTCGGGCTCAACCCCGTGCTCGAAGACAAACAGATCCGGCTCAACCTGCCGGCGCTCTCGCGCGATCGCCGGCAGCAGCTGGTGGGTCAGGCGAAAAAGATCGGCGAGGACCAGAAGGTCGCGATGCGTAACGTCCGCCGTGACGCCAACAAGCACGCCGACGCGCTCGCCAAGCAGGACGGCACACACCACTCCGAAGACGACATCAAGCAGCTCAAGGAGGAGATCCAGGAACTGCTCAAGAAGTACGAGGGCAACGTCGACAAGGCGGTCAAGGCAAAGACCGACGATATTCTCGACTTCTGATCGATCGCTCGCTACAGCGACCCGGTGACGCTGCGGAGGAGCACCGCGCCGAGGTCTTCGGCGGTCGACTCGGCGTTGATCGGCACGATCGTTCGTATTCGCCCGGCACCGTCGAGCATGACCACCGCAGCCTCGGCGGTCAGCGCCACGCGGTCAACCAGCCTCGCATCGGTGACAAACCACCCCAGCCCGGGTCCGGCAGGAACGTCCTGCCCAGCATCGACGAACCCCTCCCGCCACGCGGCCGCCTTGGCGTCGAGCCTCGTGAACACCTCGTCGTCGGTGGTCACCTCGACCGCGCCGACGAGCCCCATGAGACGGAGGCGTTTGTCATAGAGGCCGTCGAGCCTGCCCCGCAGCACATCGCGAGAGGTCGTCTCGAGCGCCGCGGCAACCTTGCCCACCGCGTCACGGACAAACGCCGGCGGGGTGCTGTCGCGAAAGAAAAGCACCGGGTGGAAGGTCTTCGACAAACCGACCGCAGAATCCTCGGCACTCGGCAGGACCGGCGCCGGGCTGCTGCCGATGCCGTGCAGGTCGATCCTGGGCATCGGGTCGCCGAGCGTCAGCACCGGCCCGAGCGGTCGGAGCGCAGCCAGACTCGATACCTCCCGCCGCCCGGCGACATCGAGCACCCAGCCGTCCGGGTCGCTCGGCGCGAGCGGCTCGCACTCGACAATCACCCGGGTCTGCCCGGTGGGGTCGAGGTCGGCCTCGAACCGGCGGACGCGGGCCCCGGCCATCTCGAGGCTCGCTCGCCCGCTGTCGGTCTTGCCGACGAGCCGGACGCCGTCCAGGCTGCCGTCCTCCAGACGCTCGGCCCGTTCCCAGACAAGCCCTGTGACCAGCGGGCACCAGCCGACCTCCGCCTCGTCGAACGCGAGGCTCAGGTGCGGGATCGGGAACGTCGGAAGCAACGCTCGCAGCACAGTGGCAGGGTCGGTGCGGAGCGGTTCACCTTCTGCGTCGGTGGGAATCTCGGTTGAATAGAACGTTGTCGGGTCTCGCCGGTGTACCGCCCGGAGACGCCCGGCTCTTGCTTCGAGGGTCAGGTCGCCGACCTCGAGCCGCGCAAGACCGGTCGTGCCGGGCACGCAACGGATCTCCATCGAGTGCATGTCGCTCCGCCCACCGGGCCGAACCAGCGTGACGCGGACACGGTCGGCGGTTGCGGCAAAACGGTACCGCCCGATCACCGCCCAGAGCTGGGCGGCGACCTCCATCGACCCGGCAACGGAGGAATCGGCGGGTGGATCGGCGGGCTGATCGGCGGGCTGATCGGTCGCATCGGCGGCAGGCTGCGCATGGAGAGCTGTGGCAACGCACACCCCCAACACCAGTACCCCGAACACCCGCGTCATGCCGATCCCTCCGCGTTGGTATCCATCCCCGTGCTGCGATCCATCAGAGCCTCGAGCATCGACCTCACAGTATGGCCCGTGCCGGGCACGAGCAGTTCCGGCGCGACCTCGGCGAGCGGGACGAGCACAAACGCCCGCTCGGCGAGGCGTCTGTGCGGGATCGTCAGCCCGGGCTCTTGCACGACCCGATCGCCGAAGATCAGAATATCGAGGTCGAGCGTCCGGGGGCCCCACCGTTGCTCGCGCCGGCGGTCCCTCCCGCGCTGGCGTTCGATCGCGTGGAGGCACCCGAGCAGTACGGCCGGGGAGAGCCCGGTCTCGATCGCGGCGATGGTGTTGAGGTAGGCCCGCTGCGTGATCGGACCGACCGGCTCGGTCTCGATGACAGCCGCGACCGCCGCGAGGCACGAATCCGGGAGCGCGTCGAGTTGCTCCACCGCGTGGTTGACGTGCGATCGGCGATCGCCCAGGTTGGTCCCGATCCCGATGTAGGCCGTCACTCGATCCATCGGCGGTAGTGAAGGGGGCAAACCGGCACTCGGCAAGCGCCCGGAAAAAGACAAACGCCCCCGGTCGGACCGGGGGCGTTCATTTGAGGAACTGGGTTACGGCGCCCGAGCAGCCGGGCCTACTCGCCGGCGGATTCGAGCTCTTTCATGCGGTGCTGCATCTGCGCTTTGAGCCGAGCGAGGATCGAGCTGTGCATCTGGCTGACGCGGGACTCGGAGAGGTCGAGCGTCGCGCCGATCTCTTTCATGGTCATGCCCTCGTAGTAGTAGAGCAGGACGATGAGTTTCTCGGCCCGGCTGAGCCCTTTGGTGATGAGCTCTTTGAGGTCGTTGCGTTGGATGTCGGCGAGCGGGTTGGTCTGGCTGTCGTCCTGAATGATGTCGATCTCGCGGAGGTCCCGCGAGCCGTCGCCGGGGTAGCACTTGCGGTTGAGGCTCACGGTGCTGACGGCTCGCCCGTCACGCATGTACTTGGCGAGTTCGTCCGGTTCGAGCCCGAGCCGCTTGGCGATATCGTCGTAGTTGGCCGTGGTGCCGGTCTCCATCTCGCACCTCTGGCGGGCCTGCTCGACCTTGCTCGAGCGTTGCCTGACCAAACGGGGGACCCAGTCCATCGAGCGCAGCTCGTCGAGGATCGCGCCGCGGATGCGCGGGGCGCAGTAGGTCTCGAACTTGACCTTGTACCCGAGATCAAAGGCGTCGATCGCGTCCATGAGCCCGAACAGGCCGGCGCTCATGAGGTCTTCGAGGTCCACCTCGTCGGGGAGCCTGGCGTAGATCCGCTCGGCGTTGTAGCGCACGAGTTGGAGGTACTTCTCCATCAGGAAGTTGCGGATCGCCGCGTTGCCGTCCTTCTGGTAGAGCTCCCACACCTCTTGCACAGAGAGGTCGTCGTAGGGCGTCGGGATGTTGGAGGGCTCAGCGTGGCGAGCGGAACGGCGCGAAGCGCCGCGCGTGCTGGCCCGCGCCATTGATGATCTTGCAACTGCCATGGTCGGCTCCTTGACCCGTTCATTTCAGCACTCATGGGCGCGAATCCTGCGCCGGAGCGGTGTGGCTGATACCGATCCTTGGTTCAGCCGTTGAGGAGTATACAAACTTTCTGGCGAACGCGCACGCGTTCTCTGCCACAGAATGAAAAGTTCACGGACTTTCTTTACGCATCAAGAATCTCAACCTCACCGAGTTCCTCATCCGCCTCGGGGCCGCCCTGTGTCGGGACAGGGATCGGTTCGGGTATCGGTCGTGATGCCGTAACCAGAGCGAGGTGTTCTCCCAGCGCGGTCTGCACGCAATGACCCAACACACGACCGATTGCGGCCGCGCCGAGCAGAACCACTACAGAGCGGACAAGCACACGCGAAGCATCGGCACCCGCGACCAACCCGGACGCAAGCGAAACCGCGAACGCACACAGCGCAAACGCAACACCGATCTGTTGGGCTACCCGCGAAGACAACGCCACTCTCCCTCCGGTGCATCCAGCAACCGCACACCCACCGCGGACCTATCGGCCGTGCGATGAACGCACTTTGATCACTCTGTCACTTTATGCACAAACAGCACAAACCCTCCGCAAAAACCGCGCCACTGTTGCAACTGCGCCAGACCCAACACCAGGATTCGCCCTAACGCTTGTGCGATAGACAGATCAGAGACTCGGCAATCGCCCGGACATCACGGCTCGCCCGGCACCGAGGGAACGCCAGCAGGTGGGGCTGCCGGGCGCGGACCGCTCTGGGCACCCGCTCGTCACGGCGCACAGCCCCCAACACCTCGGGCCGAAAACGCAAAAACCGCTCGCAAGTTGCGATGAGCTTTGTACTTACAGCACTCGCCTCGTGCCGGGACACGACGCTGTTGAGCACGAGACTGACCGGGGGCATCGGCGTGTCCATCTCTCGAGCCTGCCCGACGACGCACTTGATGAGGCCATAAGCGTCGGTCATGGACGTGGGCTCGGGCGTCACCACAACCATCAGCCGATCGGCTGCGGTCGCAAAGCTCATCACGTCGCGGCCGATGCCCGCGCCGGTATCGACCAGGACCGTATCACTCCGGGATTCAAGATCGGCGAGCCCGGCGACCAGCCGCTGGCGAGCGCCGGCATCGAGATCAGCAACCCTCGCAACCCCCACCGCGCCGGGCACAAGGAGAAACCCGCCCGGTGCTTCCACTACACACGACCCCAGACCCGGCCCGGCCGCATCGCGCAGCACGGTGTCGAGCCGACGTCCTGGAACGAGGCCGCAGAGCACGTCGGCGTTCGCCATGCCGAGATCGGCATCGAGCAGGGTCGTGCGGTGGCCGCGCTGGGCGAGCGCTATGGCAAGGTTGACCGCGAGGTTGGTCTTGCCCACGCCCCCTTTGCCCGAGGCTATCGCGACAACGGGCACACGCCGAACCCCCGCTGTGGTAACGGGTTGCGGGCGGGCAGCCCCGGCCATCGCCTCGACCAGCGCCCGCAAGCGCGAGGCCTGGTCGTCTGGAGCCGCTCTTCCGGGCGACGCACCCATACCGGGGCCGGTTGTTGTGATGGTTGCCATCACCGCCCCCCGGCAAAGGTCTGCCACGCACTCCCGCCGTCGAGCACAAGCCGCGCCAGTCGCTCGGCACTTGCCGGCTCGATGTGGTCGGGGACTTCCTGCCCGGTGGTGACAAAGGAAATCGGCAAGCCGATTTTGTGCGCAATGTTCAGGATCACGCCGTAGTCCACCGCTTCGTCGAGTTTGGTCAGCAGGAGGCGGTCGGGCCCGAGTGCCCCGTACCGCTCGGCCGCTGCAGCAATCACTGACTCGGCCGCCGCCAGCGACAGCACCAGTTGGGTCTGATCTGGCTCGGCCGCTTTCAAGAACTCGCCGAGCTCATCGAGTCGGGCGGCGTCCCGCTGCGACCGGCCAGCGGTGTCGAGAATGATCGTGTCACAATCGGAGAGCGCGTCGATCGCGCCGGGGACATCTTGCGGCGCGAGCACCACCTTGAGAGGCATGCCCACGATCTCGGCGTAGGTCCGCAGCTGTTCGACCGCGGCGATGCGGTAGGTGTCGGCTGTGATGAGCCCGATCCGCTTGCCGTAGCGGAGCTTGCAGGTCGCTGCGAGTTTGGCGACGGTTGTGGTCTTGCCCACGCCCGTCGGCCCGATGAGCGCGATGACACTCGGGCGGCCGTCGGCACGCTTGCCCGGCGGCTTGGGATCGGCGACAACCCCGACCCGTTTGGCGACGTGCCGGAGCATCGTGTCGCGCACCGTCGGGGCATCGGCCAGTTCGCTTGTCGAGAGCTCGTCCCGGACCGCAGCGGTGACCTCGTCGGCAATCTCGGTTGCGACATGGCTGTCGAGCAGTTTGAGGGAGAGATCGAAGATCGGGCCGGCACTGTTGGAGGGGGTATCACCCGAACCCGACCTTGCCTCGACCCGGCGCGAGGACTGGAGCACCTGCCCGACCAGCCTGCGGATCGCGGCCAGCTCTTCGTCGAGTGCAAAGCCCGCGTCGGGGCTGACCGGTGCCGGCTCGACCCTTGTGGCTTTGAGCCGACCCGCGGCAGGGAGAGGCTGGCGCGGCGGCTGTTCGGACGGCGTCGCCGAGGTGCCCGAGAGCGATCCAGCAGCAGTTTCAGTCCCGCCCGGTGCCCGGCGAGGCGATCCTTCGGCCGCGAGGAGCGCTGGCGAGGGGTTGGCAGCGGTCCGAGGCCCGGGCTTGGGCTCGATCCGGGTCGGCGCCACAGCCGATCGGGCTTGTGCGGGGCGGCCGTCGGGGGTTCGTGCGGGGGTGCCGTACGAGGTGGGCAGCTGGCCGCCGTCCTTGACGCGGGAGAACCAGGGCGGCGTCGCGACAAACGTGCCCTCGACCGGTGCCGGGGGAGGAGGAGGCGTGACTTCCCGCGTCGGTTGCTCCGCGTGCGGGGTCTGGCGCCCGGGGTCACGCCTTCCCTCGCCTCGTGGCCGGACGCGTGCGGGGCGCATCACCCCGGCGTCGCTGGACGCGGTGATCTCGACAACTTCGCGCGAGCCGAGCCCGAGCATCCCGCCGTCGCGGAAGGTGCGGGTGTGCAGGATGACCGCGTCAGGGCCGAGGTCTTGCTTGACCTTGGCGAGCGCATCGGCCATGGTGGTGCCGTGGTATGTCTTGAGTGGTGATTTTTCTGCCGTCGTCGCCATCCGTGGCTCCTCGAGGACGCCGCCATGCTAGCGGATCCTGCGCGTTTGTGCCAGCCTCGATCAAGATTACGCGGCGGGCACCGCCTCGGCGGGCGCGGTCGCACCCACCAGACCCATCGATTCGACCTCGACACCCGGCGGGATCTCGTTGTACCCGAGCACCACGCCCGTGGGCAGGTGGGGTTCGAGAATCTGCCTGACAATCGCCCTGACCTGCGGCGAGGCGATCACCACCGGGTGGTGCCCGGCTGCGGTGACCCGCTGCAACGCCTGGAGAATCCGCTCGGCGGTCTGCGTCGCGACGCGGGCGGGCATGGTCAGGCTCGTTCCTGCCGGGCCCCGATCTATGTATGCGGCGATCTGATCCTCGAACGCCGGGTCCATCGTGACGCAGACGATCCGAGGCGGGCGGTCGTGCTCGCGGACAGCGTACTGCTCGCAGATCGACCGCCGCAGCGCGTTGCGGACGTACTCGGTCAAGATATCCACGTCGTTGCTCTTGGGAGCCCAGTCGGCGAGGGTCTCGACGATCGTTTCCATATCCCGCACCGGCACCCGCTCGCGGAGCAGGTTGTGCAGCACCCGCTGGAGGTCGGCGATCTTGACCAGCGTGGGGACCGCCTCCTCGACGAGCTTGGGCGCTTTGGCGCGGAGCGTCTCGACGAGGTTGTTGACCTCTTCGCGGGTGAGCAGCTCGTGGGCGTGCTGCTTGACGATCTCGGTGAGGTGAGTCGCGAGGACGCTGGTCGCGTCGACCACGGTGTAGTTCATGCTCTCGGCCCGGTGCTTCTGGGCGGGATCGACCCACCACGCATCGAGCCCGAACGCGGGCTCTTTGGTCGGCTCGCCCTGGAGCTGCCCGGTCGCGATTCCCGAGTCCATCGCCATGAGCATGCCCGGTCGGAGCTCCCCGGCTGCGACCGCGGCGCCGCGGATCTTCACGCGGTACTGCCCGGGTTCGAGTTGCATGTTGTCACGGATACGCACCGGGGGCATGACCAGCCCGATCTCGGCTGCCAGCTGACGCCGGATCGCGGTGATGCGGTCGAGCAGGTCGCCGCCCTGCCCGGCGTCGACCAGCGCGACGAGCCCGTAGCCGATCTCGAGTTCGAGCGTGTCCACCTTCAGCAAGGACTCGACCGGGGGCGGCGGCTCGGGTGCTTGCGATTCGGCGATCGCGGAGTCCCGGATCTCGCTTGCCTTGGCTTTGACGGTCCGCATCATGCCAAAGGAGAGCAACCCCAGCGCGGCGGCGGTCGTAAGCAGCGGCACGGTCGGCAGCGGGGTGATGGCGAGCACCCCGAGAAACCCGGCGGTGATGACCAGCCCGCGCGGCTGGCTCATCAGCTGGGTGGTGAGCTCTTCACCCAGGTCCTCTTTCGCGCCCGAGCGGGTCACGATGAGCGCGGCGGCGATCGAGATGATGAACGAGGGCAGCTGGCTGGTCAGCCCGTCGCCGATGGTCAGCTTGGTGAAGACCTCAGCGGTCTGTCCGACAGGCCAGCCGCGCTCGACGACGCCCACCGCGAGGCCGCCAAAGATATTGACGATGGTGATGATGATGCCGGCAATCGCGTCGCCGCGGACAAACTTGCTGGCACCGTCCATGGCGCCGAAGAAGTCTGCTTCCTGCGAGATTTCCTGGCGGCGTTGGCGGGCCTCGGCTTCGTTGATGTTGCCCGCGTTGAGGTCCGAGTCGATCGCCATCTGCTTGCCGGGCATGGCGTCGAGGGTAAACCTCGCGGCGACCTCGCTGATGCGGGTCGCGCCCTTGGTGATGACGACAAACTGGACGATCACAAGGATCATGAAGATCACGATGCCGACAAAGAGCGAGTCGCCCGCGACAAACTGACCGAAGGCGCTGATGACCTTGCCCGCGACGCCGGTCGCCTCTTCGGGAGTCGATGCGTCGGCCGAGAGAATGAGCCGCGTGGACGCGATGTTGATGACCAGGCGGAGCATGGTTGTCGTCAGGAGCAACGACGGGAAGACGCTGAAATCCAGCGGCTTTGCCATGTAGATCGTGGTGAGCAGGATGATGACCGCCAGCGAGATATTCGCCGAGATGAGCAGGTCCATCACCAGGGGAGGCAGCGGGACCAGGACCACCAGCAGCAGCATGACAAAGCTCAAGGGGACGATGAGCCCCTTGTGCTTGTGGATGCTGCGCAACCACGCCGGGAGTGCGCTGTTGGACTGCGGTTTGGTCGTCTGGTCAGCCACGGTTGCGGTTGACTCCTTCAATCAGAGATGAATATCGAAGTCGGTTGGTCATGCTGCCCCCACCGTTTCGCGGGTACGCGAAGTCGTCTGCCGGGCGTGCTCGCTGGTCTTGGTGTTGCTTCGCTCTGCTTCGGCATCGAGCCGGTAAACGTACGCGAGAATCTCGGCGACCGCTTCGTAGTAGACCGGCGAGATCTCCTGCCCGACCTCGGTGCCGAAGTAGAGCCCGCGGGCAAGGGGAGGGCGCTCGACGATGGGCACGCCCGCGCTGGCGGCGACCAGGCGGATGCGCTGGGCCATGTAGTCGCCGCCCTTGGCGACCACCCGCGGGGCCCGCATGGTGTCGGTGTCGTACCGCAGCGCGACCGCGAAGTGGGTCGGGTTGGTCACGACGACATCGGCGGTCGGGACGTTGGCCTGGATCTGCTGCACAAAGATGTCGCGCATCATCTGCATGCGGCGTCCCTTGACTTGCGGATCGCCCTCCATGCTGCGGCGTTCGTCCTTGACCTGCTGTTTGGTCATTTTCAGCTCTTCCTTGTGCTGCCACTTCTGGTAGATCCAGTCGATGAGCCCGATCAGCAGCAGGATCACCGCGAGCCACATCGCGAGGATGAACATCATGCGCGCAATCACGATCATGCCTTGCGGTGCGGTGAGGGTGGGCAGGCCGATGATCCGGGGCACAAAGCTCATGATCACACCCGATGCGACCGCGATGATAAAGACCAGCTTGACGCTGTTGACCGCCGACTTGACCAGACTCCGCTTGCTCAAGATCCGCTTCACGCCCGCGATCGGGCTGAGCTTGCTGAGCTTGGGTTCGAGCGGCTTGGCCGTGAGAAGCCAACCGACCTGCAAAAACTGTGAAAAAGCGGTTGTGATCGCGGTCACCAGGAGCAGCGGCCCGAGGAGCTTGGCGGTCTCGATCGCGATCATGCGGGAAAGCGGCCCGATCGTGGTCGCGTCGGTCGACCATCCCTCGCCGCCGGCGGTGTACGAATGGTGCATGATCGAGAGGAACGAGCGGGCGATGTAGCCGCCGGCAAAGACCAGGAGCAGCACGCCCGAGAGGAGGTCGACCGCGGCGCTGAGGTCCTGACTCTTGGCGACCTGCCCCTTCCCGCGCGCTTCACTCATGCGGCGTGCGGTCGGCAGTTCGGTGCGTTCGCCCATTTCGTCTGCCATCGGCGCCCCTTACAGCCCACGGGGCAAGAGGCCCCGCACCCAGTCGTTGAGGATTGTCAGCACACGCATCGTCTCGTCCGCCGTGATATTGGCGATCACCTGCATCGAGATCGCCGTCGCGATCAGCCCCACCACGATCTTGATCGCAAAGCCGATGCTCATCACGTTGATCTGCGGCATGGTTTTGGTGACAAACCCCATCGCGACCATGACAAGAAAGACCATCGCCATCGCCGGGCCGCTCACCCGTAACGCCATCTCGAACCCCGAGTTGGCGAGCCCGACGTAGGTATCAAGCGGGACCGACGACCTCGCCATCGCGCCGACCGGGACCTGCTCGAACGTTGCCAGGAGCGCCGCGTAGGTCGCTTCGAGCCCACCCACCGCGAGAAACACCGCAAAACCGAGGTAAAACAGCATCTCCCCGACCACGTCGCTGTTGGTGTTGAAGTCGGGGTTGTAGACCGTCGCCATCGAGAGCCCCATCTGGAACCCGGTGACGTGCCCGCCCATCTGGATCATCATCACCGGCACCGACGCGATCACCCCCACGCACACCCCGATGAGGAGCTCACTGACAAGCACCGGGGCGAGCCCGACCAGATCGAACGGGGCGCTGGCGAACTGTGTCGGGATCGCGGGATACACCGCAGCCGCCATGATGACCGAGAGCAGCACCTTGACCCGCATCGGGATCGAGATACTCGAAAGCATCGGCGCAAAGACGAACAGACCGGTCATCCGCGACACCACAAAGGTGAACGGCACGACGTGGACCAGCAGTGGTTCGATCCCCCGCATCGCGGCTCCATCCGGTCAGGACAACGAAAGAAGCTCGGTCGCGTACTCGGCAAGCCGCAGCGCGATCCAGGGCAAGAGAAACGCCGCGACAAGGATCATGGTCGCGATCTTGGGAACAAACGTCAGTGTCTGGTCCTGGATACTCGTGACCGATTGCACGAGGCTCACCAGCAACCCGATCACCACCCCCGCAAAGAGCACCGGCGCAGCGATCTGGAGCGCCGCCAAAAGCGACTCTCGCACCAGAAACACTGCGGTTTCGTCGTACTGCATCGTCCTCTCCTATCGCAAGATCGCCACGCGCATGGATTCCATCGCAACCATCCGTACCGGCTCGACCATCGCGGTCGCGGTGTCGGCAACATCGGGCACAAAGCTGTAGAGCAGCCCCCCCACCACCAGCGTCCAGCCGTCCACCAGCACAAACAGCAACAGCTTGAACGGCAGACTGATAAGCACCGGCGGCAGCATCATCATGCTCATCGAAATCAACAGACTCGCGATCACCATGTCGATCACCAGGAACGGCAGGTACACCTTGAACCCCATCACAAACGCGGTCTTCAGCTCGCTGAGCATGTACGCGGGAATCAACGCGCTGGTCGACACATCGGCCCGGGTCAGGAGCGACGGGTCGCTGATGTCCTTGCCCTGATACTCGAGCACCATGTAGAGGCTCGACCAGTTGCCGGTTGCCTCGATCTGCATGAACATGAAGTCGCGGATCGGCTGCCGACCGCGCTCCCAGAGATCATCGTAATCGGTCACCTCGCCCTGCTGGTAGGGCACGACCGCCTCGTCCCAGACCCGGTCGAGCGTGGGCGACATGATGAGCAACGTCATAAAGAGCGCGAGCGCCGTGAGCACCTGCGGCGGCGGGATGCTCGCGGCCCCGATCGCCTGGCGGAGCAACGCCAGCACGATGATGATCCGCATGAAACACGTCGTCATCAGCATGATCGACGGTGCGAGCGAGACCACGGTGAGCAGCACCATGACGCTCATCGCAGTCGAGATGCCGCTGGGGTTGTCGGCGTCGCCGGTCACACCCCCGGACCGGCTGTTTGGCAGCGCCCCGGCGGCCTGTTCGAGCATCGCCAGCGGGTTGAAGGCATCGGTGGACCGCATCGGTTCGTTGTCGTAACGGTCGCCGGCACCCGAGCCCGGCGCGAAGGGGCCGTAGGTTGGTTGCGCGCCCGCGTGGGGTGCGAGGCAGAGCACCACCGCCGCCACGATCACAACAACGATCCACCGGAGGAAACTCATGCCGAGACCTCCACGCCGCGCTGACGGATCCCGTCGAGGCGGGAGGCGAGTTGGTTGACCGGGTCCGTGCTGCGCGGGCGCTGAATCTCGGTTCCGCGAGAGGGCCGGGCGACTTCGGCGTGAGTCACCGCGGGCTGCATCGTGACCGCGGCGTCGGCGTGGTCATTATCAAATCCCGAGACCATGTCGCGGAAACGGGCCGAGAGCGACCGTCCCTCGGCGTCCGCGGCGTGCAGCAGGAGCGACGCGACCTCGTCGGGATCGGTGACCTCGCAGAGCGTCCGCATGCCGCCGCCCTTGGCGCCGACACTCTGGCAGACCAGAAGGATGCGGCGGTCGAGTTTGAGCAACACCAGCGTCTGCCCCCGTCCCACGGGGTAGCGCCCCAGCACCTGCAACAGCCCCGCGGGCGATCGCCCCCCGGCACCGAATGAGTGCATCAGGCCGCCGGAGCGCCCGGCGAGTTTGCGAGCAACCGCCGCGACGAAGAGAATCACCGCGACCACCAGCACCAGCGCTCCGGCGGTACGCCACCAACCCGGGCCGACCTCGATCGGGGAGGCCCCGGCGGCCGGTTCTTCTTCGGCAGCTTCGACAACGCGGACGCGGCCGGTGCGGACGGTGCCTCGATCAGCGCCAGCGACCGCGCCGTCAGGAATCCCAAGCGGGCGGGATTCGATCGCAAACGCGGGCAGCACGATCTCGGGATTCGACGAGGAAGCCGGGGCAGACGATCCATCCGGCGCAGACCCCGCGGGCTCGGCATCCACAGTGCCCGGCGTTCGGTCGTTTGCCGGCGGCGCGATCGGGCCGACGAAGCCGTCGCTCTGGGCGAACGCCGGCGGAGCGATTGCCGCGAGTACACACACCGAGATTGCCTGAAGAGTTCGCCGCATCGTGCCGTCCTGGCTTGTCTCAGCGCGGCTCCGCCGCGCCGGGTGCGTGTGCACCGGATTATCCCGCCTGCTTGCCCTCGGGGTCGATGATCTCGTTGACGCGGATGCAGAAGTTGTCGTTAAGCACGAGCACTTCGCCGCGGGCGATGTGCCGGTCGTTGACGTAGATATCGACAGGGTCGCCCGCGAGCTTGTCGAGTTCGACGACGGACCCTTCGTTCAAGCGGAGCACGTCGTCGATCAGCAGCCGAGTCCGCCCGAGTTCGATCTTCACGTTGAGATTGACATCGGACAGCAGGTCGAGCTCGGCGGGTATCGCCCGCTCGCCCTCGGCCGGGAAGCTCGGCAGGTCCATCGGCGTCGAGCCCGCCGGCGCAGCAGCGGAAGAAGCAGCCGCGGCAGCCTCCGACGCAGCGTCCATCGGGTTTTCTGCCCCGCCCGCCGGCTGCTCGGGTTCGGCGGTTCTCCCCGAGTTGACATCCTCGACCGCGGCATTGACCTGCGCGAGCAGCGCCTCGGTCATCGCGTCGGTCTCGTCTGGAGCGGTGCCCGGATCCGGAGCGGGAGCCTCTTCTGCCGCTGCGGCGTCGGGCGTCTGCTCCGGCTCGGAAGCCGGCTGGTCCTGGGGGGTGGTGGGATCGGTCTCGTCTGGCATGTCCGGGCACTCCGCCTGGCTCGTCGCGCAGCCGGTGCGCACATCCTGCGCGCAGAAGCCCGGCTGCTGACTCGACAATCGGCCCGTTCGCGTTCCACTCCCCAATAATCAGGAGCAGAACTGCAAAATGTGCGCGGTGCCGCACAACTTGCGCTGCGCCCCAGGCTTTCACCGAATCCCTGTCCGTTGTTTATCCGGGCGGGATGCCCTGGCACTTGGGCAGCATCACCCGCTCGACCAACGGCTCTCCCTCGGGATCAAACCCGAAGACCCCCTCGACGTACGCCGTCAGCTGGCGGTTGAGGGTCTCGAGCCCCGGCTCGATCAAATGGGCGTGCGCCGACCTGCGGATGATCAGCCCGACGCCCTCGGTGATCTCCGCGCCGCGCCGTTCGAGTTCGGCGTTCACCTTCTCCTCGTTCTTCTTCTTGACCTGCAGCACCACCTCGATGTTCCAAGTCCAGGCCTGTCCCGACGCGAGGTTCTGGAATCGCCCGCTGGCGAGCGGAAGCTCGACGGTCTTCTCCTGCTCGGCGACCTCTTCGCCCTCGATGCCGCTTGCCTCAGCAGAGCTCGCGCCCATGCCGGAGAACTTGACAAACGCCAGCACCCCCACCCCCTCGATCACCATCACCACCGCGACAATGATGATCGTCAGCAGCGGGGACTTCTTCTTCTCGGTCTCTTCCTGGGGTTGTTCTTTCGCTTCGTCTGCCATGGTGCTTCTCGCTTGGTGTGTTCGATGGGCTAGCGACTTCTTCCGGTGCCCGCGGCATCCGGGCGCAGCTCCGAGACCGCGACGTCCGTCATAAAGACCTCGACCCGTCGGTTTGTCATCCCGCCGACGGTCTGGGCGCCGGTATCAAGCGGCTGGGTGTCGCCGGCGATCCAGAGCGACAGCTTGTTCTTCTCGACCTCGCACTCCTCGATGAGGAAACGCCTCACCTCCATCGCGCGGTTGTAGGAGAGCTCCATAAACTCCATCCCCTCGAGGCGATCGTCCGGCCCCCAGGCGTGCCCGAGGATCAGGAACATCTTGTCGCTGCCTCGGATCCGCGGGGCGATGAGCTCGCGGATAACTTCCTTATTCCCTTCATCGAGTTCGTACTCCGAAGGCGCGAACGGCATGGGCTTGCCGATGGTCCACTTGCGCCCGTTGAAGAGCGTCGAGGTTGTCTGGTCGGTGCCGACAGTCGAGGTGTCGTTGGTGTCCGACTTTGACACTTTCTTCTCGATCTTCAACATGCCCGCGGTATCGGAAAGCGGAGAGGATGGCATGGATTCAAGGCTAATAATCATCGAATCCCCGCCTTCGGCACCGAAGGCCTCTTTGATCGCGTCGAGGACCTTCTGGAACTCCCTGGGCTTCTTCAGCTCGCTGAACGCCGCGAGCAGGATGAAGAAACACAGCAAGAGCGACATCAGATCGCCGTAGGTCAGGACCCACTCGGGAATGCCGGGCTCTTCGGCCTTGCGTTTCTTTGCGGCCATAGCAGTCCCGGCCGGGTCAGGCCGCCTCCTTCTCTTCAAAGACAGCCCGCTCTGCCGGGGGCAGATAGGTGAGGAGTTTGCTCTCGACCACCCGGGGGTTGTCGCCGGACTGGATCGCCATCACCCCGGCGGCGATGATCGTCTTGACGAGGACCTCCTCGGCGTCACGGGCCGCGAGCCTGTCCCCGATCGGGCCGGTGAACATGTTCGCGACCATCGCGCCGTAAAGCGTGGTGATGAGCGCCACCGCCATGCCCGGCCCGATGGCGCTGGGGTCGTCCATGTTGCTGAGCATAAAGATGAGCCCGAGCAGGGTCCCGATCATGCCGAACGCGGGGCAGTACCTGCCCATGGTGTCGAGGATCGACTTGCCCTGTGCGTGCCTGTCCTGCAGCGCTTCGAGCTCGGTGTCCATGATCTGCTGGATGAGCTCGGGATCGGTGCCGTCGACAGCCATCTTCACGCCGCGAACGATGAAATCGTCGCTCATCTCTTCGGTGTGATTCTCGAGAGCGAGAATGCCCTCACGACGAGCGATCTCGGCGAACTTGACGAGGTCGGTGATGATCGCGCTGGGATCGGTCGCCTTGAAGAACAACGCCTTCATCACGATCGTGTGCAGCTTGAGTATTCGTGCGAGTGGGAACGCGAGAATGGTCGCGCCCAAAGTCCCCCCGAGGACCACGAGGACCGAGGTGATGTCGAAGAGCGCGCCGAGACTGCCGCCGCCCAAGAAGACGCCAGCAAGCACCGCGGCAACCGCGAGAACCGCTCCGATGACTGAGCCAATATCCACCCCTTCGGCCTCCTTGCACAGCGCAGCCTTTGCGCGAACCTCTGGGGTGGTCATCGGTGGGTCAGGTGCAGGACTTGACGCCGAAGAGCGCGCCGCAGCCATGAAGCATCAGCTTGGAACGATCAACCGTCGCAGATGTCGCCCGTACTCGATCGACTGCTCCACAACCTCACGCATGGACTCTTTGACGACGATGTGATCGCCAGAGGTGAGTGTGATAATCGTGTCCGGGTTCTCCTCGATAACCCGGATCAGCTCCGCATTGAGCACGAAAGGCTTGTCGTTGAGTCTGTGAAGTGTGATCATGACGGCGTCTCCGCCCCTCTCTATCGGTCCAGAATCGCCGCGTCTTCACCCGCCGAGAGATCGAGAATCTTGGTTACCGGCCGAGCAGGAGCAGTTGCTGGAGCAGTTCGTCTGCGGTCTGGATCACCCGGCTCGACGCCGAGTACCCGGTCGAAGCCATAATCATGTCGGTGAGTTCTTCGCCGATATCCACGTTGGACTGTTCGAGCGCCCCCGCCACGATCGACCCGGTGCCGAAGCTCGTGGGCGTGACAACCGCGGGCGCGCCGCTGTTGGGGCCCTCGCGGAAGAGGTTCGAGCCCTCCTCGATGAGCCCCTCGTTGTTGGTGAACTTTGCCAGCACGACGCGGCCGAGGGTCCGAGTAAGCCCGTTGCTGAAGACGCCCGATATCAGCCCGTCACGGTCGATGCCGAAATCTTCGAGTGTCCCGCTCGGGCGGCCGTTGCGAAACGTTGACGCGATGGACGATGGATCGTCCGAGAGCGCAGTGAGTTGCTCGCCCCCCTCGGCAAAGTCCACGCTGAAGGTCAGCGGCGTCGCGGCGCCGGTGCCCTCACGGTCGAGCGTCGCGGTGACCGGCGTATCGCCGATCAGCAGCCCGGACGTGTCGAACGAGATTTCGCCGGTCGTGAGGCGCAGGTCGATATCGGTGTCGTCGCCGGAGTCCAGAAAGTACCGCCAGGTGGTGCCGGTGTCGCCCTTGCTGTCGATGACCATGGAGAGATCGACCGCGACCTCCTGCCCGAGCGAGTCGTAGACGATGAACGTCGTTCGGATACTCTCGCCGGTTGCTTCCTGGGTCTTGGTGGTAACAAAGGGGAGCCGGTCGACCGACCCGTCGGCGTTGAGCAGCCGCACCGCGCTGTTCGAGACCTCGAGATCATTGACGGTGCCGGTGTTGCCGAAGATCGTAAAGAATCCTGTCGCCGAGAGCGCGACTGCGCCGGGGGTCGCACCGTCGGGGTTGAGTTCCCCGGTGTCATGAACCCCCAGTGCCTGCTCGAAGAAATCGAGCATGTCCTGCACGGTCATTGTGGGTGTAATAGTCAGATCGGCGACCGGGACCGTCGCCCCGCCGCGGCGTGCGCCGTTGATCTGAAGCACCTGCCCTTCGGCGAACATCGGCTGCCCCGCTGCTTCGGGGTCTTCGATCTCGGTGAGCAAACTGGTTTCGTTTATCATCTCTCCGGCATCGGGCGGGTTGGTGGCGCCGTCCATGACGCTGAACCCGTTGACGCCGTTGGCGCTGAACGCGATGGTCGAGCCGCCCGCCGAGAGATCGCCCGAAGCGTTGAGGTTGCCGACGACACGGACATAATCGGTCGATTCAGCAACAGCGCGCGCACCGAGCGGGATGTTCAGGTCGGTCAGCACGCCGTCGATGATGTTGTAGCCGTCGTCCACCGCGTAGCCGAGCAGCCGCTCGCCGCTGATCGAGACGAGGTTGCCCTCCGCGTCCTGTCTGAATCCGCCGTCGCGGGTGTAGAACCGGTCCTCACCGCGCTGGACGACAAAGAACCCGTCACCCTCGACCGCGAGGTCTCGGCCGTCGCCGGTGGTCTGGAGCGCGCCCTGCCCGAAGTCGAGTTGCGTCCCCGCGATACCGACGCCGAGCCCGACCTGGAAGGGGTTGGTCCCGCCGTAGTCGGTGGTTGGCTCTGACCCGATGTGTGTGGTGCGCGACATCGCGGTGCTGAAGAGCATCCGCGCCCCTTTGAAGGCGGTGGTGTTGACGTTGGCAATGTTGTTGCCGATGACTTCGAGATTGCGTGAGTTTGCGCGCAGCCCGGTCAGCCCTGTCATGAGCGCGATTGTCGATCCCATGGGAGTTCTTTCCTCTGTGCCGGTCTATGCCCGTGCGGTGTTGTGTGTGTCCTGCCCGAGCAGCTTCAGCAGGGAGGCGTCCATGGCGCCCGGGCTGGGCGCAGGCAGCACTCCCAACTGAGAAACCGCGTTGGTGTCGAGTCTCACGACGCCGTCGATGCCGGTCATCACCCGCCCGTCTGCGAGGTCGAGCTCTCTCAGCACACGCCGTGACAGGACATCAACGTCGAGCGCCTTGCCGTCGACCAGCACCGCCATTCGTGTCGCGCCCGCCGCGTGGGCGCGGTCAACCAGCCGGGACAACTCGGCCAGCTGCGGCTCACTCAGCTCGACATCGACTCCGGACGCGATCGACACCGGCAGCCCGGTTTCGAGGCTCCCGGCCTGCGCTTTCTCGAGCAGGTTCTCAAACGCCTCGGCCGCCCCGGCATCGCGCAGATTCGCGGCGCCGTCAGGCCGAATCGCCGAACCAAGCACGCGGAGCAGGTCTACCGGTGACGGCAAGATCACGACCCGCCCCCATCACTCTCGGCGTCATCCTGCTGATCCTTCAGCACCTGGTCAACATCCGCCATCGGCACCCGCGTCCCGCCGCCCAGGTTGAGCACGACACCCTCGTCAGTCTTTGAAACCGACTGCACAACCCCCGAGACGCGCTGCCGGGTCTCGCTCAGCCCGCTGACCAGCTTGCCGATGAGCCCCGCGCCGGACGCCAGCTCGTTCTGCCCGACCAGCTCGGTCAGCCGGTTCGAGAGGTCGTCGTCGGACTGTATGGAACGGATGTTGGCGATCTGTTCGAGCAGCGCGTTGGTGTCGTTAGGCTCAAGCGGATCCTGATTCGACAGCTCGGTGAAGATGAGCTGAAAGAACTGGTCCGACGTGAGCCCGCTCACCGCGCTGGACTGCGACGACGCGGACGACCCGATAGCTTCGACTGAGTTCACAGCCGTTCTCCAATACGCTGCGCCACGCCGGGTGCTCCGTCACACCAACGCGTCAACCATCACGATGCGTGCGGCTCCGTCCGCGACGCCGTACACAACCCCCGGGCCTCCTGCCATGCGGGTTGTGTTCTGAACTTCTGCTTCTCCCCCGGGCGCGTCCTCGGCAGCGTGGCGCACTCCGGCGCCGCCCCTGCCATCACCCCCGCCCGGCTCCGCCGGATGGTGTCGGCCCTGTTCTCCTTCGGCCCCGGCGCGGCCGTCCTGGCCTCCGGGGTGTTGGTCTTGATGTCGCACAGGAGAGCCGTCCTTGCTCTCGGGCGCCTGTTCGATCTCGATCCGACCCACCCGCAGCCCACGTGCTTCCAGCGCGTGGCGGAGCGTGTCAACACTCCGTTCAAGCAAACCGCGTGCCTCGTCGGTTGCCGGGCGGAGCCGAGCGTCGACCGAGCCTTCTCGCACGCGCAGCTCGATCCGCAGCTCGCCCAGCGCCTTTGGAGTCAGCCGGAGCGTGACATCCCCGCGCCCCTGCCGCAGCGCAGCCGACAACCCCTGCGCGACCTGCGCACGGAACGCGGTCATCGTCCTCGAGCCGCCGTTTGCCGGGTTCTGTGCCGCGGTCTTCGGGGGTGTCGTCGAGAGCGTCGGCCCGTTGGCTTTGCGGCCGAGGGCGATCGCGTTGGCGCTCGTCGCGGTTGTTGCTCCGCCGCCCGGTGGGCTCACGCCGGCCTTGCCAACAGCTGTCACCGCGGCGGACTGGCCGGGTGCGCCCAGAGGCCTGCCCCGCGGATCGCCTGTATTTCCAGCGATTCCGGCAACAACCGTCTGCTGCGTGGACCCGCCAGCGGACGCGGTGTCGGATGTGGCACCCGTCCCCGTTCCAGCGCCGCCCGCACCGCCCTGCGCGGCAAGCGGTGCTTCTCCCGCCGAACGCGATTGCCCCGTGACAGCACCATGCGACAGTTCCCCGGCCGCGGCTTTGCCTGCGAGCGCTCCGGGCTGACTCTGCGAGCCCCGCCGCTGCGCTCTGGCGATCGAGTCAGACAATCGCGACCGGCCACCAGCACCGGGTATCTCGGCGCCCACCCGTGGTGCACCCGGGTCTTGAGCAACACCTTCCGACAGTGCCGCGCGGGCGCCGGTCCGCCCGCCCCCAGCCGCGGGCCGGTGCCCGACGCCCAGCGAGAGCTTGCCGTTCCGCGAGGCATCAACAGACGCAAACTGCGCGAGCTGCGCAAAGACCGCATCAAACGCGCTCTGATTTGCGCGTGTCGATTGCTCGCCCTCGCGCTGCGCGCCGAGGCTGTGCAACGGCTCACCGGAAGGCGACTGCGTCGGGATAGAAGCGGTTGAACTGGTGTGCAAAGGTTTGCTCAGGGCGTCTGTGGTCCGGTCGCCTCGGCCATCAGGCCGTAGGTCCGGAGACGCTCAAGCAAATCCGCTGCCACTGTGGGAGATTCCTTGACAAACTCGGCCATGACTTTGCCGCGGATTCTTTCGTCGAGCTCGTCAAGATACGCGACAGCCCGATCCATGCCCGTCATGTCCGCGGGGTCCTCGACACTCAGCGCCCCCGCGCGGCCGTCGATGATTTCCTGCAACATCGCCTGGGCATCGGCAGGCTTGACCGAAATGAGCACCGAGAGCGCCGCTTGAAACTGCTCGTTGCCCCGCATCGCCGCGATGCCCGACTGCCGCCGCTCGAAGCGGTCGCGTTCGTCCTCAAACTCTTTGCGTTCCCGGTCCAGCTGGCGAAGAACCAGCGTCGAGGTCTGGGTCAACACCGTGTTCTCCCGCTCAAACCGCTGAGCCCGAAACTCGGCGGCCTGATCAAACTCGCGCTGGAGCGAAACCAGTTGCTCGGCCGGCAACGGCGGATTGGCCGGCAAGGGGTCGGCAGGGTCGTCCACCGGGATGCCGTCCTCGGTCTCGACCAACGGCTGACCTTCCGCGTCCGCGTCATCCTTGGCGCTCTCGGCAGGGATCGGTTCGTGCAGGATTTCCCGCACCGCGTCGAGGCGTTCCTTGTTGATCCGCTGCGTCCCGACAAGCCACCCCGCGGCACCGAGGATGCCGAGCAGATTGATAATCGCCAGAACCGAGAATGCTGTCAACAACCGTTTCATGCCGCTGCTCCATCGCCCGAACCGGGCCTGCCAAATCGTGCCGTCACCAGTTCATCGACCTCGCGAGATTCCTTCGTGCGCTTGGCCGCAACCCACGCCTCGTAGCGCCGCTCGCGCAGCAGTTCAACCGCACGCCGGCGCGTTGTTGCCTCGAGCAGTTCGCGTCTGGCAGCATCAAGCCGTTTGAGCATCGCCGCCCCCCGCAGCGCCAGCTCGTGCCGCTTGCGCAACCCGTGCAAGGAAGCGTTGGACTGCAACCGCACACGCCCGAGGTCCACCCCGCCCCCCTCGCCCAGCTCTCGCCGCAGCGCGTCCTGTTCATCGTGAAATGCCTGCGCGAGCGCCGCGGCCTCCTGTTCGATCTCCACCCGATCGCGCTCAACCTCGGCGACCCGCTTCATGCGGTCCCGCTCCTCGCGGCGGCGCTGCTCGAGCAGCGGTTCAAGCTCAAAGACAAACCGTGCCATCGCGCGCTACTTACCCTGCCTTTCGTGTGGTCGTCTGGTCCAGTGCTGCTCCGGCGCGCACCGCAACATCGAGCAACCGCTTCCGCGATTCCTCGGCCGTCTCTCTTTCGAGATGCCCCTGCCTCAGGATCGCGTTGATCTCTCCGACAAACTCGATCGCGACATCCGCCTCGGTGTCCGAACCCTTGGCGTACGCCCCGATCTGGACAAGCTCCTCGATCTGTCGGTACTTTGCGAGCAGCCGGATCACCTGTCGCCGCGCCGCGCGGTGGGCCGCATCGGTCACGCGCTCGGCGACGCGGCTCACCGAATCGAGCACGTCGATCGCCGGAAAGTGCCCGGCTTGGGCGAGCTTTCGGCTGAGAATAACGTGCCCATCGAGAATGCCCCGCGCCGCGTCCGAGATCGGATCGCCCGTAAGATCGTCGCCCTCAACGAGGATCGAGTAGAGCCCGGTGATCGTCCCGCCGCCGCGGCCGTCCGCGCCGGGATCGAGCGCGCCGGCGCGCTCGAGCAAGAGGGGGAGCTGCGCAAAGACGCTCGGCGTGTACCCCTTGGTCGCCGGCGGCTCACCGACACTGAGCCCGATCTGCCGCTGGGCATGGGCGAAGCGTGTCACCGAGTCCATCATCAGCAGCACGTCCTGTCCGAGATCGCGGAAGTGCTCGGCAATCGTGCACGCGACCTTGGCTGCGCGCACGCGGAGCAGCGGCGACTCGTCGCCTGTCGCCACCACCACGACCGAGCGCCGCAGCCCTTCTGCGCCGAGTGAGTCCTCGATAAACTCGCGCACCTCGCGCCCGCGTTCGCCGATCAACGCGATGACGTTGACGTCGGCCTCGGTCCGCTGGGCGATCTGCCCGAGCAGCGTGCTCTTGCCCACACCCGGGCCGGCGAAGATGCCCAGCCGTTGCCCGCGGCCGAGTGTGGTCAGGAGGTCGATCGCGCGGATGCCCGTCGCGAGCGGTTGCCGGATGGATCGGCGACGCATCGCCGAGATGGGTGCAGGATCAATCGGTCGTGGCTGGCGCTCGACGATCGCGCCGAGCCCATCAACCGGCCGCCCCAACCCATCGATACATCGCCCGAGCATCCGTGTGCTCACGCCGACGTTCTGGGCGATCTGCTCCCCCACGACTCGGTCCCCGCCACAGATGCCCGCCGACTGTCCGAAGAGCATGACGACCGCCTGGTCGCTGGAAAAACCGACGATTTCGCCGAGCATCGACGTGTCGCCCCGGCGTGACTCAACCCGCACAAGCGAACCGATCGGCAGCGGGAGCGAATCGACAAGCACCGTCAACCCTCGCAATGACGAGACCACGCCGCACACCCGCTGGGGCAGCGCATCGCGCACGATCGCCAGCTCCGGTGCGAAGATGCTCATGCCTCAGTCTCGCGCTGGGTCTCGGCAGAATCAGCGTCGGGCTCGGCCGAGCGATCGGGCAACAGATCTCGCACGAGACGGTCGAGTTGGGTCTGGATGCTCGCGTCGATCGACGCGCCGCCGAGCGTTCTCGCGGCACACGACCCGCGCAGCACTGATGAATCGGTCTGCAGCCGCACATGAATTCCGCCGACAAACTGCTCGCGCAGCTTTGGTAATACTTCACGCACAAGCTCTTCGTCCTCGGGATGCACCCGGACAATCAGCGTCGCCGGCGCGGTGACAAGACCGAGCAGCTCGCGCAGCTGATCCTCGACCACCGTCGGATCAATCTCGATCTCTCGGTGAACGACCCGCTCGGCGATCGCCACCGCCAGCTCGACCGCTCCCCGCTTTGCTTCGATCAGCAGCGTTTCGCGCTGCTCGAGAAACGCCGCCATCGCCTCGGACCACGAGGCGTCGAGCCCACCAAGCTTCTCGCGAAACTCCGCGAGCGCTTCGGCTCTGCCCTGCTCGATACCCTCTGTTTTTCCAGCCTCAAGGCCCTCGGCGTATCCCTGCGCTTGCCCGACTTCGGCGGCGTCGGCCAGAAGCCTCGCCCGCTCGGCATGGGCTTCACGGACCACCCGCTCTGCCTCGGTGGCCGCCGCTTCGCGCAGCATCCGCCCGCGGCGATCGAGATCACCAAGATCCAGCGTCACACACCTGTGCATGTGCGTCTCGGCATCTGCGCGTTTGATCACCGCCACCAGCTATCCTCCTCGCGGTCGGTCAGACGACCAGTTCCGACTCGCCGCCGCGGCCTTGGATCACAACCTCGCCCGACTCTTCGAGCCGACGCACGATGTCTACGATGCGCTGCTGCGCGGCTTCGACATCGCTCACCCGCACCGGGCCCATAAACTGCATGTCTTCCTTGATAAGACCGGCCGCCCGTTCGGACATGTTCGCAAAGATTTTCTCAGCAAGCCCATCGCTGGCAGTCTTGAGCGCCAGTGCCAGCTCGTCGTTGTCCACCTCTTTGAGCACCGACTGGATGCCCTTGTCGTTGACAAGATTGATATCCTCGAAGACGAACATCAGCCGACGAATCTGCTCGACCAGATCGGGGTCCTCGGCTTCGAGCCCTTCCATAATCGTCTTCTCTGTCGCGCGGTCGGCGAGGTTAAGAATCTCCGCGACCTTGTCCACGCCGCCGGCGCTTTCCATCGACTGGCTTAACATGCTCGACAGCCGGCTCTCCAGCCCGCGCTCGACCTCGCGGATCACCTCCGGATTGGTCTGCTCCATGTTCGCGATCCGCTTGATGACCTCGACCTGTTTCTGCACGGGGAGCCCGCCGAGGATCTCGGCCGCCTTGTGGTACGGCAGGTGACAGGTGATCAGCGCGATCGTCTGCGGGTGCTCGTCCTGGATAAACGTCAGCAGGTTTTCGGTCTCGGCCCGCTGCAAAAACGCGAATGGGGTCTTCTGCACCTGCGTCTGAATCTGCGAAAGCACCCGGTCGGCGTGCTTGGGATCGAGCGACTGCTTGAGCACGTCACGGGCAAACTCAAGGTTGCCCTCCGAAGCGTACTGGTTGGCGATCGAGAGGTTGTAAAACTCCTCGACAACACTCGCGGTGAGCACCGTCGGCACGCGACCCAACGATGCAACCTCACGCATCACCAGCTCGACGGTTTCCTCGGGCAGCTTGGCGAGCAACTCCGACGCCTTGTCCGGTCCGATCGTGACCAGAATCACCGCGGCTTTGGTGATGCCATCAATCTCGGAGATCGTTTCGGGCAGTCTGTCGTGGGGCTTGCGGGCCATGCTTCTCTCCGGCTATTCTTCTTCGGTGACCCATCGCCCGACAAGATTCGCCGCCGCGTCAGGGTTCGATGTCACCAGCTCGGTGACCTGCTCGATGAGCTTGCTCGAACGCACCTGATCGTCACCGACCTCAATGCCCGTCATCACAGATTCGCTCTCGTCGGCTTCCCCGACCATGTCGTCAACCGTCGGCAGCGTCGCGGGCACGCCCGAGAGTTCCTCGGCCGAGGGCAGCTCCTCCGCGCGAGTTGCCTTGCGGACCATCATCAGCATCATGCCCATCGCCCCGAGCGCGAGAAGAGCGAGCAGCCCTTTCTCGATCAGCCCGCCCCCCGCTGCGCCCCCGCCACCGGTGAGCGTGCCGAGCAACCCGCCCGAAACATCGCCCAACGCCTGCACAGGGACATCAACAGGAATCAGGCTTACAATCACGGTCCCCTGGATGGGTTCGGTCGCCCCGGCCACCATCAGGTGCGGCTTGATGCTGTCCTCGATCTTGATCCGCTCGATCTCGAATCTCGCGTCGATCTCTGCATCGGTGGGCGGTGTTGCTTCTTCGCCCTCAGCCGCAGCGGTTCGCATGAGTTCAACGATATAGCTGCGCGGGATGTTCACCGATGCGGCGAGCATGGTCGGCATGCCACGGGGGTCCTGCTCGGTCATGGTCTCAGACCCCAGCCCGACGTCAAACTCGGTCTCGTCGTCGGAGTCCTCGAGCGACGTCCCGCTGCCGCCCGAAGATGACAGGATGCTCCCCGTCGCGTTCGACCGCACACCCGGCTCGGCGGCTTTGTTCGCCTGGGATTGTGAGGTCGAGGCCGACTTGATCCGCGAGGCCACGGAAACCGTCCCCTCCTTGGGGTTCATGTACTTGGTCGACTGCCGGCTCACCCGCGTCACATCGACCTGCGCGGTGACCGCGATAGTCACCCCGCGAATGTAACTCAGCATGTCACCAAGTTTCTGGCGGAGCTTTTCCTCCGCTGCGATGGTGTGCTCGAGATAGCTGGTCGCGAGGATCGCGTCCGGGCTGGTCGGGCGCCGTTGCCGCCCGACCGAGCCGTCGATCACGCGGACGTTCTCCATGAGCAGCCCGGCCTTGGCGCCGGCGATGAGTTGAGCAATCGCGTCGACCTCTCCCTGATCGAGCGCCCGGCCGGAGGTCGTAAAGACCGTCGCCGACGCGGTGGGCGCTCTGACCGACCTCCCGATCCCGCGGGGCTCGGGAACGTCCAGCAGCACCGTCGCCTGCCTCACGTCACGGAACCCTCGGATGACCTTCGCCAGCTCGTTCTGCAGCGCGATCAGGTACATCTGGTCGTTCTGCTGCTTGGAGTAGTAGAACCCCTGCTTGTCGAGCAGCGAGGCAAAGAGCAGCGTCGTATCGGTGGGCAACTGCCCGGACTGGGCAAGGTGCGACACCGCGAGCTGCTCCTGTGCTGCGGGCACCATGAGCTTGCCGTTGTCCATTTTGACATCGATCCCCGCCGCCAGCAGCGCCGCCCGGGTGGTCGTCTGCGAGACCGGGTCGGCGGTCGGCATGAACTCGACCATGCCCGGCTTGGCCGAATACTGCGCGACCAAGAACAGCGTCATCGCCGCGATCACGCCGAGCGATCCCATCAGCAGCCGTTGGCTGGCGGTCATTGTGCCCAGGTGTTCCCGGGTCGTCGCAAGCAATCGCCGGATCGGGTTCATCGGTTCGGCCTCCGTGCCGAGTCAGAGCGGCGCACTCCACGCCGGCGCAGCACCCACGCCCAACCGGACGTGCCGCCACAGCCCCTTCGTCGGCATGGGAAGGCTTTGCGCTTGAATGTGCGCACAACTCGCGTCACTCGGCAAGTCTTGCGCCGCAGCGATGCCGACCGGCACCCGCCCAACGCCCGATCGCAGCCGCGAGTCAGACCCGCATCTGCTTGACCTCTTCGTACGCCTGCATCACCTTGTTGCGCAGCGACTGGATCATCTGGAACGCCGTCTCGGCCTTCTTCGCAGCCAGCACAGCACTCTCCGGGTCGCTCGAACGCCCGGTCGCAAGGTCCTCGATCGCTTTGGTCGCGTCCTGCTGCAGCGCGTCGGCCTGGCGGAGCGTGTCCATGAACACGTCACGGAAGCTCGGCCCGTTGGGGTCGGCCTCGGGGTGCGCGTTCGCGCCGCCCGTGCCGCGCATCGGTGGCTGAATCGGGCCTGCGCCCCCTGAACCAATCAATCCCACCGGGTCTGCCATCAGTACTTCCTCCGTCCGGGATCATCCCCGGAGGCGTTTCTCTTACGCGAGCAGCCGCAAGACCTGTGCCATCGTCGCCTTGAGCGCCTCGGCCGCCGCGACGTTGGCCTCGTACCCCCGGGCCGCCTCCATCGCGTTGACCTGCTCGGCGATCGGATCGATGTCCGGCACCATCACGTTCCCGTCGGCGTCAGCATACGGGCTGGACGGGTCGTGCATCGCACGCAGAGCGTTCTGGTCGATCCAGATCGACGCGACGTGGACCCCCATCTGCCTGCCCGACCCGGTGCTGGCGCTCGGATCGCCCGCCGCAAACTCGGCGGCCCTGCGTCTGTACGGGTTGTAGTTGCCGTCGGCGTCGAGGATCGCCTTGCTGTTGGCGACGTTCGCCGCGACGGTCTCGAGCCTGATCCGCTGTGCGATCATGCCGCTGGTCGGGATGTCGAGTATGCCCCACATGGTCTGGCTCCGTTCGTTCTGTGCGTCAGCGATCAGACGCGCTGGCTGATCGCCATCTGGATAATCATCGACTGCGACCGGTACAGGTCGGTCGCGGTGCGGAACGCCGCGGTGCTCTCAGCCAAAGTCTGCATGAGTCGCTCGAGGTTCCGGTTGTTCCGGTCGTGAAAGAGCACCCCGCCGCTGGAGGTCTCGGGTCGGAGTGTCAGCTCTCCCCGCGAGGAGCGTGCCAACTCCGACGTCTCGTTCCACTCCAGCGCGCCGTGCATGCCCCCGGTCCGGGTTCGGCGTTCGCGGACCGCGTCGTCGAGCATCGCCCGGAATCCTTCGACCGAAACATCTTTCTGGATAAAGTTCGGGGTGTCGAGGTTGGCGATATTGTGCGCAGCCAGCCGCTGACGCTGCGCCGCAAAACGCATCGTCATTTCAAGCACGGGCAGAGCCCCGGCGTTGGTCAGTTGGTTGATCAGGCTCACTGCCGTTTCTCCCTCCCGCGGCTGTCGCGGGATGCACTCGTGCCTGTCTGCACGCAACCGTTTCGCAATCGGCGCGCCACCCCTCGCCTCAGAGCGAGGGCTCGACGAGCCGGAGGTCCTTCCACTTCCGCAGCTTGAGCCCGAGGGTCCGCACCCCGATGCCCAGCGCCGCCGCGGTCTTCTGCCGGTGGCCGTTGAACCGCCGCAGAGTCTCGATGATCGCCTCACGCTCGATTTCTTCGAGCTTGCGGACGCCGCCCGGCTCGCCCGCAGGCAACGGCTTGGGCTCGACCATCGGCGCGCCCGCACCATTGCTGATCGCCCCGGCTGCCGAACCTGAACCATTCCCGAGCGGGATCGCCCGACCAACCGGAGCACCGTTGGCGGTCGCCAGGCCTCGCGTCGGGCAGGGGGACACTGTCAAGAGCCACGGCTCGACCATCGCCCGGGTCAACACCCGCGCGCCGGGCTCGCCCGATCTCGCCCGTGCGGCAAGCAGCACAACCGCCCGCTCGCACACGTTCTGCAACTCACGGACGTTGCCCGGCCAGCTGTACGACGCGAGCAGTTCCATCACCCCCGGCTCGATCGCGATCTCGCCGCACCGCTCACGCTGGCAGAACTTGTCCATACAGAACTCGACCAGCCCGGCGACGTCTTCCTCGCGGTCGCGGAGCGGGGGCACGTGAATCGGCAGCACGTTGAGCCGGAAAAACAGGTCCTGCCGAAACTGCCCGTCCGCGACCGATTGAGGCAGCTCGCGGTTGCTCGTCGCGAGCACCCGTACGTCCACCCCGATCGTCACGCTTGACCCGACACGCTCGAACGAACGCTCCTGCAACACCCGCAAGAGCTTGGCCTGCACCTGCAGCGAGACCTCGGAGACCTCGTCGAGCAGCAGCGTCCCGCCGTCGGCCAGCTCGAACCTGCCTTTGCGGGTCTGGTCGGCGCCGGTGAACGCGCCCCGCTCGTGGCCGAACAGCTCGCTCTCGAGCAGCGACTCAGAGAGCGCCGCACAGTTGACCGCCAGGAAAGGCTTGTCGCGGCGATCGCTTGCTTCGTGGATCGCTCGCGCGACGACCTCCTTGCCCGAGCCGCTCTCGCCGGAGATCAGCACCGTCCCCTGCGACCCGGCGACCGCGCCGACCTGCTGCCGCACGCGGTGCATCGCCGCCGATTCGCCGATGAGGCGGAGTGCACCCCGGCCTTGCGTCTCTCCGTTGGGTTTGCTGCCTTCTGCATCGCTCGCAGCGCCGACCTCGATCCGCAACAGCGTGTTCTCGCGCACGATCTTCGCGTGCGCCACCGCCCGCTTGACGGTGATAATGAGCTCGTCGCCCTCGAACGGCTTGGTGATGTAGTCGAACGCGCCCAGTCGCATCGCCTCGACCGCGGTCTCGATCGTGCCGAACGCCGTCATCATCACCACCGGCACCTCGTCGTCGATCTCTCGAATCTTCTCGAGCAGCTCGATCCCGGTCATGCCGGGCATCTTGAGATCGGTAATCACCACCTCGGGGCGCTTCTGCGCGATGCGTTCGACCGCGGCCTGCGCCCGGTCGGCGGTCGTCACGTCAAAGCCCGCCCGGCGGAGTGATGACCCCACGCTGTCGCGCATCATTTCCTTGTCGTCAACAACCAGTACCGTGCTCATGCGTTCGCCCTTCCGTGCTCGTTGCCTGCCCGGGCGGCGCGTCCTTGCCGCCTGGGAATGATGATCTCGACCGTCGCGCCGTCACCCGGGCGAGGCCCGTTGTTGCTCACACTGACCCGCCCGCCGTGGGCGTCCACGATGCGGTGCACGATCGCCAACCCCAGCCCCGTGCCGACCGCCCGCGTCGTATAAAACGGGTTGAACATGCGCTCGGTCGCCTCGCCGTGGATACCCGTTCCAGAGTCCCGCACCACAAAGACGACCGCTTCGCCCTCGGGCAGCTCGGCGAGAACCGCGCTCACCCGCAAGACCGGCTGCCCTGTGCATCCTTGAGCAGCCGCCTCTTCGATCGCTTCGACGCCGTTGCGGATAACGTTGACCAGCGCCTGACGGAGCTTCCCGAAATCGCACTCGATGTCGAGCCCCGCCGGCCCGGCCTCGATCTCCACGCGCAGCCCTGCCGTCCCGCCCACTGCACCCGAGAGCTCGACCGCCGCTTCGAGGAGTTCATCCACGGGCGCGGGCAGAAGCCGCATCTTTGCCTCGCCAGCAAACGCGAGCACGTCAGTCACGATCGCGTCAAGCCCGCGAACCGCACGACCGATCTTGGTCGCGATGTCGCGTTCTTCGGGGCGGTCTTCGAGGTCCTCAGCGAGCATGGTGGCGTAGAGACCGATCGACCCCAGCGGGTTGCGAATCTCATGGGCGATCCCCGCAGCCATCTCGCCGAGCCCCGCAAGCCGGCGCGACCGTTGCAGCTGCTCGTCGGCATCGCGCAGCTGCGCGCGCAGCCGCGACACCTCGGCCGTCAACTGATCGTGCGAGACCTGGAACCGCGAGGTCGCGTCGTTGAGCATGCGGAGCAGCTCGGGCAGCTCCTCTGCGCTGGGCTGCACGGGGGCTTGGGCGTGTTCTGCACTCTGTGTCATGTGCTACGCCTCCCGGTCCTGAAACCGCGCGGCCGGGCGGAGGGATGCCCCCCCGTACGCCGCGACGGCGCCCCGGGCTTTGTCGGCCCCGGCCAGTTCGCTCGCCAGCGCGTCCCGCCGACGCTCCATGAGTTTCCGATCGGTCTCATCACGGGCCGCGACGCGCGAAGCAACGTCCGCAAGCCGCTCGACCTGTTGCGTCAATCGATCACGCTGCTCGGGCTTGGCATCCTCGAGCACCGCTTCCCACCGCGAGCGGAACGGCTGAAGCTCGGCAGCGACATCCTCGATCCCGCCGATGACCGCCTGGCGTTCGTTGAGCAGCCTGAGCAGTTCGTCGGTGCGGTCCTCGTCGACCAGCGTGTGCTGAACCTTGCTCAGGGCATCGAGGCGGACAAACAACGCTTCCTGCTCGTCGAGCAGCAGCCGCAACCGACCAAAGTCGGTAGGAGTTGTCGTCGTGTTTCTTTCCTGCATGGTCATCCTGACCTCATTCTCTCGGCGATCCTCGCCGGGTTGCATCGCGTTTGGCGTGTGCTTCATTACTGGTTGCCAAAGCCGTAGAGCTTCGCGGTTGAATCGAGCCATCGCTCCCAGTCTGTCCTGCTCATCGGCAGGTACGGATCGTTCCACGCCTCCTCCGGCAACTTGGTATAAAATCGCTTGGCACGTTCGTTGGCAGCACGGGCTTTGTCGGTCTGGCCCATCGCGATATAGGCGTTGACGATCTGCACCATCGCGACCAGCGACGCGGGGTCCTGGCTGTAACGCTCGCGGGCCAGCTCGTAGTGCTGCACCGCCGCGTCGTAGTCTCCCAGGTCAAACGCGCAATCGCCGAGGAAGAAGTAGGAGTTCCGGAGCGCGACCCGTTCGCTCTCGCTGCGCTGCCCCGGGCTCTTTGCCTCAAGCGCCTCGCGGACAGCATCGAACAGACCCAACGCCTCGCGGAGGTGCGCCTCTCGCGCAGCTTCGAGCTCGATCACCCGGGCGTCGGGCATCGCGTCGCGGGCGAGCGTTGCTTCGATCGACGCGGCCTCCTGCCTCAGCGAGTCGGCGAGCCGAAAGCGGATCACAGGCAGTTGCGGATCATCGGGGTACCGCTCGACCGCTTCGGTGAGCCGCTCGATCGCACGGACGTATTCGCCGCGGCGATGGTGCAGCGAACCGAGTTGAAGGAGCGCGTCGTGGAAGTAGACGCTGCCCTCATCGCCCATGCTCCCCGAGACCGCCTCTTCGAGCAGTTTGCGGGCCTCCTCGTCGTTGGTCTCGTCGGTGTCGGCCAGATAGACCTGGGCAAGCGGGACGGAGCTCTCCTGGGCGTACTGCCCGACACCCGAGTCGAGTTCGCCGTCGGCAAGCAGGCTCTCGAACATCTCCGCCGCGAGCTGATACTCGCCCAACGCCTGGTAGCTGCGGCCGACACGGTACCTCGCTTCGGCCTGCGATCCCTCACGCCCCGCGACACTCGGGTCGTCGGGCACACCACCGATGTATTCTCGATACGCCGCGATCGCCCGTTTGAGGTCGCCCCCGCGCTCGAACGCCAATGCCGACGCCCACAGGCTGCGGACGTACGCCTCGTTGTCATCGAGCATGACCTTCTCGGCGTAGTCCTTGTAATACTTCCCGGCCGCGATGGCGTGCCGTTGTACCGTGGCCCGGGTCGTCGGGTCGAGCGCCATGATACGAGCGGCCTCGTCCACGCCGGACGATTCCACCTCGGTGAGCATCCGCTCGGCGAGCATCTCGTGCGCCTTTCCCAGTGTCTCGAGCACCTCGGCCGACACATCACCCAGCCCGAACAGCTCCTCGGCCCGCAGCACAAACCGCAGCGCCGATCGAGGGTCCTCGGCTTCGATCCGGTCCCGCGCACGCTCGAGCAAGCTCTGCGCCACCCGCTCGGGCGAGACCAACGGGTGACGCCGCCCCTGCAGCATGGCGTCCACGAGGCCCGCGTAGGCGTTGACCGATTCTTCCACGCGCCCGGCGAGCCCCTCGGTCTCGGCAAGCCCGAACATCGCGGGGAGCTGCCAGTCCATCTCCTTGGCCCACTCGGTGACGGCTGCGTACCTCGCGTGCGCCGAGTCCGCGTCGCCCAACGCCTGATCGCACATCGCAAGGTACACCTGCGCCCGCGCAGCGAGGGGCTCGGTGGTCCCCAGCATCGTCAGCGCATACTCGAGTCGGCTGCGCGCCGAGGCGAACTCGCCGAGGGCGTAATGCCCCTGCCCGAGCAAGACATAAAGCTCCGCGAGCGAGCCCTTGGGCGCGTCGTCGAGCCGAAGAATGCCCTGCAAGAGTTTGGCGACCGCCTCGGCTGCAAACCCCTGCCCGAGCCTGATCTCGCTCTCCCGCGCAAGCGACCACGCCCGGTCGGCGGGGTCAAGATCGGCGTCGGTCGTGATCGCGCTGAGCACCTCGATGGCGCGGTCGTACTCGGGCCTCGGCTTGGCCAACTCGTGCTCGACAAGCGACCGCAGGATCGTCCGCCGCGCGTCCGACGCGTCCTCGGGCAACTGCATCACCCGGGCCCGGGCACGCTCTTCCTCACCGAGCAGAAGATAACTCGCGCACAAGGTCACCAGGTCCTCCGGCGTGAGTTCGAGCCCGGCCTTCTCGGCGGCATGAAACTCGCGGCGGATCGTCTCGGCGTTCTGAAAGTCACGCACGCCCAGCTCGCGCTCCCCAAACGCCACCGCCCGCGCCACCAGCCGGTGGTAGCGGGCTCGGTCCTCGCTTGGGACCCACGAACGCCCCACCAGCGGCAGCACCTCGTCGTTGAGCACGTCGAGCGCGGGCTGAAACTCGGCGTCGTTGATCAGCCGTTCTGCCACGTCCAAAGAGACCGAAAGATCGGGCTTGGGCTTGGTCATCATCCCGACTGCCACCCCGGCCATCAGGACCCCCGCGCCGAGCACAAGGACCACCACCGGCCACGCGGCGCGGGCTGCCTGAGCCGCCCGACGCCAGGGTCCGGGCTTGGTTGGATCCGATCCGCTCTCCAAGCGACCGCCTCCGTCTGCGCGGCCCGGGCACCCCGGATCCTCCGGTGTCAACCCGCCCCGCTGTCTCCCCTATCGGACGGGAGAACGCGCAAACTTGACCTGCCGAGCGCAGACTTCGCGTATCAGCCACAACATTTTGGGTAAACCCCGTCAGCCCGACCCGGAATCGGGCGGGCTCGGCTGTTCGACCGGGCGGGTGACGACCGCCGCCCCGGTGATCACGTCGCCGCGATGGCGAAAGTCCGGCGAGTTGAGCCCGAGCAGCGCCCAAGGGGCCAGCGCCCACCGGAACACGTTGCGGGCGCCGCAGCGCATCAGGCCGAGGGTCGGACGGGCCGGGTCGACCGAGACCACGCGGATGCGGGCGAGGGCCTTGCCGAAGGTACACCCAAGCATCCACTCGGCGGTGGTGCCGTAGACCGTGCCGCCGACGATCACAGTTGCCAGAGCAATGACCCCGGGGGCAGACTCGAGCAACGGCAGGATCAGCACGAAGTCGCCGAACGGGATGCCGAACGTCGCGCTGACGATCCCGACCACGAGCCACGCGTCAAACACCGCGGCAAAGATGCGCCGCCCGGGCGGAGCAAGCACCCAGCCCTCGGGAACCACGGGGGCGGCGATCTCGGACGCCGGCCGGAGCAGGTAGAACAGCACACACGCCGAGAGCGCCATCATGCCCAGGCTCAGCAGCCGCATCCCGTCGTGGATCGAGAGTGCTGAAGACCGCGGCGGCCCCCGGTACAGCTCGCGCCCGGTCACCAGCGAGGTCTCGATCAGCTGCAAGCTGCGACTGGGCTTGGTGCCCCCCTCGGCTGCGGGCTCGACCACCTCGCACAGCGTGGCCAGTCGCCGACCACCATCCAAAGGCTCGAAAGAGATCGGGGTGCCGTCGAGCTCGATCGTGGCGACCACACCGACCAGACCCGGACCGACCGTGTACAGCACCACCTGTTTGCGGTCCGGGGTGTCCATCGCCCAGCCGACATCGCCGCCGGTGGCAAAAACCGCCGTCACGCTGGACAGGTCGGTCTGTTCGATCCCATCTGGCAGTGTGAGTTCGGTCGGCGTCCAACGCTCGGCGTCGCTCCCGGGCGGGGTGTCCCAGTCCCAGGCTGTCAGCGACGAACCGATCGCCGCGACGAGCCGGGGGGGATCGGCGTCCTCGACCGCCCACACATGGTCAGCCGACGCGAGCACCGACGGCAGCTCGATTCTGTCCCACTTCCGCCCGGCGAGGCGCCAGAGCGTCCAGAACTCGGCCCGCCCGAGGACGAGCAACCCACGAGCACTCCCGACAGCTCCGGAGTACTCGGCGTCCCCCATATCGAGCGAAGGCTGCGCAGAAGCGCCGGAGAACGGGCGGGTCTGCCACGCACCCGTCGGGATCGGCCGGACCACGTCGATCGCGAACACATCGAGCAGGTGTGTGTCCCGGCTGTAGACCAGATACACCCGCCGGTCCCAATCGGGAACCGCCCTCGGAGTGGTAGCCAGCACGCGAGCGACCCACGCCTGCCCGGCTTCACCCACCACCCCCTCGCCGAGCAGCGACCTGGGCGCGAGGTGCAGGAGCACCCCCCCACCTCGTTCGAGATCGAAGCCGGAAACCCAGCCGTGCGACTCGGCGGGTGGGCCTTTGGTTTGCGCGCGCACGCAAGGCGCGAGCATCATGCAGGTTACTGCGGCGAAGAGCACGATTATCACGCTTGCCCGGCAGCCCACGTTCACCGCCTCTTCGCAGCGGCCCGTTCGGGGCGGAGCAGGATCACCTCATCGACGCCGTAGGACTCGACGAGATTCTGGAAGTCGAACGCGCGGGAAGAGATCGGCTTGTTCATCGTGCCGTAGAGCTCGATGGTGGCGCGGGATTGGCTTGCGGGAAACTCGACGCGGTACTGCGACGCCATTTTGGGAGGCACGCGCCCGTCGCCGCGGACGGGGACGGAGGTGTAGCGGGCCATATCGCACGCTGCGCGCACGCGGCCGCGTCCGTCGCGGAGTTCGGTCCGCTGGGGCGCCATCGTCACCGGGTCAAGCCAGATCGCCCGGGTGCCCCACTTGGCGGGGACCGTGACTTTGAGCATGCCGCGCTGGTCGTCCCAGTCGACGGTGCCGGGCGCAACCACCGAGGACGCCGCGCCGGCGGTCTTTCGCCCGGGGAGCGGCGTCAGCGCGAAGAGGTCGAGCAGTTCCTGCGGATGCACCGGGAGCCCCAGCTCGGCAACGATCGCGGGGGTTGCCTGGGCGTGCAGGCCGTAGAGGGCGACCTTGTGGTCGCGGTCGCTCAGGTCGAGCCACCAGTAGCCCTCCTCGTCGGACCCGAGGTAGAAATAGGTTTCGCCGAGTTTCATGATCGAGAGGGATGTTTTGTCTGGCTGTTCGATCTGGAGGTAGCCCTCGGCCTGGTCGATCCGGGTGCCGCCGTGCTCTTTGGGGGTGCGGATGGTCACGACTGTGCTTGCCCAGACCCGATCGAGCCGTTCGACCCTTGCGTTGAACCTGTTCGCGGTCTGCGCATAATTTGGCACGATCTCCGGGCGCTCAAAGCGGGGCCCGTCGTCTGTGGTTGCGCATCCGCCAAGCCCGCTGAGCACCACACCGACGACAGCCGTCAAGACCACCCACCGCACACCGGCAACGCCGCGACAGATCATGTTTCATCTCCCGCGTCGGGTTCGTTGCCACAGAGCACGGCTCCGAGTTCCTGAATGCCGGCCGCGACCGAGTCCTCGTCCATGCCGGGGTCGGTGACGTCGAACATCTCGGGGGCTGTTCCCTTTGGAGCGCCCCGCTTGGCGAGCTGGAGGACCGGGCGGCCGGTGTCGCCGACGCGCTGATCGACGAGGCGGAGGATGCGTTTGCGCATGAGCATGAGCGCCAGGAGATAGCGGAAGACCGCGGCTCTTCCCTCTGTTTCGGCGTCCATCCCCTCGAACATCGCGAACAGCTCGTCGGTGCCGGGGAGCAGGTTTTGCTGGGTCTTGGCGTCTGCTTCGACCGTCCGCCAGACGGCGATGGGTTTGCGTTCTGGGCGTGCCCCTGCGTCCCAGGCGTCGAGCGCGAAATCGAGCCGGACCATCTCGTCGCTTTCGGGGTTGTCTGTGAGCGTGGCGACGTACACCTCGCCGGTCTGAAACCGGCGTTGGGTCTGGGCGCACTGGTGGGTCGGGCGGGCTGTTTCGTATCCTGTTCGCTGGAGACTGGCCATGTTGGCGAGTGTACGCGGGCTATCGGCAGCTTACCTCGAACTGGCGGGCGGACGAGCCGCCCTTGCCGACGCGGAAGACGGTGCATCGGCTGCACTGGGGGCAGCGGGCGTGGTACTGCATGCCGTCGGCCGAGCGATAGACCCGGATGTACTTGCCCGAACAGAGATAGTGGATACCGATCCAAGGCCGAACCGACTCGGGCGGGCTTGAGGGAAGCTGGCGGAGATTCAATGGCGATTGGCTCATCGGACCGATGGGTATCGGTTGGACCGGCCTTTCGTCCGTAGCGAGAGGCAGATTTTACGCCCGATAACAGGGCGTTGCCCGGTTTGTCTTCCCCGCGGATCCCCCAGACGCGCTGATCGAAGACGCCGGGGGAGTGAGCGAGATACCATTCGCTCTGGGAATCGCCCGGGGGCTTGAGCGTGGCTGGCATCGGTGTTGATGGACATCTTGAGGATGGCGGGTTGACGGTTTTCTGATTCGTATGACACCATCACTTTCCATTCTTGCCGACCCCCCACAATCGCCGACGGCGGTCGGGCTGATCGCCGGGGGCGGGCGGCTGCCGATTTTGGTGGCTGAGGGGCTGCGGGCCGACGGGCATGTTGTGCACGGGCTCGGTTTGCTCGGGCAGTACGAGGATGAGCTGCCCGGGTTGTGCTCGACGTTCCGCGATGTCGGCCTTTTGCGGGTTGGCAGCTGGGGGAAGATTCTGCACCGTCTGGGTGTGCATCACGCGGTGATGGTCGGGCGGGTGGACAAAGCCAACCTGATGCACGACCCGCTGCGGCTGGTGCGGAACATCCCGGATATGCGTACTCTCTGGGCGTGGTTCACACGTCTTCGTCACGACCGGCGATCGAGCGCGTTGCTCGCGGCGATCGCAGAAGAACTGGAGCGCTGCGGCGTGTCATTACTCGATTCCACTGCCCCGATTCCTGACCACCTCGCGACCGCGGGAGTGATGACCAAGACCCAGCCCAATGCGCTGCAGCGTTCGGATGTCGCGTTTGTCTGGCCGCTGCTTGCCGAGCTGCTGCGGCTCGATATCGGGCAGTCGATCGCGATCCGCGAGCGGGACGTGATCGCGGTGGAAGCAGTCGAGGGGACCGACCGGATGATCGAGCGGGTGAGTGTGGTGTGTCGCGCGAAGGGGTGGACGCTTTGCAAGGGCGCGCGGGCCGGGCACGATCGGCGGTCTGACGTGCCGACGGTTGGGATCCAGACCATCGAGAATCTCGTCGCCCACGGCGGGGGTTGCCTGGCGGTGGCTGCGGGCGATGTGATTATGATCGACCGCGACGAGATGCTGGCGCGGGCCGATGAGCTTGGTGTCGCGGTGATGGGCGTGCCGGTTGCCCAGCCGAGCGCGCGGCGGCAGGACGCCGAGTCGGGGATCCACGTGATGCCCTCGGGTGCGATGGCCGGCTCGCGGGCCTGAACGTATGTCACGCAACACGAGCGAGCCGGAGAACCCTTACGTCAGCCGGGGGGGGCTCAAGCTGCGTCACGCGCTGGAGACGTTCGGGCTCGACCCGACCGGGCTGCGGTGCGCTGACCTGGGCGCTTCGACGGGCGGGTTTACCGATTGCCTGTTGCAGGCCGGCGCGGCGTCGGTCTACAGCGTGGACACCGCGTACGGCGAGTTTGCGTGGAAGCTCCGCAACGACAGCCGGGTGCGGGTGATCGAACGCACCAACGCGCTGCACGCCCAGCTGCCCGATGACCTCGGGGGCGGGGTCGAGCTGGTGGTGATCGATCTGGGCTGGACCAGGCAGGAGCGGGCGATCCCCGCGGCACTGCGTTGGCTCGCGGCGAGCGGGCGGATCATCAGCCTCATCAAGCCGCACTATGAGATGCCGCGGACGCGGGTGACGCGGGGGCAGAAGGTCGAGCCGCTGGATGAAGCCGAGGCAGAGCGGGTAGCGCGTGAGGTTGTCGAAAGGCTCCCGGTGTTTGGTGTTCGGGCGCTCGGGATGGTGCAGAGCCCGATCAAGGGGGGCAAAGCCGGCAAAGGCGCGGCGAAAGGGAACACCGAGTTTCTGGTGTTGCTTGAGCGGGTGTAGTGTGCGTCGCGGCCACGACCCGTGGAGCTTGTACTGTCGTCGTTTTTTATCCCGTCTGGTCGGCGTTGTCCCCTCGCTTGCGCGAGGGGCTCTATCCATGGAGAAACGCCACACGCAGTAGAGCCCTTCGCGCAAGCGAGGGGACAAGAAGCAACCGATACGAGTAAGGAGAAGAACTGCCGCGCGAAGCTCAGTCCTGCACGGACCACGCATCGGTCTTGACACTCGGCGTTCCGACCATTGTCCAGAGGCGTTCGAGCATCGGGACGAGCCCCTGGCTGGTGACGCCGCTGACGGGGAGGACCTCGGTCGTCGCGCCCTCGACTCGGAGCGCGCGGCTGAAGGATTTGACTGCATCCTCGCGAGCCTGGTCGTCGTCGAAGAGGTCCATCTTGCTGAGGACAACAAGCTCGGGCTTCTCGGCGAGCTGCGCGGAATAGTGCATGAGTTCTTCGCGGATGGCGCGGTAGTGCTCGATCGGTGCGGTGTCGTCGTTTGGGCAAGCATCGACAACGTGCAGCAGCACGCGGGTGCGTTCGATGTGGCGGAGGAACTCGTGCCCGAGCCCCGCGCCCTCGGCTGCGCCCTCGATGAGGCCGGGGATGTCGGCGAGGACGAGCCGGCGGCGGGTGTCAACCTCGGCGATCCCCAGCTGGGGGGACAGCGTGGTAAACGGGTAGGACCCGATCTTGGGATCGGCGCGGGTCAGGACGCTGAGCAGTGTGCTTTTGCCGGCGTTTGGTTTGCCGATGAGCCCGACGTCGGCGATGAGGCGGAGCTCGAGGTTGAGCAGCTTCGCCTCGCCGCGCTCGCCGGGTTCGGCTTTGCGGGGGGTCTGGTTTGTGGCGCTCTTGAAGTAGTCGTTGCCCCGGCCGCCCCGGCCGCCGCGGGCGATGACGACGCGGTCGTTGCTGCGGAGGTCGCAGAGTATTTCTTTGGTTTCGTGGTCGAAGACGATTGTGCCCGGGGGGAGTGTGACGACGCGGTCGTTGCCGTTGGCGCCGTGTCGGTTGTTCGGGCCGCCGTGGCCGCCGTGCTCGGCTTTCCAGAGTCGGGTGCCTCGGAAGTCGTAGAGGGTGTTGAGCCCGTCGTCAGCGACAAGGATGACCGAGCCGCCGTCGCCGCCGTCGCCGCCGTCTGGGCCGCCCTTTGGCTGGTGCTTGGCGCGGCGGAAGGAGACCCTGCCGTCGCCGCCGTTTCCTGCTCTGACTTCGATTGTTGCTTCATCGACGAACACGGAGAAGCCTAGCGAGGCTGGGGGGAGAGACGATGCGCTTTCCGAGCGAATGTCAGAATGTCCCCTCCCTCGCGCGAGGGGCTCTATCTTGATCCGCTCGCTCGCACGGAGGGGGCTTTCTCTTGTCCCCTCGCTTGCGCGAGGGGCTCTGTGTGGAGGATGCCATGCCTGACAGAGCCCCTCGCGCGAGCGAGGGGTCCGGGTCACACGGGGTCACACCGAGTCCGGAGGGTTCTACGCCGCGACGGCGTATTGGTGGCTTTTGAGGGTGCGGAGGAAGAGTTCCCGCTCGGCGATGGTGCCGAAGCTCTGGAAGGTGGCAGCCATGCGGACGGGGCCTGGGACGCCGTCGTCGTCTTTCCAGACGACGGTGCCCTTGATCTGGACGCTGGTGAGGTCGGCGCTGCCGTCGACGAGGCCGAGGAGCCACTCGGGGAGGGTGAGCTTGAGGTAGATGGGGGTGCCGGGCTCGATCGCCTGGTCGAGTTCGAAGTTCACGCCTCCACGGGAGATGTCGTAGGCGTGCCCCTCGAAGGGCGCAGCCTCTTCTTCGCCGGTGAGTTTGACCTCGATGCCCGAATACATGGGTTTGAGGGGGAATCTGGTGTCGGCTCGGCGGTCACTCGGGTTTCCGGTCAGCTCTTGCACAGCAATGCTCCGTCCGGGCCGGGAAAGGCACGCGAGGTTGCGCGGGGTCGGCCCGAACATCGGATCGGCGTTGCCGGACGGTGAATCCAGTGGTTTTCAATGATCGCGAGCGGGTTTCGTCTGAATCGGTTCAGACGCGACGAGCTGAATACCCAGGGAACCTACTGGAATGCCGCAACAGGCTTCGAGCCGATCGGCGAAACCCTCGGGGAGCGAGTCGAGCACCTGACTTGCCAGGTGGTCGGGCACGTCGAGCACCCTGCCATCTGGGAGAACGAGGTGGACGTGTTGGCGGAGGTCGGCGTCGTAGCGGATGGGGCCGCCGTTGCTGGGGAGGCGTTGGCAGAGGCGGGCGTCGGTGAGGGCGTCGAGCGAGTTGTAGACCGTGGCGAGGCTGAGCCCGGGCTCGCACTCTCGGACCATCTCGAAGAGTTCTTCTGCGGTGGGGTGGGCGTTGGTGGCGCAGAGGGCAGCGAAGACGGCTTCGCGTTGGCGGGTGTGCCGCAAGCCGGCTTTCTGGAACGATTTACGGATGTCGGCCATCGAGGACACCTCCGAACATGGAGAAGTCTATCCGATATTGTGTGCGAGAGGAAGTCCGGCGTGAGAAACGGTTTCAGGCGGTGGTTGGTTGGGTCTTTGCGTCGGCTGGCTGGGCGATCCACATGCGGTGGTGCGGGATGCCGGCTTCCTGGAACTCGACGGGGTCGGTCTGCCAGCCGAGGCGTTCGTAGAAGCCGATCGCGGTGTCCTGGGCGTGGCAGAAGACTTCGCGGAGGCCGATCTCGCCGAAGGCTCTTGATTCGAGCTCGATGACCAGCCGGCGGCCGATGCCCTCGCCCTGGCGCTGGGGATCGACAGCCATCTGGACGAGTTTGCCGACGCCGGGGTCTGGATAGTCGGGGACAAGCAGCACGCCGCCGACAACGCGCTGGCCGCTGGGGTGGTCGATGACCGCGACGAAGAACTCGGCGTGGTCGTCGACCTGGCGGTAGCGGTCGCGGAACCATGCCATGTCTTTGCCGAGCGGGCGGAGCAGGACCGCTTCGCGCAGCTCGCAGAGCTGGGTGTAGAGGGGATCTTTGGTTGTGATCTTGCGGTAGTCGATCACGGGGGGCCTCGTTGGTGGGGCTTGAATCGAAGGGTGCTGACCTATGCAGCGTATCGGATATCCGGAGCGGAAAGGTTAGTCGATCTCAACCCGGAGCGAGCGAGAGCATTTGGGAAGTGTACCGCTGTGAATCGCACGGGTTCGGGCGCGTGCGGCCTGGCCTGGCGCTGACGCCCGGGGCTCTCTTTGTTCCTAGGATCTGCCATGCAGCACCGCCTTTCAACGCGCCCTATCTTTGTCGGCAACGATCGGACCGGGGTTGTCCAGATCGGGGGGGGCAAGCCGGACTCACGGGGGAATGCATCGACGCCGGCTCCGGTCAGCGTGCAGACGATGACCGCGGGGTACACCCACGACATCGACAGGTGCGTCGCGGAGATTCACCGGATGCAGGCGGCCGGGGCGGACATCGTGCGGGTCGCGGTGCCGGAGCGCAAGGACACCGAGGCGCTGGCGGAAATCCTGAACCAGACCAGCGTGCCGATCGTGGCCGATGTCCACTTTCACTTCAAGCGGGCGCTCGAGGCGGTCGAAGCCGGGGTCCACAAGATTCGGCTGAACCCGGGCAATATCAGCGATCGGGATCATGTCAACGCGGTGATCGACGCCTGCAAAGGCGCGAACGGCGGGAAGGGTATCCCTATCCGCATCGGGGTGAACGAAGGCTCCATCATCGAGCGCAAAGACAAGCAGAAACGTGCAAAAGAGCTCGGCGCGGTGTTCGGCGATCACAAGCACGGCTACCTGCTGGCGATCATGATCGCCAAGCTCGAAGAGTACCTTGACATCTTCTACGAACGCGAGTTCTTTGACGTTGCGATCAGTGCCAAGAGTATGAGCGCGCCGATTGTGATTGATGCGTACACAGAGATCGCGGCGCGGTTTGACCACCCGCTGCACCTGGGCGTGACGCACGCGGGGCCGAAGGAGACGGGGTGTATCCGGTCGGTCGCGGCGCTGGGGACGCTGCTGTCCAACGGCATCGGGGACACGATCCGCATCAGCTACGCGAGCGATCCGGTGCACGAGGTCGAGGACGGGCTGGAGCTGTTGTGGTCACTCGACCTGCGCGAGCGCAAGGGCGCGGAGTTGATCGCCTGCCCGACGTGCGGCCGGATTCAGGTGGACCTGTTCACGCTGATTCAGGAGGTCCGGGACAAGCTCGCCGACGAGATCATCGTGCCGATGAAGGTCGCGGTGATGGGGTGTGTGGTGAACGGCCCCGGGGAGGCTGAGGGCGCGGATGTGGCTGTTTTTGCGGGGAATCGGCGCGGGATTATCTATGTACAGGGTGAGCGGGTGGCGAACGTGCCGGAGGGAGAGATTCTCGATCGGCTGCTCGATGAGTGCAAAGCGTTCCAGTCGCGGGTTGAATCCGGCGAGGTGAAGCTCGGCGAGAAGCGGGTGGAGATCGTGCCTCCTGATCCGGTCGGGGAGCTGGGCTCTGGGTGGGAGAAGATGGCGGCCGAGCGGATGCGCTCGGGGGTGACGCCATTGACGATCCGGGAGAGTTAGAGTCGCGTGCTCTGCGTTGTGGGTTCGGGTGTGGCTTGAGACGCCGTCCCCTCGCTTGCGCGAGGGGCTCTATAAATGATGTAACGCGAGGGATTCGATGACGCGAGGGGTTCTTTGAAGATGCTCGATCGGGTCAGTCTTTCTTGACGGCTTTGAGCTGGGACTCGAGCATGCGGCGCATCATGGTTCGGTACATGCCGACCTGGGCGGCGTTGAGCCCGGCGTTTTCGAGGTTGATGGTCATCGCTGGGATCCAGAGCGTGCCTTCGTATTCGTAGCCGAGATCGTCGTTGATGCGGGCTTCGAGGTCGCCGAAGTGGCCGGCGCCGTAGAAGATGGCAACCGTCTTGACGCCGGGCTCGTCGCGGATGATGTCGCGCAGATCGCCTATGACGGTGCGGTTTCGGTCTTCGATAATGACATCCATGAGATCGCCCAATGGGCCGGGCTGCGCGCCCAGCAGCGCTTCGGCTTGGGTAAGGGTCTCGGCGAGCATGATTTTGACAAGCGCGCGGCCTTGCGGCGAGGAGCCGAGGGTCTTGAGCAGGAAGCCGGAGACTTTGGCGAGGAACGATTCGCCGCTGAGCGTCTTGAAGAGTGCTTCGGCGGCTTGTGCTTTCTCGGGCGGCTCGCCGGCGCCGGATCGAGGCTGCCGAGCGCCATCCCCAGTGCCGGGTCTTGCCTCCGTTGCGGGCGGGCCGCCGAGTGCTTCCTGAATCTCGGCAAAGTTCATGTCGCTGTTGCGCCAGTTCGGGTGTGAGTAGTCGATGCCGTCGAGTTGGAAGGTGAGCCCGAGCGCGTCGGCCAGGTCTCGCTGAAGCCCGGCCGCGGCGGGGTCTGGAACGATGACCGGCGGGTTGTCGAGCAACGCGCGGCCGTGGATGTCGGAGTCTGCGCCGGTGCCGCCAACCTTGGCGTCGGCACCGAGACTGACCGCATCAAATCCGTCGGCGTCGAAGAGCACGTCGCGACCCCAGCCGTCACGGGAAGCGGTCGAGACAAGATCGCGAACCGCACCTCCGAACGTGTCGGCGAGGTCTTCGGTGGACCTAGGGCGTTGCCCCGTCTCGATCGCCGCGACGTCGCTGAGCATGGCGAGGAACACAAGCCGCCGCGCCGTGGTCAGCGCAGCCGCTTCATCGCCGCCGGTGGGCTCTTCGACCGATTCCAGGCCGCCGCCTACGCCCTCGTAGAGCACGACGTCGTGGACGTCAAGAAAGCTCTGGACGTTGGTATAGAAGGGCGCATCGGCGATATGGATCGCGCCGACGAGGTGGACGATCGGGCCGGCGGCGTTGATGGGAACCAGTGTGCGCACCGCGACATCCAGCCGAACGGCACCGTCGTCGGTGTCAACCACTCGAACGTAGGGCGACTCGGTTTGCGCGGTAGCGAGCGTGCCGCAGGTCATCAGCAAGCCGCAGATCAGTCGTTGCATAGTGCGCATGAGGATCCTCCGTGGTCCGTGAACCGTATGACCACCGATTGTTCGGAAAGTGCCCGCCTCGATTTCGTGGCAGCCCTCCGAACCACGGGACCTCCACGTGACAAGAGCTCAGGCGGCCGATCTGACCGACCCTTTGGCCTTCTCGATGACCCGCCGGGCGATCTTGTCAAGGGGCACTATATCTGTAGCGCCCCCGGCCTCGATTGCCTCTCTTGGCATGCCGAAGACCACGCAAGATTTCTCATCCTGAGCGATGGTGTAGGCCCCTGCGTCCTTCATGGTTCGGAGTCCGCGAGCGCCGTCGTTGCCCATGCCGGTCATGATGATGCCGGTGGCATGCTTTCCAGCGGCCTCGGCGACCGAGGTGAAGAGCACCTCGACGGAAGGCTTGTGGCGGCACACTCTTGGACCGTCGAAGACACGGACCCCCCAACCGGCGTCGTTGCGGACAACTTTCATCTGGGTATCGCCCGGTGCAATGAGCGCAGTCCCGCTGCAAATGTGATCCCCGTCCACGGCTTCTCGAACCTCCATCTGGCAGAGCCCGTTGAGCCGCCTTGCGAATGCACCGGTAAACCCGGCGGGCATGTGCTGAACAATGACGATACCGGGAAGGTCAGATGGAAGTTTGGCGAGGACGTCGCGGAGCGCCTCGGTGCCTCCGGTGGATGCTCCGATCGCAATGATACTTCTGCTCGGGCGTGTATTGCTGGGAGAGGAGGATGTTGAGGGTGGGCTGACTGTCTTGATCGCAGAATCGGAACGCGAGGCATTGATACATCCGACGCGAACATCACGGATACCTCTGATAATATCCCCAAGCCTTGCGGCCACGGCGCCCACAGACGTTGAGCCGTTCGGTTTGGAAAGGACGTCTACGGCTCCGGCTTCCAGGCACTCTATCGCCATGTCAGAACCCCGCCCGGCAATCGAGGAGAGGATAATCGCCGGCACGGGATGATACTTCATGAGCTTCTTGAGGAAGCTCAGGCCGTCCATCCGAGGCATCTCGATGTCGAGCGTAATAACATCGGGGCTGAGAGCCAGAATCTTTTCTCGTGCGATATAAGGATCGGGCGCCGTGCCGACCACCTCGATATCCGGCTGGCGAGAGAGCTGTTCAGTCAACACACGCCGAACAATCGACGAGTCGTCAACGATCAGGACGCGGACGGGGGGTGACATACGTTTTCCTCCACGCTGGGGACCTTGTGCATCGGTCGTACTCTCAGGCGGCCAGAGCGTTCTGGCCGTCGGTTGGCATCCAGCAGACACGGAGTGCTCCGGCCATGCTTTCGATGAAGATGTCGGTACCGCCGCCCGGATCGGCCATCTCGGACTGTTCCGGCAGACCCAGGCGGTACTCGGACTCATCACCACCGAGCTCGAGTGTCACTGAGCCGCCCATGATGTTGGCAAGCTCTTTGATTGCGTCTCGGCCGTCGACATCGAGGTTGATCTCTTCAGGCTCGCACCCGAGCAGGCTGGACGCGAGCTCTTCCAGAAAGCCATCGGATGCGACGACGTAGACGAACCCTGTGTCAGGCCCGTCATAAGCGATACGAGCGCCGTGGGTGAGCGTGTACCCGTTGCTCGCAATCGCGTCGGCGTCGGAGGGATCGCTGATCATGAAACAGGTACGTTCGAGGGCGTCGGTCACCATCTCGGCCAATCGTTCAGTTGGTATCACATTCACAGTTTCACTCCCAGTACTTTCGATATAAGGCGGCACAACTCTTCGGGCTCGAACGGCTTGTGGAGGGCTTCGACAACGCCATAGCTCTTCATGCGGTCAAGCCGCTCCCGGTTTGATTCTGTGCTGACGATAACAATGGCCACATGACCGAGATCATCTCTCTCGTGCATGCGTTTGGCGAACTCTTCGCCGTCCATGACGGGCATGTTGAGGTCGAGCAGCACAAGATCGACCCAGACGGATTCGAGGACGTCGAGGGCCTCCCGCCCGTTGCCAGCCTCGTGGATGTGATCCTCGGAGATCCCCGCGAGCTTAACGACCTTGGTGATCGCCTTACGCAGAATCGGGGAATCATCAACGATAAGTACGTTGCAGCTCACGCGATCTTCTCCTGCGCCGTGGGCGCGTTCAGGCCTTCTTCGATGGCTCTTGCCTCGGTCCAGACATGGGCGATCTCGTTCTCTGTTTCCCGGCGGTTCAGCCTGAGGCTCTGGCGAACGTGGGGAGCAATGGTGTAGGCAAGTCCGTCATGCCCGACCGCAAGGCCGGCCCACAGACACACCGCATCGGCGGCGTGAACGATGTCGTTGAGGACGGCGTGTCCTTCCTCACCCGGCGCAGGCGGCTCGTGGTGCCAACGAATCGCGCCGGACAGTTCCTCCGGAAGCCCCCACGCCTGGGCCATCTCGCTGCCGACTTCGGCATGATCGAACCCAAGCGCGAGGCGCTCGCATTCCACAAAAGAGCGACTGGAATGGATATGGGGCTCGAGCGTCTTGAAGTACTGGTCTCCAAAGAACGACTCAAGAGCGATCTTTCCGATGTCCCGCATGAGTCCCGCAACGTACGCGAGTTCGCTACCTTCCGGGAGAACCCGCTTGGCGATGAACTCGGCACCGATTGCGCCGCCGATGCCAGACCGCCACAGCGCACCTCTGCTCAGACCGAACGCGGTGCCCGCCTGCGCGAACATGTCCGAGGACTTCTGCTCCATGATGATATGGGTGAGATTCTTTGTGCCAAGGCGCACGATGCTCTGACGGAGGTCGAACGTGCTGCCTTGCGCGCCATATAACACCGAGTTGGCTCGTCTCAACACAGCTGCCGTCAGCACCTCGTCACTCCGAATGAGTGACGCGATCTCATCTGGATCGGTGCCCCCTTGTGCGATAGCGGCAGTGAGCTTGACAATCGTTGCGGGCATCGCGGCCATACGATCCCCAGACCGAATGATGTCCTTCATGCTGACCATAATACTTTCTCCTCTCCCTTGTGCTTGAAGGAGACACGTCCATCGCCGAGATCGATCTGCAGTGTGCGGCTGATCGATCCTCCGGTTTCATCTGCGGCGAGGAGGATGTTGTTCTTCCAAAATAGTTGGCGTAGAATGGTCCGGTTGCGGCTCCCGATCTTGAACTGACCTGAGTCGTTCATGATCTCCGCACCACCCGCCGCACAAACGATCAGTCGTTCCTTGCTCGCGCCGAGGTCGTAGCAACTCCGGAACAGCAACGGCACACCCGAGTCGCCAAACATCGCGGGGTTGGCCTTGGCCTTCTCGGCGTTGCCACGCCCGGAGGGAAGCATGAAATGGAGCATTCCACCTATCTTCGCAACGGGGTCGTAGACCGTCACCCCAATGCACGAACCGAGCGCATGGGTGATGATGCAGGCAGCCGGATCGCTGGACACCTGGAGGTCGGCCACGCCTACGGTGATCCTGCCGGTGTTCTTTGCACTGCTTGCTTTGTTGAGCAGGGATGCCATCATTCCTCCGTTACTTCACGTAGGTCGACGGCGCGACCGAACGCACAGGCACATCGATGCCGGAGAGGGTCTCGGAACTCCCGATTGCCAGGATGCCGCCGGGACGCAGTAGATCACAGAATCGGTTGACCAGCCTCTCACGAGTATTGCGATCAAAGTAAATCATGACATTTCGGCAGAAGATAATATCAAAGGGCCCCTTCATAGGCCATGGGTCCATGAGATTGAGCCTCGCCACCGACACCATGGACCGAAGTTGTTTCGCAACCCTGGCGTGCCCGGCCTGAGCTCCTGTACCCTTGAGGAAGTACTTGCGGACGAGAGGTCTTTCAATGTCTTCGAGCATTCTCTCTGGATAGATCGCATTGGTTGCCGCGGCGACCGCCGTATTCGACAGGTCGGTCGCGAGTATTTGATAGTCCCACTCGGCGATATCAGGCATCTGTTCATGGGCGTGGATAGCAATTGTGTATGGTTCGCACCCAGTTGAGCATCCCGCCGACCACACTCGGATACGCTTCCCGGGAAGTGTCAGCGTGCCGCGGGAAAGCGGCGTGTAGAACTCCCGTTCGAGGTAATCGAAGTGCTGCCGTTCGCGGAAGAAGCTGGTCACATTTGTAGAAAGAAGGTCAAAGAACACGAGGCGATCTTCGTCATCAGCATCGGTCCTTAGGTGCTCGAGGTACTCTTCGACACTCTGGAATGACGACCGCGCCAGGAACTTTCCGAGGCGGCTGCGTACCAGGTCCGTCTTCCGCTCGGAGAGATTAAGGCCCCAGTACTCCTTGGCGAGGGAAGCAATAACCTCAAACTGTTTCGCAGACATTGCGTCCATCTTGGAAGCTCCTGAACACGTCATCAGACCCTTGCTGTTGCGGTCTCGAAAGCTCGGCCGACCCGTCAGGGCCGGCAAAGCGGTTTGGTGCATTGAAGAGTCAGAATGACTCGAACGCGTCATCGTCGCCGAAGGGGATTGCCTCTGAAGCAGCCGATGCGCCTACCGGCTTACGAGCCTTGGGCTTGCTGGCGCTTGGGGCGGCCTGCCGGGGGGTCGGGCGAGAGGCCTGAGGCCTCGATGGCGAAGATGCATGACCGTCTTCGTCACCGATCTTGAAGCGTGCAACAAGATCGCGGAGAGTACCGACCTGGGCAGCGGTCTCTTCGGACGTAGCTGCGAGTTCTTCGCTGTTGGCGGCGTTCTGTTGTGTCACGGTGTCCAGTTCGGTCACGCCCTTGTTGATCTGCGTGACGCCGTCGGACTGCTCCTGACTTGCACTGGCGATCTCGGCCAGGAGAGAGTTCACTTTCTCCGTGCTCGAGACGATCTCGCTGAGCACCTCGCTTACACGCGACGCGATGGCGGCTCCGTTCTCGGCACGCTTGCTGGATTCTTCGATCATCGACGACGTGTTCTTGGCGGCCTCGGCGGATCGTTGCGCGAGGTTGCGTACCTCCTCGGCAACGACTGCGAACCCCTTGCCGGCTTCACCAGCCCGGGCCGCTTCAACCGCTGCGTTGAGTGCGAGAAGATTGGTCTGGAAAGCGATCTCATCGATAACCTTGATGATCTTCGAGATCTCGCTCGACGAGGCCATGATCTCGCCCATCGCTTCGTTCATTGACTTCATCTCGGTCGTGCCACGTGCCGCGGATGCCTGACTCTCTTCAGAGAGCTTGGCCGCTTGTGTACAGTTCTCCGCGTTCTGCTTGGTCATGCTTGACATCTCTTCAAGTGAGGCGCTGATCTCTTCAAGATTGGCGGCCTGCTCTGACGCGGCGCCGGAGAGCGACTGGCTGGCGCTCGAGATCTGCTGAGCGCCCTGGTCGATCTGGGCCGAGCCGCCACTCACGTCGCGGAGAACGACCTGGATGCTCTCGATCATGCGGTCCAGCCCAGCAGCAAGCTGCCCGATGGCATCGTCGCCGGAGAACGGAGCCTTGACGGTCATGTCACCGTCGCCAGCCGCCTCAGTAACCTCGAGAAGCTGATTGACCTTGCTCTGCAGTTCCTCGGCCTGCCTGCGCTCACGCTCTGCGCTCTCGGCTGCCTTGCGTTCGAGTTCTTTCTGCTCGGTGGTAATGGTCCAGGTCGCCATGCACCCGAGGAAGTTGCCCTCCTTGTCATAGACGCCATCGCCCTGCAACGATACGTTCTCGCCGCCGATCTTGATGTCTGCCTTGTACGGCAGATAGCGTTTCGGATCACCGAGAAGCTTGCGCTGATGCTCGGGGTTCTTGTGAAAGACATCGATGCAGGTCCCGATCATGTCGTCCGCACGGACAGGGAGATTGTGCTCGATCGACTTGATCGTCTTGTAGCATGTGTCATTCATGTAGGTCATGACAAGATCCGAGTCGCAGAGCATGACGTTCAGCGGGAGTTGCCGCATCATCTCGCTGATCTTCTGTGACTCGGCTTCTGCCGCAAGAGCGGCCGCCTTGCTCTCTGTGATGTCCGACGCGAGCTCAACCACCTTGTACACACGGCCGTTCTCGTCCATGATCGGGTTGTACGACGCCTGAATCCATACTTGGTCACCGTTGCTCTTGAGGCGCATGAACTCCCCGGCCTGGAACCGACCGCTCTGGAGATCATTCCAGAACTGTCTGTACTCGGGGCTCCCGCTGTGTGCGGTGTCCACGAACATACTGTGGTGCTTGCCTTTGAGATCATCGAGGCGGTATCCAAGCGTGTTGCAGAAGTTCTCGTTTGCAGTGATGATGGTGCCATCGGGCTCGAACTCGATCATCGCCTGTGAGCGCCCGAAGCTGGCGATCATGTTCTCGTTGTCGTTGCTGTTGTCGTGGTGGTTCTGGTTGTCTGACATTGCCTTGGTTCCTTCTGTGGTTGTGATCTTCAGGTTGATACTGGCGTACTGGTTTGATCGTTGATGAGGGCCCGCGCTAGGCTGCGGCCGAGGATTCATGGGAGGCGGGGTCTCCTCGCGATGCTTCGGAGAGGGTGTCGATGTCGCTGGTGCTCATGATGCGATCGATGTCGAGAAGAATGAGTACCTTGTCTTTGAGCTTTCCCATGCCGAGTATGAAGCTCGTGTTGAGTGCCCCTCCGAATCGGGGAGCCGGTTCGATACTTTTTCGCGGGACATCGATAACCTCGCTTACGGTGTCAACGATGACGCCCATCTGGAACCGTTCGTCGCCACCGTCAGAGACCTCGACGACGATGACGCAAGTCTCTTCGGTGTACTCTTTCGGTGCGAGCTCGAACTTCGTGCGGAGCTCGATGACCGGGATGATCTTGCCTCGGAGGTTGATGACGCCCTTAACATAGTTCGGTGTCTGCGGCAGCGGCGTGATATCGATGATGCCGATGATCTCACGGACCCGCAGGATCTCGAGTCCGTATTCTTCGCTGTCGAGGCGGAAAGAGAGAAACTTGTTCTCGTTGTCTCGCTCGGTATCGAGTTCGGCGTTTGCTTTCATGGCTGCGGTGAGTTTGCTCATGGATCGGTGCCCTCTTCCTTGTACGATTCAGACGATTTCCTTGGTGGCTTCTTGTACGATTCCGGTGACATCAAGTATGAGCGCCACCCGCCCATCGCCGAGGATCGCGCCGCCGGATACGCCGCGAATGGGGTTGATTCCGTGTCCGAGATTTTTGATAACAACTTGCTGTTGCCCAACGATCTCGTCGACGAGCAGGCAAAACCTGGTGCTGTGCGATTCGAGCACAACCAGCAGGCCTTCGGTCGGATTGTCGACACCGTCGTCCAGCCCGAAGACTCTTTTGGCGCGATACACCGGGAGCAAGCTTCCACGCACTTCGACGGTTTCGCCCTTGCCGATCACGGTGTGGATCTTTCCGGGTTCGGGTCTGAAGCTTTGCTCGATCGAGAGCGTGGGAACCACGTATCGGTGGGATCCGACACGGACAATCATGCCGTCGATGATCGCCATCGTGAGCGGCAGCAGCATCTTGAAGGTCGAGCCCTTTCCCGGGGTCGAACTGATGTCGACCTTTCCGCGCAAGGCTTCGATGTTTCGCCGCACGACGTCCATGCCCACACCCCGTCCCGAGATGTCGGTGACTTTATCAGCGGTCGAGAACCCCGGCGCGAAGATGAGGTTGAACACTTCGCGGTCGGACATTTCGGCGGGTTCACGATCGCTGGGGAGGATGCCGTTGCTGGCGGCCTTTGCGAGGATGTTCTCACGGATCAGCCCTCGCCCATCGTCGGCGATCTCGACCACAATCGAACCGCCCTGGTGGTAGGCGCGGAGCGAGAGGTTGCCCTCCGGCGACTTTCCGGCGGCCCGGCGCTCGTCTTCGGGCTCGATCCCGTGGTCGCACGCGTTGCGGATCATGTGTACGAGCGGGTCGGCGATCTCTTCGACCACGGTGCGGTCGAGTTCCACATCCTCACCCTCGACATGGAGTTTGATGTTTTTATTGGCCTTGGATGAGACATCGCGTACGAGCCTGGCCATCTTCTGGAACGTGGGGCGGAGCGTGACCAGCCGCAACGACATCGCGACTTCCTGCAGGTCGCGGATGATCTTCGAGACGTGCGTCAGTGTTCGCTTGGTGTGTTGGGCTTTGATGCCCTGGATCGATTCGTCCTGGTAGACCATCTGGTACCCGATGACGAGCTCGCCGACCATGTCCACGAGCGCGTCCATGCGGGTTGTGTTCACTTTGACTGTCTGCTCGATGCGCATCGCGGGTTTGGTCGCGGGCTTGGCCTCGGGCGGGGCGGGGTTGGGCTCGGCCGTCTCGGCTTGCGACGGAGGCGGGCTTGCATCGGCACCGCCCGAGTCGGCTTGCGGGTCGTCGGGCAGCTGCGGCTGGGTCTCCTGCGCGGATGGTGCGGGAGAATCGGCGGCTTGCTGTGGTTGGCTGCTCTGCGCAGCCGGCGGGGTTTCAACGACAGCAGCGGGCTGTTCTGGCGGAGTTTCGACAACCGGTGGCAGGCCCGTTTCACAGGCCTGATCAAGTTCGGCGACGAGCGCTTTGTAGACACTTTGCTTCGGCGTCGGCGTGCCGAGGAGTGCGCTGATGAGTTGCCCCAGCACGTCACAGCTGCGCAGAAACAGGTCGAGGTGCCCGGGTGTCAGGGTGAGGGCCTGACTTCGTGCTTTGTCCAGGAGTGTCTCTGCGACGTGCGTGAGCCGGACGATGGGCGAGAGGTGCATAAAGCCCGCGACGCCCTTGATCGTGTGAAATGCACGGAAGACCGTGTTGATCAGTTCGGTGTTGCCGAGATCGGACTCCAGATCAAGCAACGACTGCTCGGCATTGGCGATGTGCTCGCGGGCCTCGCAGACAAACTCCGGGACGGTCTCGTCGATGATTGCTTCGTCCGGGAACTCGACAAGGGAGTCGTCCTCGGCCTCGGGCTGCGCTGGCTCCGCAGCAGCCGGGGGCTTGCTCATTTCTTGTGCGGGTGTGGGCTGCGGCTCGGCCTGCTTGGCAGCGGGAGCCTCGGCGGGAGTTTCCGACGACGGCGTGGGGCCCGTCTCGGTTTCCGGGCTGCTCGCAGATTCGGTCGCGACCGCCTCAGAATCAAGGTTGGCGATTGCGTTCTTGATTTCGGCGTGGAGTTCGTCGTGCGGCGGCAGTGTGGCTGAGGGGTTGTCACTGAGTGCGGCGATACACGCCCGGAGCCAGTCGATCAGCGCGAGCGCCTGCTCGGTCGGGAAGCTGTCTGTGCGTTCCTTGGCGAGGTCGATGAGCGTCTCGCAGTCGTGGCAGACGGCCTGGACTGAGTTGAACGAGAGGATTCCCGCCTCGCCCTTGATCGTGTGGATGATGCGGCGGGCCTCGGCGAGCTGCCCGGTGTCCTCATCCCCGGCATCGATGGAGACGACCGCCGCTTCCAGGTCACTGAGCGCTGAGGAACACGAGGAAACCCATGCGCTGAGCAGTTCCAGATCAAACTGTGCATCCTCGGGCGAAGGAGTCGCGGCTTCGTGGCCGTTGGGTATTGCCACAGACGATGGGTCAAGACCGGCCTGGATCGCTTCTGCGATCTCTTGGACATATTCGATTGCCTTGTGTATCTCACCGAGCGTTGCGTCGGCGTCTTCGGTGGTACGGAGCACGATCGACTCGGCCTGCTCAGCGGCAACGCGGCAGACGCTGGCAGCGGCCTCGATGGAAGGATCTTCAATAGATTCTGCGAGATCGGTCAGATCATCTTGTAACCGCACGAGGCCGGCGAGATCGCTGGTGCTGATGCACGCCGCGGTGCGGGCCAGGTCTTCAACTCTGTTGTGTAATGACACGAGCGTGGCCCTCATTCTTGAAGCTCTCTGCCCGGGCGCAACGCGCCGTTGGCTCTGGTCTTCTATCGGGGCGTGCCGCAACCCGGCACAGCCGGAGTAAGCGAAAGCGATCCAGAATGTCTGATTGAGAGAAACCCCTCCGGCACCAAAGACAGGTGTTTCCCTGCATTTGCGGATTGGGCACCAGTTGGGCTCTCGACCGGCCGATACGGGCTGGGCACCCTTTCTCACGGAGTGAACTATGCACGCAGTGTTGATCCGTCGGTTCATTGAAGCGACCCAGAACGTCTTTGGGACAATGGTGGGGACAAACGTGACGTTTGGTACACCCGGGCCGACCGGCCGTGACCCTGTAGAAGCAGATGTTTCGGGCATCATCGGATTCTCCGGTGATGTCGCGGGAGCAGCGGTCATCCGCTTTCCGATGGCAACCGCGCTGGGTGTCGTCGAGGCGTTATGCGGCGAGGCATTCGGCGGCGAGAGTGAAGACTTCTCGGACGCAATCGGCGAGATCGCCAACATGATTTGCGGGAACGCCAAGTCAAGCCTGGACGGCGCGAACGTCTCGATCAGTTGCCCACAAGTCGTGCTCGGCAAGGACCACAAAGTACAGCGCCCAAGCGATGCGGTCTCAATTACCATCCCGTGCGAGACGCCACACGGGATCTTTGTCATCGAGGTCTCCGTCCGGGCGGCGGCCAAAGCGTCGGCGGCTCGGGACCAGGTAACACCTGCGGCCGCGAGCTAGACGAACTCAGTATGCAGGAGGAAACAGCCATGCGAGTGATGCTTATTGATGACTCAAAGACGATCCGGCGAATCCAACGGAGCATTCTCGAACAGCTCGGGTACACGGAGATCGAGGAAGCGTGCGACGGGCAGGACGCGCTGAGCCGGGTGGCCGCGTTTCAGCCGACACTGATTCTGCTCGACTGGAACATGCCGAACATGGACGGCATCACGTTTCTCAAGGCGTTCCGCCAGCGGGACACCACGACCCCGGTCATTATGGTGACCACGGAGTCAGAAAAGACGCGAGTCATCGAAGCGATCCGCGCGGGTGTCAACAACTACGTCGTCAAGCCATTCACACCAGATCTCCTTCAACAACGGATCAAGGAGACGCTCGAGAGAACGACCGCAAAGGCGTAGGTCTCTTCTCGGCGAAAGGCATTCACGTGACCGAAAGAGCAAACACCCCCGTACCGTCCGTCATCGTCTGTGCCGAGCGATTGAGCGCACGGATTGTGCTGCCCGTCGGGCTCGATGCAGAAGCCGCGTCTGAGCTGTCGCTGCGAGCGGTTGCAAAGGAACGGGGTGTCCATCTCACCGCTGAAGCGGTCACGCTACTCGCAGAGATTGCGGAACGATACGCCAATGGCGAATCACCGATAGACCAGGAGTTTCTCCGCGCCACGCTCCCAGTCAACGGGGTCGACGCTTGGATCGAGTGGATGGATGGGTTTAACCCTTCGGAGATGAACGACAGCCCCGAGGCCGACCAATCCGGCACGATCGATTACTACAACAGACAGAGCTTTATACGAGTTAGCAAGAACGAGCCCATCGCCACACTCCATGCGCATACCGAGGGCGAGGACGGCTTGGACGTCTGCGGCGGGACGCTCACAGCGACGGCTGGCAAACGGCTTGGCATGACGATCGACAAGAGCCTTGTGCTCTCCGACGATCGTCAGCTGGTTGCGCAGATCGACGGCGTGCTCAAGCTCTGCAAAGGAAAGCTCCGGGTCGAGCCGGTACTCGAGATTGCCGGCGCTGTCGACTTTAGCACCGGCAACATCGACTTTGACGGCGACGTGATGATCCGCGAGGACATCCGCGACCACTTCCGTGTGCGAGCAACCAAGGATGTTACCATTGAAGGTCTCATCGACGCTTCGCACATCACGTGCGGAGGAAACCTCTACGCCCGACGGGGTGTCGCGGGTCGAGACGAGGGAACGCTTGATATCGGGGGCGACGCCGAGATCGGGTACATCGAGCAGGCCCGCGGCAAGATCGAAGGCTCGCTGAGTATCTTGCGCGAGATCATGCACAGCACACTGGAGATTGGCAAAGACCTGACGGGCGACGCCGGACGTGTCATCGGCGGGTCGTTGCACGTACTCGGGGATGTGCGACTCGCAGAGATAGGCTCGCGCGGCGACACGCCCACGAAGCTGATCCTCGGTCCAAAGAGCGAGTTGACTGATGAAGGCGAGGCCGCTGCGAACACCCACGTCCTCAATGAAATTGAGAAGATGCGGAACGAGCTCCGAGTCTTGCAGGACCCCACGACGCCGCGGTCCGCAGTCAACGCTGAACGGATGACCGAACTCGAGTTTGAGATCGCCGAAGCCGAAGCCGAGTTGCAAGCCCTCCCCACCAACGTAGAAACGCCCGTCGACGCCGAATGCACATCGACGATCGAGGTGCTGCGGATGATCCACGCCCGGGTCACGCTCGAGATCAGCGGCCGCACGATCGTCTTCGGCCACGAACTCAAGGGGCCGGTCAAAATCTGGCTCGAAGGGGACACCGTCATGCACCAACTCGGCAACGCCGAGCCCGCCCCGCTTCGTGGGACTGCGGGCGTGCAGGACCGCCTCGCGGCGTAGCACGCACAAACCGATTCGCTTGCGTCGGGCTACCCTCGCCTCTGGAGGTACGCGATGCGAATCGGTGTCATGGGCGCGATGCCTCAGGAGATTGCAGCGACCGTGGCGTTGCTCGACGAGTGCTGCACCCAGCAGCACGGCGGGCGTGACTACACCACCGGCACCCATCAAGGACACCGGGTCGTCTGCGTCCACGCCCGGATCGGCAAGGTTGCCGCGGCATCGGCAGCGGTCGAGCTGATTGTTCGGTTCGGGATCGAGAGGCTCCTCTTCACCGGGCTCGCCGGGGCGCTCTCGGCGGACCTGCAAGTAGGCGATGTCGTGATCGCCGACGGCCTGATTCAGCACGACATCGACGCGAGCCCGCTCTTCCCGCCGCTCGAAGTCCCGCTCACAGGGATGTCTCGATTTACCGCCACGCCGGAGATCGCCTCGGCCCTTGCCCGCGCCGCCCGACGGAGCCTCAAAGAGGTTGGCGATGACATGCGGGCCGCGCAAGTGGATCAAGCCGCCGATACACAAAGAGCCTTCGCCCCGGTTCGTGGCGACATCGCAACCGGCGACCAGTTCGTCGCCAGTGGTGCCGCCCGTGATCGGATCTGCTCGCGCGTTCCCGGCGCAGTCTGCGTCGAGATGGAGGGCGCAGCGGTCGCCCAGGTCTGCCATGAATACGGCATCCCCTTCGGCGTCATGCGGGTGATCTCCGACCGCGCCGACGGATCGGCGGCTGCCGATTTCTTCACGGCGCTCGCCGGGACCGCGGCTGCGCTGTCCGCCCGCGTCATCGACCGCGTGCTGACCGAATGGGCCAACGAGCCCGACCGCTGACAGGTTACGACGCGCCGTCCTGCCCGGCGAGCATCTTCATCATGTCCACGCAGCGGTTGGCGTACCCCGCCTCGTTGTCGTACCAGCTGAGCACCTTGAAGAACCGGTCGTTGAGCTGGATGCCCGCACCGGCGTCGTAGATCGAACTGTGCGAATCGCCGACAAAGTCGCTGGACACAACCTGCTCTTCGGTGTACCCCAGCACGCCCGACATCGCGCCCTCAGCAGCGCTCTTCATCGCGGCGTGGATCTCGTCGATGCTCGTTGCCTTGGCGGTGCGGAAGGTTAGATCCACACACGACACGTCGGCGGTGGGCACACGAAACGCCATGCCGGTGAGCCTGCCCTTGAGCGCAGGGATGCACAGCGCGACCGCTTTGGCTGCGCCGGTGCTTGAGGGGATGATGTTCTGGTAGGCGTTACGCCCGCCGCGCCAGTCCTTCTTGCTCGGGCCGTCCTGGGTGGGCTGTGTCGCGGTCACAGCGTGGATCGTGGTCATCAGCCCCTCTTCGAGGCCGAAGGTGTCGTTGATGACCTTGGCGATCGGCGCAAGACAGTTGGTCGTGCAGCTCGCGTTGGAAATGACCTTGTGCTGGTCGGGCTTGTAGTCGTCGTGGTTGACCTTGTAGCACATGGTCGGCACGGTGTCGGGCGTCTTGGTGGGCGCAGAGATGACCACCCGCTTGCAGCCGTTGTTCTCGATGTGCTTGTGGGCGTCGTCGTGCGTGGTGAAGAACCCGGTCGATTCGAGAACGTAATCGACCCCCCACTCCCCCCACGGCAACTGGGCCGGGTCGCGCTCGGCCTTGGTCTGGGTGGTGTACCCGTTGACGGTGAACGAGCCCTCGGCACCCTCGATCGTCGCGGGCTTGCCGCCGATGGTGAACCGCCCATGCATCGTGTCGTACTTGAGCAGGTAGGCGAGGTTGTCTGCGGGGACAAGATCATTGACCGCGACGACCTCGATCGCGGGGTCGTTGGCAGCGAGGCGGTAAACGAGGCGGCCGATGCGGCCGAAGCCGTTGATACCGATGCGGATAGCCATAGCGGTCGTTCCTTTCAGGTCGAGCCTGTGAGTGTCGCGCAGCCCAAACCCGCCGCCGGGCCGGTGCTGGCGATTCTAGGAGGAACCTTGCCGGGTCTCTCGCGCAGTCTCGTCAGTTCAGAGAATCTTCGAGAAACCACCCGCCCGCCTCGGCCATTGATCGCCTTGAGGCCGTCGACGCGCGCACCAAGCCGCGGGCAGCACCTGAGGCTGGCTTGTTCGGTCGACCAGGATTGCACGGTGCCCATGGCCGTCGTTGAGGTACATCGGGCGGGGTTGCGATCCAAGGGTGTTTGGCGCGGGCGTCTGTCAACCCAGCGCAGAGGCGGCTCGGCGTGCTTGCCTGCGTGCTGTGCGTTCGGCTTTGAGCCTCGGGCCGTTGAGTATGCTGCCGATCCAGGTGTATCGGACGAAGAGGTGGTACGTGCTGTACATGATGGCGGTGGCCGCGAGCATGACGATCCCGAACTTCGTGAACGCGCCGGCGTTGATCGGTTCGACGATCAGATTGAGCCAGACGACAAGCGGCAGGTGGACGAGGTAGACCCAGTACGCGGAGTCGGACATGTACCGCATGGCCGGGCTGGGACGCTTGAGAAGGTGCAGGAAGAAGCCCGTGAAACCGATCACGATCATGGCGGTCGCGAGCGCTGAGACGGCTCGCAGCAACGGGGTCGCTTCGCCTTCGTTGATACTTGCTTTGCCCTGCATCGCCATAAAGACGAAAGAGAGCGCAAGGCCGGCGATGAGGGAAGGGATCCAGAGCCTCGCGATATCATTCAGGTGCTCGTGCCTTCTGTAGAGCATCCAGCCGCCGGCGAAGAAGACCATGTAGTAGGCGATGATGGTGATGTCCGGGATCGTACCGCTTTGGGTATCGACGCCGGCGCCGTCCTGGAGAAAGAGCAGCGGGAAGGCAGCGATGGCGAGGACCGGCGCGGCGAGGGCGTGTCGGACGCACCAGATCCATGCGTTGGTGATGATCTCGCCCACGCGGGCGATGGGCCGGGCGACGCCGGAGAGTTTGAGCCACAAGAGTGCGACGGCATACATAACCAGCAGGTGAACCAGGAACCAGAGGTGCCACTGGCTGAAGAAGGCCATCCCGAACCAGGCGGGGATCGCCCCGATGAGGGGTACCTGGTCCTCGAGCGGCGCGTGAAGATTGAATCCCCATGTCCACACCGCGTTGCACAACGGGACAACGGTGAAGATGCCGATGAGCAACGGCAGGCCGACGCGCTTGAGTCGGTTCGCGGTGAACCTGCGGACGCCGTAGCGGGCGACGAGCATGCAGGCAAAGAAGCCGGCGAGGAGGAAGAAGGCCTGCATCCGGAAGAGGTGGACGATCCAGAACATCGCGTCGAAGGCGGGGCTTGAGGCGGGATCGTCGGCCACCCACTCAGACCAGACATCCTCCATATAAGCCATGCCGCCGTGGAGCACAACGCCGAGCAGCATCGCGACTGCCCGCAGTGCGTCCATGGAATGAAGCCGTTCGTTGGCGGAAATGTTGGACACGAGTACCCCCTTGAGAGAGTCGAGGTGACGAGGCCGTTCGTAGTTGCTTGCGCTCAAGACCTTGCCCGTCAGCGTTGCGTAGTCGATCCGGGTCGGCGTTGGCACGCTCGGACCAGTCCTGTTCGGCGTGCTCGTCCTTCAGGAAGCAATGACGCTCGTTTCGGCCGCGAGCATCGCTGCGATCCTGCTCGGCATCATCGGTCTCAAAATGGCCTGGTCATCAGCAGACAGTCCCGCGACGGACATCGCACCAAACGCAACGGCGGGGCCCCACAGACTTTGGACTGGCAAATCGTGGACATAGGGTTGGGCTCACTTACGTCCACCGTGAGCGGGCTTTGAGCCTTGACTCCGAATCGGGGTGAGAGGATTCGAACCTCCGACCTTCTGACCCCCAGTCAGACGCCAGAATCTCCTAACGACTTGGAAATAAAGGACTTACGCAAATCAAGCCCCAACCGCGCAGCGCAATGCGCAGCGCAAATCGGCGGGGATACCCCATTGGCGGCTCTGTCCGACCCCGATCTTCTGGCGATCGTCGAAGCGTGGCCCGACCTGCCCCCAGCGATCCGTTCGGGCATCACTGCGATGGTCCGTGCGACCGAAGCGAAGCAGTGCGAACCCTGAGTTTGGTCCATAGCCTCGGCCCGAAGAGGCCCTCTGCTACGCCGATGCTACTGAATCCGTGGAGATATCGATTTCGACCGATGGAGCCCACCACGGAAAGCCTCAGCCCCTCTCGCCGCTCCCAGAGCCTCAGCCTACAGCCTGCCCCTGACCCCTACGCATAACTATCCCCCACTTTCGCTTTCACAAAATATGGACCCCAGGGACGAACCGATGCCCCGCCCGCAGACGGTCCCCAGTTCTCAACGCCCAAAACGACCCCTGGTGGTCCGCACAAAGAGTATCAGGTAAACCGAAGCCCTGAGGACGAGCGCGAAAGTGACTTCTCGTTGCTCAGTTCACTCAGGATTCAGCTTGCACTTCAGAGTCAGTCTTCATCAGAGGATTGTGACTCCTCGATGAGCCCCAGCCAGCATACCAAGAGAACCTGCTCCACATTGATGGGAGGCAAGGGTTCAGGCGAATGGAACGGTTCGAGCCCGAGCCGCTCAACTGCCAACACAATCGCGCGTGACCTCGCGGCTTGGCTGGCAAACTCCTGTTCAAATACCTCGCGCAGTGCCCTCTGCTCCCGGATCGGGCATGGGGCCTCTGTAGCCTCAAGACAGCGCTCCAACCGGATTTTCTCGATATCTATCGGCGGGTTCGCACGCAAATACTCCGCGAGCTTTCGGTTGAATCGACTCACCTTCGGCTGAAGGTTTGCAGGATCGGTCTCAAAGGTCCATGCCTCAAGAATGTCCTGTCGGGCATGCTCCCAGGCTGAGTAGGCACTGAGGCGCATGTCGTCGGGCACGATTCTTTCCGTCTCTTCACAACACTCAATCAGTCGAAGACAGGTGCCAATCTCACCGACAATCTGGCCGTCGTCCGCCGGTACGAATCGGAGATAGACCCGTTCGCCAACCTGAGCGCAGAAGAAGTGCCCTTGCCGCTCGCCCTTGACCATTCCAGAGCCCGCTTTCCAGGGCAGATCCGTGATCTGACTCCCCAGCCGCTTCAACGCCTCCCGAAGTTCCTGGCGGTATTCCTCGCCCGTTTGGGCTGCCGATACTGTGCCACCTCGCTCGTAAATCCCAGCATCCCCTTCGCGCAGCTTCTCAATCTCCTTGCGAGTTTCTGCAAACGAGCGATCACTCTGCGCTCCATGCTCGATAGGAGTTACTTCTACGCCCACCGATGCCGCAGCCTGCGCAAGTTTTTGCCGCACTCGCCGTTCCAGATCAAGCAAGATATTGAGCTGCTCATCGGGGAAGAAGGTCCGCAGGAACACCCGGGCGTGCGGACTGTTGATCCGGTCAATCCGCCCATGCCGCTGGACCAATCGCATGGGATTCCAGGGAAGATCGTAGTTGATGATGTTGCGGCACTGCTGGAGGTTCATGCCCTCGGCCAGCACATCTGTCGAGAGCAGCAGATCGATCCGATCCTGGGCGAGGTGGGCCGGTGCTTTGGTGGATACCGGCGCAAACCCACGAATAGCCTCCTCGCGTTTCAACCCGCGTCGGGAATCACTGCCACTCACCGAGCCCAACCGTTCACGGTACACGGCAAGTGCATCCTCATGAACCATCACATCTTCAAGGTGATCCTGGACCCAGTCGATCGTGTCCTCGAAGGCTGAGAACACGAGTACCTTTCGCTTCTGTTGCGCATCATCTTCGTCGGTCGCATCCGCTTCGGCATGAGCAGCAACCTGGGCGAGTTCCTCGACCAGAGCCTTGAGCTTGGGATCGTCCGCACGGCACACTTGCCTTGCCCTCTTGGCAAACCCATCGAGTAAGGCTCGATCCGATTCAACATCCGCCTTAAGCCTCGCTACATCAAAGTCCTCAGCGGACTCGACTTGGTCATCATCACCTCCCGCCAAGATATCCTCGATGACCTCGTCATCATCCGCCACCGATATTTCGCGTAGTAGCTCCTTGCGAACAACCAGCCCCCGTTCGAGTTGCTCAAGAAACGCATCGTGTTCCCGCACCATTTTTTGCGTCGTCTTGGCAAAGGCGTAGACAGACGACTCGAACCGTTTGAGCAAGCCGCACCGCAAGAGGCCGACCAATGCACCGTACCGACGCTCTTCCTCCTCATCGACCGCCTCCAGCCGGTAACGATCAGGCTGATACCTCGCCATCACGAGTAGCGGCTCGCCCTCTTCCGGTCCCAAGGCCTCCTCCAACTCGTCAATAAAACCCGGCAGCACACCGCCAAGGTCGTACTCAATGGAAGAAGGAATCGGTTTCGGGAACTGGATCGGCAGCACGGTGCCATCGTCGAGCTTGATCGTGTCGCCCGGGTAGTGCTTCTTGATGAACCGTCGGGTGCGTTTGACTGTCATCGCATCGATGATTGGATAGAGCAGGTCCGGGTGAAGATCGAACGGGTCCTCTGCCATCGCCTGCTCGAATCGCTTCTTGATGGATAGCACTCCCCGATCGGCGAGGATCGCGTCCTGCTTGGCGAAGTACCGGATGATGTGAAACAAGTCCCAGAGCGAGTTGTTCACCGGCGTAGCCGTCAGCAACAGCAGATGCCGTCGCGGACCCAATAACAACTGCCTCAGCACTCCCGCCCGCGCTGGAGAATCCGGGTTGCGGTAGTTGTGTGCCTCATCGATCACGACCAGCGCGTAGTCGTCAGGGTCGTACTTGAGCGTGGAACCGGTGGCCTTCGGGTTCAGACGCCCGTCTCCGGCGAGTTGCTCGAAGGACACGCAGTCGATGAACAGCTCGAAGCGGTCGATGAACTCCTTCCAGGTGGTGTCACGAAGCGCCGCCGGGCAAATGAGCAACACCCGCTGTCTCTGTTCGCGGTACTGTCGGATGATGTCTCCAGCCAAGAATGTCTTGCCCAGCCCAACACCGTCGGCGACGAGCACCCCGCCGTACTTCTCCATGATCCGCTTGGCCCGCCAGATCCCGTGCAACTGATAGGTCGTCACGGGGATCTCGCCATCCGCCGTCTCCTCCGCTTCCTCCACAAGCTCGGCCCCATACAGATGCCACAGCACCTTGAGGTAGATCAGGTACGGGTCATACTCAGCCATCAGCCGGTCATACACCCCAGCCAGGTCGTACGGCTCGGCTCTATCCCACAACTCGTCGTACCACTGTTCAACGCGCCCGACCACCCGGTCCTCATAGTGCCCAAGGTTCAGTTCCGCGTTCCGACGCAGCCCCGCGTAGGTCAGGTTCGATGAGCCAACAACCAACCCGCCACCAGCGGTGCGGAAGATGTATGCCTTGGCGTGCAGAAACCCCTTCGTGTATCGCCGGACCTCGACCTTGCCCGAGTGCAGATACCCCAGCAGCCGTCGGACGGCCGCATCCGTCTCGCCGTCAAACGGCAACAGGTCCCGCTCTCGCACGAGCCCCTCGTCCAGATCATCGAGCGCCACGCCAACCTGCCGCTGCGTCCACTCCGGTTCGTCAGGGTCTCCCGGCTCTCGCTGCGGCTGACAAGACTCGGGGACCGGCTCGGCCCCCAGCATCAGGCGCACCCTGCCAAGGTCTTCGAGTTCGCCAGCGATCAGGTCAAAGCCCTGGAGGTTGAAGAACGCCGTGGCGATATCCAACCCCCACGGCAGCGCCTGCTCCTGCTGGAGAGCCACCAAGTGCTGTTTGAGGGCCTTGGACAGCGTGTTGCCGTCGCGGTTGTCAACAAACCGGGGACGGCTCTCCGAAAGCGACGGCTCAGATGGATCAGGTGTGGATCGGTTCGGTGCCTTGCTCACATCGTCACCCCTGCTTGGACCGAAGCCCCAGGAAGTCTGGCCGGTACTGCATTATGAATCCTCTGCCTCATCCCTCCACCTCCGCCCAGAGACGGTGCAGCACCGTCTGCCCGTTGGCGCGTAAAACCTCGATCTGATCGCGTGCTGCACACAACAGCGCCCGTTCCTCTTCGGTGCGGGGGCCTGCCAGTGCTGTGTCGATCTCGCTGAGCGTGCCGGCCAGGCTGTTGACCGACTCGCGCAGGCTCGCCTCGACCCGCTTGAACTTCGAGATCTCCGAGAAGTTGGTTCGTTGCTTCTTCACAGCTTCGCCTTCCACGCCTTGAAGTGGTCGAGGGTGTTCGCCAAGCGGGTGTCGTACTCGCCGAGTGTGGGGTGCCTGGCTGTAGTGCCCGGTTCCCAGCCGACATGGAAGGTCTCGAAGATGTGGATGAGGTGCTTGCGCTTCAGGCCGTAGAGGTGCGCCACCACCGCGTCCAGCTCGCAGATCATGTCCAGCTTGGTGTCTGCCGCAAGCGGGCCGCACTCGACACCCACAGTCTTGGCCCAGTCGGCGAAGCGGTCATCGGGGCAGGCGAGTCGGCCAGCGAGTTCGATGACACGATGGCACAGCGGATCGTCCGCTGCCGGTCGGGGGACGGGGAAGGGGTTGATGATGTGAAAGTTCATGTTGACCTCGACGAAGCGGCGCGAGTACCAGTCCAGTGGAAGTGATGACAGGACGCCGAGTAGGCACGCTTGGTCCCGCTCGTCGCCGCGCGGCCAGAGGAAGTACGGCCCATGGTTCGTTACAAAAACACTTCCCGGGAGTAGCGCAACGCGGAAAGTGCGCGAGTCTGTTGCTCGTGCGATGTTGCGAAACGAAATCCGCGGGAAGTGGCTGGGGTGTGTCTTCATATCTTTCAGCCAGTTCTGATCAAACTCGAAGAACGCTGAACGCTTGCTCCGCCCCGACCGCACACGCTTCTGCTGAAGGTGGAGGAGCATCTCCTTTGGGTTCGCCCATGCGTAGTATCGCTCAGTGTCAGGCTCCCAGATATCGAAGGACTCGCCTTTGAACACGGGCCAGAAGCCATCGGGGCAAGACTCCGATTCGAGGTCCATCAGGTGTTTGTCGTTGGTGGCGTCCAACTCCCGATGAGGGCGTGCCCTCCACTTGTGCGGCTCTTTCAGGTCCAGTCGCGGGGCCTTGCTCAGTTGGGCAAAGACCGCCAGTGATTCTTCGGTCGGCAAGAGAGGCAGCGAAGAGGTATCCGTCCAGCCGGTGACATCGTGTGCAGAGAACTCCGCTGGCGGATTCCCGATGCCAGCATTGAAACGGCTTAGTGAGGCGAATGGGCCGCGCAGTCGCACAGACTTGCCCGATGCCTTGCGCCGACAGATCGCCGCGAGCCCGATGGTGTACTGCGGATGCACTTCCGGAAAGACCCACTGACGGTTGTTGACGAGCATGGTGATGTCAACCGGATCAGCGTTGGTGAAGAGCCCGGCACGGAACTCGGACAACCCCTTTGCAGCCAGCGCCGAGCGAGGAAGCACAACACCGAATCGACCAGCGTCCTCGGCAACC
>JAUZRR010000036.1 GCA_030950285.1 Planctomycetota bacterium | reverse complement strand
CCGTCCGCCTGGGCGTGACCGCCGAGCAGTCCACCGACGCCGGCACCACCGAGCTCGGCCTCGCGGCGTAAGAGCCTGAACGCGAAGGCCACGAAGAGCACATGAAACCAAGGCGGCCCGGATCGGAGGATCCGGGCCGTTGTTTCGTGTGGGGTGCGGACGCGAACCGGGTTCCTTGTGACGTCTGTGGCAAAGCGACATCCACGCACCGCCTGGAAGGCGGTCCCACGGCCCGACACCGGCCAGCCTACCCATACAGCGCACGCAGCGCCGCCTGCGCTTCTTCTGACGCCACCACCTCCGCCGAGATCGCCGCGCCCGTGCGCACCACCTCGGCATCGTCCGAGCCGTCGAGGGCATTCAGCAACCGCTTGGTCTCCGAGAGCGCCCGCCGCCCGCCGCCGGCGATCCGCGTTGCCAGCTCGTCCACCGCAGCGTCCAGCGCATCGAGCGTTGCCAGCGAGCGGTCCATCAGGCCGAGCGCCGCCGCCTCGCTGCCGCGCATCAGGCCGCCGCGCAGCAGGATCTGCCGCGCCCGGCCTGCCCCGACCTTGCGCACCACCCACGGCGCGACCACCGCCGGGCAGACCGAGAGATCGACCTCGGGAAACCCGACCTTGGCGCCGTCGTGGGTGAGAGACATATCGCACACGCACGTCAGCCCGCACCCGCCCCCGATCGCCGCGCCGTTGACCCGGGCGAGCACCACCATCGGCAAAGCCCGAATCTCAAGCGTCAGCTCGGCGAGCGTGCCCAAGAGCTTCGCCGGAGCCTCCGCGTCTCCAAGCACCGCCTTGAGGTCCATCCCCGCGCAGAACGACTTGCCGACGCCGGTGAGCACGACGACCCTTGGCCCGTCGGCCGCCCCGCCGAGCGCCGCCAGCTCCTGCACACGACCGCGCAGCGCCGCGATCAGGTCGAGCGACAGCGCGTTGCGCTGCGCCGGGCGGTTGAGCGAGAGCGTGGCCAGCGGGCCCCGGACATCGAGCGTGGCGAGGGAAGGGTCGGTGTGGGTGGCGGAAGTGGGAGTGGGGGAGGTGGGGGGCATGGCGGATGATACGGAGGCACGGGGCGTCCGGCGCGCAGGGTCGTGATGGGTTTGGACGGGTGCTACTGGTCAAAGACCAGTGCTTCGTGGGCCGTGCGTGAGAGCGCAAAAAAACCTCCCCCGTGAACCGGGGGAGGGCTTGGTGTGGTGGGGGGTGTGGGGGTGGGGGTGGGGGGACTGTGGACAGGTCAGATCGAGCTGATTGCCCCGAGCGGGACGCCGAGCGTGCCGAACGCGCCGGGGAAGAACGAATCAAACCGGCCGAGGTAGCTCACGATCGGTGAAGCGCCCTTGACGGTGATGCCGTAGAACGTGTCCTGGGCGCGGCGGTCGCCGGTGACGAACTCGTGAATGTCGAACTCGGCGACTCGGCGTGCCTCGACGACGCGGCGGAAGGTCTCCTGCCCGAGGGGGATGCTTGTTCCCTTGAAGTTGCCGTCGAACCGGATGGTGATCTCGATGACCACGTCGGCGTCTGAGGGGTTGAAGATACGGAGGTACTCGGTGACGACCTGGTTGGTGCCGTCCATCGGGCGGAACCCGGCACCGAACGCCCAGAGGGTGTACGCCTCGTCGGTGAACGAGGTCGAAGCACCATCATCGAAGATGAGCGTCGGCAGCGCGAGGGCGACCGGGAGTGTTGCAGAATAGACGACCGAGTAGGGCTCGCCGAGCGGGAAGTTGGGCAGCGAGGCAACGTCGAGCTTGACGTGGCTTCGCGCATCGACATCGACTTTGGTGCGGTAGGCGCTGCCGCTGGCAAACAGGAACGAGAAGGTGACGGTGGTCGAAGCCTCGTTGACGTTGGTGATCCCGATGACCTCTTCGGTGGAGTTGAGCCCGAGCTCGCCCTCGGCGGTCGCCCCGGTGAGCGAACCGAGGCCGGCGAACCCGATCGCGGCGGTCGCCGAGATGCGGCCGGTGGTCGTCCCGTCGTCGAAACTGGAGAGCGTCGCGACGATCTGGCCGGACGCCTCGATGATCATGCCGTACTCGCCGTCGGGGATGCTGTCGATCGTGGAGAGGTTCCACCCGCCGCGGCGGTTGGCGCCGAGCTCCTGGGTGAGGACGATCTCGTCGCCGCCGTCAGCCGGGAGCAGTGTCGTGGTGACCTTGACGGTCTCGTCGGAGGTGTTGATAAACACCGGGAAGTCAAAGCGGCCGTCGGCTTTGCCCACGCTGGCGAAGGTCCAGACGTCGCTTGTGGTCGCGGTAAAGGACTCGCCGAGCGCCGCCTCTTCGCCCCCGAGCAGGAACGTGTCGAAGTAGCTAAAGGTGGCAGCGATGGGGCGTTCGGACCGGATCTCGAGGGCGTAGGGCTCGAGCGGCCGCACGAGCGACCCACCGGGATTGCCAAAGCCCGTGGCGAACGTCGCCGGGGTGTTGGTGGTAAACCCACCGCGGGCCTGGGCCTCGATGGTGAAGTCCGCGATGAGGTCGTCCCGTTCGCCGACTTCGTAGCGAGCGATCGCGACGACGCGGGTCGCCTCGTCGTGCGGGTTGATCATGGGAACGAAGCTGAAGATGTTGTCGCTGCTGAACCCGGCCGGGTAGTAGTAGACATAGGGCAGCGTCGGCGCAAGCTCGCCGTTGGAGAGCGTCTCGGTCGCCGGAGCAGCCGAGTCGGCGGTCAGGTGCCCGGCGCCGGTGCCGGCGTTGACCTCGTCGTACATTGCCTGCGCCGAGTCGGGCGAATCGCCCAGGAAGACGAAGTAGCGGAGTGTGGCGGTTTCGCCCGCAGCGAGCGTGCCGATATCGAACGCCAGCGCCATGTTCAGGTCGTCGCTGGTGCCGTTGGGGTCGTTGAGCCCGAACTCGAGCACCTGACTCGGGTCGCGGACGACGAGCGAATCGGGATCGATGAACGTCGCCAGAGCGCGGCTGTCGGCTGCGGGCGCGCCCATCGAGATGGTGATCCCGTCGGGATAGGCGTTGGTGACCACACTCGCCGAGGCGTACCTGCCCGCGTCGTCAACATTGTTAGCCGTCGCCGGCCCCTGCCCGTCGAGGTTGCTGCCCTGGTTGGGGTTGAACATCTCGAGCCACGCGACATCGGTCGCCGAGGTGAGCCCGGTGTTGGTGAGCACGACATCAAAGACCATGAACTGGTCGCTCTTGCCGAGCGTGACCGCACGCTCGACCCGGATGTCGCGGAACAGGCCGGTCGCGCTGACGCGGTTGTTGAAGGGATCGGACTGGTCGGTGATCGAGACCGGCAACGCCGATGCGCCTCGCGACCCGTCGTTGAGGAAGTCGTAGCCCGAAGCGGTCAGGCCGTAGAGCGAATCGAGCCCGTCCCCGGTTCCTTCTGTCAGGAGGAAGTCGGTGCCCTCGAAACGAATCCCCAGCGGGTTGCCGAGCGAATCGGTCGCGCCGAAGGTGCCGTCGCTGGCGAGCCCGAGGTCGAGCACGCTGCTGGCGTACGCCGCCGCCGCATCGGAGATGCCCGCGACCACGGTGACGTTGAGTGTGTACGCCCCGGTCGTCGCCGCCGGCGTGCCGGTGGTCACGTTGAAGGGGTCGTACCCGGTGTTGGCACCCTCGCTGACCGCGATGTAGTAAGTGCCGCCAGCCGGGAAGACGAAGCTGGTGATGGTGGCGTTGTTCGATCCTGACGGGCTCGCGGCCTTGAGCTCGGACCCGTCGGCCTGGAACAGCCGCAGCGCCGTGTCGAGCGTCCCGCCGGACGCCACCGAGGCGTTGAGCGTTGCCCCGGCATCGACGGTGAACTGGAAGATGTCGCGGTCGAGCGTGCCGAAGCCCCCGTCGCCGATATCCGCCTGGCGGATCGCGGTGCCCGTGCCGAGAATCTCGTCGAGTGAGCGTGCTGTCGCCAGCGTGTCGTTGGACTCGAACGCCCCGAAGATATCGTTCTCGAGCGTGAACTCGAGCGACCAGCTGTTGAGCTGTCCGCTGTTGAGCGCCTGCAGGTCGCGGACGAGCAGCGTCCACGTCCCGATCGCCGACTTGCCGTCGAACGTGTTGAGCCCGTTGGTCGGCCGGAGGCTGCCCGAATAGGGCGCGGTAGCGTCCACGATCGAGGACCCCGCTTCGTCGTCAAAGAGCAGGTTGTTGAAGTCGTCGCCGTCGTTGCCGTGGCGGTCGAAGATGACCTGCTCGGTGCCGTCGGGCGCGATGAGCGTGATCTCGAGGTCGCTGACAAAGTTGTGGTCGATGTCGAGCCGGAGGTTGAGGTCCTTGATCTCACGGGCGTCGGAGACGGTGATGGTCGAGCTCTGCACCCCCTGCGTGCCCTCGGCGGGGACGGGCAGCGGGGTCGGGATGTTCCCCGAGACCGTCAGGCGGTCGTCGGCGATCTGCTGGTAGCGGAAGTTGATGTCGTAGACACCGTTGGACTGGCTCCGCCCGCTGCCGGCAACGAGCGGGTTGTAGTCAAAGTTGGGGAACCCCGACACCCCGACGAAGTAGGTGCCGCCGGTGGTGACGAAGAAGTCCAGGAACGAATCGCGCCCGTTGAACTGGTCGTTGTTGGCCAGCTCGACGCCGTTGGCATCAAACAGCCGGACATAAGAATCGAGGCTCGAAGGCACGGTCAGGTTGGCAGCGGTGATATCGACGGTGATGAGCCCGCCGCGGGGCACGTCCACGCGGTACATGTCCACGTCGAGGGCCGCCGAGAGCCCATCCCCGAGCGTGACGCTCGTGAATGTCGCGTCGCCGCTGCCTCCAAAGGCAACCGGCGTGGCGAGCGTGGTGGTGTCGTTGGGCTCGAGCGCCCCGCCGACACCGATGACCTCGAAGTCGTACGTCTCGTCGTTGCCGTTGTTGCTGTCCCCGTTGAGCAGGTTGCCGTCGAGGTCCTGGAACTTCGGATCAGACGACGTGCCGGAGAACAGCGTCACACGGTACTTGCCCAGCGGCAACCGCTGCTGGGGCACGCCGCTGAGGTCGAGGCTGATATCGACGATGCGGGTTTGTCCGGTCTGGAGCGCAACGCCGCTGACCGGGGTGAGCGTGGAGGTGTCGTCGGCGGTGCCGAATACCCCGTCGGAGCCGGCAAACGTGAGCGACGCGGCATCGGAGTCCAGCGTCGTGCCGTCGATGTCCTTGTTGAAGGTGACGGTGACCGTGTCGACGGGCAGCCCGGTGTCGGCGTCGAGCCGGCTCGTGATCGGGCCGGGCTCGAACCCGATCGCGATCGGGCCGTCGGTCCCGATGATCTGGAGCGCCCGCTCCATGTTGAGCCGGCCGCCGGAGACCACGCGGCCCTGGAACGCCGGGAGCACATCGACACTGTCGAGCAGCGCCTGCCGGATCTCGACCGCCGAGGCATTCGGTCGGAACGCCTTGAGCAGCCCGACCGCGCCCGCGACATAGGGGCTCGAGAACGAGGTCCCGCTGATATAGCCGTACGACCCGCCGTTGAACGTCGTGAACACCTGCGCGCCCGGCGCAGCGAGGTCGACGTTCTTGGCGCCGAAGTTGCTGAACCCGGCGAGCGCGTCGTCGTTGTCGCTGGCCGCGACCGAGATCAGGCCCGGGATGTCGTAAGACGCGGGGTAGGCGGTAAAGGTGGTGTCGTTGTCGTTGGCGTCGTTTCCAGCCGCGACAACGAACGATGCGCCGGTCGCGATAAAGTCCTCGATCGCCTGTTTCTCGCCGAAGAGACCATCGGGGAAATCGTCGAGGAAGAAGGATGGGGCAAACGCGCCGTAGCTGTTGTTGCTCGCGACGATGTTGTGGCCGTAGTCGGTGATCATCATCGTCAGGTAGTCGTGAGCACCAATGATGGCCGCGGCGCTGAGACGGCCGAACTGGTCGGCGATCTTCATCGGGACGATCGACACGTCCCAGTTCACCCCGGCAACGCCGATGCCGTTGTTCCCGACCGCACCGAGCGTGCCCGCGACGGCGGTGCCGTGACCGGCGACATCGTCGGGGTCGTTGTCTGACTCGCCGAAGTCCCAGCCGTTGACATCGTCGATGAATCCGTTCCCGTCGTCGTCGATCCCGTTGCCGGGGATCTCGCCCGGGTTTTTCCAGATGTTGGCCGCCAGGTCCGGGTGTTGCAGATCGACGCCGGTATCAATGACCGCGATGAGGACGCTTCGCGAGCCTGTCGTGATGTCCCACGCTTCGAGCATGTTGGGGTCGGCCCCGACGGTGCCCACGCCGCTGCCGGGCACGTTCTGCCCGGTGTTGTCGAGTTGCCATTGCTGGGCAAAGAGGTCGTCGTCGGGAATCTGCCCGGTCTTGTAGATGATGTTGGGCTCGAACGCCTGCAGCCACTCGACCGAGGACGCCACGGTCCGGATCGCCCAGTCGCTGGGCGTCGCGTCGAACGTGACCTCGGCCCACCTGCCGCGACCGATCGCTTCGATACTGACAACCGACCGGCCGGTCCGCTCGGCAGCCTGCCGCGCCAGCGACTCTGCCTCGTCGAGCCCGTACGCCCGGTCAAAGGTCAGCAGCCACGAGTTCTCGATCGTTTCGACCGTGCCGCCGCGCCACGCGACGTACTCGACGCCTGTGTTCGTCTCCGGCTCAGCGCCGTACGCCAACTCCGGTGACATCACGCCCGACCAATCCGCACCAAACGGATCAGCAGCGAGCAGGATACGCGATTCCAGCGTCTCCAGAAGTGACTGGGCTTGACCTGCAGAACGCGCTACCCGGGAAGCGTTCCCGTCGGCAAAAGCATCCACAGACCCGCGACGTGTAAAGCGGCTCATCGACATTGCATTATCTCCAACTGCGGGGGTAGTCCCTGCAACCATCCTTGTACGCACCTTGTACGCAGGCCTGAATATCAGGATACCGTCCGGTTCGTCACCCTGCTGGGGACACCGGAACCGGGCCAGCGGTGGGGTGGCCGGGGGTGGCCTCGCCGTGCCCATTTATTGTTGACACGATATCCGATCTGCGCTGCTCCGTGGTTCCCGATCTTGTCATTGCCACCAAAAACTCCAAGAATGCACAACGGAGCAGGGGTTTGTGTGGGTGTTCCGGGGGGGAGTTCTTCTCTACCGATCTCGGCTCGCCCAGAATCGCTCCAAAAAAATCCGTTCCTCGGCACCCCCAGCAAGCCCGAGCGAGACCGCGAGCCCGTCCGGCATGGGAGAACTCTGAGCCCCGCGCGCGGGGTCTTGAGATAGAGCCCCTCGCGCAAGCGAGGGGGCAGAACCACTCGGCCCGACACGGGCCGGCTCGCGTGGGGCAGTCCCATCGAGTTCGCCCAACCAATTCTTGGTCGCGACGATGGCGCCGCGCCCTTTCGCCGCCAAACATTCCGCGAGCCGATTCGCCGCAGGGCGAACCTCGTCCCGCCCCTCCACCAGATCACTCACCAGCCCGGTCTTCGCCGCCTGTTCACCCGAGATCAGCCCCGGATCGAGCATCCGCACCCGCGCCGTTCCAGAGCCAACCCGGGGGATCAGCGTCGGCCCCGAGACCGCGGGCGATACACCCAGTAAAACAACCGGATATCCCAGTTTCGCGTTCCGGTCCGCGACCGCAAAGTCGCTCCCGGCAACCAGCGCACACCCGCCCGCGATCGCGGCGCCATGGCACGCCACCACCACCGGCACCGGGCACGCCCGCATCGCCCGCACCGCCGCATCGAGCCCGATCAGGAGCGCACGCATCGCCGAACCATCACGAGACTCATGGCAGAGCATCAGGTCAAACCCCGCGCAGAACACCGATCCCTCGCCGGAAATCACGACCGCTCCCACCCGGGGCCCGAGATCGTCGATCGCGGCTGTCAGGCTCTTGAGCATCTCCGGCGTCAGCGCGTTGCGGGATTCGGGGCGCGCAAGCGTGACCGTCCCGACACCACCATCGACCACGATCCGGATCAACTCGCCGACCCCTCGGCTTGTCGTGATTCGGCGACCAGCCGCTGCGCCAAAGCAGCGGCCTGTTCCAGCGCCGCGTGATCGACGTGGTGCCGCAGACCCGCCCGTTCGATCTCCCGCAGCAGGACCTCGGTCGAGATGTTGCCGGGGGCTCGTTGTTCTGGAGTGCTGGCAAACGGGCACCCGCCCAGCCCGGCAACCGAGCTGTCAAAGCTCCGCACACCGAGCTCGAGCGCGACCCGCACGCACTCGGCTGCGAGCCCGTGGGTGTCGTGCAGATGGACCGTGACCCGGGAGGCGTCCGACCATTCGTGGGCCTCGTCGAGCGCTTGGAGGGTCGTGGACAACACCCGGCCGAAGGTCGCCCCAGTGCCGGCACCGATGGTGTCTCCGAGGTCGATTTCCTCGACGCCGAGGTCCGCCAGCCTGGTCGCAACAGCCGCCGTGGCGAAGGGCTCGGTCGGCCCCTCAAAGGGGCACGCGACGATGCACGAGACATAGCCGCGGACCTTCAGCCCGTGCTTGCGCGCTCTGCCGATGACCGGAACGAAGCGTTCGAGCACCTCCGCGATCGACGCGTTGGTGTTTTTCCGGCTGAACGTCTCGCTGGCCGAGGCAAAGACGCCGACCTTGTCGATCAGCTTGAACCCCGCCCGCTCGTTGGCCGCCAGCACCCCATCGAGCCCTTTCTCGTTGGGCACCAGCGCCGAATAGACCACCCCCTCGGGCTTGTCGGCCGCGAGCAGGTCACAGAGCTCCGCGGCATCGCCGAGCTGGGGCACCCACTTGGGGCTGACAAAGCTCGTGATCTCCACTTCACGGACGCCGGTCGCGGCGATCGCCCGGACCAGGTCGGCTTTGTCGGCGGTGGGGACAAAGCCGGCTTCGTTCTGGAGCCCGTCTCGGGGCGCGACATCGGTAATGCGGACTCGTTCTGGCATAGTGGCGATGGTACCCGGGCCGGGGGAGTTCTGAAGCACGGGACGGGGGTGGGAAAAACACAACCCGGCCTCTGGGGCCGGGCAGTGCGGAGAGAATCATGTCAGAACAGGTCGAACCAGATCAGGCGACGTCGCGTCCGTTGCAGTTGACCGGGGTCTGGGGATATGCGCCGGGCGCGCCGTTGCCGGCCAAGTTCTCGGGGGTGCCGGTGTAGGACGGAGTGGGCTGGTTCCAGTTGCTGTTGGTGGGAGCGTAGTTGGCGGGGGCAAAGTTGGGGGTGTTTGCCTGCGTGTAGTTGGGGGTGTTGGCGGGGGTGTTGGTGGGGGTGTTGGTGTTCCACCCGAACCCGGTGTTGTTCCACGGCGCAGCGCTGTTGAACTGGTTGGCAAAGCCGAAGGACGGCGTGAAGGCGTTTTGGGTGTTGAAGGTGTTCGGCGTGTTGTAGCCGTTGGCGAAGGGCTGCCAACCGGTGTTGAACTGCGGCGAGAATCCAAAGGGGGTTGTGTTCTGGAAGGGGCTGTTCTGGGTGAAGTTGGTGGTGTTGGCCCAGGGGGTGTTGAAGAACTGGGGGCTGGCGAACTGGTTGTTGGGGAACTGATGGTTGGCGAACCAGGGCGTGGTGGCCGAGCCCCAGGTGTTGAAGTTTGGAGTCGAGCCGAAGCTGTTGTCAAAGCCCTGGTTGAACCCGGTGTTGAATGTGGGGGTGGGGGTGGGGGTGGGGGTGTTCCAGTTCCATGACTGGTTGAATCCGGTGTTCGAGGAGGGGGTGCTGAAGGGGGTGGAGTTGCCGAACCACCAGCCGTTGGGGCCGTATCCGTAGCCGGTGTTGAAGGGCTGGGAGGCGGGGGTCGGCCATGCGTTCTGGTTCCAAGGCCCGTTCCAGTTCCAGGGAGTTGAGCCGGTGAAGGTGGCGTCGGGGTTCCAACTCTGATTCCAACTCTGATTCCACATGGGGTTCCATGGTGTGTTGGGAGCTGAGGCGGGGTTCCAGTTGGCAAATGCGGTGTTCATGGTCGTGTCCTTTTTCTGGCTACGGTGAGCCGAATGTCCGGAGGCCGCGACTCCCCACACGGGATCGCCGACTCGTTCCGGGTATCCCATCGGTCGGCGTTGTGCAGTGACCCGAGATATCGGCCTTTCTTCGGTCGCAAAGGACGGGGTGCGTCGTTTCTGCGCGTCCGATTGGGTCCGGGTCTCGAGCGACGGCATCGGCCGGCCATTGGTTACCGGAAACGTCGGCGATCGTCGGGGTGTGCCTCAGTCAATCTCTGCGGATTGTGACGAATCGAGAATCTCTGGAACTCGGGTGCATCCTCGGCGGTCGGACGTGGGTACACAATGTCAGGAGCTGGTACACGCCAGCGACTCAGCCACGCAGGACGGCTCAAACGCAGGCCGAGCAGGCCAAGCCGGGTGTTTGGGTAATAATCGGGGTCGGGACGCTTCCGAAACCGCCGTCGATCTGGTACAGTAATAATCGGGGCGGCCGGAGGCTGTCACGGTTGATGACCGATGTGTAGCAGCGGGGACGTGGTCCACCGTTGCAGGCAACGCCCCAAGGAGGCCTCAGATGCAGGCGAAGCACCGCAGTTCGACGTTTGGATTCCGTGTTGGCGTGCTCGTGGTGACCGCCGGGGCGCTGCTGGGCAGTACCGTGCCGGCTGCTTCGGCTCAGGGGCTGGGTGAATCGGCGGCCGTTGCGCCGAGCCCGACGCAGCTCAAACGCGGGACGCTCGCCAAGATGCAGCGGCCGATGCCGGACGTGAACTTCGAGGAGTACCGCCTCGAGGACGTCATGAACTTCATCAGTGAGCTGACCGGCGCAGACATCGAGCCGCTCTGGATCGACGACGCAGCGGTCGATGGGCTCGATCCCGATACGCTGATTACGCTCAAAGCCAAGCGGGTCTCGGCGCTGCGGCTGCTCGAACTTGTCCTCGAAAAAGCCGAAGCCTCGTCCGCCGCGTTTGCCGGCGGGAACACGTGGCAGATGACCGAGTGGGGCACCCTCGAGTGCGGCCCCAAGGAACTGCTCGCCAGACGCATGCGGCTCGAGGTCTACTCGATCACCGACCTGCTCTGGGAGATCCCCGACTACGACGACGCGCCGGAGATCAATCTCCAGACCGTGCTGCAGAGCGCTCGCGGTGGCGGCGGCGGCGGGAGCCCCTTCAACAACACCCAGCAGGAAGACTTCGATCGGACGACCCTCGAAGAGCGGTCCGAAGGGCTGATCGAGATCATCGAAGCGCTCGTCGAGCCCGAGTCCTGGCTCTCCGGCGGGGGCACCTCGTCGATCCGCTATTTCCAGGGAAATCTGCTCGTCCGGGCACCTGATTACGTCCACCGCAACCTCGGCGGCTATTCGTGGTGGCCGAGCGCCCAGACCTCGTCGCGAGTCGTCAAAGGACGGCGGTACGTCAGCATCGGTGTCGACACAGGCATCGCGACGGTCGACGACTTTGCCAAGCAGCCGGTGACCGGTGTGGTCGGCGGTGGCGGCGGGCCCGGCGGCGGCGGCGGGTGAGCAGGTCGGACCGACCCACAACCAAGGACATCCGTGGCGCCTACCGGCTCGTCAGCGAATGCCGAGACCTTGGCGCCGACCTTACCGCGTGGCAAAAACACCTCCTCCACGGCCTTTGCGGGACGCTGCGCGCGCAGGTCGGGATCAGCGGCAACATGCGCAGCTTCGGGACCGGCGACGCCGAATCGCTCGGCTCGGTCCGGATCGGGTGGCGCGATGCCGAAGCAGAGCAGCTGTGGCTCGACTACGCGAGCAATGTTCCGGTCGAGCGCACCCCCGAATACCCGGCATTGATCGGGGCCGACGACCGGCTCGTCACTCGGACCCGAGATCAGCTGTGGGGACGCGAGGCGTGGTACCGATCGCGCACCTTCAACGAGCGGCACAAACGTGTCGGGATCGACGACTACATCATCTCGATCCAGCGGTTGCCGTTTGCGGACCTGTGGCACTCGCTCTGGATCCACAGGGCTGCCGACGAGCCGCCGTTTTCGCGGCGGGAGTGGTGGTTGGTGCGGTGTGTGCACGAGGAGATCGGGCGGCTGCTGGGCAACGCGCTCGCTTCGGCGGCCGAGCCCAAGCTCACCGACCTGACCCCGCGGCAGCGGGAGGTGCTCAACGTCGTGCTGGAGGGGCTGGCTGAGAAAGAGGCTGCGGGCCAACTGGGGGTCAGCCGGGCGACGGTCCACGAGCACATTCTGGCGATCTACCGGCACTACAAGGTCTCGTCGCGGGCGGAACTGATGGCGCTCTTCATCGGCCGTGAATCGCCCGGGCAAGGCTGAGCACGGGCACTGGGGACATTCGGCGTGCGGGATTGCTCAATACCCACCAATCAGTGGGGTGTTGTGTGTGCGTGTTTCGCGGATGATACATGAAGCATCCAACGGGCTGGACAAGGCTGCCCGGCTCGAGACACCACACGCTCAGGAGACTTCTTATGTTTTGTGCTCAGACCAGAAAAACACTCGCCGCGTTCGCTGTTGTCGCCGGGCTGGCTGCCGCCGGGTTGGCAGAGGATCTCTACGTCGCGGGCAACTCCGGGCAGATATGGCGCCTCGATACCGACACCGGCACGTTGAACAACCCGGTGTCCTTTGGCGGCGGGACGGTCGAGGGGCTCGTGCTGCAGGGACGGGACGTGCTCGCAGCGAGTTCCGACGGCAACGTCTATCGCGTCGACCTCGACACCGGAATCACCGAGAGCTCGTTCGGGGCGTGGGGCAACCCGCTGTCGATGACACGATGGGGCAACACGCTTTATCTTACCACCGACGGCGGCGAGGTGCAGTGGCTCGATGCCGAAGACGGGACGCTGATCGACACCTACTACCTGCACGATGTACAACAGGCGTCGGTGCTCTTCGGCGGCACGATCTATACCGGCAGCTGGAGCACCTTTGTTTACAAGTCTCCCATCGGCGGGATGAACTTCGAGTTCTTCACCGTGTGCGGCGGCAGCGTGAACTCGATGGCGACCGACGGCGTTGACCTGCTCATCGGGTCGCGCGAGGGCACGATCTATGTCTTTGATGCGACCCTGGGCACCTACAAAGTGACCTACCCCGTTGCGTCTGACTGTGTGGGGCTGGAGTACGCAGATGGGAGCCTGTTTATCGCTGGCAGCGACGGCCTGATCCACCGCATGAATCTGTCAACCGGCGAGATCGAACGGGTCTACGACACCGGGTTGACGATCACCGCGATGGCGGGGCCCGACGCGTGCGCAGCCGATTTCAATGGCGATGGCGAGATCTCGACGCTCGATTTCCTGGCGTTCCTCAACGCCTGGGCGGCGATGGACTCCTCGGCGGACATGGACGGCAACGGGACCGTCAACACACAGGACGTGCTGGTGTTCCTCAACGCCTTTACCGCGGGCTGCGAGTAAAACTAAGCTGCGTCGGACAATCGCGTTTGTATCTCACGCGCGCAACAACGTCCGGAGTCAGCAAGAACAATGGTGTGCATTTCGAGGCCGCACTAAGAGAACAGACTTTGATGCAAGAATGCCTCGTGGAATATACATGAGAATGGAGCCACAGATGCGTAGGTCACACCGCCGTCCATATTATTTTCTTGCGGTTGCTCTTTTGACGGGCTTTGTCGCTGCGGTTGCTCCAGCCTGGGGGCAGGCGATCGAGGAGGACTTCAAGCTCTTCGCAAGCGACGGGGCGATGGGCGACCGCTTCGGATTTTCTGTCGCCATCGAGAACGGCATCATCGCGGCCGGGGCATTTCACGATGCCGACCGCGGCCAGAGCTCTGGTTCGGTCTATCTCTTTGATGCCTCGACGGGTGTTGAGATCGCCAAAGTTCTCCCCGACGACGGCGGGGTGAACGGGCAGTTCGGCATCTCACTCGCTCTCGACGGCGGAGTTCTTGCGGTCGGGGCCATCGGTGGCACCGAGAACGGCACCTTCTCCGGTTCGGCCTATCTTTTTGATGCGGCCACCGGTGTCCAGCTTGCGAGGCTCACTCCAAACGATGGCGGGGCGTTCGATCTCTTCGGCTTCTCGATTGCCATGGACGACGGGCTGGTTGCCGTCGGGGCGATCGGTGATGATGAGGGCGGTGACGGGGCCGGCGCGGTCTATCTCTTTGATGCTTCCACGGGTGTCCAGCTCGCCAAACTCGTGGCCAACGATGCGGAAGACTTTGATCAGTTCGGGGGAGCCGTTGCGCTCGACAATGGTCTCGTCGCGATCGGGGCGAGGTTTGATCAGGGCAACGGTTTTGGAGCGGGAGCCGCTTATCTCTTTGATGCCGCCTCGGGGACGCAGCTGGCCAAGCTCCTTCCCGATGACGGTATGGGGGGGGCCACTTTCGGCGTCTCGATCGCCCTTGAGAACGGCGTGGTTGCAGTGGGTGCAAACGGGGATGACGACAACGGCCAGGGTGCCGGCGCGGTCTATCTCTTTGATGCCTCGACGGGTGCCCAGTTCGCCAAGCTCCTCACAGACGACGGCGCCTCGGGTGACCAGTTCGGCTTGGCTGTGGTGCTTGACGAGGGCATCCTCGCTGCCACAGCGCTTTCTCACGATGACGACACCGGGGCCGAGATCGGGGCCGCGTATCTGTTCGCGGTTTCGACGGGCACGCAGCTCGCCAAGCTGGTTGCAAGTGAACGGCCTACCGACGACCGGTTCGGTATCACGATCGCGCTGGGCGAGGGCATTGCGGCGGTCGGGGCCGATCTTGACGACGACCCGGACACCGAGACCGGTGCTGTCTATGTCTACGCGATCGGTGGGGTTCTTTGTCCTGCCGACCTGACCGGCGATGGCGTGGTCGATACCCAGGACTTCCTGCTTTATCTCGGCGCCTTTGCCGCTGGCGACCGGCTCGCCGACTGGAACAGTGACGGCGAGATCAACACGCTCGACTTTCTTGCGTATCTCGGCGACTGGGCGGCGGGTTGCCCCTGAGCCGGGCGGCAAGCTCGGCGGCCGGTCGGTTTCTGGCAAGGCGCGTCAGTCCGTTGAGCGGAACAGGTCGAGGAAGCGGTCCTCGTACTCGGCGAACACGCCGAGGCGGTCGAGCTCGGCTTTGAGATCGAACGCGAGGTCACGGTCGGCGGTCGCTTCGTGGAACAACTGCTCGATCTCGGCGCGGATGTTCGGGTCGATCTCGCTGTCGCCCTCTTGGTCTGCGGTCACGATGCCGGCGTCGGCGTCGTCGTCCGGTGGGTCTTCCGATTCGATGTCGGAGTGGACACTGCTGTCGTGCCGGGCTGCCTGGGATCTTTCGATCTGTTCGAGCATGCGCAGCAATCCTTCTTCGCCAGCGTCAACACGCCGGTTGAGTTCGGCGAAATCGACCTCGATGCCCGAGATGTCGCCGAACGTCGAAAGCAGTGCACGGGCGGCTTTGTAGTTGGGGACCTTTGCGGCGTAGAACGGGATTTCCGCGAGCAGGCAGGTGCCGTCGAGCTCGCGTTCGCTGGCGGCGCCGAGCATCAGGCCGTTGAGGCCGCCGATGCGACCGTCGGTCGCGGGGTTGATGCCAAACTCGGCGAGCTCTTCGAGCAGGTTGCTGGTGGTGACCGCTGCGGTGACGGCGGGCTCTTCGCTCGGGTGAACCGCAGACGCAAGCGAGGCGAATGTGTAGACCCGTTCGATGTCCTCGTTGCGCAGTTGTTTGAGCAGGTTGTGGACAAAGGCGTAGCCCTGCCGCGTGGGTTGCACCTCGGCGAGGAACACGATGAGCGGTCGACCGATGTGGTCTTCGGGTGTGCGGAAGAGCAACCCTCGCGGCAGGTGCGGCCGTTCGACCACACCGGAGCGCACGCCGACGAAGTTGAGGTCGAAGGTGTCGATCAACGGGACGACGCCCATCGGTTCCAGGCCGAGTTTGCGAACGAGGTACCCGCCCGCGATCGCGGCGACGTTGCCCATTCCGGGCCACGCGGCGATCAGGTACGGACGCTGTTGGTTGTGTGTGCGTTCAATCATGGCATCTGGCGTGGTGCGAGCCGCGTGCCAGAGTTTGGAGTACACCGGGAGGCCTCAATGCCGCAGATCTACGCCACGTAGCGAGGATTTTCGGTGCGTCTGCCGGATTGGCAGGTATCGGATGCGTTGCCGCGCGGGATGCCTATTTGCTCAAACGGGCCGGCCATTTCTCGGCATCGTCCGAATCTCCCCGGCGGTCGTCAATCGCCACGAACCACCGGACGACCTGCTGCGCCTGCGGGTGCTCGTTGCCGGAGGTCGCGTCGAGATGGCGGTATGACTCGTGCAGCTGGACGAGAGCGTCCTCGTCGCGATTGTGCTCGGCCAGTTCGATGCCGTAGGACTTGATGAAGAGCCCCGCGAGCGGGTGCGGATCGGGGAGCTGGGAGGCGATCTTGGGCAGGACCTCGATCCAGATCGCTTCGGCGTCGTCGAATCTGTCCAGCCCCGAATATGTTCGGGCAAGGTTCTGCTGCGCGAGAAGAGTATTCATGTGATCGGGTCCGCGCACACGGGCGGCTGACTCGGCGATTTCTTGCGTGATCGGCAGAGCCGCCGCGAAGTCGCCGCGGCCGACGAGCGCGGCGCCGGGCGGGTCGGGTGTGCTCGTGCTTGCGGGCGCTGCGATTGGCCCTCGTCGCCGGTGGCGAGAGTCGAAACCGCCGCAGTGGTTCTTCGCGCGACCGCCGGGAGTCGTCCGGGGCAGGCGATGTCCCAACGCGGCGGCTGCGGCTCCTGCCAGGCGAGTTTCAGCCCCCCGAGGGGCCGGCGTCATCGTCGGCCCCTTGGTGTGCGCTGTCTTCTTGTTCGCCGGAGGTCCCGACGTCACTTGTGCCCGGCTTCTCGTGGACCAGCGGCTGCTGATTCTCACAATCTGGCCCCTCTATCAGCCGCGGCCATTGTCGGGTGTGCGTGAACACACCCGATGGTGACCGCGGTTTGGGTGGGTACCTCTCGCGGGTCTAATGATCTCGGCGTTTGAAGATGAACGCGGCAATGCCGACGATAAACAGCTCATAGAGCAGCGACGTGCCGATGACCCACCACGCCGGGCGCTCGCGGATCTTTTCCTGCATTCGGCGTGAGACCTCATCCTGGTCGATGTCGATATTGCCGCCGGTTTCTTCGAGCGTGGGTCCGGGCTCCTCGTCCTCATCCTTGAACTTCTCGGAGAGCTCTTGGAGGTCGGCCTTGGAGATGGTCCAGCGTTCGAGCAGCGCCACCGTCTCCTGGGTCTTGGGCAGCGCGGTCTTGGCGAGGTAGACACCCTTGGTCCAGGGCTCGATCTTGCGGATGTTCTCGGCCGCCTCGTCGCGGTTGTCGAACGCCTTGGCGATCCAGGGCGAGACCGAGCGCATGTCCTCGTCGGTGGCGACATAATCGGCGGGAAGAGGGTCGTCAGAGTCGGCCCGCCGCGAGGTCAGGATCTTGCTCGCCGCCTCACGCGAGGAATCGAGGCTGGCCTGGTAGCCGTCGCGTTGGGTCTCGAACTGGGTCTTGAATGCCATCAGCACGTTGTCGCCGGTGTTGATCACGAAGAGCCCGAACCAGAAGAGCAACGTGAGCAGGAGGGCCGCGATGGTCGAACGGGTTAGCACCCCGATGAGCGCGCAGAATGCGAAGAGGTAGCTGAAGAAACACACCACCAGCGGGACCGCGAGAAAGAGCGAGGGCTCCCACGAACCGCCGCGGATTCCGATCACCAGGAAGCAGGCGGTCGTGAAAACCAGCACCTGCAACGCCGCGAACAGCAGCCCGGTGATGTACTTGGTGACAAACAGCCGCGTGCGCGAGATGGGCTTGCTCAACAGCATCTCGATCGAGCCGCCCGAGATCATCTCGGGGATGATCCCCGCGGTGGAGATCAGCGCGAGCACCGCGGCGATCCAGGTGAGCCAGATCCCGATGCCCAGGTTGATGAAGATCATCTTGTAGAGCATCGCCGGGGGCACCTGCTCGCTGGTCATCGGGAGAAAGTCCAGCCCGAACCAGAGAAAGGTCACGCCGTTCTCGTTGATCCCGATCGCAGCGTAGATCAGCACCACCAGCCCCGAGAGCAGCATGGTGATCCAGAACAGTTTCTTCGCGTTGAGCTCGCGGTAGGCGTCAACGATGAGGGCGATGGTCTGGGTCATCACGAGAGGCCTCCTTTCGTGGAGGATTCCGTGGAGGTGTCTGTTTCAGTCCCGGGGCGGAGTTCGGCTTTGGGTTTCTTGTCGGGTGTAGCGCCCGGGGTGTCGCCACCGTCGGCGACCGCCGCCATGAAGAGGTCCTCGAGCGAAGGACGCCGAGCCTGGATCGACTTGATGACCGCCCCGTGCGCCCGCACCTTGTCGATGATCGGCTGCACCACCGCCGGGTCGGTCGTGCCGACGCGGACAATGCCGTGGTCGATCTCGATCCATTCGCCGGTGGTCAGCTCGCCCCGCGCGCC
>JAUZRR010000035.1 GCA_030950285.1 Planctomycetota bacterium | reverse complement strand
TGAGAGCCATCCGACACTTCGGCTGCGTGCGCGACCTCGGTGTCGGCGTCCGGGAAAAGAACCTCAGGAGAAGCCAACACCTGAATACCCGATGCCCGCACCGTTTCGGCCTGTGCTCTGAGCCCATTCCAGCCTAGACTGGCTCCCCACCCTTCGACGGGTGGTTCCATACATGCAGCGATCCCCCAAACAATCCCCCCACCCGAGGAGAGTCCCCATGACCCAGGTCAAAGCCACCAACATCCACTTCCACGAAGGCAACATCACCCGCGAGGAGCGCTGGAAAGCCCTCGGCACCAAGGGCTGCACCCTCTGGTTCACCGGCCTCTCGGCCTGTGGCAAGTCGACCATCGCCTGTGCCCTCGAACAGGCCCTGTGCAACCAGAATGTCGCCTGCTACCGCCTCGATGGCGACAACATCCGCTTCGGGCTCAACAAGAACCTCGGCTTCAGTGCCGAGGACCGCGAAGAGAACATCCGCCGCATCGGCGAGGTCTCCAAGCTGTTCGCCGACGCGGGGGTCGTGACCCTCAGCAGCTTTATCAGCCCCTACGCCAAGGACCGCGACGCGGCCCGCGAGCTGCACAAGGACGCCGGGATCGACTTTATCGAAGTGTTCGTCGACACCCCCATCGAGGTCTGCGAAGAACGCGACCCCAAGGGGCTCTACAAGAAGGCCCGTGCCGGCGAGATCAAGGGCTTCACCGGCATCGACGATCCCTACGAGGCCCCCGAGAACGCCGAGCTGGTCATCAACACCGCCGAGCACGATCTTGAGACGTGCGTGCAGATGTGCCTGAAGTGCCTGGGCGAGCGAGGGCTTGTGAACGTGGCCGACTGAGGTTCCAGACTAGAGCCAATCGGAAAAATGCTCGAACCGCCGGGTGTTGAATCCGATAGAATGTACATGGCGTTGATTGTCTGAGGAGCGACATGGGGAAGATTCTCCGTCATATCTTGGCTGGAGCGGGTTCCACGCTGCAGTTGATGCCCCCGCCCCGGCGGGTCTCGATTGCGCGAAAGTTGCGGAACCTGTCGGATAGGGATGCCTTGGATTCAGACTGGCAGCAGGTGGGGGACTCCCTGCGGTTTGCTATGGACAAGGTCTCGGCTACCCTATCGGTTGATGAACGAAAGCGACTCGAGTCCGCCCGATCAGGAAACGGAGACCGAAAGTCCGCGACCGAGCGATATCAGCACACCCTCTTCGACAACACCTGAGCAGATCCAGCAGCCAGAAGTTTCCTCTCCACCGCACTTGGAGGCAATCGGAGCAGGATCGTTGATCTCGACAGAGACGAGCCTCACGGTTACCCAAAGCTCTGGCCCTTTGCCACCGGCAGCCGAGCTTCAACAATACGGGGAGATCAATGCGTCATTCCCAGAGCGGATTGTCGCAATGGCTGAGGCACAGGCAGCGCATCGGCGGGCAGTCGAGAACCGGGCGGTTGATGCTGAGATCGAAGACAATCGCGATATGAGAAAGTGGATGCGCCGAGGCCAGCGGATGGCATTTTGCCTGGCTGTCTTGTTCCTCGTCGCTGGCGTCTGGTTGACCCTTGAGGGTCACCCCGCAGTTGGCGGCATCGCATTGGGAACAACGGTTGTTTCGCTCGCGGCGGTGTTTGTCGCTGGCCGCGTCCCGAGCCGAAAGACAGAGGAACCCGACCACGATGCTTGACTACGCCCAACTCTGCACCGCCGCCCGCGAAGCGGTATTTCTTGCCTCGGCCGTCTGCCGCGAGGTCCAGGCCTCGCTTGATGAGCTCAAAGCCATCACCAAAGACGACAAGTCACCGGTCACTGTCGCCGACTTTGCAGCCCAGGCGATCGTCGCCAAAGTGCTCAGCGACCAACTCGGCGAAGATGTCATCCTCGTCGGCGAAGAGGACTCGAAATGGCTTCGGCAGGAGGAGCACGCGACCCACCGCCAAGCCACCCTCGCAGCCGTCCAGGCCGTCTGGGAAGATGCCACCGAGAAAGACATGCTCGACGCGATCGACATCGGCGCGGGCGACACCCACCACGCCGGGTACTGGACACTCGATCCTGTCGACGGCACCAAAGGCTTCTTGCGCAACCAGCAGTACGCGATCGCGCTGGCATACGTCGAGCGGGGCACGCCCGTCGTCGGGGTGATGGGGTGCCCCAACCTGCCGAGCGATTTCTCCGCGCCGCTCGACGTCCCCGACCCGCACGGCTGCCTCTACGCTGCGATCAAGGGCGACGGCGTCTACGCCCACCCCGCTGACGACGCGGGGGAAAAGCCGATCGAGATCCGCCGGCTCGATCATGTCGAGGGCGAACCGATCAGCGTGTGCGCCAGCGTCGAGAAAGCCCACTCCAACGTCAACGACACCGACCGCATCCTCGAGTACCTCGCCGAGCGGGGCACCCCCTCGCGCGAGCCCACCCGGCTCGACAGCCAGGCCAAGTACGCCGTCACCGGGCGCGGGCAGGCCGACGCCTACCTCCGCCTCCCCACCCGCCCGGGCTACGTCGAGCGGATATGGGACCATGCTGCCGGTTCGCTGGTCGCGACCGAAGCCGGGTGTTTCGTCACCGACATCTTCGGCAACGCGCTCGACTTCTCCCACGGGCGCGGGCTCGAAAAGAACAAAGGCGTGATCTGCGCCCCGCCCCGCGTCCACGGCCTGGTCATCGGCGCGATCGAGGCGCTGGGCATCGGCGCGAACACCTAGAGCCGGACCTTTCGCTCTTTTCGACGGCTCGCATCATTGCTCCAAGTTGCACCAGTGATTCCTTCACTTCTACCGTTCACAAAAGAACTGCGTGCGTCTTGACGAGCCCTGTGCGCGAGCACAGGTTGATCGTACAACGTGAAAGTCGATCGTTCGTGAACCCGTGCTTGCGCTCGGCGCTCGTAAAGCCGCACGAGATATTCTCGAAACGCGTATCAGAACTGTTCGGACCCTTCAAGCAGCGACTTGCTCGTCCAGCGGTCGTTGGCCGCCGACCAGAAGACCCGGACCATGTCGTCGCTCTCGCCGCGGCCGAAGATCCAGACATCGTTGCTGCTGCGGATCTCGACCTCGATCGGGCCGCGCACGACCTTGGGGTGCTGTTTCGGCAGGAACTCGCTGAAGTCACTGACGCGCCACTCGCTGAACCCGGGAGCCCACCAGTAGGCGACCATCGTCGAGTCTGTGGTGATGCCCACGACTGTCAGCGCGTTCCAGGGCGTGACGTAGGTCGTCATCGAGCCCTGGACGAACGACGGCCCGTCGAACCGGGTTGACAGGTTGGTGACCTCCCAGTTGCCCCCGAAGTGGGGCACCCACCAGATGACCTGCGACTGGCCGGTCTCGGTCAGGCCGGCGACGTTGATCCCCTGCCAGTCGGTGAAGTAGACCGAGAGCGAGCCGGTAATGGCGTCGGCGTTGGCGATCTTGCTGAGCGGGCTGGCGTGCCAACCACCGTCGGCGTCCTGCTCGCTGAACCACAGGCTCCAGACCATGCCCTCGGCATCGAGGCCGGTGATCATCAGCGTGCCCCAGGAGGTCTCGCCCACCGCCAGCGTGCCGGTCAGCGCGGGGATGGTCTTGTCCTCATCACGGATCTGCACCTGCGAGAGATTAATGAAGGAGTATGTGCTGCCCGACTGCACGTACGCGATCACGTCTCCCTCGGCATTGAGCGAGACAAGCACCGAGCGCCCGTCTTCAAGCTGCAACAGCGAGACCGGAGACGCGGGGATATCCGCGGGCTCTTCGTCGGTGCCCGCGCTGTCGGTGAGGTTGGTCTGTGCGTACAGCCCGCCCTCGCTCCGCGTGTACAGCAACATGCCCGACTCTGACGCCGCGGCCGCGAAGTAGTCGCCGTCGTCCTCCCAGGTGATCAGCTCACCGATCAGATCGAAGGCATCGTTGCGCACCCCCAGCTTGGAGTAGTACCAGCCGAGGTCTTTGCCAAACTCCCAGACCGCCTGCCGCCCGGTCGGTGCGCGCCCGGCAAAGGTGAACCGGGGGTCGGGGATATCGGTAATCAACTCGTCGCCGGTGCCGTCGTCGCCAGCACCGAAGTCGTCCTCATCCTGGCCGCCACCGCCGTCGCCGTCTCCTCCACCATCGCCGCCCCCACCGTCTCCACCACCACCATCGCCACCCCCGCCGTCGCCCCCGCCGCCGTCACCATCGCCACCACCACCGTCGCCGCCGTCATCGGTGACACGGACGCCCATCCCCATGGTGTACGACGCGCCCTTGGCATCGCCGACGCGCAGGTCGATAAACGTGTTCTTGTCGGCACCGAACGCGAAGAAGTGGGCTTCGGAGATATCCGAAAACTCCACCGAAAGCGTGCGACCCTCGGGCAGCAACACCCACCGACCGGTGTGCAGCACCGTCTCGGTCCCCGCGTCCCAATCCGCGAGGTCGTAGGCAATCAGCTCGCCATTCGCCTGCAAATCGAGGAACATCCCTTCAAACGCGATGAGCGATTCACCCCGCGTCGCCGCGGCCGAGTCGGCAAGTATCGACCCGAACCGGTAGGTCCCGGCCACCTCTTCTGACGTCAGCACCTCGCCGCGCCGCACCGCGACCGCCATATAGGTCAGGCCGTCGCCGTAGCTCACGTCGATCGCGGTGATCATGTTGCCGTCGGCGCTGACCTGGAAGTTCTCGGAGATCGAGATCGAACCGAACCCTGACGAGATCGAGAACTCGGTCACCATACCGCCGCCCGATTCGTCGCCGTCCTGGGTCGTTGCGGTGTAGGTGTAGTTGCCGAGTTCGTCGTTGAAATGGATCGAGCCGTACGCCCCGAGGATCTGCGACGAGGTCGGCCCGCCGTCGGTCGGCAACGCAATCGAGACGAAACTCCAGTCGCCCTCCAGGTCCGCCAGTGCGATCTCGGTCGGCTGTTCGTGCAGGAACGTGAACGCCGCCTCCCCGCTGCCCACGGTGTCGACACCGGTCTCGAGAATCCACCCGCCCGAGAAACCGGCCCCGGTATTGAACGACGCGCCCGTCTGATTCGGAGCCGCAAAGGAGGGTTCGGCCGTATAGAACACCTCGACCTCACCGTCGGGATACAGGTCGAACGCCTTCCAGCCCACCGGGTCGAGCCCGTCAAAGTTCAGCTCACCGGCGGGCCGTTCAAACTCCGAGTTGGTCGTGTAACGGTCCTGTTCTGTCAGGCTCTCGACCTCGACATCGCCCGTCCACCAGCGCAGGTCGACCGCGCCATCGCCGTCGTAGAACAGCCGCACCCCCGCCAGCCCCGTCGAGAGCAGCCGCCGCTGCTCGAGGTGCTCGAGCACCACCGGCGCTTCGGCCCTCCTGCGAACGGTCGCCCGACCCTTCCGAGTGTTCTTGTGCTGGCGCATCCTGATCTCCTCCGACTCTCTCTTGATGATTCTCTCGACCTGACAACCACGACACAACCCCACCACCCGGGATCGCGGCACATCAATCAATACCACAACTCCATGCCGACGCAACCTCTCTCGACGACACCGGCCCCGGCATCCGCGGCATTCCCCGTCCAGACGGTACGGCTTGCCCCGCTTGCCGGTTCTGGCACTTACCCTTCCGCTTCCCAAACAACATGCGGGCGACAGGAGTCGAACCTGCAAGGCCTCTCGGCCACGGGAACCTAAATCCCGCGCGTCTGCCAGTTCCGCCACGCCCGCATCAGAACCATCCTATCACAGTCCCCTACCTTTCCAGCGCGAAACCTCGCACGGCCGATCCCTAGACAAGGACAGCCACCCGGAGCCCGCCATGCGCAAAAGAGACTCAGCAGCACTCGCCATCGCACCCCTGTTCCTCAGGCTCGTGCTCGCAGCAACCTTCATCTGGGCCGGGCTCGGCAAGTTCATGAACACCTTCGACGTCCAAGGCGAGAAAGCCGCCATTCTCGCCAACTACGGCGTGATCCCCAACCCCCATGCCCCGGCACGCACCGCCCCCCCCGCCCCCGCCGATTCGGATGCCGCCGACGATCCGACCCCCCCGGCCGAAGAAAGCCCGGCTCCTGATGCCGAAGCTGAACAAAACCCAGGCGACGGCCCGCAAGCGCTGCTCGAGGGCAACACCGTCTGGGTGTCGTGGCAAACCGAGGATCAACCCCGCATCCTCGCCACCGAAGCCGACTTTCCCGATCCCGTCGAGGTCCGAGGCTACGCCGGGCTCGTCCTCCTCCTCCACAGCGCGATCCACCCCGGGCTCGACCCCGAGGACAGCTCACCCCGGATGCGGCTCTGGCCGGACTTTGACCCCGACACCGACTACGACCCCTGGCCCCGCTACGCCGCCCTCGCCGCCGGGCTCACCGAACTCATCGCCGGCCTCCTCATCGGCATCGGCCTGCTCACCCGCCTGAGCGCCTTCAGCATCGCCAACGTCATGCTGGTTGCGGTCTGGCTCACCGTCATCGGGCCGGCGATCCAGAGCGGCAACACCCACCTGGGGTTCCTCCCCGACCACGACATCTTCGACACCAACGCGTGGTCCAAGCTCCTCTGGCAGCTCAGCCTCTTGGGCACCGCCCTGGCCCTGCTCTTTGCCGGCCCGGGGGCGCTGAGCATGGACCGGCTGCTGCTGGGGGGCGCAAAGAAGCCGCCGCCGAAGC
>JAUZRR010000034.1 GCA_030950285.1 Planctomycetota bacterium | reverse complement strand
GTGCGTGCCTCATCCCCTCAGTCGTTCGTCGCGGTGCCCTGCCGCATTATCAGGATCCACTCCATGACGCGGGGGGGGGGGCGCCCCCCCCCCCCCCCCCCCGGGGGGGGGTGGGGGGGGGGGGGGGGCCTCTTCCTAGCTTGACGCACCACAACAAGGCACCCTCCCCCCAACCCCCACCCCAACCCCCACCGGCACCGGCACCGGCCCGACCCCCACCGCCCGGGCAAGTCTCCCCTCCCGGGCCGTTTCTGAGAAAGAATGGTTCCACAGGCCACCGACTTCCTGTAGACTCCGTCTGAGTCCTCCGGCGCAGGATCGCTGCGAGTGTGCGTGCCTCATCCCCTCAGTCGTTCGTCGCGGTGCCCTGCCGCATTATCAGGATCCACTCCATGACGCCCCCCCCCACCCCCCCCACCCGTTGCCGCTTGGCGTTCACGCTGATCGAGTTGCTGGTGGTCATCGCGATCATCGCGTTGCTCATCGGCATTTTGCTGCCCACGCTGGGCAAGGCCCGGGACGCGGCGCGGAGTGCGATCAGCCTCTCGAACATGCGTTCGCTCAGCCAGCTCATGTTCACCTACACCAACGACCACGACGACGAATGGCTCAACCCCTTCGACAAGGACACCACCCCCTGGAACGGCGTGCAGCTCCCCCTGCTGCCCGGCCAGTTCTGGAGCTACCGCAACAGCGAGCGGGCGACCGAGGTCTGGGGCACGCAGTTTGCCAGCCTGCTCATGCACTACGCCGAGAGCAACAACGGGTCGATGTTCTCTGAGGTCCAGTTCCACCCCGGCGACACCTACGCGCTGCAACGCACCCGCGACCAGCTGAGCGGCGATGAGGGCGTGGACCACTTCATCGCCGACGGGTCGTACTGGTACCCGCCGGCCTTCTGGCTGGCTGCCGAACGCTACGAGACCGCGGACCTGATCCCCGTGACCCCCGAACACCTCCGCCGCAACCGCATCGCCAACGTCCCGCTGCCGGCGTCGAAGGTGCTGATGTTCGAGCGGTTTGATTTCAAGCAGCGTCAGCGCCTCACCCTCTCGGGCGGGTCGATCAAGGAACACCCACAGTTCAACAACCCGGCCGCGTCGACCCGGTTCGTCTCGGCCGACGGCAGCGCGGGCGAGGTGGACATCGCTGATCTGGTCGAGCTGAGCACGTCGAGCCTCCCCAAGGTGGCGCGGGAGTTCACGCCGTCGGGGCTGTGGGACCCGCCCTTCAACATCTTCCGCCACTGGGGGATGAGCGAGGACCCGTTCGAGAACGGGCAGCGCGACACCACCGCCCACCCCGCGTGGTTCTGGGCGACCCGTGACGGGCTCAAAGGGCGGGATCTCTATACGCGGTAAGTGCTGCCTCGTGGGACCGGCTTCCAGCCGGTGGGTGCCAGTGCCCACCGGCTGGATGCCGGTCCCACGCCCTATCCGCCGCAGACCGCGTCGACCTCTTCGAGGCTGGTGTGCCCCGCAGCCGCGAGCTTCCACCCGGACTGGAGCAGGGTGGTAAAGAGCCCCTGAGCGATGATTCGCCGCATGCCTTGGATGGACTGGTCGGTCAGGATCACGTCGCGCAGGTCGTCGTTGAACTCGAGCAGCTCGAACAACGCCTTGCGGCCGCGGTAGCCGGTGCGCAGACACGCCTTGCACCCGACGGGCGCGAAGATCCTGGTCGCGCCGCCCAGATACTTGCCGATGCGGGTGGCTTGCCCGGGTGAGACCGGAACATCCCGCTGGCAGCGGTTGCACAGCACCCGGACGAGCCGCTGGGCGAGGATGAGGTCGAGCGAGTTGGCGACCAGGTAGGGCTCGACCTTGAGATCGAGAAGGCGGAAGACGGCCGAGATGGTGTCCTTGGCGTGAATGGTCGAGAAGACCAGGTGGCCGGTCATCGCGGCCTGCATCGCGGTGCGGGCGGTCTCGTCGTCGCGGACCTCGCCGAGGAGAATCACGTCGGGGTCCTGCCTCAGGCACGAGCGGAGGAGCGAGTGGAAGGTGTTGCCCCGCTGCTCGTTGATGGGGATCTGCGTGCAGCCTTCGAGGTGGTACTCGACGGGGTCCTCGATGGTGATGACGTTCTTCTTCTCGCGATCGACCGCACGGAGGCAGTTGTAGAGGGTGGTGGTCTTGCCCGAGCCGGTCGGGCCGCAGACCAGCAGCATGCCCTGGCTGAGCGTACAGACCCGGCGGATGCGATCCTCCATGTAGGGTGCGAGCCCCAACTCGGTGACCGACGTGGGGATATCGCGCGAATCGAGCACGCGGATGACAAGCTTCGAGCCCTGCATCGTGGGCGTAAGGCTGGCGCGGTATTCGACGCGGCGGTCGTCAAAGCGGGCGGAGAAGTGGCCGTCGAGCACCGCGTCGGCGGCCGAGGCCCCGAGCTGGCAGACGTTCTTGATGAGCCCGATGAAGCGTTCGCCGACGGGCTTTGGGATATCGCCGATCCAGACCATCTGGCCGTCGACGCGCATTCGGATCTGGACCGCTTCGGTGCGGGGCTCGATGTGGAGGTCGGTGGCGCGGGCTTTGGAGGCGACCTGGAGACAGAGCCGGACGGCGCGGGGGCCGTGGGCGTCGGTGTCGGTGTCGATCGCCGAGGAGGGCTGCCCGTCGGCCGAGAGGAGCTTGATGGGGGGGGAGGGCAGGTCGGTGGGTTCGAGTGCCCGGAGCACCTTCTCGATGTCCTCGACCCAGGGCGGCGTCTCGCCGTCGCCGTTGGAGGCGGCGGGGCGGGCGCTGATGGATTCTTCGACGAGGAACTCGGTGTCGCCGACCTGGATGATGTCTCCGGGGGCGATCGGTGCGCGGTCGATCCCGATGCCGTTGAGGCGGGTGCCGTTGCGCGAGCCCAGGTCGCGGACGCGGAAGCCGCCCTCGGGGTCGGCCTCGATGAGGCAGTGCTTGCGGGAGGCTTTGTCGTCGGCGATCGGGATGGCGTTGGCGGGGTGGCGGCCGATGGAGATGGCGTCCTCCCCGAGGGGGAGGGGACGGGAGTCGGCTTCGACCTGTCTGAGACGGAGTTTGGTGGTGGCCATGGGTATGCGGACGATCGTACCTCACTCGGGGGAACGGCGCGTAGACTCCGCCCCATGATTGATATTCGAGCATTGCGAGAGGACCCGGCCCGGTTTCGTGAGGGCGCACGCCTGAAGCGGATCGGGGTGGATATCGACCGGCTGCTGGAGCTGGACGCGGCGCGGCGGGAACTGGGCGCGAAGGTGGAGAACCTGCGGGCCGAGCAGAAGAAACTCGCCAAAGAGACCGGGCCTCAGATCGGGAAGCTGAGCGGGCAGCTCAAGAAAGCCGAGGGCCAGGAGCGGGCCAAACTCGAGGGCGAGATCACGGCACTCAAGTCCCGCCCGGCGGTGCTCAAAGAGGAAATCCACAAGATCGAGGCCGAGATGGCGGCCGTCGAGCCCGAGCTCACGGCGTTGCTCCTGCAGGTGCCGATGCCGGCCGACGCGGACGTGCCGGTGGGGACCTCGAGCGACGACAACGTCGAAATCAGCACGTGGAACCCGGCGTGGTTTGACCCGAAGAAAGACTTCACAGCCAACAAAGGCTTCGCGGCCCGCAGCCATGTGGACCTGATCGAACAGCACGGGTGGGCCGACTTTGGGCGCGGGGTCAAGCTGGCGGGGTCGCGGAGCTACGTGCTCATCGGCGACGGGGCGCGCTTGCATAATGCGGTGCTGCGGTACGCGATGGATTTCATCGGCGAGCGCGGCTTTGTGCCGGTAACGGTGCCGGTGCTGGTGCGCGAGGAGGCGATGGTCGGGACGGGATTCTTCCCGGGCGGACGCGAGCAGGCGTACCACATCAACGAGACAGCACGGCAGGCGCCGGATGAGGAACACCGGCTGGAAGCCGGTGCCACGGATACAGAACTCCGGCAGGAGGCCGCCACGGACACGAGCCGGGATTTGTTTCTGACCGGCACCGGCGAAGTGTCGCTGATGGGGATGCGGATGGGGGAGATTCTTGACGAGGCGGAGTTGCCGTTGAAGCTGTGTACCGTGAGCACGTGCTTTCGGCGCGAGGCCGGGGCGGCGGGCAAGGACACCGCCGGGTTGTATCGCATCCATCAGTTTGACAAGGTCGAGCAGGTGGTGATCTGCAAAGCCGACGAAGCGGAGAGCCGCACGCTGCACCGCGAGATGATCGGGATCGTCGAGGACTTTCTCAAGAGCCTCGAGCTGCCGCACCGTTTGTTGCAGTGCTGCACGGGCGACCTTGGCGCAAAGAACGCGGACATGGTGGACGTGGAGAGCTGGATGCCGAGTCGGGACTCGTACGGCGAGACCCACTCGGCGAGCCGGCTGTACGACTACCAGTGCCGACGTCTGAACATGCGGTACCGCGCCGGCGGCGAAGGGGGCAAGGGGCAGACGGCCTTCTGCCACTCGCTGAACAACACGGTCGCGGCGAGCCCGCGGATTCTTATCCCGATCCTGGAGATGTACCAGAACGAGGACGGGAGTGTGACGGTGCCTGAAGTGTTGCGGGGGTATATGGGTGGGGTGGAACGGATCGGGTGAGGCGTTTCCCCCCGCTTGCGCGGGGGGCTCTACAGGACATGTCCCCTCGCTTGCGCGATGGGCTCTAATGTTCTGTGGAGCCCCTCGCGCAAGCGAGGGGACATCGAGTTACACTCGCCCCATGCCGGGTCAGGAAGCGCCACTTGCATACTTTCTCACGTGGACAACGTATGGAACCTGGCTGCATGGCGACGTGCGGGGCTCGGTTGACGACACACACAACGTGTACGGGCATCCTTGTCTCGAAGCCCAACCGTCCCGAGAGGCCGTGCTCCGCGAACGCCTCGCGGAAACGCCTTACTGGTTGGGCGACGCCGCCCGAGAGGTTGTTGCCCGCGCGATCCGGGCGCACGCGAAGTTTCGAGGCTGGCGGATACTCGCGTTGGAAGTCCGCACGAACCACGTTCACCTGGTGATTGAAGCGCACTCGCATTCACCGAATCAGGTCATGGCGCAGTGCAAATCGTGGGCAACAAGAACGCTCAGAGAGCAGGACCTGCTCGGCGAGCGCAAACGGGTGTGGACGAAGATGGGGAGCACACGATCGCTCTGGAACACAAATGCGGTCCGCACGGCGGTGGACTACACAACGCGGATGCAGTGAGGTGATTTGGTCGGTGCGGGTGTCCCCCCGCTTGCGCGAGGGGCTCTACAGTGAACGCTCGCCCGTATGAACGGCGGGGCGGAGCACACCCATGCAGCACATCACCCTCATCACCACCGGCGGCACGATCGAAAAGACCTACGACGAGCTTACCGGCTCGCTCGAAAACCGGCGCTCGATCGTGCGGCGGATGCTGCGCAGGCTCCGGCTTGTCGGCACCGAGATCCACACCCTCGAACTCATGAGCAAGGACAGCCTGCTCATTGACGAGCACGATCGGCAGCGGATCGTGGACGCGGTGATCGACGCCGATGGTGCCGGGAAGGAAAGCGCGACGCCGGCGTCGGGGATCGTGATCCTCCACGGGACGGACACACTCGAACTCACCGGCGAAGCGCTGCACGCGGCGATCCCCGAGCCCCGGGTGCCGATCGTGCTGACCGGAGCGATGCGGCCCTATGAGATGGTGCGGACCGATGCGCTGCAGAACCTGACCGAAGCGATCTTTGCGACCGGGTTGCTCGAGCCGGGGGTGTGGTGCGTGGCGCACGGGCGGGCGCTGCGGTTCCCGGGAGTGAAGAAGAATCGGCAGCTCTCGACGTTTGTCAAGCACGAGGGTGATGGGAGCGTCGGGGCGGGCGGAGCGAACTCGGGGGCAACGGGCGCATAGAAAAGAACCGAGCTTGCGCTCGGGGCTCGTTCGATCAGAAACAACAACAATCAAGCAGCATCAACCCCGGCATGTTGTGGGGGCATGTTGTGGGGTTGCTCCCGCCCGATCAGCCGGTGATGCCGGTGATCTTGACGCGGGTGTAGCGTTGGCGGTGGCCGGTTTTGCGGCGGTAGCCGGTCTTGGGCTTGAACTTGTGGATGTAGAGCTTTTCACCCTTGAAGACAGGCTCGACGATCTCGGCGGTGACCGCGGCACCACTGACGTAGGGCTGTCCGATCTTGGCATCGCCCCCGACTGCGCCGACGATGAGGACTTTGTCGAAGGTGATGGCTTCGCCTTCGGTAGATTCGCCGCCCTTGTAGAGGTCGATGAGGATTTCTTCGCCTTCGGTGACCTTGCGTTGGCCGCCGGACTCTTCGATGATCGCGTACATGGGTCTGGGTCCTTTCTTCTACACCGGCGTGGGGCGGGGCTCGTTGGGGGAGAGTCCCGGCTTGTGTTCCCAGCGGGCGGTAGGGCGGAAAGTCTAGGCGGGTAGGCCCTGGTTTGCGAGAGGGGTGCTCGGTGCCGTGTCCCCTCGCTTGCGCGAGGGGCTCTACAGGGCTTGCGCGAGGGGCTCTATGGGGTGGGGGTTTTGGGGACGCCGAGCGGGGTCCGTTTGGGTTCGCCGTCGCGGCGGGGGTAGGTGCGGGGGGTGGTGCGGAGCTTTTCGAGGACGACGACCCGGCCGGTGGGCGTGTCGATCGTCCCGGCGTGGGTCGCGCCGAGCATGTGGAGGGCCTGCTTGGCGGCTGCGAGCTCTTCGTCGGCCCGTTGTCCCTTGACGAGGACGACCAGCCCCCCCACTTTGACCAGGGGGATGGTCAGCTCGGCGACGACCGCGAGGGGGCCGACGGCCCGGGCGGTGGCGGCGTCGAAGACCTCGCGGATGGCACCGGTGCGCGAGCCGTCGGGCTGACGGGTGCCTCGGTCCTGCCCGGCGGTTTCGGCGCGGGACTGGAGGACGTCGGCGTTGGGCAGCCCGAGCTCGGCGATCGCGTGGCGGAGGAAGTCGCACTTTTTGCCGGTGGCTTCGAGGAGTGTGAAGCGGAGGTGGGGGCTGACGATCGCGAGCGGGATCGCGGGCAGCCCGCCGCCGGAGCCGATGTCGATGACGCGGGCGCCTTCGGGAAGGTCGGCGAGCATGGGCAGCAGGGTGAGCGCGTCAAGGACGTGGCGGGTCCAGGCGTCGGCGGGGTCTTTGATCGCGGTGAGGTTGGTGCGGGTGTTGGCGTCGAGGAGGAGGGCGAGGAAGGTGCCGAGGCGGTCGAGCTCGCCGGGCTCGAACTCGATGCCCAGGGATGTGGCCGATTCGAGGAAGTCGGGAGTGGGCACGGGGGGAGTGAGGTCGGCGGCTTTGGAGAGCGGCGCGCGCGCAGAGGCAGGCGAAGCGGTCGTCCTGGGTTCGGGTTCATTTGCGTGCATGTGGTTCCTGGCCGAGTGGGTATCTGGGTGCGGGGTTGTAGGGGGTGAGTTCGCGTCGCATCGCGATGTTGAAGAGGATGCCGGTCATCGCCCAGCAGGTGAGCATGCTTGAGCCGCCGTAGCTGATGAAGGGCAGGGTGATGCCGATGATCGGGAGCAGGCCGATATTCATGCCGATATTGATGACGACCTGGGTGGCGATGAACCCGGCGATCCCGACCGCGGCGATGCGGCCGAAGCGGTCTTTGCACGTGGCCGCAACGAGGAGCGCCCCGGCGAAATAGACGACAAAGAGCGCGGTCAGGCCGATCGCGCCGACGATGCCGAACCGGGTCGAGATGACGGCAAAGACCATGTCGTTGTGGGGTTCGGGGAGGCGGTTGAAGTGGACGAGGGCGCGGGTGCGTTCGTCGGACTGGCCGGTGACGCCGCCGGCTGCGATGAGGCGCTGGGCGGTGAAGGACTGGAAGTTGATGTCGTGCTCGCGGGAGCGGTCGCCCTGGATCTGCTGGACGAGGGCCTCGAAGCGGGCTTTCTGGTGGGGCAGCAGGAAGGGCCACGCGACCGGGGCCGCGAGGGCGGCGAGCACGACGACCAGCGCGAGGTACCGCAGGCGCGCGCCGGCGGTGATGAGCATCCCAAAGAGGGACGGCACAAACAGGCTCGCGGTGCCCAGGTCGGGCTGGATGGTGATGAGCCCGACGGGGATGAGGGTGAGCAACCCCGGCGGGATGAGGGCCAGCAGCGTCTCGGGCGGGTCGCGGCGGCGGAGATAGAGCGCCATGAAGAGGACGTAGGCGATCTTCGCCGGCTCGCTGGGCTGGAGGTTGAAGAGGGGGAGGTTGATCCACGCGCGGGCGCCGTTGACCGGGGTGACGATCCACGTCGGGACGCCTGGAATCAGCAGGAAGACGAGCAGCGCGAGTGCGAGAAACGCGGCCGGCCAGGCGATGTAGGCCGCGAGCTTGTAGTGCGGGAGGGCAACGACCACCGCGGCGAGCAGGCCGAGGATGAGGAAGACGATCTGTTTCCACGCCTGGGCGGAGAGATCGAGCGGCTGGGCGGGGCGGAGGTTGGTCGCCAGGTCGATCGCGTAGATGCCGACGAGGCTGAGGGCCAGCCCGGTGAAGAGCACGATCCACCCGGCGTGGACGATGCGGATCGTCGAGAGCACCGAGCGTCCCGGCACGGCCGAACCCTTGATGAGGTCGAGGAGTGGCACGGTTTAGAGGTACCCCTCATCAACAAGGGCGCGGATGATCTGGTTGACGATGGGCCCGCCGACCCGGCCGCCGGAGCCGCCGTACTCGACGATGACGCTGATCGCGTAGCGGGGGCGTTCGCCTTCTCGCCCGACGAGTGCGGTAAACCAGGCGTGGTCGCCCGAGCGGATCGGGATGCGGTTGCCCTCGGCATCGCGGGCGGGGTTGTCGAGAAAGAGGGGCGGGGCTTGGGCGGTGCTGCTTTTGCCCCAGACGTGGACGCCGGGGGTGTTGAAGATGGGCTCGCGGCCGGTGTCGAACGTGAGGTGGTGGGCGGTGCCGTTGTCGGGGTTGTTGACCACGCCGTCGAGCCCTTCGAGGGCCGCGACGATGGCGCGGCGGTCGAGGCTGGTCTCGCGGCTCTTTGGGGCCGAGCCGTCGTCGATGACGCGGGGGGTGATCGCAACTCCCATGCGGGCGAGGGTGGTGTAGGCGTTGGCGGCGTGGAGGGGGGTCCAGGCGATCGGCCCCTGCCCGATGCCCATGATGGTGGCGTCAAACTCGGTGAGGCCGGCGCCGTCGTTGGTGTAGATGTTGGTGGGGTTGCCGTCCTCGTCGGTGACGGTCTGGATCGTGCCGATCGAGCCGGGAAACTCGGCCCCGACCCCGAGGTTGAAGCGGGTGCCGACGCCGAAGGTGCGGAGGGTGTCGGCGATGGCGCTCGCGCCCATACGTCGGCCCATGGTGTAAAAGAAGATGTTGCAGGAGGCGGTGAGGGCGTCGACCGCGTCGAGGTCGCGGCCGAAGCGGATCGAGTGGTTGGAGTAGCCGTAGACCTCGCGGTAGATCCAGCAGCGGAGGACCTTGTCGTTGTCTGGCAGCAGGTAGCCGCGGCAGCGGATGCGCTGGCCGAGGGTGTAGTGCCCGTGGGTGACGGCGCCGCAGAGGATGAGGGCTTTGAGGACCGACCCGGGGGGGTAGGGCTTGGCGATGGCGCGGTTGACCAGGGGGGTGTTGAGCGCATCTTCGAAGAGGGCTTTGGGGTTGTCCTTGAGATCGTCGCGGGAGAACGACGGGCTGGTGACCATGGCCAGGACATCGCCGGAGTCCACGTCGATGACGACCGCGGCGGAGTTGAGCGGGGTGCCGATGGGGAGCGAGCCGGGGGCCGCGCTGTGGTAGGGCTGGGTTTGTGTCAGGCCAAAGCGTGGGTCGAGGATGGCCTGGACGCGGGCTTGCAGGTGGATGTCGAGGGTGAGTGTGACATCGCCCCCCGGCTCTGGGGGGATGGTTTGTGCTTGGCCGGTGTCGAGGCGTTCGGTGCGGAGGCCGCGGAAGCCGCGGAGGTCGGCCTCGCGTGACCACTCGACGCCGGCGCGGGCGACGGGGTCGCCGTCCTTGTACTGTCCGCGGTCGATGCGGGCGTCTGGGCCCTGGCGGTCGAGGGTGTTGACGAGGGCTCGGGCGGCAAAGTCGGGGTCGGCTTCGAGCAGGGCGGCCCTTCGCGCGACGTCGGACTCGAGCGGCCTCGAGCCCATCCACCCGATGAGGTGTGCGGCGACGCCTTCGAGTTCCAGGGTGACCGGCTCGTCGCTCCGCAGCGGGGTGGGCAGCGAGTCGCGGGCGAGGGTGACGCGGGCGTGGTCGTAGGGGTACTGGCGTTCTTCGCTGCGGCGGACGACCAGGCCGGGCAGGAGCGGGACTTCTTCGGCGGCCCCCACGGGGTCGGCCTGGGCATCCGGCCCGGCGTTGGGGAAACCGCGCCCCGCGTCGGGGGAACCGCGCCCCGCGTCGGGGGGGGCGATCTGCGCGGTGGCGTCCTGCAGGCGGATGAGGGCAAAGGCGGTGTCGTCGGCGGCGTCACCGACCACGTGGGGCTCGCGTTGGGCGGCGATGGGGGCGGCGGCCCGTTCTTGCAGGATGGCATAGATCTCGGGGGTGAGCCACCGCCCGCGTTCGAGCTGCTCGCGTTTGGAGCGATCGAGGCGGAACTCGGCGACGCTGCCCGCGGTGCGGCGCACGCGGTCGAGGATGCGTTGTTTGCGGTCGGCGAACTCCTGCGGGGCGATGCCCAGGGTGGTTTGCACGCGGCGTTCCATCGCGGCGACGTGTCTGGTATAGAGCGGCTCGAAGCGGGCGACGACCTCCTCGCGTTGGGCCTCGGTGAGGATGGGCCAGGCCTTGGCGTGGGCGCGGCGGGCGTGGCGGCGGGCGTGGGTGGCGGCCCACTCGCCGCTGAGCACCCGGTAGTCGATGGCGACCTCGTAGGTCGGGCGGTTCTGGGCGAGGATGCGCCCGTTGCGGTCGAGGATGCGGCCGCGGACGGTGGGGATCCAACGTTCGCGGGAGAGGCGTCGTTCGGCCTCGGCGAGTGCGTGGTCGGCGTCGGCGACGCCGAGGCGGACCATCTGGGCGGCCATGGCCCCGGCGGCGACGAGGAAGGCGAGCATGAGGAGGGCCAGGCGGCGTCGGAAGGCGGCGCGGGGGGTGAGGGGTGGTGACATCGGTCTGTGGCCCTCCGTGTGCAGGCTGGGGCGTTCGCCCGGCCCGCCGTGCATGGTATGGATCGGCCCGCGCGGGGGGGGAACGTCGCAAAGAAAACGCGGCGCGGGGCTGTGCCCGCGCCGCGTGTGGTGCGTGGAGAGGTTGTGGGTGCTGCGGCCCCGGGATCGGGCGGCCCTGCCCCGGGATCAGGCGGCGATGCCCAGTGTCGGCTCGCCCTCGCCCTCTTCGGTGACGGTGCCCGTGCCCATCTGGACGGTGAACTGGCCGGGGTCGCCCTTGACTGTCGAGCGGACGCCGGTGACGCGGTAGGTGACGGGCCCGCAGCCGTTGGGCAGGGTGGTGTCGGTGAACACTTTCTCGCCGACGGTGTCGACATAGGTCATCGCGGCCCCGTCGATGGAGCGGAAGATCTCGTAGACGGTGCCGGTCGCCCCCGCCGGGTTGCTGCTCTTCCACTTGAGCTCGACCGACCCGTCCTGGAGCAGGGCCACGCGGAAGTCAAAGGGGGTGCCGGGGGGCCCGACGACGCCGGGGGGCGTGGGGCCGGGGATCTGGGCGAGCGTGTAGACGTTGGGGTCGTTGGTGGTCTGGGCGAAGTTCTTGATGGTGTCGATCATGTCGCTGCCGAAGCCGGGGCTGCTGTGCATGGTGGAGACCATGTCGTAGAAGTTCTGGGTGGCGGCTTTCGAGGCGGTGCGGGCGGCGATCATCTCGTTGTACGCAACGCGGGCGGCACCGGTGGCGGTGCCCAGCGCGGTGACGTCGCCGACGTCGAGCCCGATGGCCGCGGCGTTGGTCGCCCAGGGCGAGATACGGATCTCGTAGAACTCGACCTTGCCGAGGCGACTGCGTGGCACGATGGACATAAGAAGTTTCCTTATATTGTGTGGCGGCGGGTCAACGCGGCCGGGTGGGTGGGCCGGCCCGGCCTGACGTGCCGGGCGGACGGCCTTGCTCCGTCTCGTGTCGGCGTGCGGCGGGGGCGGGTTGAGCGAGAACCACCCGAGAGCCCGAAAAACACCGACTTTCTCGCCGACGCGACATTCTCGGGCGTTGCAACACGATGTTGCATCGGCGCAAGGCCGTCGTGCACCGGCGCAACACGATGTTGCATCGGCGCAAGCCCGTCGCGCACCGGCGCAACACGATGTTGCATCGGCGCAAGCCCGTCGCGCACCGGCGCAACACGATGTTGCATCGGCGCAAGCCCGTCGCGCACCGGCGCAGCACGATGTTGCATCGGCGCAAGCCCGTCGCGCACCGGCGCAGCACGATGTCGCATCGGCGCAAGCCCGGTGGCGCGGCCTCCGCGCCGGATGGTGATGCCGGGAGGCCCGACGGGTCCCGCCGATTCGCGACCGGAGGACGGTGCCGCGGTGTCTCTGCCTCCGGCCCCCGGCCCCCGGCCCCCGCCCCCCGGCGGGGACCATGCCCCTTGCCCCGGGTGCAGCCCGGGGAACCGGGCCGCCTTCGACAGAGGAGCCCCGGGGGGGTGAAGGCGCAGCGATGCCGTCGCCCCTCCGGGGCTCTGGAGGGTGTGGCCCCCCTCATCCCGGGCTGCGCCCGGGGCCACGATCAGCGCCCCCGCCGGGGGCGGCGGAACGTGGCCGTCGGGGGGCGGGGATTGGCCGCTGGGAGCGGCTTGCTGGTCGGTTCTGGCCAGATTGCGGCGAAGATCGGCCGTGGCGCGGGCGTGAGAGAGGGTCGGACGCCGGGCACGGGGTTTGCACACGGGACGTGCTGACACAGGAGAAGACCCGATGCTCGACCCCACCCCCCGCGCAAACGCCTCCCGCCCCCCCCACGACGCCCACGCCCGCCGAGACGGCTTCGACACGCCCATGGAACGCCTCGAACCACGCATCGTCCTCGACGGCGACTGGTCGGCGGCCGACGCGGCCAGCGTCTTCGGCTCCTGGGGCGAGGGCGGGTACCTCACAGTGACGACCATCGACCTCAACAACCAGCCGATCGTCTTCGAACGCGGGCCCTCCAGCAACGGCTCGGGCGACGACAGCGGCGGCTCAGGAAGCGACAGCGGCTCGGGCGTCTGGCAGCAGCTCGCCCTGCTCACCACCGACGACGGCACCGGCAACCCCGCCGACCTGGACGGGCTGGGCCGCAGCTCGCTGGCGGTCGAGGGCGACCGGATGATCCTCGGCGCCCCCCGCGCCAACAACGGAGCCGGGGCCGCGGCGGTCTTCCGCTTCCAGAGCTCGACGCAGACCTGGGCGTTCGAGACGCTGCTCGACGCGCCCGGCCTCGACGCCGGCGACGGGTTCGGGTGGAGCGTCGATCTCCACGGCTCGACCGCGGTGATCGGGACCCGGGCCGGCGGCGCGGCGTATGTCTACAGCGGGTCGTCGTCGGACGGGCCCTCGGGGTGGACGCTGCAAACCACGCTCGAACCGGCCGCCGACCAACGGGCCCGGGGCGGCTTCGGGCAGGCGGTCGCCACCGACGGCGGGACCGTCGTCGTCGGTGCCCCCGGCGAAGAAGGCCTCGACAGCGACACCTCGGCCACCAGCGGCGCGGTCTATATCTACGAACGAAACGGACGAAGCTGGGACGTGGCGGTCCGCATGGACGCGCCCCAGAGCGCCCGCGACAGCGAGTTCGGGCACGCCGTCGCGGTCCACTCGGGCAGCGTCATCGTCGGGGCGTGGCTCGACGACGACATGGGACAAGACTCAGGCTCGGTCTTTGCGATCGGCCGGAACAGAGATACCTGGGGCGTCGAAGCGAAACTGACGCCGACGAGCCAGGCACCCGGCGCCCGGTTCGGGCACGACGTCGCGGCGTCGGGCTCGAGGGCCGCCGCGATGGCCCTGGGCGCAGGCGACGGCTCAAACGCGGCGTTCGCGCAGGTCTTCAAACGCCGCGGCGACCGCTGGACCCTCGAAGCCACCCTCGACGCGGGCACCAGCACCGACACCCACTGGCGTTCGATCGCGATGGAAGGCGACCGCGTGGCCCTGGGCTCTGACACCGGCGACGGCGCGGTCGCGATCTTCCGCAAGATCGACCCGAACGATCAGTGGGTGCTCGAATCCACGCTCACGCCAAGCGCCGAGGAAGGGGCGATGCTCCTCGGACACGCGGTGGCGATCCACGAGGGCACGGTGCTGCTCGGCGGTTTGCTGGCGATCGGCGGCACCGACGGCGGGCAGGACGCCGTGGTGAGCGCGGGGGCCTGGGTCATGGGCCGCTCGGGCGGGACGGGGGACGACGGGACCGGCCACGACCACAACGACGACCACGGCAGCCACGACGACGACGACCACGACGACGACCACGGCAACCACGACGACGACGACCACAACGACGATCACGGCCATAACGACGACGGCCACGACCACGGCGGCAACGGCAGTGGCGACAACAACAGCGGCGGCGACGACAACAGCAACCAGAGCGGCCGCTGGATCGTCCGCACGCTCGGCACGTTGCCCGATGTCGGCACGCCCGTCAGTGACATCCTGACCTGGACCGATCCCAAGGACGGCCTGACCTACGCGGCGGTCGCGACCGACAGCGGGCTGGTGCTCTTTACGCGGTCAAACGACCGCTCGGCGTGGACCAGCCGCGACCTGACCGCCGAGACCGCTGGGGGCGAGCGGATCGTGGGCGATATCTCGGTCTTCGGCACCCGGGACGGCCGGGTCACCATCGTCGGATACACCACCGACGGTGACCTGGTCCTCTACCGGCAGAACGGCAACGGGCTGAGTGGCGCGTACGAGTGGACCTTCCAGAACATCTCGGCGACCGACCTCACGCCCCGCGGCTTTACGACGCCTCGGTTTGTCGGCAACGTTGTGTCGTTCGTGACCAAATGGAACGCACTCAACATCGCCGGGCTCGACGCCCAGGGGCGGGTGCAGGCGGTCTGGACCACGCCCGGCATGGACCAGTGGCGGAGCGACGACCTCTCGGCCAGCAGCGGGGCGCCGGCGATGCACGGGCAACTCGCGGTCTTCCTCACGCCCTGGGGCGGGATCAACCTCGCGGGGACCGACGACAGCGGTGCGCTCAATGTCACCTGGTGGGTGCCGGGCTTTGCCAAGTGGGTGACCAGCGACTTCAACGCGCTCTTTGACGGCCCGACGCTCGACAGCGACAGCGTCAGCGCGTACACGACGCCGTGGGGCGGGCTGAATATCTCCGGGCGCAACGAACGTGGCGACCTGGTCGTCTACTGGTGGACGCCGCAGTTCAAGGAGAACGGCGGCGAGGACCGCTGGCTGGTGGCGAACATCAGCGAGCAGATCACCGCCAGCGAGCAGCCGGTCGGCACGCTGCAGGGGCTGGTCACACCCAACGGCGAGATCAACCTGTTCGGCACGAACGCGGCCGACGACGTGATCCGCTACTACTGGGAACGCGGCGAGCACTGGAAGATGGAGAACCTGACACACACAGCGGTGCCGGTGTGACGTAAGAGCTGTGCCGCTCGGATTGCAGCGCGGTGGTGGTAGACGCGGAAAGGAGGGCCCGGCGCTGACGCTGAGGGCTCTTTTCTTCCTCGGTGGTGCCGCGTTTGGCGTCTACCCCTCGCGTTTATCGCGCGTGAGTCGGGCGTAGGCGTTGTGGCTGTGGATGGACTCGAAGTTCTCGCTGTTGATCGAGTACCAGGTCACGCGGTCGTCGGCTTCGAGCTTGCCCGCCAGATCACGCACGATGTCCTCGACGAACTTGGGGTTGTCGTAGGCGGTCTCGGTCACCCACTTCTCGTCGGGACGCTTGAGCACCGCGAAGACCGGGACCGACGCGGCGGCCTCGAGGTGCTCGACGAGGTCCTCGATCCACATCATGCTGGAGGTGCGGACGGACGCCTCGATGCGGCAGCGCTGGTTGTGGGCGCCGTACTCGCTGATCTCCTTCGAGCAGGGGCACAGGCTCTGGGCCGGAGCGGCGACGGTCATCACAAAGTCTGTCTCGCCATTGGCGGTGCAGGCGAACGTCACCTCGTAGTTCATCAGCCCGGTCTGCCCGGTGACCGGGGCGGGCTTGTTGATGAAGTAGGTGAAGGTTGCCTCGAAGTGGGCTTCTTTGGCTTCGAGCCGCTCGCGGATGGCGCGGGCGATCTCGGGGATGCGCTCCGGGCAGACCGGCTCTCCGGTGTGCTCGTTGAGCACCTCGAGGAAGCGGCTCATGTGCGTGCCTTTCTGCTCTTGAGGCAGCGACACATACATGTTGATCGTCGCGACGGTGTGCTGCTCGCCGCCCCCCCGGCTGTGCAGCCGCATGGGGTAGGTGACCTCTTTGACCCCGACGCGGTCGATGGGGACCTGCCGGGTGTCGGAACGGGCCTGCACGTCGGGCATCGGCTGCGAGTTGGTGGTCTTGGTGGTCAAAGGGGTATCCCTTTCGTGGGTGTCGGTATGGACCGGTTGCCGCCACAGGCGGAGCGGTTGCCGCCACAGGCGGAGTGGTCTGATCCCCGGGGAGGGTAGGGAGCAGGAGCGGCGCAGCGAAGGGGCGGCGGGGCTGCCAGGTGGCAAAAGAGCGAGAAATCAGGCGGTGCGGGTGCCGGGGTGGCCTGTCGCGGCTTTGTCTGCGGGCTTGAACATGCCGATGAACCACGCCTCGCCGATCGGCAGCCCGATGCAGGCCCCCGCGACCCAGTCGAGCGTCACCGGAGCCGAGACGCCGGCGAGGGTGCCGGCGTAGAGGTCGGGGATGAGCGACCCGGCGTGGAGGAACTTCGCGGCCAGCGGCCCGACGGCCCCGAGGATGGCAAAGCCCAGGACGAACGAGGCGATCGGCGGCTGTTCCTTGAGCGATTCGCCCGCCAGCCGACCGAGCGGGACCGCGACGATCCCCGCCAGAGCTGCGGCAAAGATCGCCTGCCCCTTGAGCAGGTCCTGACTCACGAAATACGCGACGCCGAAGCCGACGACGACGGTGACGCCGATCGCGCCGATCCCGGCCGGGCGGGTGAGCGCGCGGACGAGCCCCGCGCCGAGCGACTCGTGCTCCTGACGCAGACCCTGCGGCCCCCAGGGGTTGGCGGTGACAAACGCGAGGAGTGAAGGGGACTTGTCGGGCAGCGGGTGCAGCTCGCTGTGCTGCCCTTTGCCCAGGCCGGCCCGCCAGACGATCGCGGCGACGGGCACCACGAACAGGCCGAAGATGAGCCCCTCGATTGCGAGGGGGATGAGCGGAGCATCCGACTGGGTGCGGCGGAGGATGCCGTCGATGGTCGCGGTCTGGCTTGCGGCCCAGACTAGGACGATCCCCATGGCGTTGAGCCCCGAGCGGCTGCCGTTGAGCCTGGAGGCAAAGAGCCCGACCGCGAGGGCAAAGACAAGCGTGACCGCGCCGGCGAGGATTCCGGCGGCCGGGGCGGTCGAGACCAGGAGGGTCGCCTGGGAAGAGCCGTCGGGGGCGCGGAGCTGCCCGGTGAGGTGCCCGGCGATGGGGCCGAGGACGAAGAGGGCGAGGATCCAAGGGAGCTGTTTGAGTGTGGCGTGGAGCATCGGCGGAGTGTAGCGGCGAGAACCCGCTCACCTCGCCAGCGCGAGGATGCGGGCGATGCGTTTGTCCATCGGGGGGTGGCTGGCGAATCTTGAGTTCATGTTCTGGTGGGCGGCGCGGGCCTTTTTGAGCGGGTTGGCGATGAACATGTGGGCGGTGCCTCGGTTGGCCGCCTCGACGAGCGGCTCTTCATCGCCGGCGATGGCTGCGAGGGCCGAGGCGAGGGCCTCGGGGTTGCGGGTCAGCTCGACCGCACCGGCGTCGGCGAGGTATTCGCGCTGGCGGGAGTAGGCCATCTGGATGAAGCGGGCGAGGATGGGCGCGAGGATCGCGAGGATGATGGCGATCACGATGACGATGATGATGGCTGCGCCGCCACCGTTGTTGCTGCTGCGACTGGAGCGGCGGCCGCCGAGACGGGCGTAGAACGCCATGCGGAAGGCCGCGTCGCAGGCAAAGACGATGAGGCCGACCAGGGTTGCCATGAGGAGCGAGAAGCGGATGTCGTAGTGGCGGATGTGCGACATCTCGTGGGCGATGACCGCCTGGAGTTGGTCTCGGTTGAGCTTGTCGCGGAGACCACGGGTGACGGCAACGACGCCGTGCTCGGGGTCACGCCCGGTGGCAAAGGCGTTCAGCGCGGTGTCGTTGATGAGATAGACCTTGGGCATGGGCAGCCCCGCCGCGATGCGCATTTCGTCGACGACGTTGAAGAGCTCGGGGTCGGCGTCCTGGTTCATCTCGATCGCGCCCATCATTCGGAGGATGGTCTTTGAGCCGCTGAACCAGCTCCAGATGGTGGCGATGGAGCCGACGACGAGCGCCGCGATGCCGCCGAGAATGACGGAGGGGAGGAAGACTGTGAGGTCTCCCCCACCACCGCCGTAGGCCACGGCGACGGCGCCCAGGGCGCTCCCCAGCGCGGTCACCAGCAGGAGCATCCCGCCGATGAGCAAGACGCTCTGGCGTTTGTTCTTGCGGATGAGGTCGTGGAAGGTGACGTTGGTGGGGTAGGCGCGCATCTCCTGCTGCACGCGGTCGTGGAGGGAGGCGGGTTTGTCGGCGGGGTCGGGCATGAACGTTTACGAGAACGAGACCTTGGGGGCCTCGCGTGCAGCGGCGTCTTTGAGCTCGAAGAACTCGCGTTCGTCGAAGTTGAACATCGCAGCGATGAGAACGGTCGGGAAGGTCTGGCGTTTCTGTTCGTAGGTGCCGACGGTGTCGTTGAAGTGTTGGCGGGAGAAGCCGATCTTGTTTTCGGTGCTGGTAAGTTCCTCTTGCAGCTGGCGGAAGTTGGTGTCTGCCTTGAGATCGGGGTAGGACTCCTGCAGCGCAAAGAGGCGGCCGAGGGCCTGGGAGATCATGTTCTCGGCGTCTGCTTTCTGGGCGGCGTGGGCGGAATCTGAGGTAATGGCGACGGCCTGCTGGCGGGCCTGGATGACGGCTTCGAGCGTGCCTTTCTCGTGCCCGGCGTAGCCCTTGACGGTCTCGACGAGGTTGGGGATGAGGTTGTAGCGTCGCTTGAGCTGGACGTCGATCTGGGCCCAGGCGTTGTCGCAGTTGACGCGGGCGCGGACGAGCCCGTTGTAGAGCACCATGATGATGAGCAGGAGGACGATGAAGACCGCAACTGCCGCGACGATGGTGATGATGATGACGGTGGTGCCCACAGTAGAGTTCCTCGGGTGAGGGTGAATGATGTGCTCGGCGAAAGCATACGTCGGCTGCGGGCGCTCCGCCGGTTGCGGTGCGCGCAAGCCCGCCGGCACGGGCCGCGGCCGGGGTTGTGTATGATGCTCTTTCCCGCGTATTGTTGGGAATGTGGACGGGGTGGTTTCGCGGGTGCGCAGTCTCGAATGAGGGGTGGGTATGAACGATCGCGAGCAGACCGGGCCGGGACACGAGACAGCAACCACGAACCCGAGCGGCGGCGACTCGTGGTGGCTGCACGGGATGGTCGAGCAGTTGCTTTGGGTGAAGCTGTTGCGGGTGCCGGCGCTGGCGTTGCGGCCGCAGCGGGTGGGGCTCGCGGTGTTTCTGGTGGTACTGATCGGGCTGATCGGCAACATCGGGATGCCGTGGCGCGCGGAAGAAGTCGAGCCGTTCCTGGGCGCGGTGCTTGGTGCGCAGCTCGATGCGCTCGCGATGTTCTGGCAAGGGGTGCTCGGGCTGGACGGCGGCGCTGTGGCGTCGGGGTTTGTGGGGCTGATGGTCGATGCGCCGAGGCTGGCGCTCACGCGGTACCCGGTCGAGTCGGTCCTGCTCGGGCTGCCGACCATGGCGGTGTGGGCGGTGCTGGGTGGCGCGTTGTGCCGCTCTGTGGCGTGTGAGGTGTCGCTGGAGATGACGCTGCCGTGGACGAAACAACTCGCGTTTGCAACCAAGCGGTGGGCCTCGTTTCTCGGCGTGGTGTTGCTGCCGACTGTGGTGGTTGGTGCGATTGCGCTGGTGCTTGCGGTGGGCGGCGTGGTGCTGTTCAACGGAGTGCCGGCGTTGGAGTTGGTCGGCGGGCTGCTCTTTGGCGGCGGGCTGTTGCTGGCGCTGCTCGCGGTAGGGATGATGGGGCTGGTCGGGTTGGCGTGCCCGATGCTGCTGCCCTCGGTGGCGTGCGAAGCGACCGACGCGATCGAGGCGCTGGGTCGCGCGCTGGCGTATGTCATTGCACGCCCGCTGCGGCTTGCGGTCTATCTCGCGATCGGCGGCGTGACCTGCGCGGTCGCCATCGCGGTCGCGTTTGCGCTGGCTGAAGGCGCGATCGGTCTTGCCCACGCAGCCACCGGCGCGTGGCTCGCGGCGCAGGGCATCGCCGAGCTGACCGGGGCCTACCCGATCGACGCGCAACTCGACCAGGCCGGCGAGCTGCGCGAGATCGGCGCAACCGCAAGGGGCTCGGCGTGGCTGGTCGGATTCTGGGGGTCGTGTCTGCGGCTGGTCGTGATGGGGTACGCGGTGAGCTGCTTCCTGACCGCCGGGACGATGGTGTACCTCTTCATGCGGCAGGTGTGCGACGGGCAGCACTACGCGGAGTTGTGGAGCGAGGACGGCTGAGAAACGTGACGTGTTGCGAAAAGGGCCTGTGCATTTCTACGAGCCCCGAGCGCAAGCTCGGGATCACGAAGAGCCTGCTTTCACAGTAAAAACCGACTCTGTGCTTGGGCACAGGGCTCGTAGAGAGAGACGAACGTCATCGCTGCGCGCCCGGTTTCAGACGACCCGCACACCTTCGCTGGCCGTCAGTTCGCGGTAGAGGGCGCTGAGGCGTTGGGTCATCGGGCCGGGGGTGCGGTCGGCGATGGGGCGGCTGTCCACCGTGGTGACCGCAGCAAGCTCGCCCATCGTGCCGGTACAGAACATCTCGTCGGCGCGATAGACCTCGGTGAGCGAGATATCCCGCTCGGCGTGGGCGATGTTGTGCACGCGACAAAGGTGCAGCACGGTGTCGCGCGTAATGCCCTCTGGGCACGCGACCAGGCGGCTGGTCTCGACAACACCGGCCGTCACGATAAAGACGTGCGTCGCGTTGGTCTCGGCGACGAAGCCCTGTTTGTCGAGCATCAGCGCATCGTCGGCACCCGCGGTGTTGGCCTCGATCTTGGCGAGGATCGACTGGATGAGGTTGCAGTGGTGGATCTTCGGGTCGAGGCAATCGGGCGGGAAACGGCGGACGCTCGACGTGATGAGCGACAGGCCGGTGGTGCCGTAGACCGGGGCTTTATGCTCGGCAAGCACGATAAGCGTCGGGCCGGACTGGTTCAGGCGGGGGTCCATGCCGCTGGTGACTTTGAGGCCCCGGGTGAGGGTGAGGCGGATGTGGACCGCGTCGTGCATGTTGTTCGCAGCGAGCGTCTTTTTGATCTCGTCGAGCATGTGGGCGTTGGTGGGGATCTCGGCGAACGCGAGCGCCTTGGCGCTCGAGCGGAGGCGGTCGAGGTGTTCGGTGAGCTTGAAGACGCGGCCGTCGTAGACGCGGAGCCCCTCCCAGACCGCGTCGCCGCCCTGGACCGCCGAGTCAAAGGGGCTGATCCCGGCGGCGTCGCGGTGGAGGAGCTTGCCGCTGATGTTGACGAGGAGGTCGCGGTTCTTCTCGTTGAATGTCTGGAGCATGGGCGACGATAGCGCAGCAGCACGTTTTGTGTCATGCCATCTCTTTGGATTTGGTTTGGTTGGTATGTCCCCTCGCTTGCGCGAGAGGCTCTACAAGAGAGAACCACGCGGTGTCTTCAGGCACGGATGCGGTGCGGGGCGAGTGCTTCGTAGCAGGCCCGGCAGGTTTCATACACCGATTGGAGTGCATCGGGGACGGCGTCGGGCTTGGGGGTGTAGGGGCCGAAGCTGGTGGACGTGTTGACGTTGCCGTACCAGTAGGGTGCCCAGACACCGTCGGTCCGGCGCGGGCCGGGGTGCCAGGCGAGCATGGATTCAGAGAAGGGGATACCGACCGCGTCGCACAGGTTGGCGAGCACGGCACGTGGGTTTTCAAGCACGTCGCGCGAGTCGATCACCGGCGGCGTGCGGCCGGTGCGGGCGCGTTCGGCGTTGAAAAGTTCGAGCTGCTGGGGCAGGCCGAGCTCCTCGGCGGTGGGCTGCTCGACGACCTTGATGAAGCTGGTGATGACCTCGCGGGGGTCGCGGATGAGGAAGCAGTTGGTGAGGGACGCGATCCAGCCGCGGTCGATGTGGGGGAGGAGGTGCTGCCCCATGTGCTTCTGATAGAAGACGGGGGCGTCACCCGGGGCGTCGCCGAGGAGGCGGTCGGTGACGGTGCGCCAGTCGGTCTCGTCGGCCGCGATGACCTCGGCCGCCCCGGGATGATCGACGCCGGTGTGGTGGAGATAGTGGGCGTAGAGCGGCTCGTCGACAACGGCGGTGTCGGGGCGATTGCCGAAGGAACGCATGAGGGCGGTGGAGATGTTGCGCGGGCCGGACCACATGGCAAGGCGGATGGGAGGCATGGGGAGAGGGTAGGGAGTGGTCAGTCCTCGCTTGTGGCGAGCCCGTCGATGATCTCTTTGGCGAGTGTTGCTGTGATCTCGTCCTCGTCGCTTGCGAGCGGCAACACCACCGCGAGAATCTCGTCGCGCCACGGGCCGGCCTTGTCCAGATGCTGGCGGACAAACCAGAGGACCGGATCGCGCACGAAAGCGGTTTCGTGCGCAAGTGCTGGTATGACGAGAGGGATCGCATCGGAGATGTTGATGAGGCATCCTGACTGCCACCCGCTCGCGAGGCCGGCGCGAACGATGTCGGGCGTCTTTGCGGATTGAACCAGCTGGTGGAACGGCTCGAGGTCAAACGACCCGTCAGTGAATGCCTCTGCAACTGCGAAGACCACTGTCTGGTCTGAAGAGGATCGCACCAATGCGAGGCATGTTTCGACTTTTCTGCTGGAAGAAAAGCCGTAGCTCCACACGCTCAAGCCTCGCTGGGCGGCACCGGCGTTTGCCCCCCCGGCTGACAACGCTTTTTCGATTGCGGCGCAGGCTTCGGGCCTTTCTGCTGCGTAAAGCGTGAGGTACTGCACCGCGAGCGACACAGTGGTCTTTCCGCCGCTGCCCGCTCTGGCTGCGAGTGCAGGTACCCAGTTCGCCGTCTCGGGATCGGTCAAGCCGAGGAGCCTGATGGCGAGGGCAGCCTCGGGCTCTTGCGCCTGACGAACAACCATCGAGAGCGCGGGCTCGGCGGCCGCGATCTCTTTGCGGAGTGCGTCGGCTCGGGGGCTGTCCACGCCGCCTCCGGGGAGCCACAGCAAGATACCGTACCAGTTCAGTATCTCGTCGGCTCGCGCGCTGGAGAGTCGGCGTTCCGGGTCACTGAGCAGCCGCAGCATCGCGTGGATCACGCGCTCGTGGTGATCAAAGTTCTGCCAATCCAGCATTCGTGCATAGACTGCTGGGCGTTTGACATAGCTCCCGCTCTTGAGGCTCCTGAGCCCTACCGCTGCGGCCCACTGCCGTTGCCACTTCCATAGCTCTCGGTTTGCGATCCTTTCATGGAGTGTGGCTTCGCTGTTGCGCGTCGGGTCGGCGTACCACCCCTCCGGCAGCCAGGCCGAGCCGAGAATGAGTGCGCTGGTGGGGACAAGCCCGAGCGTCCCGGTGCGCAGCGCCCGCGGGATGGTCTGGCTGTAAAGACTGAGGAACAACACCACAAGCGCAAACATCGCCACCCGGGGGCGGCGGCGAGCTTTGTAGAGATCGCGGTCGGCTTGGGTAGTCGTGCCGCACTCGGGGCAGAGAAAGCCCGCCTCATGAGCGGCGTCGTCATCGCCCGGAGTCGGGAGCGAGCCGCGCATGTCATACCAACACCCGGGACAGCGGCGGCGGCCCTTGGAACGCTCGCCGCGGACCGCCCAGACAAACAGCACAAACGCGAACGCGGTCACGCCGGCAAAGAGAGCGTTGAGCGGGTGGGGGCCGGTATTGTTGGCGTAGCCGGTCGTCTCCCAGCTGCGAACGTAGAACGCGACAGGGGTCAGGCCAAGCCCGATCGCGGTTGCAAGAGCACCAACAACCACGACGCGGATGTTGGGCTTGCAGCGCTGGAGTTCTCGCTCGGTCGCGGCCTCGAAGTCGCAGCCGGGGCAACGGCGGCCGGGGGTCTTGTGCATGTCGGCGCGACACTGAGGGCACCGACGGCTTGAGGGATCGCGCGAGCCGGCGAAACCCCGAAAGACGACACTGACACCCCACAGAGCGACAAAGCCGGAGAGGAAGAAGAGGACGAGATTGGCTTGAGGGAGCGGCACCGGGTGAGTGTACCGCCCGGCCGTATCGTGGGTTGCGTCTTCGCGGTTGTCCCCTCGCTTGCGTGAGGGGCTCTATGGAGCACTCGGTCGTCGGGCAAAGGGCCCCTTGCGCAAGCAAGGGAGCAAGTTTTTCGGCATGACCCCCATCGCTTGCGCGAGGGACAGGCGTCAACCACGGCAGGAAACATAACGTCTTGACGCAAGGCGCTCTATGGTCGCGACTGATCGAGCCGCCGCAGCTCGGCAACCGGCAGCAGCGGGAAACTCGTGCGGCCGGTCTTGAGCATGAGCTGGACGTACGGCTTGCACATGCCGCAGCCGGTGCAGCAGCCGGTCCGGGCGGAGAGCGTGTCGAGGTCGGCGTCGAGCTTTTCGGCGATCGCTTTGAGTTCGGCGAAACTCACGTCGTAGCAGATGCAGCGGTCAACAGTCGGCATCGTCAACGGCCTCCGGCATCGAAATCGAAGAGGGAGTTGGTGTCGTCTTCGCCGAACCACCCGAGATCGACCTCGGCAGCCGGGGGATTGTAGAGGCCGCTGGACCATGTGTGGGTGCGCGGCTGTGTGTCGGCGTGAGCGTCGAGCCACACGACCACAGCCCGGCCACTGTTGTGGCGGAAGTGGATGGAAGGGTCGGTACGGTAGCCGGACTCGCCCGAGCCGTACTGCGGGTGAAAGCGGGGCTCGGCAAAGCTGTATTCGACGACGCGGTCGGGGGCGCGGGCGTCGGGGAAGGCGGTGTCGGCGAACGCGACGGTGCTGCCGGGCATGGCGAAACGGGTGAGGCGTGCGCCGGTGCGGTCGTCACGGACAGCCCACGCATCGCGCCCGGCACCGGCGCGGGTGAGCGCGACGCCGAGGTAGGCGTTGTTGTAGCCGTAGCCCCCGGCGGAACGCTCGAAACCACGGCCGATCTGGTCGAGGCGCTCGAGCACGCCCGCAAAGGTCGGGCAGGTGCGGATGGCGTGCGAGGAAGCGTCGGGCGCGGAGGCGTCGTTGGTGAGGTACGGGGTGAGCGGGGCGTCGGTCGCGCGGAAGGGATCGCTGGTGCGGGCACGGGTGCCGTGCCAGCGGGAGAGGTTGGCGCGGAAGTCGGCAGCGCCGGGGGCGGCGTGGTCGTCATAATCAGTTGCGTAGAGATGAAGCGCCGCGGCGAGTTGCCGTTGGTTGGAAAGGCAGATCGCCGTGCGGCCGGTTTGGCGGGCGGTGCGGAGGCTGGGGAGCAGGATGCCGACGAGCAGCGCGATGATCGCGATGGTGACGAGGAGCTCGATGAGGGTGAAGGCGGGCTGGAAAGTCCGCCCCCCTGGTTGCGCGACGGCTCCGGCAGAAACGGCAGCGGCGGCAGCGGCAGAAGAAGAAGATGAAGAAACCCGGCGCTGACGCTTAGGGCTCTTTTTTCCGGTGTGCATGGGATTGGAGTGGTTCATCGTCTGGTGATGTTTTCTGGGATGACTCGGGTAGGCGAGTCGAGCAGACGCAGCCGCGGCGCAACATCGGCGACGGCGCAGACCTCTGCGGAGCGCTCGCCGAACGGACCGAGGATGATGTTGGTGGCGTTGGTGATGCGTATGAAATCAAAGCCGTAAAGACTGGCCGCCTCGCCGGTCGCGGGGTCGACCGCCCAGGCGATGTCGAAGGCGTCGCCCCCCCCGCTGCCGGGATCGATGCCGACGGTGAACGGGTCGTCGGGTGTTGTGTAAAACTGTTCGGGTGTGATGGTCTCGTCGTCGATGGTGTTGTCAGCATCGAGATCCCCGAGGATGAGCGTGGGCGAACAGTCGGCGTAGCCGAAGATCCCCTCGTCGGTGGCGAACGGGCCGTTGGGGTTTTCGAGGACGATCGAGTTCTCGAACGGATCGGCCGGAAGCCGGAACGCGAAGGTCTGCCAGACACCGGTTTCGCCGGGTGGGATCCAGGAGTCGAACGCGGGGGGGAAGGTGTTGTCGCTGGTGTTGTCGTCCCAGGTTTGTTGTTGCCAGACGGCCGGCGGGTCGGGCAGGTGGGTGCCGGGGATGAGATACCACGGGTCGTCAGCAAGGCCGTTGTTGTTGACATCGAGCGAGATCTCGATGGTCGCGGCCTCGGCCCAGCGTTGGTTAGGATCGTTGCCCGACCAGAAGGCGTTGCCGAAGACGATAAAGTCGAGGCCGCGCGGATTATGGGGGTCGTCGCGGACGGTGTGGTCGAAGGCGAGTGTGATTGAGCCACCGAAGCCGCCGAGTGTGACGGCTTTGGTGTTGTCGCCGTCGAGTGTGCCGCCGCCTGTGGGCGGGCCGAGGGTGCGGGTCGGCTCGTTGAACGCGGGGTCCTGCACGAACTGGCCCGGGGCGGGGCGGTAGTCAAGGACGGCAGTCGCGAAGGGGGATTGGGCAAGGGTCGTCGCGGAAAGGCAGGAGAGTGCGCAGAGGGGAATAACGCGGGCACGAAAGCGTACAGACGCGGCGTGATGGTGCGGTGCCGGACGTTGCCCCCTCGCTTGCGCGAGGGGCTCTAAGGAAAGATGACATAACGCAAAGCGACACAAAACGAAACAACGCACGGTGGTATAGAGCCCCTCGCGCAAGCGAGGGGACAACGGGATGTGCTCACGCGGCAGTACGGCGTCAGAAGACACCGGGCTTTGCCCAAGGGTACTCGGAAAGAGCGGTCTACACACGACGGCACCTCCCCGCGAACACACCCGCCGCGGCGAGCAATGCAAGCGTGGTCGGCGCGGGGATGGTCGCGTACCAGGTGTCGCTGTCGGTGACGTAGAGCTCTCCCGTCGCGGCGTTGTAGGCACTGCCGAAGAACCCGAACCCGTCGCCGCGGGGGTCGAGCCTGGCGAGCTGGGCAGCATCGTTAGAGTCGATCGGCCCAAAGCCGGCGAGCGCATCGGCGAGGGCGTCGGCGTTGACGACACCGAGATAGCCCGCGTCGAAGTTGCCAAAGTCCCCGCCACCGACGAGGAGGTTGCCCTCGGCGTCGAAGCGGAGGGCGTTCCCGCTGAGGACGTCGCCGACGAGGGTGCCCTCGACCTCGAAGTCTGCACCGGCGAGCCAGTCGGCCGCGTCGAAGGCGCGGATATTTCCGGTGTCCGAGGCGCTGCCGTTGGCAAAGCCGTTGGCGGTGTAGAGGCGGCCGTCGCTGTCGAACGCGATGCCGCCGGATGCGCCCTGGATGTTGGTGATGATGAGCGGGTTGGTCGGGTTGCTCGGGTCGCTTGCGGTGTCGAGCAGTGAGACGAACGCGGGCTGCCCGAAGTTGCCGGCGGTGAGGGCGAGGGAGGTATTGTCGTACCACGCGGCGTCAAAGTGCCCGACGGCGAAGTAGTCGGCGACACTGCCGCTGGTGAGGGTCGTGGGCGCGTTGGGGGTGCCCAGGGCGCTGGTGGCAAAGACGGCGACGGGCTTGTTGAACCCGGTGCCGATGGCGATGCGGCTGCCGTTGGGGCTGATCGAGAGGAAGGCCGGATCGGTCGAGCCTCCGGTCTGGGAGGCGTCGAGAATCGCCACCTCGTCGAACGATGCGGTCGCGACGCCGGTTTCGAGGTAGACGCTGTTGCCGGTGACCATGAGCAGTCGCCCGTCGGGCAGCGCAGCCCCCGCAACGCCGAACGACCCGTTCCCGATTGGGGGCGTGGAGAAGGCGCGATAGGCATCGCCGTAGGTCGAGAACGCGTCGGCGGCGGCGGGTGCTGCGAGGGCGCCGACAAGAGTCACTGCTGCCAGGGCACGTTGCAGAATCTTCCTTCCGCGACGACGAAGAAGCTGGCGATGGAAAGGTCGACCCTTGTCTTTCCCGGCCTCTCCGGGGCGTCGCGTCTGCCCCCTCGCTTGCGCGAGGGGCTCTACATTCTGGTGTACAGATCTCTGGTGTGCAGAATCCTTAGAGCCCCTCGCGCAAGCGAGGGGACAAGAGCAATCACATCCAGAACGAAAGAATCGCAACGACGCAAAGGACTCGAGAACGCACAGCAAACGGGCAGAACAAGGCACAGCAAAACGAACGGAACGGTGAGCAAAAAACATGAGTCGAACCCTTCGGACTTCGCCCCGAGATCGCGCGGGACGGCTCCCTGCCAAAAAAACGGCGGCACTCTCGCAAAGGTTCGACGGGTGCGCCAGCGGCGGGAGCGTGCCGGGGGCGATGCCCGACGCCTCGTTCGCGCGAGAGCGTGCAGACCACAGGATCGGCACAAACACACCGAGCCCGGTCTTCGGCAGGTCTTCCGGCTTGGGGCTCGCGGGCTCGGCCTTCCCGCTGCGCGGCACCTGGCGTGCGTTGCGGCAGTGGCGTGTTCCGTCCGGCTTTCTCACTCAGCAGCGCACTGAAGCGTTGCGTTGCACAGCCGGGCGGGAGCTCGCGATCTGTGCCCCCTACGGCGGCGCGACCGCGGCGGACTGGCCCGCACCACCACGCACAAGGCGTGGCGTGTGGGCTTCACCGCACTTCCCTCTTATGGCCCCGCAGCCGGACGAGCCGACCAACGGGACACCGATGACAACCGGAGCGTACCGCGCCGGACGGGCGTGTCAAGCGGGGGGCGTTTCTGCGGTGCCGCATCAGTCATCCCGCCAGAAGCGGTGGCTGAACAGCACGATAATCGCGAAGATTTCAAGACGCCCCAGCAGCATGAGGAGCGTGAGGACGATCTTGGAGGGGGCAGAGAACCAGCCGTAGTTCTCGACCGCGCCCACCGCTTCGAGCCCCGGCCCGATGGTGCAGAGCGTCGCGATCGCCGACGTCGCGGCGGTGGTGTAGGAACAATCCGAGTCCGGGTTGAGCCCTTCGAGGAGCATGATGCTGCCCGAGCCCAGGACGAAGAGCATGATGACGCCGAGGACGAACGCGAGGGTGCCGAGCTTGAGCTCTGGGTCCATCGCGGTCTTGCCGAACCGGACCGGGCGGACAACCTTGGGGCGGAAGACGTGCTCGATCTCGGCGAGCAGAATCTTGAAGGCGGCCCAGACGCGGATGACTTTGATCCCCCCGGCCGTCGAACCCGCGCAGCCGCCGACGAACATGAGCATGATGAGAACGGCTTTGGCAAGGAACGGCCAGAGATTGAAGTCGCTTGTGGCGAACCCGGTGGTGGTCTGGACGGAGACTGTTGTAAAGACCGCCTGTCGCGCGGACGCGCCGAGTGTGGACTCGATCTGTTCGCCGGTGGTCATGACGATGGGGTTGTCAGAGAACCACACCGCGAGGGTCACCAGCAGCGCTCCTGCACCGAGCAGGCAGAGGTAGAGCCGCAGCTCGGTGTCTTTGAATACCTCGCGGGCGCGGCCGCGGACCAGCTTGTAGAAGAGATTGAAGTTGGTCCCCGCGAGGATCATGAAGGGGATCACGATGATGTCGACCGAGACGGTGCTCGCGTACGCGCCGATGCTGGCGTTCTGTGTGCTGAAGCCGCCGGTGGCGAGGGTGGCAAAGGTATGGCAGACCGAGTCGAAAATATCGAGCGGGGTGGCGATCCAGAGCGCGGTTGCCATCGCGACCGAGAGCCCGAGGTAGATGTACCAGAGCCAGCGCGCGGTCTCGCGGATGTGCGGCTGGAGCCCCTCGGGGCTCGGGCCGGGTGCTTCGACGTTGAAGATGCGCTTTCCTCCGACGCCGAGCCCGGGCAGGACCGCGACGAAGAGCACGACGATGCCCAGCCCGCCGAGCCAGTGGGTGAGCGCCCGCCAGAGCAGGAGCGGGCTGGGGAGCGATTCGATCCGGGTGAGGACGGTGGCGCCGGTGGTGGTCAGGCCGCTCATGGCCTCGAAGTAGGCGTTGACCGGCGAGCGGAAGGGGTGGTCGGCCATCCCGGCGGCGTCCGCGCCCAGGTGGGCCCAGACAAAGTAGGGAGACGCCGCGAGCGCCGCGCCGAAGATCCAACTGCTGGCGACGAGCAGGAGCGCCTCGCGCCGGCCGAGAAACCCCGGCGCGTTTCGCGTCGAGAACCACGCGAGCCAGCCCAGGATGGTGCCGACCGCGCCGGTCGTTGCCAGCGCGATGAGTGCGGTGTGAGCGGGGTCGTCGCGAATCTCGAACAGCTCGACAGCAGTAAAGACCGCCGCCGTGGCGATCATGATCATGCCCAAGAGGGCAAAGAGCAGGCCGAGTTGTCCGACGACGACGCGGTAGTTCAAAGCTGGTTCCTCGGCCCGATCCAGTGCTGGCAGCCGGCAGCATGGTATCGCACCCCGGGGTACGGGCGGAGCGTTCGACCCGGCGTCGATGGTCGTGAGCTGAGAAACGGAGGATTCATGAGCCGCGGAGCGCCTTGCGGAGTTCGCCCTCGTGCCCGGCTCGGCCGATGACCATGATCGAATCGCCGGGCTTGATTGAGTCGGTCGCCCCGGGGACCCAGACATCACCGTCCCGACGGATTGCAGCGATCACGCCGTCGGGTGCGAGGTTCATCTCGATGAGCGGGCGTTCGGTCTTGATGTCGGCAGTGGTCACCCGCCAGAGGTAGACATCGACCCCCGAAGCCAGCGACGCCATGCGGAGGAACGGGCTGTCGTCAAGGAGGATGCCCAGCTCTTTGGCCGCGACCATGCCGGGCGAGTAGGCACGATCAACGCCGATGTGGTAGAGCAGGTCGAGGTAACGGGCGCGTTCGACAACCGCGACGCACTCGGCGACGCCGCCGGCTTTGGCAAAGACCGCGCCGACGATGTTTTCCTCTTCCTGATGGTGGACCGCGATAAAGACATCGGCCTGGCCGATGTGTTCCTCGGCAAAGACGGCGGTGTCGGTCGGGTCGGCGTTGATCACAGTGACCCAGTCGAGCCGCTCTGCCAACTCCTGGGCGCGATCGAGATCGGTCTCGAACAGACGGATCGACCACTCTCGCTTGTGCAGCACCTCACAGAGCCACGCGGCCATCGGGGTGCCGCCCATGATGACAACACTGCGGCGGCGGTGGTCCTTGACCCCGATACGGCGGAGCATGTCGTCGAAGACATCCGTGTTGCCGATGAGCACGACGCGGTCCCCGGCTTCGAGCTTGGTGTCCCCGCTGGGGATGAACGCCTGCCCGCCGCGCGAAACCGCGGCGACGCGGGTGCCTTTGGGGAGCTGGATCTGCGCGAGGGGTTTGCCGATCGCCGAGGCTTTGTCCTTGAGCGCGACCTCGTGCATGTCGATGCGGCCGCGGGCAAAGTGCTCGATCGCGATCGCAGCCGGGTTGCGCAGCGAGCGGGCGATCGCGGCCGCCGTCGCGTACTGCGGGCACACAATGTGGTCGATCCCGAAGTGACGCTCGTAGTCCACATCAGACTGATCGAAATACGTCGCGTGGCGGATGTGCGCAACAGTGCGACGAGCGCCCAGCGCCTTGGCCAGACTCGCGGTGACGATGTTCACCTCGTCGTCGTCGGTGGTGGCAAGCACCAGATCGGCAGAGCCGGCGCCCGCCTCGCGGAGGATCGCAGCACTGGCGCAGTTGCCCTGCAGCACGCTGACGTCCATCGTGTCGGCGATCGTGCGGAGGCGTGCGGTGTCCAGATCGACCGCGGTGATCGAGCGGCCGTCCTTGTTGAGGAACTCGGCCGAGTGGGTCCCGACCTCGCCCATGCCACAGATGAGAATCTTCATGCTGCCAAGCGTCTCCACGGGAAGTGGTGAGAAGTCTAGCAGCCCGCTAAGCAACGCTTCTACGTCGGGTTCATCGCGATGATTCCCAGAGACTCAGCACCGGGATCGTGGCATGGGGTCCGGGCTGGCCGATATGGGGTCGGCCGACCGAGGGACGAACCCCGATTGGCCCCGTCACATCACGCCGCGGAGCGTCACCATCCGCATCAGATTCCACGCCGAGGCCACGAGCAGACCATCGTTCTGGATCCGCCCGTGACCAATAAACCGCGTCCGCTCCAGCCCGCCGGTGTGCTTGCACCACCCGATCACCGGCTCGATCAACCCCACGCACAGCCCGCTTTGTGCATCGGTCAGCAGGTGCATCGAGTGACGCAGGTGTGCCTCGGGATCCACCACGCTGCGGTGCGTCGCGTTCGAGCGTTTCTTGCCCTTGAACCGCCCCCGGCTGTTGAGATCGTCGCCATCGTTTTCATCGTGATTCATAGGCTTGATCGACTTGTGCCCGGCCATCGAGCGGCTCAGCGAGCCGTCCACACTGAACCTGTCGTCGCTGATCAATCCCTCGATGCCCCCCTCGGCCACAAGCCAACCAAAGAACTTGCGCACCAGGTCGTGCAGCTCGAAGTTGCAGTCGCGCCCCATCGTCGTGAGAATCTGGTCACACCACCGCTTGATGGGTCGGAGCGGATGGTCTTGTGAGATCCGCTGCTCGAGATCAAACGCGACAAATATCGACTGCTGGCGATCAACGCCTCCTCGCATGGTCAAGCCTCCTTGCAAAAGACCCGACGCGCGGAAAGAGAAAGGGCTCCTTCGCGGTCTGTTAGGCCCGTCCCCGCGCCCCGCTCTCCCCTCAGCCATATACTTGCGGCGAGCCGATCACCCCGACCAGGAGCCGCCGCGATGCGCACCGCCAATCCGACATTCAAAGCCTTCAGCCAGCCGCAGACCTGGGCCGACGCCCACGGCCGCGACTCACTGGCCGAGGGCAGAGCCAACGTCATGACCATCGGCGGCACCGTCACCGCGACCTCGATCCTGCTTGGGGTCTGTGTCGCCGGGGCGGTCGGGTCGTGGTCGCTGGCAACCAGCGAGGCCTACGGCAAGTTCGCGTGGCCCGTCGGGATCGGCGGCATGATCGTCGGGCTTGTCCTGGCGCTGGTCATCACCTTCAAGCCGAAGACCGCCCGCTTCCTCGCGCCGCTTTATGCCGCAGCCGAGGGACTGTTCCTCGGCGTGTTCTCATTCATGGTCGGCAACATGGTCGCGGCAAAGACCGGGGCCGGCACCGCCGCCGAGGGCTTGCAGATCGGGCAGACGCTGGTCCTCCAGGCAATCACGCTGACCTTTGCGATCACCGCGGGGATGCTCTTTGCCTACGCCTCGGGGATCATCAAACCCGGCCGCGTGTTCCGCGCCGTCGTGATCTCAGGTGTCATCGGGGCGATGCTGTTCGGCCTGGTCGCCTTCGGCCTGGCGATCTTCGGCAACTCGACGCTCATCAGCGTCTACTCCCCGACCAACGGCGGCATGATCTCGGTCGGGTTCAGCGTGCTGATGGTCGTCATCGCGTCGCTGGTGCTGGTGCTCGACTTCGAGTTCATCGCCAAGGGCGTCAAAGCGCAGCTGCCCCGGCACATGGAGTGGTACGCCGGGTTCTCGCTGCTGGTGACGCTCGTATGGCTCTACATCGAGATCCTGCGTCTACTCGCCAAGCTGCGTTCGGGCGACTGAATCGGAAGGCACACAACACAACGCAAGCACGCAACAGAGCCCCTCGCGCAAGCAAGTGGCCCCTCGCGCAAGCAAGTGACGGAGCCCCTCGCGCAAGCGAGGGGACAAAGGCGTACCGCGCACGGAGCAGCGACACGGATCGGCCGTGTCGCTCGGGTCGGTGTTGACCTCGCATTCCGGCGTCTCCGCCAGCGGGGCTCCGGTCTCTCTCGGCTGATGCTCCCCTCACGCCCGACTTGTCATCGGCAGCAAGGGGAGCGGAGGAATCCGGGCGTCAGCGACGCCGCCGTCCAGCCGCAAGACCAGCAAACGCCAGCAGCGCGATGCTGCCCGGCGTGGGGACAAGCATGACGTTATCAACACCGATGCTGTTGATCCGGTCGTTGATGTTGCCGCGGACGCGGAGGTCGGTCATATCGCCGAGCACCGCCAGAATCTCGGCGTCGGTCGCCGCGACGTTGGTGTCGAGGTGGAACCAGCCGCCCGCCTCATCGAGCGAGATGCTGAAGCTCTCCCACGCATCGAGCGAGACGGGATCGAGCCCGATCGCGAGGGTCATCCCGGCGCCGCTCAGGGTCACGTCCACGTCGTAATCAAACTGCAAGGGGTCGACCGAAAACCGCGGGTCGATGTGCCGACGATCGACCTCGACCGCCCCGCCAAACTTGTCGGCCTGGTCGCCGAGGAACGGCGCCGGCGCCACGAGGAAGGACTGCGTGCCCCAGTCGATCGGTGCGGAGATGAACCCGCCGTCGTTGCCGTCGGCGGGGTAGAAGACGGGCGTGCCAGAGACAGATTCCTCCGCCTGGTTTGCGCCGTCGGAAACGACCCAGCCCTCATCGCCGCCGTCGAACGAGCTGTTTATGACGTCGCCGCTCGCAACAGCCGCGAGCCCGGCAACCGCCAGCAACCCGGTCAGCATGGATTTATTCATCATTGCTCCTCCACCCTCACGAACAGGTACCTTTCGCGCAAAACGGCACGGTCCGCCCGCACACCTCTCGGCTGAAAGATGCCACGTCTTTGCCAGCGTGCCAGCAAAGTCCGATCAGGATGGCAAAAGAAACAGGAATGACCGCGTGGAAGGCCTGAAACGGTCATGACGCACCAGCCCCATCAGCCGTTATCGGTCGTCCAAGGCGTTGGAGAGCACGTGGGCGGGATGTGAGTGGGATGTGAGTGGGTGCTGGGCCCGGTCCTCGCAGCTACAGCCGCCGCAGCTTGGTCACCCGACCCACCTCGACCCACTCGACCACGAAGATGTTGCCCGCGTGGTCAAAGATCGCGCCGTGGGGCGCGATGAATCGGCCCGGGACGAACTTGTCCCGAGGCTGGGTCCGCAGGCTGTAGCTTTCGCCGTCACCCAGGTGGGTGATGAGCGTGTTGTCTTTGTCAAAGAGCGTGACCCGGGCTTCGAGGTCGGGGATCAGCAGGTCGTTGCCGTGGGTGTGGAAGTGGCAGGGAGAGCGCAGCTCGTCGGTCACGACGCCGAGCACGCGCCCTTGCAGGTCGAACCTGTGGATCCGCCGATTCGACCGGTCGGCGACGATCAGCTCGGGCTCTTCGTGGCGGGTGTCGACCATGAGCCCGTGTGGGCACGAGACCTGCCCGCGCTGGTTGCCCGGCCCGCCGAACGATCGGACGTACTCGCCCGCCGCGTTGTACTGGTGGATCCAGCTCTTGCCGTAGCCGTCGCCGACGTAGAAGTCCCCGTTGGGCGCGACCGCGATATTCGTCGGCCGGTACTCGCCCTCGTTGTTGTAGAGCCCGCTTTCTTCAGGCACACCCAGCCGAAAGACGTCCTCCCCGTCGAGTGTGGTTTTGACGACCAGGTGGCGGTTGGGGTCGCAGAGGTACAGATACTCGCCGTCGGCTTCCTGCTGCAGGTGCAGCCCGTGGGCCCCGCCCTTGAACTCGGCGCCCCAGCTCCGGACAAACCTGCCGGCAGCGTCAAAGACCACGATCGCGTCGTCGCTGTCGCTGGTGGCGTGGACGGTGTGCTTGATGTAGATGTTGCCCGCGCTGTCCTCGCACACGCCGTGGGTGTTGCCGTAGCGGATGCTGCGGGGCAGCTCGCCCCAGTCGTGCAGGCACTCGTACTGGTGGTCGCCCTCGCCGAGCACGATCGGCCCGAGCCCGGATTTGTCGCTGGTGTGGAGGAACGCGGGGGTCAGCACGCCCGCCCCCGCCGCGACGCCGGCCGTCGCGACCGCGCCGGCCCCGGCGCTGGCAAGAAACTGTCTCCGGCTCTGTTCGTTCGGGGCTGCTGCGGGCATGGTCGGGCTCCTGCGGGGTGATGGTCACGCCGATCTGCACAGCATAGACCGAACGTTGAACCCAGCCGCTGGCCGATGTCTCTTAGTCGGCACTGCGCTTCCCGGCATCGCGGTTGCCGAGCCGGCTCGCCAGCACCTTGTCCACACGGCGGCCGTCCATGTCCACCACCTCGAACCGCCAGCCTTGAATGTCCACGCTGTCGCCCACGCCGGGCAGGCTGCCAAGGTGATGCACGACCAGCCCGCCCACCGTGTGGTAGGTCGAGGGGTCAAACTCCGGCGACGGTTTCTTGCCGAGCGCCTCGAGCAGGTCGGCCAGAGGCAGCAAGCCGTCGATCAGGAGCGACCCATCATCGCGTCGCGCGAGGCTCGGGTCCTCAGGCGTCGCTTCTCCGCTGCCCACCTCGCCCAGGATCTCTTCGAGCAGGTCGGCGAGCCGCACCATGCCTTCGATTGTGCCGTGCTCGTCGGTGACAAACGCGATCTGCGCGTTTGCTTTGCGGAACAGCTCGATCGCCCGCAGCGCGTTGGCGGTCTCGGGCACAAAGAGCGGCGGCACCAGCACGTCGCTCAGCCGGTGCTCCTCGAGCCGCTGCTCGTCCATGTGCGCCAGGTCCACCACCGAGACCACCCCGAGCAGCTCATCAAGACTGCCCGGCGAGACCGGGATGTGCGTGTCCCCGCTCTCGCGTGCGACACGCCGCAACTCCGCAACCGCGGTCTTCGGCGAGACGCACCGCACGTCCTGCCTCGGCACCATGAACGATCCCGCCCGCCGATCCGCCGCTGCAAACACCCGCTCGATCACGCTGATCTCTTCATCTTCCAGCACCCCCGACACCCCGCCCATGCGGATCATGCTCCGCACCTCTTCTTCACTCACCCGCTCGTTCCGCGACGGCCCGATCCCCAGCGGGCGGAGGATCAGGTTGGTCGAAAGCGTCAAAAACTTCACCGCCGGGCTCCCGATCGCCGCGAGCATCAGCATCGGGCCCGCCGCGCGCCGCAGCACCGCCTCGGGGTGTTCCATCGCCAGCCGCTTGGGGACCAACTCGCCCACCACCAGCGAGAGGTAGGTGATGACCAGCACCACCACGCCGTAGGAGAGCGGCGTGACCACCCCGAGCGGGACGATCGGTTCGAGCAGACGCTCGACATCCGGCGCGAGCGCCGCGGCACCAACCAATCCCGAAAAAATGCCGATCAGCGTGATCCCGACCTGCACCGTCGAGAGAAACCCCGTGGGTGACTCAAGGGCTCGCAGCGCGGCATCGGCCCCCCGCAGCCCCGCGGCCGCCTGCTCACGCAGCCGCGCCTTCCGCGACGCGACAATCCCCGCCTCCGATCCGGAGAGCAATCCATTCAGGACAATCAGCGCCAGAATAAGCCCGATTTCAATCATGCGTGGAGGATGGTACCGCGATCTCCGCACCACCGAAAAGAGTAAAAACACCTAGTCCCGATAATGGCGCAATCCGAGGCAGAAAAGATTCGGGGTTGCAATGCCGCGCCGATTCCTCCATAATGGCAAACCAGAGGTGAACATTTCTTGCGTCGCGGCTCCAGCGACCGACACCTCTTTCGTACGGTTTACCATGTCTTCCTACCCGTCGGGAGTCCCCGGCGAGAAGAGAGTGCTTTATGAAACGAGGGTTCACGCTCATCGAGTTGTTGGTGGTTATCGCCATCATCGCGCTGCTTATCGGTATCCTGCTGCCGGCGCTCGGCAAAGCCCGCAAAGCGGCCCGCCTGGCGGTCTGCGGCTCAAACCTCAAACAGGTCGGCGTCGCCGTCAACAGCTACGCCTCGGACTACGAGGACAAAATCGCCTCGTTCAGCTGGAACGTGGGCAACTACACCACCAAGTACGGCGACCTGCGGAACGCCCCCGACCACGTCACCGCACAAATGTACCAGCTCACCGCGATCATCCGCGACAAGACCGGCGACACCACCATCCCGCCGCTCCGCAACCGCGCCCCCCAGCGCCGCTTCAGCCACGTCGTGGTCGTCAACTACATGGCAGACACCATCCCCGAGCAGACCGCCGCCTGCCCCGAAGACCGTGAGCTGATCAGCTGGCAGAAAGACCCGAAAAATCCGCCGGACATCGGCGAGCAGGGCAGCGAGGCCTACGACCTCATGACCCCCTACCGATCCACCTACCAGTTCGTCCCGGCATCGTGGGCCCCCCGCGCGGTCGCCCGTTCCGGAGGCAACACCGTCGCCCAGTTCCGAGGCCACCACGACCTGTTCTCGTTCCCCCGACAGGCTGTCCTCGGCGAACGCCAGATCCGCGAGGTCGCGTTCGCCTCGTCCAAAGTCCAAATGTTCGATTTCTACGACTTCCACGGCGCAGCAAAGCCGCAGTTCTACGCCTACCCAGACGCCAAGACCAACCTCCTCTTCTTCGACGGCTCCGTCTCCTTCAAGACCACCGGCGACGCGGGTGAAGGCTGGCTCCCCAACGGCGCACGCAAGGGCAAGGGGCCGTCCCTCATGGCCTACCGCCCAAATCTGCTCTACGAACCGCCCACCAGGTCCGGCGACGAAACCGATGTCGACCTGCCAGGATACTTCCGATGGACCTCCGAAGGGCTCTACGGCATCGACTACGGGGGCTCAGAAATCGACTATCGACCCGAGTAAAGAGCGAATCTGACGAACAAACAGCGAAACACGAGAGGAACGGTTGGTGCGGTGGACAAACTTGATACACTGCATCAGACAACAGGGGCAGGTGATCGGCAGGAGAAGAAGCGGGGTCGTTCGACCCCCGGCCCGGCGATGTCCGGGCTACAGAAAGGACGCAAGGAAATGCACAAACGCACACGTCTCGGATTCACCCTGATCGAACTGCTGGTGGTCATCGCGATTATCGCGCTGCTCATCGGCATCCTGCTGCCGGCGCTGGGCAAAGCCCGCAAAGCAGCCCGCCTCTCGATCTGTGGCTCAAACCTCAAGCAGGTCGGCGTTGCGGTCAACAGCTACGCGGCCGACTACGAGGACAAGATCGCCTCGTTCAGTTGGAACGCGGGCAACTACACCACGGAGTTCCCTGATCTTCGGAATGCCGGCCGCGACAACAATCTCGCGCAGATGTTCCAACTCACCGAGATCATCCGCCGCAAGACCGGCGATACTACGATCCCGCCGCTGAGAAACCGTGCCCCACAGCGTCGGTTCAGCCACGCGGTGGTGGTGGACTACATGGCCGACGTGATCCCCGAGCAGACGGCCGCGTGCCCCGAAGACCGGACGCTCATCAGTTGGCAGAAAGACCCGAAGAACCCGCCGGACATCAACGAGCAGGGCAGCGAGGCGTACAACATCATGACGCCCTATCGCTCGACATACCAGTTTGTTCCGGCATCATGGGCCCCGGATAAGGGGACGCCACGGGTCAACACCGTCTACCAGTACAGGCAGAACCACGACCTGTTCTGGTTCCCGAACCCCGAGTTTGGCAGGCGACAGATCCGCGAGGTGGACTTCCCCTCCAACAAGGTGCAGATGTTTGACTTCTACGACTTCCACAGTGCCGCCAAAATCCAGTTCTACGCCTACGACGACGCCAAGACCAACCTCCTCTTCTTTGATGGGTCGGTCAGTTTCCGCACCACCGGCGATTCCAACCTCAGCTTCCGTCCCAACAACCCGCGCAGCGACGCGCACTCCCTCATGGACTACGTCCCCAACGAGCTCTACGAGCCCCCCACACGGAGCGGTGGCGTCAAAGACGTTGGCCTGAACACCTACTTCCGCTGGACCCGCGAAGGCCTCCACGGCATCGACTACGGCGGTTCGGAAATCCGCAACAGCGGCTGATTCAGTACATACCCCCATTTGACACCACATCGGCCCGGCATTCCCGCCGGGCCGATGTCTTTTTTCTTGCCCGGATGCCTCCACACCACCTCTGCGTGCGAATAGTTGACCGAGCGCCGTTCCCGGCGCACAATGATCGTGACGCGGCTGTTCTTGCCGATACCGTCATGGGGTAAAAAATCGGAATGCTTCGCAGCTGCCGGCTGTTGGTACGTACAGTTCACGCCGACAGCTCGCCTCAAGAGGAGAAAACCATGCACAAGCACATGCAAAGACCCACCCGACTCGGATTCACACTCATCGAACTGCTGGTGGTTATCGCGATTATCGCGCTGCTCATCGGCATCCTGCTGCCGGCGCTGGGCAAAGCC
>JAUZRR010000033.1 GCA_030950285.1 Planctomycetota bacterium | reverse complement strand
TGTTTGACGAGTTGGCGGAGGATGTCGTTGACCAGCGAGCTTGCGCCGAAGCGGAAGAGGTTGGGGCTGAGCCACGGACACCCCTCTTGCTCGGGCAGGTGGCCGAGGGTCTCGGCCACCATTGTCAGATAGTGCAGCGATTGCTTGGCGGTGCGGATGCCGCCGGCCGGTTTCATGCCGATCAGTCGGCCGGAGCGCAGATACTCATCACGGATCGCTTCGAGCATGACGAGCGTGACGGGCATGGTGGCGGCGGGCGAGACTTTGCCGGTGCTTGTTTTGATGAAGTCGCCGTCGCGGATGTTGGCGATGGCGATGTCGCTGGCCCGGCGGACATTGTCGAGGGTTTCGAGCTCGCCGGTTTCGAGGATGACTTTGAGATGGACACTGGCGGGCGAGGCGCCCGCCCCACTGGTGGTGGTATGTGCATCGCACACGGCTGCGACCTCGCGGATTTCTTCTGCCACGATGTCGTACTTGCCGCTGAGGAAGGCGCCGCGGTTGATGACCATGTCGATTTCGTCGGCTCCGTCGGCGATCGCCTGCTCGGTGTCGCGGAGGCGGACCGAGAGGGGGTACTGGCCGCTGGGGAAGCCGGTGGCGACGCTGGCGACTTTGGGGCGGCTCGACACCGGCTGGAAGCCGGTGCCACGATCGGCGTCCGTGGCACCGGCTTCCAGCCGGTGTGTATCCCCGCCTTCCAAGGCCTCCCGGGTGACTGCCACCATGCTCGGATAGACACACACCGCTGCCACATGCGGCAGCCGTTCGCCCAGCAGTTCCTCGTCCCGCTCGAAGGGGCGGATGGCCTTGCGACACAAACTCCGCACCTTTTCGGGCGAGTCTTTGCCTTCGAGGGTGGTCAGGTCGGTCATGGAGAGCGCGAGCCTGAGGCCGGCGAGTTTGGTCGAGGTCTTAATCGAGCGCGTGGTAAACGACGCGGCCCGGCGTGTTGCCATGACCGAATCAACGGTGGGGCTCGCAGGAATCGGGTGCGGCTCGCGGCGAGTTTCTGTGCCGGCGTGTGGCGTGCCATTTGGGGCGGGCATGGAGGATTCTAATCCGTCGGGGCGGCCGACGCGGCGGGGGCGGCGTGACCCGGCTTGAGCGCGCCGATGAAGGCCAGGACGGCTTGCCGGGCTTCTTGACGCGGCCCGGGCTGCTGCCAGAGGTCGGTGTGCGAGGCGCCGGCGATCTCGACGATCTCGGCGTCGGGTGCGGCGTCGGCGATGGCGCGGCCGTCGGCGAGGGGGCACATCTCGTCGGCGATCGCGTGAATCACCAGCAGCGGGCAGCCGAGGCGTGACGCGATGGCTGCGCGGTCAAAGCCCTGCCAAGTTGGGTTGCGATCGGCGAGCAAGCCGGTGATGGCGAGCGCCGGCCGAAGGTTGAGCCGGTACGGAAAGCCCTTGAACTGCATGACGTTCTGCGCGGGGGTCTGAGGCAAGCGGTAGGGCGCTTCGGCGATGACGGCTGCGACACGGTCGGGGTTGTCGGCTGCGGCACGGAGTGATACGCCCGCGCCCATCGAGAACCCGACGAGCACGATCGGGTGATCGGGCGCGAGCGATTCGGCGACGGTCTCGATCAACTCGCCGAGGGCGCGGTGTTCGTTGATGCCCAGTCGGCACGCGCCGGGTGAGGCGTCGCCGTGGCCTGGCATGTCCCATGACACGATCGTCGAACACACAGGCGCGAGCGCATCAAGGCGTTGGAGGACGGCCTGTTTCGACTCGCCCCAGCCGTGGCTGAAGATCGCGACCGGGCCGGCCGGGTCGTCGCCGGGGATGGTCCAGACCGGGCAGGTTGTGGGGTGGGTCGTGGGGCGGATCGAGTTTGTTGCGGCGGGTTCGGTGATCTCGCTGCATTCAAACTCGCGCGGCGCGGGCAACTCGGTGGGCTCGAAGGGTTGGCTCCGTGCGAGGCACCACGCCAGCGAACGGCGGGGGGGCTTGCGCAGCGCATCAAGTGTCACCAGGACGAGGAACGTCCAGTAGACGACAAAGCCGAGCGCGAGGAGGATGAGCAGGCCCACGGACGGAGGTTAGGAGCGTCAAACCCGGCGAAAGACAGCACCGAGATCGCCGTGCCGATCTCGGTGGCACGGCTGCAGGGCGCATGCTAGAGATTGTCAGCCGCCGAAGAGGTTGGAGACGTCGTTGTAGGTGACGAGCAGGAAGACCGAGACCAGCAGCAAGAGTCCCGCGGCGGTGATGGCGTTTTGCACGGGGATGGGCAGCGGGCGGCCGCGGATTCCTTCGTAGAGCAGCATGAGGAACTGCCCGCCGTCGGCGATGGGGAGGGGCAGGAAGTTGATGACCGCGAGGTTCACACTGATGAGCCCCATGAAGAAGATGAGCCAGATGTAGCCACGCGAGGCGACCTGGGTGCCCAGGTGCGCGATGCCGACCGGCCCCTTGAGGTTGTCGATTTTGACGGTCCCCTGCACGAGCCGGGCGATGGTGAGATAGGTCATCGCCATCATGCGCTGGGTGCGGTTGATGCCCATGCGGATCGCGTCGATCGGGCCGGTCGCGCGGAGGGTGAACGACTCGGGCGCAAACAGCCACGACCCGATGGGCAGGTTCCACCCCAGCGCATGGAGCCGGGCGAGTTGCTCGGCGTCGATGGTGAGGCTCACGGTCTCGACGAGGCGCGACCCATCGGGTTGCGGCGGCAGCGGTGGCTGGATATCGAGGGAGACGGTCGCGGCCTGGGCACCGTGGGCACCGCTTGCGTGGGATTCGGCAGTGGCGGCGATGAGGGCGGCGCGGATGTCGGCGAAAGTGCTGACAGGGGCGCCCGCCACGGCGAGGATGCGCGAGCCGGGGCGGGTGATCGCGTCAAGGGCAGCCGGGGTGTAGTCGGGCGAGCCCGGCTTGATGCCTCGGAGGGTGCGGGGGGTGAGGGTGACGAACGCGGGCGCTCGGGCCGGGGTGCCGGCGTTGAATCCGATGCGTCCTTCCCCGTCAACGTTGGCGGTGAACGCGACCTCGTGGAGTTCGCCGTTGTCGCTGGCGCGGAGGACCACGACCTCGATCGGCTTGCCCGGGTGGCGTTGGATCTCGCTGATGCCCTCGTCGGTGCTGGGAAACTCGATGCTGCCGAGTTGTGCGAAGATGTCGCCGGTGCGGAGCCCCTGCTCGTAGCCCCGACTCCCCGGGGCAAGTTCGGCGACCGTCATCACCGGGACCAGGCCGAGCAGGTGCTGGATCGGGCTGACCACGCTCGGGTCGGGGTTGGTGTCGTCGCGCATGAGGCTCGGGGCGGGCGTGATGGTGACTGCCTGCTGTGCGCCGGTATTGTCATCAAAGACCAGTTCGAGCGGGCGGCCCTCGGACTCCTGGGCGGCGTCGAGCAGGTCGCCGAAGGACTCGATCGTGGTGTCGCCGTTGACCGAGACCACCCGCATCCCCGGCTCGACGCCGACGAGGCCGAAGCTGTCGGCAACCGCACGCCAATCCTCGGGGCTCTGGGCGTACTGCTCGGGGATCGTCAGCGTCATCGCCGGCTCGATCCCGATGCTGAACAGGTTGGTGAACTGGTCGCGCTCGGGTTCGATCGCAAACCGCAACGGCTCGGTGATGCCGGGGCGCTCGATGCGGAGGCTTACCATCTCGCCGGGGCCGGACATCGCGGCCGCCATGACGACGTCGTTGAAGTCATCGGGGGTCCGGCCGTTGACTGCGAGCACAATATCGCCGGGCTGAAGACCCGGGCGGGTGATGCCGAGTTGCTCGGCGTTGTCGGGGAGGACCTGCGCGGCGGGGGTGCCGGCCTGCGCCCGCCCGACTTTCGCCGGCTCGGTCTCGAGCCCGACAAAGAAGACCAGCATGAAGATCGCCAGGGCGAGGAGGATGTTCATCACCACGCCGCCGGAGATCACGACCATGCGCTTCCAGATCGGCTTGGCGAGATAGCTGTCGGGGGGCGTTGCAGCGTTTGTGCCCTCGGGGTGGAGGTCGTGCTGGCCGAGCATTTTGACGTACCCGCCGAAGGGCAGGGCGTTGAGGCGGTATTCGGTGGGGCTGACTTTGCCCGAGAGATCTGCGCGGGCCTGCTCACGTGCTTCGCCGCGGAGGTCCTCAGCAGCCGTGAGGAGTTTGATGTACTCCGGCTCGCTGGATCCCCGCCGCCAGCCCATCCCTTTGCGGAAGCTGACGACCGCCGGCCCGAAGCCCAGGGCGAACGCGAAGACGCGAATCTTGGCCCAACGGGCGGTGAGGAAGTGGCCCATCTCGTGGATGAAGATGACCAGCCCAAAGCCGACCACCACCAGGAGCAGGTTGTAGAGCGTCGTGAATAGATTGAGCAGCGCGTCCATGGAGGATGGTATCGGTCGTCGGGCGCAGAGGAAGCCAGCCCGCGTGGGAGGGTTGAGGATCAAAAAGACACCGGCCCGACCGCGACGGTCGGGCCGGCGAAGATGGAGCGGGCTCAGGATTACTTGCGGGAGTATTTCACGCTGCAGCCGTAGGCCTTGGTGTAGGTGGTGGTGACGTTTGAGCCTTCGAGCAGGGCGTCCACCGCAGCCTCGACGTGGTTGGTGGGGTTGGTGTCGAGGCCGCTGGCGTTGTCGTCGATCGCGCCGCCGTAGGCGAGGATGCCGTCGCTGCTGATGACGTACATGGTGGGGGTGTTCTTGGACCCATACGCCCGGCCGACATCGCCCGAAGGATCGAGCAGCACGGGGTGGTTCATGTCCCATTGCTCGCGGGCCTTCTCGTTGACTTCGGCGTTGGCGGTCCGCCCGGTCGCGATCGCGAGCCAGGCCACGTCTTTGTCCTCGTACTTGGCGACGGTGTCGTTCATGGTGGCGTCGCCGGTGTAGTGGCGGACGACGTAAGGGCAGGTGGAGTTGAACCACTCGATGACGACGATCTTGCCGTCGTTGAGGTAGTCGCTCAGGGTGTGGCTGTTGCCTTCGGTGTCGGTGAGCGTGAAGTCGGCGACGGGCTTGCCGACGATATCCTGGAGTTTGGCCATTTTGCCCTCGGTCGGCAACTCGCGGAGTTGCACTTCGTGGGTCTCGCCCTCGCGCTGCGGGGCGACCGCGGTCTGGGCGGCTGCGATGGCGGGGGCCGCCGCGACAACGCCGGCAGCAACAAGGGCGAACAACGAGACGCGGGTGGATTTACGGTGCATGGTCTGGTCTCCGGGGTGAAATGAACTCTGAAACGGGGTGGTGTCGGACTCAGATTACGGGCGGGTGGTGTCTGTTGATTCCGAAGAGCCCGTCGGCGTGTGTGCTGTGGGCTCGGGGATCTCGATCGCGTACACCTTCGACTCGTCGTCTGATGTCCAGATCTCCAGCACGCCTCGGACCGGCTTGTCGCTGTCGCGGAAGTCGATGACGAGCGTGCCGGTCTCCGAGGCTCCCTGGGTGAGCAGATCGCGGGGCCGACGGCTGTCGTCCCACGGGTAGAACGCCAACCGCCGGGCGATGTTGCTGGTGACGCGGAGGGTGTTCCCGGCCAGCTCGATCTCGGCCGGGGTTTCGTCGGTGACGGGTTCTGGGAGTCGCCGCCGCGCACGCTCGAAGAGGGCCGAGACCTCCCGCGAGGGCTTGCTGAGCGCGTCGGAGACAGGGATCGTGATCGCAAGGTCGGCAGACTCGAGCACACAGGCGTTCTGGCACACGAGCCAGCGGCCGTTGATCTTCAGCGTGATCTGGTCGCCCAGCCGGGCTTCGGGCGAGACCGTGACCGGCAGGAGCACCGTCATGTGCTCGTCAAAGGTGTGGTCGAGGATGTCGCCGGTGGTGACATAGCGGCGGGGGGCTGCCCAGACCGGGTCGCCTACGTCGACGTTTCGAGACGCCTCGATCGTGGTGTCCAGGGCGAACCCGGTGTCGTTGATGCCCGGCCAGTAGGTGTGCCAGCCGTCGTCGATGGTGAAATCAATCGCGAGCCAGACGGTTTCACCGGGCATGACGACCGGGCGTTCGGCGACCAGCCGGGGGTTGGCGTGGAGGTCGCTGGCGCTGGCTGCGACGCCGATCTCGCGGGCCGGAGCGTTCCAGAGCAAGCCGAGACAAACAAGAGCGACGGGAATATGCACGGTGATCGTTCCTCCCCAGCGAGAACAGCCGGCCGAGACAGTGTATTCTCCCGACCATGCAACCATGCAGAACATTGATCGTGGGCCTCGCGCTCGCTGGGGCGACGCTGGCTCTTTCAGGGCTCGGCGGGTGCGAGAAAGGCACCAGTGGGAAAGATATCAACGAGAGCGTCATCTACACGCTCGCGGACGTGCGGGAAGCGATCGGCCGGCGGGCCGACGAAGAGCCCGAGCACGCGCTGCTGATCGACCCCAGAGCCCCGAAGTATTACGCGGTCGGGCACTTGCCGGGTGCGGTGAACTTGCGGCTGCCGGACGTGCGCGAGGACGACCCGAGGGACCACGGCCTGCAGAAGTTCGACCGGCTGATCGTCTACGGCGAGAATCCGGGTTCGGCGGTGGCGCGGGCGATGTTCAAGCGGCTGCTGGCGACCGGGTACGGCGGGGTGAAGTTCTACGCCGGGGGGCTCGATGAATGGATGCTCAGCGGCGGTGAGATCGAGGCGTCGGAGTTGCCGCCGACTGAAGAGGAATAGAGCACTTTGCATCACTGTGATTCGCGGTGCTGGATGCGGTTTCTCCTGCCCCCTCGCTCGCGCGAGGGGCTCTACAAGGACTTGCCACGCGTCGACTTGCCACGCGTCGAGTTGTCACGCGTCGTCGATCCTCTCGCATGAAATTTGGTTGAGCCCCTCGCGCGATCGAGGGGGCATCGGTATGCGGGCAAAAAAACCGGGGCGGGCCCAGGTTTGGGCACCGCCCCGTGAGGGGGATCGTGTTGTGATTTTCTACCGGGCGTCAGCCCGCGGGTTGCGTCCTGCGCCCGCCCGGCGAGGATTTTTTTACAGGATCGTGGAGATGGGGTTGAGCGGGCCGAGGGCTGCGCCGGCGTTGGTCCAGCCGCCCTGGAGGAACAGGTCGTAGTGGGTGAAACTGACCGCGATGGGTGAGTCCGACGAGGCAAAGAGCGAGAAGAAGTTGAGGCCCGGACGGCCGAGCACAGCGTTGGGATCAAAGTCGGCCGGGCGGTTGGTGTTGCTCTGGAAGTCCGACCCGAGCGTCTCGTGGAGGCGGACCTCGGCGAACCCGTTGGCACCGACACTGACGACGATGGTCTCGGCGGTGCCGTCGAGGAAGAACAGCTCGACGCTGACTTCTGCGGCGGTGTTCGCGGGGTTGTAGATGCCGAGGGTCTCGAAGTAGGACTCGCCGGCCAGTGCACTGTTGATGAACGCGGCGCCGAAGAACCAACCGGTGCCGGCCTGGCTCGACGCGATCGAGGCGTCGGCGTCGCCGAACTGGGTCTGGCTGCCCAGCACCGTGATCGGGTAGTTGGAGGTATAGCGGATACCGAGGGGCTGGCTGTCGATCATGCCCAGCTCGGTCCCGGTCAGGCGGACGGTGCCGCCAGCGGGGATGGAGATGTTGCGGGCGAGGTCGGGCAGCGGTGCGCGGACGTACTCGCCGCGGATTTCCACGGTCGCGGTGAAGGGGTTGGGGTTGAAGAGGACCAGTTCGCTGTCGGCCGCGTCGCTCTCGATGAGGGAGGGGACCGCGCCGTTGAGGCTGCCACCGATCGGGTCGGCGATGAGCCCGAAGCCGGATTCGTTGACGAGGTCGAAGTGGCTCTGCCCGACGACGATGCCCTGGAAGTCGGCGGCGTTGGCGCTGTCGGTCGGCGTCGCCGTCACGGTGGCGCCGAAGACCCCGACCGGGAGGGCCGAGACCTGGTCGATGTTGAGCCCGCCGCGGCGGAGTGCGCCGACGGTGGTCGTGATCTCGATCGGGTTGCCCGCTGTGTCGTAGGCGGTGAGCGTCACGTCGACGTCGAAGTCGTGCGGGTTGAAGTAGAGCACGAAGTCGTTGACGTTGCCCGAGTTGCGTTCGATACGGGCCAGGCTCCACGCCGGGGAGATGACGTCGGTGAAGGCGTCGCCGGTGGTGGACCCGAAGTCGAAGTGGCCCATCGCCGCGCCGATCGGGCCGCCGATCGCCTGGACTTCGATCGAGTAGGGGGCGATGCGGGCACCGACCGGTGAGGCCTGGCCCGCGACACTGATCGTCACGCCGCCGCGGCTTCCTGCGGCGAGGGTGGCGTTGGAGACGATGGTCTGGTCGCGGTCCCCGGCCTCGTAGCGGAGGATGACCGAGTAGGTGATGTCGAAGCTGTTGGGGTTGGCCAGCGAGACGAACTCGTTGATGCTCGGCCCGGCAAAGCCCGCGGGGTAGAAGATACGGAAGACCTCGGGCTCGGCGTCGATCTTGATCGTGTACGAGCCCACGCCCGTGCCGATGCCGTCAACGATGACCCAGTACTGGGTGCCCTGGCCGGCGGACTCGAATCGGACGGCGGCGTCCACACCGGGGATGCCGGTGGCGTCGGAGGTGAGCACCGCGGTTTCGGTCGCGGCATCGAGGATGGTGATGGTCGCGTCGATCAGCGAACCCTGGGCGGTGATGATCTGGACATAGATATCGCCGCCGGAAGGAGCCGAGAACGTGAACAGGTCGCGTTCACCGGCTTGGGCGATGATGCCGTTGATGGTGCCGTCGGCCCTGATGGGATCAAGCGTGATTTCCGTGGCGTTGTCAAAGTCGAAGCCGTCGCCGCCGCCGCCGCCGCCGCCGTCAGCGGGCTCCCCGTTGACCACGAGTTGGTACTCGCCGGTACGGTTGCCGATGACATCGCTGACCAGAATGTAGTAGCGTTCGTTGGGTGTGGTGTCGGTCAGCACGATGGCGACGGTTTCGCCTGTTCCGCTCGCCGAGACGGTCTGGACGAGTGTGAACGTGGAGTCGTAGACACTGATCTCCGGGCGGATGCCGATGATGCTGTCGACGAGGGGGTCGAAGCTGATCGCGACGTTGCCGGTCGCGATGGTTGCGAAGGTGAAGAGGTCGGTGTCGCCGACGACTTCGAGGCGTGGGTTGAGGGGGCTGCCTTCATCCTGCGTGCCGAGGATGGAGTCGCCGGTATCGGCGTCGAGCGTGAGGGCGTGGGCGATGGACCACTCGAGGGCGTTGGGATAGTCATCCAGCGGCGGCTCGACCACGGTGACGGTGTAGTCGCCGGTGGTCTGGTCGCCGGTCGCGATGCTTGATGCCTCGACGAGGAGGTAGTAAATCTGGCCGCGGACCACGCTGGTCTGGACCGTGCCGGGGATCGCGCCGTCGGAGGGCGTATCGAGTTCGTTGCCGTCGGCGTCGATGATGGAGAGCTTGGGCAGGAAGGTGCTGCCGTCGGGCCGCGAGACGGTGACCCGCGCGGTGCCTCCGGCGAGTGCGGTGAAGCGGAAGAGGTCTGTATCGCCCTCGACCTCGACAACGCCTGTGTCCTGCCCCTGTCCGTTCTCGTTGTCGATCGCGATGGGTGTGGCGAAGCTGAACTGCCCGGCGTCGGGGTGGTCGTCGGTCTTGGTGATCGAGAACGAAACGGTGTAGTCGCCCTCGTCGGTCTGGAGGTCGGACGCCCGGACCAGGACGTAATAGAACGGGTACGCGTCGCCGGTGAGCCCGGAGATGCGGCCCGGGGTCAGGCCGACGACGACCTGCGCGTCGGTGTTGTCAGCCGAGAGGTCGTCGTTGCGGTCGATCTTGAGCAGGACGGGGTTGCCGGAGGGGTCGACCGAGGTCTCGAAGACCTCGACGTAGGGGTTGAACCCGTTGATGCCGCTGACGGTGATGGTCGCGTCGGTGAAGTCGCCGACCTCGAACTTGAAGAGGTCGGTGTCGCCGTTGCCCTCGATCGAGCCGTCGGCCTCGGCCGAGCCGAGGAAGTCGAGGAGTTCGATCTCGGTGGCGTTCTGGACCTCGAGCACGTCGGCGTGGTCGTCCACAACCATCAGGCCGGAGAGCTCGACGGTGTAGTCGCCCTCGGTGCTGCCAGCACCAATGACCTGCACGACGTAGCGTTCGCCCTTGGTGACGTCGAGTGTGATCGTGAGCGAGCCGCTGCTGGTGGCGGTCTCGGTGGCGCGGGTGAGCGTGTCGTAGTTGTTTGCCGAGAGGCGGCTGATCTCAAAGAGGGTGGCTGCGGGGATGAGGGTCGAGCCCTCGGCGCGTGCCACGGTGATGGTCAGCTCGGCGCTGGCAGGCGCGGTGAACGCAAACAGGTCCGCGTCCAGCGGGTTGGTGGCGTTGTTGTCGATGGTGCCTGCGATCGAGCCGATGCCGGTGGCTTCGTCGATCCCGATTGTGGTGGCATTGAAGATGCCGGCGTCGGTGTGGTCGTCGTTGTTGAGTGTGGGGATGGTGTTGACCAGCATCTCGTAGGAGCCGATCATGTTCTGCCAGGAGACGGGCAGGGTGCTGTCGGTCTGCCACGCGGTGTACTGGTCGGCCTGGCCGCTCTCGACCTGGATGTAATAGATCTCGCCCTTGACGATGGGGAAGGTCACACGGGCGTCGCGTTTGAAGTAGGTGCGTTCGCCGTTGGGCCCTGAGTAGGTAGTCTCGGTCTCGCCGAGCATGGCGTTGTTGTCGTTGTTGTACCCGATCTGCTCGAAGTCGTTGTCGAAGATTCGGAGGGCCGAGTCGAGGATGGAGTTGTAGGTCTTGGTCTTCTGGGTATGAATCTGCGTCGCCCCTTCGCCCGCGACGTTGCCGTTGTCGTCGAGGTAGAACCCGCCGTCGTCAAAGTCACCGAACGGATCGTCGCCCTCGTCCTCGTTGTGCGGGTCGCCGTCGCCGACCTTGCCGTCGTCGTCGTTGTCCTCATCGTCGTCGGTATCGTCGTTGAAGTCGTCTGCGATGCTCGCATCAACCAGTTCGCCGATGCCGTCGGCGATCCATTCGTCGAACCAGTCGTTGAGTTGGGTGGTGTAGATCCGGACTTCGGCAAAGCCCGATGCTGCCGCACGGAAGGTGTAGATGTCGTTATCCAGTGGGTGCTCGATCCCCGCAAGGCCCGACTGGCGCAGCACACTGACGCCGGTGTTGTTGAACGCGCCCAAGCCCAGGATATCGTCGTCGTCGTACCCCGCAAGGATCGTTGCGCCGGCGAGGTTGTCGATCGGGGCGAAAGACGGGTAAAGCGCGTTCCCCATGACGAATGCCCGTTCGAGGTTCGCCGAACGGTCCAGGATGTAGCCGACACCGGGGGTGATAGGAGACCCGATCGGCCCGGTGTACGCGCCGTTGGTTGCGCCGAGGCTGATCGTCTGAGCGTTGGCGAAGTCGATGGCTTGGTTGTTGAAGTTGTTGGGGGTCTCGATGAACCCCGACACGGTGTAGGTGCCGGTGTCGTCGGCGATACCGTTGAAGGTGTCGTCGAACTGCGCGTTGCCGGAGTTGATATCCGACCAGTTGTTCTCGTCGGTCGGATCGGGGAAGCCGTCCACCGAGACGAAGGCGTTGTATCGTCCGGTGCCGTTGTCGCTGGAAACCTCGATGTAGTACGGCTCACCGCCCCAGACCTCGAGGCTGAAGACACCCTCGAATGGAGTTGCGCCGGCGGCGTAGTCCACACCCAGCGCGCCGAAGTCGAGATCACCGAAGTACCGCGCCGGATCAAGCGAGCCCGCAAAGTCCAGGCCAAGAATATCGTCAAAAGTGTCGGTGTTCAGGTCGTACACGATGTCGCCGTTGGAGTCGTAGACCCGTACCGCAGGCGTGAGGAACGTGAGGGGAACGCCGCCCGGATCCTCGAACGCCTGGATCTGGATCTCGACCCGTGTCGCGGGGCGGTAGTTCTCATACCACGGAATCGCTGCCCCGTCGAGCACCGCATCGCCGTCACGATCGACGATGCCGTCGCCGTCGTCGTCAACCTCGTCACCGATATTGCCAACATACTCGCCGAGCATGTCAACCGGCGGCACGAAGACAAACACGTCGGTGTCCGAGCCGCGGTTGATGCGCCCGGTGAACGAGCCCGTGGAGACCAGCGAGTGGTCAACCAGCGGCCCCTGTCCGAGGACGTTGTCCTCGGACACTTTCCAGTCACTCCAGACGATCGGTGTCGCGTTCGCAAAGTCGAGCGAGTCGGCGTGGTCGTCCAGGCCGATGGCTTCGTCGAAGGTGTGGTTGGCTTCCACGATGATCGCGACGCCACCATCGGAGGCGCGGTCGAAAGCGTCAATGACGACGAAGTATCGATCGCCACCAACAAGGTTGGATTCGATCTGCGGGCTGTCGCCGAAGAACCGGTCATTGAAGGCGATCAAGTTTCCTTCGGAGTCGTAGAGCGTCAGGCTGGGGTCAGGTTGGGGATCAATGCCAAGGAAGGGATTGCCGCGTCCTTCAGCCGAGATGATCGCCGGCCCGCTTGCTTGCGCCATGAAAGAATAAAGCTCGGTGCCAGCCTGGCCGCCGATGTTAAACGCACGATCTGTATTAAAATCCTGGAACCCAACCCGCGAGACCGGATCGAGCGGGATATCAAAGCCCGCGGCATCAATCTGGAGTGTGAAGTCGTCTGCGAACGGTCTGCCCGGCTCGAACTCATCGCTCCGCACACGGACGAAGTAGCTGCCCTCGGTCTGGCTGTCGAAGATGGCGAACGCATTGGTGAGCCGCCCGGCCTGGCTGTCGCCGATGATCAGGGCGCCGGTGCTGTCGTAGACATCGATTCGGGTGTCGAGGACGGCGCTGTCGGCTTTGGCGTTGGCGGTGGCGATGCCGTCGAAGATATCGCCGCTGCCGGTTGTGAATGAGAACACAATATCTTCGAGCGCTCGAGTCAGCGTGCCGTCGGTGTCGGTAAAGTCGGCGTCGCCGCTGAGGGTGACTGCCGTCGAGATCCCGTCCACGCGCATCGTGTAGAACCCCGTCGCGCCGTTGGTCGCAGCGTTCTCGGCTGAGACCGCGACGAAGAAGGTGTACAGCCCGGTGTCGGGGTCCTGCTGGCTGGCGGTGGGGACGAACCCGAACCACGCGTCGATCGGCGTGCCGCCGGTGAGGCTGCCGCTGTCCTGCGACGAGCCCAGCGCGTTGCCCTGATAGTCAAAGACCGTGAGCTGGGTATCGACGCGGTCGTCGAAGTTGTCGGCGGTGTTGACCGCGTCGGCGAGGATCGTGATGAAGTCCGGGCTCGACACGCTGAAGGTGTACATGTCGATGTCGGCGGTGTCGGGGAGTTCGTCGTCGTAGGTTGCTTGCCCGTTGCCGTCGAGGATCAGCTCCTGGGCGTCGGAGAAGGTCGAGCCGGGGTCGCTGAGCAGCACGCGGCTTTCGAGCTCTTCGAGGCTCGAGAGCTGGGCGCGTCCTGCGTCCTTGAGGAGGACGGCAGCGGTCCGTGTGTTGCGACGACGATTCCACCACGAGCGACGGTCGGTGATGCTCATTGCTCTGCTCCCAAGCCCCGGTCCTCGGGGCGGCTGTTCCTTGGTCTCGCCGACCCAGGTCGGCATGGTCGGTCTCGCCGACCCAGGTCGGCATGGTCGGTCTCGCCGACCCAGGTCGGCATGGTCGGTCTCGCCGACCCGGGTCGGCATGGTCCCGCCGACACGGGGTCGGCGAAGGCGGCGTTCTGTGGGCCGATCACACGGCCCACCATCTGGAGGCACGGCCCGCTCGCGACGGCATCCGCACCCGGCTCTCACTCCCCGGCTCTGGTGTTCCAACTCTGGGGCCTCCCCCATCTTGGGCACCGATCACCGCCGGGTACTAGCTTACCATATGGCTCGTCTGTTCGTCCAGCCTATGTGGATGAACAGTGCTTGGTCACGTTCGGCCTGCTCGGCCGGACGCGGGTCGGGTCTTTCCCAGGCCGCGGCACCTGGCCGAGACATACTCGGCTGGGGCCCGGGAGCCCGATCCTTTGCTCAATATACACGGAATCGCCCCGTCTTGATGCCCCAATCTGCCAAAAGATCAAGATTCTTGCAGCACAATCACCCCGCCGCCCGCTCGACAGCCCCCACCGCGAGGATCTGGGCAGCGTCAAACACCGCGATCGGCGAGATGTCAGGCGTAATCACCAGAGGGGCTTCGGAGCACCCCAGGATCACCCCCTCGCAGCCTCGTTTCTGGAACTGCTCGACCACGCCGATCACCCGGTCGCGGGATCTGGAGGAGCAGCGGCCGAAGATCAGCTCCTGGTAGATGATCGAATCGAGGTCCTCGATCTCGTCGTCTTCCGGGGCCAGCAGGTGGATGCCGCGGAGCCCGAGCATCGTCTGGTAGGTCGAGCCGGTGGTGACCAGTTTGGTCCCGATGATGCCGACGGTCTTGCACCCGGCCTCGACCAGCGCGTCGGCGATGAGCTCGGGCATGCTGATCCAAGGGATGGGCGAGCCCACCTCGGCGACGTGGATCCCGTGCTGGACCGCGTTGTCGGGGGTGAGGCAGAACGTCGCCCCGCACCCCGCGAGCTTGTCGGCCGAGCGTCGGAGCAGCGCTCCGACCCGCATCCAGTCGCGGTCGCGGACCGCGTCGAGATAGATGCCGAAGGGCTCGTTGTGCAGCGTGATCCGCGGCCAGTGCCGCGAGTCCCGCCCGGTCTCGGCCAGGTGGCGGTTGGCCGATTGGAAGAACAGGGCCGCGCCCTCGGGGCTGACGCCGGCGATCCCGATGTGTCCGCTCATGGCGAAATCCTTTCCTGCCGGCGAGAGCCACAGAAGCAGAAGCCTTCCCGCCCATCGTCGGGCAAGACCGGGTCGGTGTCAATGGCAGCGATAGAGTTTGGCATGGCGAGCGATCCTTTCGACACACTAGGGTTCGAGGCGAGGTTCGATCTCGATCCGGCGGATATCCAGCGGGCCTACCTGCTGCGGGCGGCGGCCTGCCACCCGGACCTGGTGGGTGCCGATCCGGAGCGGGTGGCCGAGGCCGACCGACGCTCGGCGGCCTTGAACACGGCAAAGGCCACCCTCCTGGACCCCGAAACCCGGGCCCGGGCCTTGCTCGAGCGGCTCGGTGGGGGTGGTGGGGGTGGGTTGGGCGACGGGCGGGAGCTGCCCGACGGCTTTCTCATGGAGATCATGGAAACCCGCATGGCGGTCGAGGAGGCGGCCGATTCGGGCGATGCTGCCGAGATGGCCCGCTGGCGTGACTGGGTGGCGGCCGAGCGGGAGCGGTATATCGAGCGGCTGGGGGGGCTGTTTGCTGCGGTGCAGGAGGTGCAGGAGGTGCAGGAGGTGGGGGATGTGGGGGAGATGGGAGAGGTGGTGGAGATGGGGGATGTGGTGGAGGTGGGGGATGTGGGGGTGAAAGAGGGAGTGGGGGGAGCATCGGTACCGCCCGAGAATCTCGCCGAGATTCAACGGCAGCTCAACGCCTGGCGGTACATCGAGCGGATGCTGGAACAAATCGGTGCCTAGGAACGTGGGCATCTGGGAGAGATTGGGGAGGCACCCGACGCCGGGCCCCGGCGTGTCCCGCCCCCCACACGCCGACAGGAGACGGCCGCGATGAAGAAACGCAACTGGTTCGGGCCGATCGTGATGTTGGTGGTCGTGGTGGCGATTCTGGGCGTGCTTCGCTCCCGCTTCGGCGGCGTGGCCGAGACCCCCGCGTCGTTTGCGGCGCACACGACCCTCGACGCTGCGCTCACCGAGTCGGCCGAGACCGGCAAGCCGGTGCTGGCGCTGGTGACCGCCGACTGGTGCGGCCCGTGCCAGTCGCTCAAGCGCGGCGCGCTCGCCGACCCGCGGGTGACCGACTGGATCGGTGCGCACGTCGTCCCCGCCTACGTCGACGGCACCGACGCCGAGCTCGAACAGACCCAGCACGATCTGCGGCTGCTCCGGATCGAGGTCTTCCCCACGCTCGTCCTCCTCGACAGCAAGGGCGTCGAGGTCTCAAGGCGCACCGGTGCCCTCTCGGCCGGCAAGCTGCTGACTTGGCTGGAAGACTCCGGCGGCTGATGGTCCGGCGCGGGGGACATGGTCTTCCGGGTCCGACACCAAACGCCGGGTGCCATGGCCACAGCTTTGGGTGGCCATGACGGAGGCTCACGCTGGCGCGTCGGGCTTGGTTGTCTCGGCGGTCGGTCGCTCTGCCTCTACGCCAGCGGGTTTACGAAAAGCCCCGTCGCCAGCTTGGGGTAGAAGTAGGTCGACTTCTGCGGCATCAACTCGTTGGCCCGGCTGATCTCGCGGACCGCGTCCAGCGGCGTCGGCCGCACGATCACCGCCAGCTGCGCAAAGCCGCGGCCCCCGCCGGCCCCCGTCTCCTTGCCGGTCCCGATCGCCATGACCTCCTCGACCGAATGCGGGAACGCCCACTTGACCGGCTCGCCCGCGTTGAGTTTGGGCTGGCATATCTTCTCGACGATCAGGTGCTGGATCACCGCGACATCCAGCGTCCGCCAGGCGGGCGGCTTCTTGGGGAACATCACCGCGAGGGCGTCGGGCTCGTGCGTCGTGGCGACGAAACACCGCCCGCTGGCAAAGTCGATCAGGCCCAGCGCGTTGTGCCCGACCCCAACGGCCGCCTGCTCGATCGCGTGCTCGAGCGCTGACGGGTTTGCTGCGACCTCCCTGATCGCCAGGTCGTGCGTTGCCGCTTCGATGAACCGCTCGATCGAGTAGTCAGCCATCCCCCCCAGCACCCGATGCGTCGGCCCGATCGCAAGCCCGGGATCGGACATGCTCACCAGCACCATCATGCACCGCCGGGCCGGGTGGTCGGCCGGCACCGGGCCTTCTTTCTCCAGCGCCGCCAGATAGTTCAGCCCCGTCGTGTAGCGGTGGTGCCCGTCGGCGATAAAGACATCCTCGCCGGCCAGCGCCTCCCGGTAGGCCGCGATCGAATCGGGGGCGGTGATCGTCCAGACCTCATGCCGCACGCCGTCACTGGTGGTGCCGGTCATGTCCGGGTCGCTGGCGTCCATGAGCCTGCGTGTCAGCGCGGTCGCGTCGCCCGAGTCGTCGGCGTGCAGCCCGAAGATCGGCGAGAGCTGGGCCCTGGTCGCGGTCATCAGCGCGAAGCGGTCCTCCTTCGGGCCGCTGAACGTCTGCTCGTGAGGCAGAACCCCGCCCCCCTTGCGCGGGCCAAATGGCATCGTCTCGACCGTACACGCCATCCCGCAGCGCTGGTACGCCCTGCCGAGAAACTCGAACGACTGGCGGTAGGCGAAGATCGCCGGGGGCTCCTGCCGCGCCAGCACGCCCGTCGAAATCCACCGCTCGAGCGTCGCGGCGGCCGTTCCGTAGCATTCCTTCGGCCCCAGCTCCTTGGGCGGCACGTGCGGCAGATCAACCGCGACGACGTTGTGTCCGTCACGCTCGAGCAGGGCGGCCTTGTCCGGCTCGCCGAGCACGTCGTAGGGCGGGGCGATCACGGCCGAGACATCGCCCCGGCCGTGGGCGTACTGGAACGGCGAGAACGGAAAGATCTGAGGCATGGGCAGAACCCCTTTCGATAAGCGGATGCGTGCGGTCGGGGATAGGCTATGCCCATGCCAAAGGCTCTTGTTGTACGCACCGCCGGGACCAACTGCGAGGTCGAACTGCTGCGGGCGTTTGCCCTGGCGGGGGCGACGCCCGAGCTGGTCCACGTCGACGCGGTGCTCGCCGACCCGGCGGTGCTTGACGCCGCCGACCTCATCGCGCTGCCCGGGGGGTTCAGCTACGGCGACGATATCGCGTCCGGCCGCATCCTCGCGGTCAAACTCCGCGAGCGGGTCTACCCCAGGCTGCGGGCGGCGGCCGAGCGAGGGTGCCCGATCCTCGGGGTGTGCAACGGGTTCCAGGTGCTGGTGCAGGCCGGGCTCTTGCCCGGGCCGGGGGCCGGGGAGGCCTGGCCGGAGGTCGCACCAGAGCCCACGCTCACGCTGACCGACAACGCCTCGGCGAGATTTGTCGACGACTGGGTCGGGGTCGAGGCGGTCGAGGGGTCGCCCTGCATCTGGACCGCGCCGCTGGTCGAGATGGCGCAGCAGCACGGGGCCGACGAGGTGCTGATCCTGCCGGTCGCCCACGGCGAGGGGCGGTTTGTCGCCAAAGACCAAGCCACGCTGGCGGCACTCGAAGCCGACGGGCAGGTGGCGCTCCGCTCCCGCACCGACATCAACGGCTCGCAGGGCGCGGTCGCGGGCGTCTGCGACACCACGGGGCGAATCTTCGGGCTGATGCCCCACCCCGAGCGGTACCTCGACTGGAATCGGCACCCGTGGTGGACCCGGCTGCCCGCGGGGGTGAAGCGGGGAGAGACGCCGGGGCTGGCGATGTTCAAGGCGGCGGTGGAAGCGGTTGCAGACGTGAAGGCGTAGGCGCGGGCAACCCACCAGAGGCATCTACCGCAGCGCCCGCCCGCCGTCTACCGCCAGCACCTGCCCGGTCGTGTATGCCGCGTCGAGGGCGAGAAACGCCACGGCTTTGGCCGCGTCCTCGGGCGTGCCCGTCCGCCTGAGCGGGACCCGCGACAGGTAGCGGGCCTGCATCTCGGGGTCGGCCTCGGGGCCGGACTCCGGCCAGGCGATCACGCCCGGGGCGATGCCGTTGACACGGACGCGGGGAGCCAGATCAACCGCCAGCGCGCGGACCATCGCCCCGAGCGCCGCCTTGGACATCGCGTAGGCGGCGTGGTCGCGGCGGGGGGCACACCGGCTGGAAGCCGGTGCCACGGGTGGGGGGAGTGGGGGGGCGGGCTCGGTGTGGATGTCGAGCATCGCGACGATCGCGCCGGTGCCGGCGGCACCGAGCAGCGGAGCCAACGCGGCGCTGAGCGCTAAGGGCGAGAGCGCGTTGACCGCGTGCTGCCGGGCGGCGGCGTCGAGGTCGAGCGATTCCACAGGCACCAGCGGCGAGGGCTCGTAGGTCGAGGCGTTATGCACGAGGACATCGAGCCGGGGCAACGCGGCGGCGAGCTGGTGGGCGCGGGCGAGTGTCGCGGGCGGGTCGGCCAGATCGAAGGCGACCGCCGCGGCGTCCACCCCGAGCCCGCGGATCGCGTCGCAGGTGGCGCGGGCGTCGTGTTCGGAAGTGTTGAACGTGAGCAGCACGTCGAGCCCGCGGGCCGCCAGCTCGAGCGCGATCGCCCGGCCGACGCGGCGGGCCCCGCCGGTGACGCACGCGATCGGGCGCTTGCCGGCGAAAGGGAGCGGGCCGAGCGCGGGGTGCGGGTGTCCCCTCGCTTGCGCGAGGGGCTCTATGCGGGGCGAGGTGGCGGGGGTGGGGGGGGTGCTCATTCGGTGCCGGGCTCGCGGGGGATGTCGGGGTGGTCTTCGAGATCAACCCGGCGGGCGGCCTCGGCCCAGGCGTCGGTGCGGAGGTCGGTCTTGCGGCCCTTTCGCCCGGCGCGGCTGCGGCGTCGCAGCATGAGCAGAACCAGCACGCAGGTGACCACGAGCACCAGGAGCAACGAGACCATCGCGGTCGCCGAGACCTGGCTCACCGCCTGCTTGGTGGTCGGGTCCAGCCCGGGAGCCGGGGCCGGGGCGGTGGTCGTGGTGGCAGCGGGCGGGGGTTCGGTGGTCTGGGTCGGCACGCGGTCATGGTATGGGGTCGGCCCCGGGGACGGCGGTGGGGGGAGCGGTGGGGGGAGCGGTGGGGACGGCGGTGGGGGCGGGTCGGGCGTTGTGGAACGCCAGGCGGGTGCGGCCGTTGGTGCGGATCAGCCCCGCGGGCAGGCCGGCCGCCCGCAGTTCCTCGAGCAGCTCGCGGTCGTCCAGCGTCGTGACCCGCGAGGGGGTGTCACTCGCTGCGAACCGATCAAGCACCGAGGGGTCGTCAACGACGTAGCCGACGAGGGTGGGGGAGCGGACAGCGGGGGACATGGTGGGGGAGAGGGTGGGGGTTGGGGTGTTGTTGGGAGATGCTGCCGGGTGGGGGAGCTGGTCTCCCTGCGCGAGAGGGCTTGACGGCCCCGGGTTGGCGGGCGTGCCTTGTGGAGTGGACAGGGGCGGTGTGCCCCGGTTGGCGACGACCGCGAGTGTGGTCGCGGACGTGAGCAGCACGACCGCCGCGACAGACCGAACAACCACGCGGCGGATGCCTCGGGCACGGACCACAGCCTCGACATCGGGGCGGAGCGCGTCCCGGCGGGCGCGGGCGGCGGGCGAGAGCAGGTCGGAGCCGAGCCCGTCGAGCGAGTCGATGCGAGGGGGCGTTGTGTGCGGGGTGTTGGTCATGGCTGATGGTCCTGTCGGTCTGCGGGCGGGCGGGGGTCGGTCGGGCTTTGGCGGGCGAGCCGTTTGAGCACCCGGCGGAGACGCCCGTGGGCGGCGTCGCCGGTGATGCCCAGCGCCGCACCGACCTGCGCGAGTGTGTGGCCGTGGGCGAAGCGGGCGCCGAGCAGGCGGCTCTCGTCGGGTGGCAACTCTCGCAACCGCGCTCGCAGCCAGGCGATCTCGTCGTCGAGGGAGTCAGATGGCGTGGCGTCCGGGGCGTGGGTTGGGGCGTGGGCTGGGGCGCGTGAGTGTGGTGCTGTGGCCCGTTCGCGGGCGGCGCGGCGGCGCTCGGCACGGAGCCGGTCGAGGGCGGCGCGGTGGACAACCCGGCAGAGCCACGCGCCCAGTGCTGCCTCGCTGGGCAGCGGGGGGATGCGGCGGGCGGCGCGGAGCATCGCGTCCTGCACGACGTCGAGGCAGAACGCCTCGTCGCGGCCGGTGAGTCGGTGGGCGGCGGTGAGCGCGCGGCCGAACCAGCGTTCGTAGATCGTGGCGAACGAGGCGGCATCGCCGCGCGCCGCAGCACGGGTCAACGCGGCCGTGTCGTCGGCCGCGGACCCGTGGCTGGGGAGCGATGCAGGGAGCGTGGTGAGTGGGATGGCGGGGGTGCCGGGGGTGCCGCTCACGTGCTGCTGCTCTTTCTGCCCGGTCTCGTGGTGTGGTGGTGCGTCGGGCACGCGGGGTGGGGGGTGGGGGGGTGGGGGGTTGGGGTTTAGCGGCTGCCACCGCCCGAGCGGTTACGGCTGGCGGGCGGTGCGGCGAAGAGATCCCTGAGCTTGCCGAGTTCGGCCTCCATCGCGGCGAGTCTATCACGAAGCATGGTGTTCTCGGCACGGAGTGCGTGGATTTCGTCGGAGGTGTTGCCACCGGTCGCGATGGTGCGGGAGCGTTCGAGCAAGCGTTGGAGCTGTTCGACGATCTGCTGCTTGAGCTCGGCCTGGATACGGCCTTTCTCGATCTCGGCTTGGGATTCGATCAGCCGGAGCTGGTTGGTGCTGACCTCACCGTCGGAAACGAACCCCCCGGCCTTGAGCCTCTCGGCCTCTTTGAGGCTTTGGGCAACGACTTCGTACCGCTTGGTCGCCATCTGCAACTGGACGCGGGCCATTTCCAGATCGGCGACGGCTTCGGCAAGGTCGCGTTCGAGCAACTCGGGCCGGCCGAGCCCCTGGCTGTTCTGCAACTCGCGGGACCGGTCGCGACGGAAGCTCATGTCACTTGCCATCTGATCGACGACTTCCTGCGCAGCCCGGAGTGAGGGGACCGGGCCGGCGAGCATGATGAGACCGGAGGGGGCGTGGTACTTCATGTCGGTTTTGCCGTCGTCGGCGGCGACTTCGAGGACGGTCTCGATCGCGGTCAGGATGGTTTCGGCAGGAACGACGGCCTCGGGTGGATCGCCCGGCAGCGCGGTGGTGAGCTCCTTGATTTGGAGGACGATGATGTCGCGGGAGTTGGGTTGTTGGGTGCCTCTCGGTGTCCGGCGGCCGGCATTGATCACCTGCAGCGCAAAGACAGAACGCCCAGCGGCTTCTTGGTATTCCCTGTTCGAGACGATGTAGCTGGCGTCGCCGACCTGGTAGTCACCCGAAACAACGTCGATCGCCGCGGAGAGAGGCACGTTGTCGAGCTTCGTTGGCTCAATGGGGATACGGTCGGCATCGCCACGGAGGATGATGTTTGCGGGGTCCGGTTTGGCGGCCTGGGTGAGGGCGACGACCCACTCGGTGAGCGTGCCGCCGGGGAAGTCGAGCGAGACGAGTACTTTGTCTTGATTGGCCTGCTCGGCAGCGAGCCGTTCCAATGCGACGCGTTGTGCGAGTTCGGACCGGCGTGAGTCCTGCGCCCAGGCGGACGAAGCGATCGCAGCAGAGCAGCTGGCAACAGCGAGCAGCACGAAGAGGCGGTTCATACGCATGGGTGATCTCCTGAGCGGGGTGAGCGGGGGTGAGCCGGTGGGGGCGTTGATGGTGCGGGCGGACGGCCCTTGTCTGTGTACAACGCCGCCGGGTTCTGGTTTCGGCGCATTGATCGGAAAAAGCCCGCTGGCAAGCCGCCCGGATTGGCCTCTCGCCTAGACTGCCTGCACGTTTCAGGAGGCTCGCCCATGCATTTCGACGCACACCAGCCGGTGATCGACGATCTTGAGGCGCGGATTGTCACGATCCGCGACTCTCTTTAACTACGACACCAAACTCTCGACCCTCGCCGATCTCGAAGAGCAGATGTCGGCGATGGACTTCTGGGACAACCCCGACAAGGCGCAGGAGACCGTCGCAAAGCTCAAGCTGACCAAGGCCCAGATCGAGCCGCTCAAGGCGGTGATCGAGCAGTTTGACGATGCGCAGGTCGCCTACGAGATGGCGAAGGAGTCGGGCGACAAGGACCTCCTGGTCGAGGCCGACGAGGCGCTGTTCTCGCTCCGCGGCCTGATGGAGCGGGTCGAGTTGCAGTCTTTGCTCTCGGGCAAGCACGACCACCGCAACTGCTTCGTGACCATCTCGGCCGGGGACGGCGGGACCGAGGCCAACGACTGGGCCGAGATGCTCTTCCGCATGTACCTCTATTACTGCGAGCGGATGCGGTTCAAGGTCGAGGAGCTGTCCAAGACCTACGGCACCGAGGTCGGGGTGGACCACGTGACGCTGCATATCAAGGGGCCGTATGCGTACGGGAACCTGGCGTGCGAGCACGGGACGCACCGGCTGGCGCGGGTGTCGCCGTTCAATGCGCAGGGCAAGCGGCAGACGAGCTTTGCGACGGTTGATGTGACGCCCGAGTTTGAAGAATCAAAGCTCGAGATCCCCGAGACCGAGCTTGATTTCACGTTCTTTGCGCGGTCGTCTGGGCCGGGCGGGCAGAACGTCAACAAGGTCGCGTCGGCGTGCCGCATTGTGCACAAGCCGACGGGGTTTATGGTGGTCGCCAGCACCCACCGCGAACAGTCCCAGAACAAACGCCAGGCAATGACGCTCCTGCAAGCCAAGCTCGAACAGTTGGAAGAGGACAAGCGGGCGGCCGAGCTGATGGAAGCCAAGGGCGGCGACGTCGGGCGCGGCTGGGGGACGCAGATCCGCAGCTACGTCTTTTACGACAACCGGGTGAAAGACCACCGCACCGGGCACGAGGAATCGAACTACGAGAAGGTGTTGCAAGGGCACATCGAGCCGTTCGTGAGTGCCGAGTTGCAGCGGCGGCGGTCAGTCAAGGCGTGACGGGCGGCGCGCCGCGGGTGTCTGCATGCAGTGCAATCGGGGGCCTGATTTCAGACGATCCGGCTACATCGCAGCACGCGGGAGGGAGATTGCCCGTGATGCCAGGCACGCATGATCTGATCCTCGGCGCGGGGACAAGCAGCCGCGTACAAAGAGTCCCAGTGGCCGGTTGGGTGCGGCGGCCCTCGGTTTCTTCGTCGGTGGTTTCGTCCTGCTCGGCGTGGTCGCGTTTCTGCTGGTTGTTTTGGTGCGGGCGGCATCCTGAACACACCTCGCGGGGCAGGCAGGGCGCCATTGGGCTCGCGCCCAGTGGCACCCAACTTCCAACCCACCCGAGCGCGATACCTGCCATGCGGGTGCTCTAGCATCAGGGCTCGTGATGCACACACCAGCCCCGCAATCTCGGCCACCCCACGCACCGCCCCCCACGCCCCCCACGCCCCCCACGCCGGACGCGGCGGTCTCCGAGCGGTTCGTGCTGCGGCTGGCGTTGCTCATGGCGGCGTTCGGCATCCCCGCCCACCGGCTCGAAGACGCCGCGATGAGCTGCGCCAAACACCTCGGCATGGAAGCCCAGTTCTTTGCCACCCCGACCGCGGTCTTTGCCGCGATCGGGTCCGACGGCGAGCAACGCACCCACCTGCTGCGGCTCGAATCCGGTGAGGTCAACCTCGAAAAGCAATCGCAGATCGACGCGGTGCTGCGGGACGTGCTGGACGACAAGGCGACGGCTGCCGAGGGGCTGGCCCGGCTCGACGCGGTTGTTGTCGAGCCTTCCCGGTACGGCCCGCTGGCGATGGTGATGGCCCAGGCAGCGGCGTCGGCGACCGCGGGGGTCTTCTTCGGCGGCGGGTGGCGCGACGTGGTCGGGGCGGCGCTGGTCGGGTTTGTCGTGGGGGTTGTGCTGCAGGCTGTCGCGCGGCACCGGCACCTGGCGCGGCTGATGGACTTCGTGGTGGGGTTCGTCGCGGCGTTCCTGGCTGGGGCGCTGGCGACCGCGATGACGCCGATGTCGGCGTCGCTGGTCGCGCTGGCCGCGGTGATCGCGCTGGTGCCGGGGCTGACGCTGACCACCGCGGTCGCCGAACTCGCAACCCGGCACCTGGCGGCCGGGACCGCGCGGCTCATGGGCGCGCTCACCATCTTCGTGGCGTTGGGCTTTGGGGTGGCGATCGGGCAGCGGGCGGCGATCGGGCTCTACGGCGTGGCGAGCGACCCGGTGGTGCCGCTGCCGGGTGTCGCGTTGGCCGGGGCGCTGCTCGTGGCGCCGCTGGCGCTCGGGGTGCTGTTCCGGGCCAAGCCGCGCGACTTGCCGGTGATCTTGCCCGCGGGCGCGTTGGGGTTTGCTGGCGCCCGCCTCGGCGCAGAGTGGCTTGGCCCGGAGATCGGGGCGTGCCTCGGTGCGTTTGTGGTCGGGCTCGCCGCCAACGGCTGGGCGCGGATCGCCGACCGCCCCTCGGCGGTGCTGTCGGTCCCGGGCATCATGCTGCTCGTGCCCGGATCACTCGGGTTTCGCAGCGTCGATTCGTTCGTCCACAACGACACCATCGGCGGCGTGGAAGCGGCGTTTGCGATGGTGCTGGTCGCGGTCGGGCTGGTGACCGGGCTGCTGCTGGCCAACGCGGCGCTGAGCCCGAGGCGGCCGTTGTAGGGCGTCTTGCACGTGTATTGAAGACACGCCCCTTGTCATTTCTGGCTTTCAGAAAAATCGCACGTCCCCTCGCTCGCGCGAGAGACTCCTTTCTCCGTACGCGCGACACCTTAAGCAGAGCCCCTCGCGCGAGCGAGGGGACAACTACTATCCAAATCCAGAGAAACAAAGCACGTCAATCGCTCTACGCCAAGTGGCTGAAAAACACAGCGGAAACCGCCTTTGCAGTCTCGGCAACTTCCGGGCCGTACGACGTCGCCAGCACGGCGACGAGTATGTTGGCGCCGACCGCGAGAATCCAGTGGGCTCTGAGTACGGGGCGCTGGTAGATCACGAGCACGTAGTAGATCGAGGCGATGTTGATGACAGGGATCAGCATGACGATGCCCCAGAAGATATCGCCGTCGAGAAAGGTCGTGACCAGCACGGTGATGCCGACGATCAGGCCGGCGACCGCGACGATGAGCACGAGTGCTATGAAGAGGTCGGGCAACAGAAAGATACCAACGCTCATCGCACCGTAGAAGAGCGCCATGGCCCAGACCGTGAGCATCGGGTCAAAGTTGAAGGAGGAGCCGCGCTGCGCTTTGACTTTTTTCTGTTTCGGCGCGTCGATGACTCGGGTGTTGATGTTCTTGCCGGTTTGCGAGTTGTAGCCGCAGTGCGTGCAAATCACGCTCTCGCCGGTCATGTAGCTCTTGCAGTTCGGGCAGGGGGTGGCGTCGGCGACCTTGGACTTGCTCAAGAGGTCGGCCATCACGTTGGGCGGCCCCGAGGCACGTTTCTTGCCGGGCTTTGGTTCTTCGGTACTCATACGCAGAGCGTAGCGGTCGTGCTTGAGCCACTATTCGCCAGCAACAGCGTCAACCTCAAAGACGAACTCGATCTCCACCGGTACGTTCAAGGGCAGCGAGGCCGCCCCGATCGCCGCCCGGGCGTGGCGGCCGACGTCGCCGAAGACCTCGACGAGCAACTCACTGGCCGCGTTGGCGATCCCGGGTTGGCCGCCGAACCCGGGCTCGGACGCGACAAAGCACCCGACACGGACGACGCTCTTGACGCGATCGAGCGAGCCGAGCGCGGCTTTGACGACCGCCAGGCCGTTGAGCGCGCACTGGCGGGCGCAGGCCCGGGCGAGCTCTTCGCCGACTTGATCGGGGACGCGCCCGGTGGCGAGCAGGGTGCCATCGGCGATGGGGATCTGGCCGCTGACGAAGAGGAGCCCCCCGACGTGACGGGCCGGGACATAGGCTGCGACTGGTGTCGGGGGGGCTGGAAGTTTGATGCCGAGCTCTTTGACTCGGCTTTCGGCTGACGTTTGATCGGTCATTGTTTGGTTTTCCTGAGAACTTCGGGAACATCGCAGCGCTATGGGAACATAGAGGGCTTGACAGCCGGATATCAGTTGATAGCGTATCGCATGTCGCACGTGCGAAGGCAGGCGTGTGCAAGTCTCGGTCGGCGTTGTTTCCAAACGTCCTTTTTCGCGGCTGATTTCATCGGCCGCCATTCTCGTCCCGACCGGGGATTGACAGCCTGCCGACAACTCGGGCAGCTTTCTCGCTCGCCGCATGGGCACCCACACCGTGTCCTTCGTCGTGTTGAGGGGTTTGCCGAAATGGTCGTTGGTGGGTTGTCTCCGCGATCTCGGGCGGTGTGTCCGAGAGGTGATTGAGGCACCCTGTGAAGAGTCTGAGTTGTATCTGTTCCCTCGGGGTGTGCCGACGGGACGCAACGCACAGGAGTGCATCACATGAAGAATCGTGCATTTACCCTTATCGAACTCTTGGTGGTCATCGCGATTATCGCGCTGCTCATCGGCATCCTTCTGCCCGCGCTCGGCAAGGCTCGCGCCACCGCCCGCCAGCTCAAGGACTCCAGCCAGATCCGTGGCATGATGCAGGGCATGGCGTTGTTCGCCCAGAACAACGACGACAACTACCCCCTGCCCGGCAAGCTGGACAAATCTCACTACACCGTTGCTGACGGTGGTGAGACCCAGCTGAAGGACAACACCCGCAACATCATCTCCGTGCTCATCTGGAACGCGTTCTTCCCGACCCAGATGCTCGTGAGCCCCGCCGAGGTCAACGGCGATATCCGTGAGTACGACGAGTACGAGTTCGACGAGCCCCAGGCCGCCGCCGGCAGCGACAAGAAGCTGGCGCTCTGGGACCCCGGTTTCCGCGCCACTCCCGAGGACGAGGACGACAGCCGCTTCACCGGGCTGCCCGGCGCTGGCGGCTTCTCGTACGCCCACTCCATGCCCTTCAGCAAGCGCCGCGCTCGCTGGGCCAACACCTTCACCTCGACCGAAGCCGCGCTGGGCAACCGTGGCCCGAGCTACGAGCTGATTGGCGGTGCCGAGACAGGCACATGGCAGCTCATTCAGGACAGCGGCAACAACAACACCTACGACACCGAGGTCGGCCTTACCTCCAACACCCTCCTCATCCACGGCACCCGCACCAAGTGGGAAGGCAACATCGGCTACAACGACAGCCACGTCAGCTTTGAGAAGTCGCCCGACCCCGAGGGCATCGTCTACACGTTTTCTATGCTTGCCCCGCAGAGCCGCTCGCAGCGTGACAACCTCTTCGTCAATGAAAAGGACAGCGATCGCACCAAGCAGGACGGCGAGAACCTGACCGGCAACGCCAACAACGCCAACGCCTACCTCCGCTCGTTCTTCGTGAGGAACTACAGCACGGGCAACAACTCGGGCGCCAACATCGACGTCTTCTACGACTGATTCCACGCGAAATCTGCCGGGAGCAGATTCCCGGACATCGCACACGCACGGGTCCGTCGCCTCACGGCGGCGGACCCGCTTTGATTCTGGGACGTATCAGATTCGAGAAGTACTCACCGAGGGCAGCGAGGGCTCGCAAGCGGGGCCGGAGGGAAGCGTCATGTTGCTAGGACAGTCGCGGCGTCGTTGGGGTTTCACACTCATCGAACTGCTCGTGGTGATCGCGATCATCGCGATCCTCATCGCGATCTTGGTGCCGGCGCTCGGGGCGGCTCGCCGCTACGCGTTGCAAGCCAAGGACTCGACGCACGTCCGCTCGATCGTGCAGGGCATGATCGTCTGGGCCGGCCAGCACGACGGGGACTTCCCACGCCCCAGCTCGATCGACCTTGCGGGCAACACGATCGACTCGGGCAGCAACCCCGGGCTCGTCAAAGACAACACCGGCAACATCCTGTCGGTGTTGATCTTCAACGGCATGCTCGAAGCCCAGCAAGCCATCAGCCCCGCCGAGACCAACGAACTGATCGTGCGCGACACCGAATACGAAAAGGACGAGGCGTCGCTGGCAAACCGACCCGAACTCGCTCTCTGGGACCCCGGATTCGCGGGCTTCCCCGGCGAGCAGGACTCGTTCTCCGGCGTGCCCAGCAACGGGAGGCGGAAGGGCGAATCAGGCGAAGCCGTCGGGCACACCAGCTACGCGACCGCGTTCCCCTTCGGCGAGCGCTCGGCAGCATGGAACAGCGACTTTGCGGGCAACTCCGTGGTCGCCGGCAACCGCGGGCCGATCTATCAGGGCACGCCGGGCAACTGGAGGCTGCACCTGACACTCGGCGTCAACTCGAACACGCTGCGGTTCTACGGTGCCGACAACGAATGGAACGGGCATCTCGCGTACGGCGACGGGCGGGTCGAGTTCACCAAACAGCCCGACCCGGTGGGGCTCAAAATGTCATTCGGCACGGGGTCGAATACGTCGTCGTTCGCCGACAATGTGTTCTATAACGAGAACGACAACGACGCGACCGCCAACGCTGCGGGCGATCAGGACCGCCCGGGCCGGTGGACCAACGCCTACCTGCGGCCGTGGGGCAACGTGACGATCGACAGCGATGTCGACGACCCGCGGGTGGCGCTTTTTTGGGACTGATACGGACGCGGGTGTTTCTCGCGTGCCCGGCTTGATCGACGAACCGATGTCCCCTCGCTTGCGCGAGGGGCTCTATCCCGTCCCCTCGCTTGCGCGAGGGGCTCTACGGGCATGTCTTGTCCCCATAGAGCCCCTCGCGCAAGCGAGGGGAAAACCGCGAGTGCTGGGTGGTCGGTATCACTCCACGTTGAGGTTGTTGAGATATTCCTGGAGTTCCTGCCTTCGCGCATCGCGCTCGGCGGTGGTTGACTGGATCAACTCGACGATCTGTTCGAGCCGGGTCTCCTGCTCGGCGAGCTTCTGCATGTAGCGGGCGTAGAGGTCGCTGTTGCGGTCGATCGAGCCCATGTTCGAGCGGATGCGGCTCTGGTCCTTCCCGATCTCGTTGCGTTCGGTCGCGAGTTCGGCGAGCGTGCGCTCGGCGTCGCGGACGCGGGTCTGGAGCCGGTGCGCCTCGCGGAAGGCGTCGATGACCGCCTTGGACGCCTTCCCGTCGCGGGAGTACCGCAGGAGTGTGTTGGTGTCGTAGCTGAGCAGCGCGACCTGGTCGTAGCGGGTGCGGCGTTGGGTGATGCCGAGCTTGGTCTTGGCGCCGGGGTCGAGTTCGACCTCGAAGCGGTAGAGCTCGCCGGCGATCTCTTCGGGTTTGGGCGAGTCGACAAGGTCCCAGCCGATGAGCCTGGGGTGTTCGACGATGATGGTGCGGTCGCGGAACTGGTCGTTGCTCTCGAAGAAGTAGGTCGCGCGGGTTTCTTCGATCATCTGCTGGCGGAGCAATCCTCGGACGATGCTGAGCTTCTGCACGGTGCTGGTGCTGGCGGGCTCGACGCGGGCATCGACCGCGAGATCAACCGCGTAGGCAAGCAGGCGTTCGTCGCTGCGGGAGACGTGGTTGATCTGTGCGTCGCCGGCGTAGGCCTCGCCGTCGTAGACCGCGATCGGGCCGGGCATGAGCTGGAGGCCGGTATCGTTGGTGATCTCGACGCCGCGCATGGGGTGGGTCAGGCCGTCGCTCTGGTTGAAGATGCTGACGCGGCGTCCCTCGATATCGCCGGCGATGATGGGGAGCATCGCCGACTGCTGACGCCCGACGGTGACGGGGGCATCGAGCGTGAACTGGAAGACCTCACCGACGGATTCGCCGGAGGCCGCGGCGGCGACGGAGTTGCGCATTGCTGCACCGAATGCGACAGCCTTTTCCGCGGCTCCCGCGCTGGTTTCCCACGAGTCTGCGGCTACGAGAGGACGTGCCTCTGCTCGAGAGCGAGGAGCAGCAGCACGCCCGCTATCGGCAAACCCCTCCTCACGATCTTCCCTCTGCATGTTGTTGAACGGGCTGCCGCCGCCGCTGTACGACCGCGGCTTCGCCCCGGTTGCGGTCGGGACCGGGACATTCGGCCGGGTGATGTAGACCGGCTCGTACAGGTCCATCGTAAAGCTCACCGGCTGCCCGGCGACCAGCGACAGCCTGACGCCCTCCCAGTCCTCGTCGGTCGTGTTCTCGACGATCGCCCAGCCTTGCAGCAGGAGCCGATCGCCGGCCTCTTCGGGCATCACCAGCCGGTAGCTGGTCTTCCACACGGGCGTCTCGTGGACATAGCCGACCATCACGTCGCGCGAGCCGGTGCCCTGGAAGTTGAGGTCGAGCGTCTTCACGTTGTCGGCCCGGTGCTCGGCCAGCGCGACCAGCGCCTTGTTCAGTTCGGCTGCGAGTTCTTCATCGAGGATGCGGAAGCTGAGGATGTTGTCAACGTCGGCCGACCAGATGCCCTCGGCGGTGACCAGGCTGACGGTAGAGCGGCGTTGCTCCTGCCCTTCTGGATAGACGACATTCTGCTGTTCGACGCCGAGGACCGAGCCTTCGTGCGTGCCTTCGGAGGTGCGGATCGAGACGCGAGCGCCACGAAGGCGGCCGAGCAGCTCGGCGCGGCTGGGGTTGTCGGAGATATCCACCGCGAAGCTGGCAAGGCGGCGGCTGAGGGGTTCCTTTGAGCCGTAGGTCGCGCCCTCGACCCGTCCGCCGTCGAGGTCGAGCACGATCATCGACTTGAGAATGTCGTTGATCTGGTCGGTGCGGAAGCGGAGTTGGACGTTGGCGTTGCCCTCGACGACGCCCTCGCGCACGAACGACCCCACGCCGGAGCGGTAGAGGGTGATGCGGCTGACGGGCAGGTCGCCCGGGTCGGCAGCGGGGTTGACGGCTGTGTTGATGGTGGGGGAAGCCGCGACAACTGGCGACGCGAGGCTGGCGCACAGCCCGGCCGCGAGGGCCAGAGCGGTGGTGGTGGTGAGGTGGCGGGGCTGGCGGCTCGGGGTGGTGTTCTGCGTGCGGGGCATGTGGTGGACTCCTTGGGTGTTAGCTCGGTTAGATAGACCGGCGGGCTTGCCAAAAGTGCCGCGATGGAGAGGGGCTGTGACACAGCCGTGACAGAGCGGGGCGTGGTGGCGTGCGGTGTGTGTGGAGGGATGGTGGATGGGTGTGCTGTGTGCCACGGCTCTGTAAGCCGTGCGGGCAGGCATCCGGGGCGATCGCACAGCCAGGATGGCCGTGGCACGCGAGGCGAAGTACCCGCGATTGCTTTATAGTCCGAACGTGAGCAGACCGGACACAGACGAACGCGGGATGGTGACTCGAGACGCCAACAAAGTCTCGCTTCCGGTGCTCGACCAGCGAACCGGCGCGGGCGGCGCACCCGATGCGGTGGGCACGCCTGCCGGGTTGGAAGCCGCGCTGCGCAGCCGGGTGCGGGGTGATATCCGTTTCGGCCGGCATGATCGGATGCTCTACGCGACGGATGCCTCGATGTATCAGGTCGAGCCGCTGGGCGTGGTGATCCCCGAGACGATCGACGACGCAGCGAGCGCGGTCGCGGTGTGCGCCGAGCGGGGGGTGCCGATCCTGCCCCGCGGCGGGGGGACGAGCCTCGCGGGGCAGTGCACCAACCGGGCGGTGGTGATCGACACGTCGCGGCATTGCTGCGCGGTGCGGAGTATCGACGCCGAGCGAGGCCGGTGTGTCGTCGAGCCGGGCGTCACCATCGACGACCTCAACGCCGAACTCGCGCCGACCGGCTGGTTCTTTGCGCCCGACCCCGCGACGAGTCGGCACGCCTGCATCGGCGGGTGCATCGGCAACAACGCGGCCGGGGCGCGGTCGATCCGCTACGGCAGGACAAGCGAGAACCTTCACGGGATCGAGGTGTGTCTCGCGGATGGCTCGCGGGTGCGCTTCGGCGATGTCTCGGCCCGCTCATCTGCTGCGCATGGGGAGGGCGGGCTTTCCAACTCGCTGCGCGCACAGGGGGGCGGGCTTTCCAGCCCGCGACACCTCAGCCTCGCCGTTGCCGACATCGTCCGCCGCCACGAACGCCTCATCCGCGAGCGATTTCCCAGGACCCTCCGCCGTAACGCCGGCTATGCCCTGGACATGATCCTCGCTCAGCTCGACGCGGGCGTCCCGGCAGAGGGGCTCGACCTCACGCCGCTCCTCTGCGGCAGCGAAGGCACGCTGGCCTTCACGCTCGGTGCCGAGTTGAAGCTGCACCGCCTTCCGACGGCGCGGGGCCTGGCGGTGGTCGCGTTCGAGAGTGTCGATGCCGCGATCGACGCGGTGCCCGCGATCCTCGAAACCCAGCCCAGCGCGGTCGAGCTGCTCGACGACATGGTGATCGGGCTGGCGCGGGCCAACCGTGAGTATCGCCGCGACGTCGCGCTCCTGCCCGGCTTGCCGAGGGGCGAGGTGCGGGCGGTGCTGTATGTCGAGTACTTCGCCGAGCGGGATGGTGCGGAGCTGGCCGAACGGTTCGAGGCGCTGCGGGGTGTTGTTCGGTCCTCCGGCATGTCAGTCCACACCGACGCGCACTCGATGCAGCGGGCGTGGGCGCTGCGCAAAGCGGGCGAGCCGTTGTTGCACGGCATCGCGGGCGAACGCAAGCCGATCACGTTTGTCGAGGACAACGCGGTCCCGGTCGAGCGGCTTGGCGAGTTTGTCCGAAGGTTCCGCAAGATCGTGCGGCGGCACGGGACCGAAGCGGCGTTCTATGCCCACGCGTCAGTAGGCGTGCTGCATGTGCGGCCGTTGATTGATCCGCACTCGCCGCGCGATCGCAAGGTCATGCACGCGATCGCGGTCGAGGTCGCGGATCTTGCCAAAGAGCTCGGCGGCGTGATGTCCGGCGAGCACGGCGACGGGAAACTGCGGTCGCCGTTGCTCGAGCGGTTCTACGGCCCGGAACTGATCGGCGCGATGCGCGAGGTCAAGTCGCTCTTTGACCCGCACGGATTGATGAACCCCGGCAACATCGTTGCGCCGCTGGAGGGCGAGCCTTTGCCCCGGCGGATCGAGTCAATCAGCGAGAAAACAAGGCTCATCCCCGAGGACAGGGAACGCGGGGTGCCAAAGATATGGACGCATTTCGCGTTCGCGGACTCGCATGGGTTCGGCGGTGCGGTCGAGATGTGCAACGGCGCGGGCGTCTGCCGAAAGCGCCGCGGCGGGACGATGTGCCCGTCTTATCAGGCCACGCTCGACGAGCGGCACTCAACCCGCGGCCGGGGCAACGCGCTGCGGCTGGCGATTACCGGGCAGCTGGACATTTCGCCGAAACGACGAGGGCAACACCCGGGTGCCACTGGGCACAGCCCAGTGCTCGCGCCACCCAACTGGAACGACCCCGACACCCTCGACACGCTCGATCTCTGCCTCAGTTGCAAGGCGTGCAAAGCCGAGTGCCCGAGCAACGTGGACGTTGCAAAGCTCAAGGCCGAGTACACCGCGCAGAGCTATGCAGCAAGAGGCGGCGCGCCGCTGGGCGCACGTCTGATGGGCAACGTGCGCACGCTGAATCGGCTCGGTTCGCTCATGCCGGGTGTTGCCAACGCGATGGCGCGTTCGCCGATGGGCAAGGCCCTCGCGCTGCGGCTGCTGGGGATCGACACAAGACGGAACCTGCCCGCGTTCGAGCGTTCGCTCGCGCGCCGGGTCGATCGCCACGTCGCGCGGCAGCCGACGGACTTGCCCGAGGGAGCGCCGGCGGTTGTCCTCTTCGGCGACTGCTTTACGATGTACAACGAGCCGGGCATCGGGATGGCGGCGGTGCGGCTGCTGCGAGCATTCGGGTACAGCGTGGGGCTCGCCGACGCCGGGTGTTGCGGGCGGTCGATGATCTCGCTCGGGTTGCTCGGTGAGGCATCACGCTCGATGCCGCACACGGTCGAGCGGCTGATGCCATGGGTGCGGGACGAGCGGGTGCAAGCGATCGTGGTCGCCGAGCCCTCGTGCCAGTCGGCGATCTGCGACGACTGGTTGGACCTGCGCTCATCGACACCCGCGGCCGACGTGCGCGCAATCGCAGCAAAGACCACAAGCGTCGAGGCGTTCCTGGAATCGGGGTGGCAGGCGCACCCGCAAACGCCGGAGTGGCGTGAAGACCTGGAAAAACAAGACAAAAAGCGCGAGATGCTCTACCACGGGCACTGCCACGCCAAAGCGCTCTGGGGCAACGATGCGCACACGGGGGTCTTGCAAAGGGTCGCGGGCGATGGGCTGCGCGTGCTCGACTCGGGCTGTTGCGGCATGGCCGGCGCATTCGGGTACGCGGCAAAACGCTACGACCTGTCGATGCGGATCGGAGAAATGACGCTACTGCCCGCGGTGCGGGCGGTGCGGGAACGTGGCGAGGGATCGGTTGTTCTCGCCGCGGGCACGTCCTGTCGGCACCAGATCGCCGACGGCACGGGCGAGCGTGCGCTGCATCCGGTCGAGTGGCTCGCATCACGGTTGGCGTGAAGCGAACTGCACCCCGGCCACAACGCGATTCAGATTCCCGTGACTTCCTTGCGATCGTCACCCTCGTAGGTGTACACCTTGCCGCTTTCTTCAGACTTGCAAGCTTTGTGCGAGCCGTCACAACGGGGCATGTTTTTCGAGAGTCCACACGCGCAGATAAACATCGGCTTTCCGACAGGAAAGTCTTCGGGCTCGATGCGGTAGGGGCCGGTGTGTTCGTTGCGGATAAGGCGGGCCATAGGTGTTGGTCTTTCGGTTTGGGTGCGGGTGAAGTGTGGGGCTCAGACAGGGCTTTCGAGCGATTGCACGATGCTCGTCAGGATGTGCTCGGCGGCGGCAAGCTCTGCGCCCTCGGGGGTCGCGCGAGGGACGATCCGGTGTGAGCACACCGCGTGGATGTTGTCCAGCACGTCCTCGGGAATGACGAACTCGCGGGCGTGAAAGAACGCGGTGGCGCGGGCGGCTTGCGCCAGCGCGAGAGAGCCACGGGGCGAGAGCCCGAGCCGTAGGCGGTCGTCGTCGCGCGTGGTCGCGGCAAACCCGACGATGTAGTCGAGGATCGCCGAATCGATCTTTACCTCGTCGGTCTTGGCTTGCAGTTCGACGAGTTCAGCGCCGCAGATGACCGGCTCGACTTGATCGAGCACAGTGGTCGCCGGGCGGGTGTTGAGGATCTGCCGCTCGTCCTCGGGCTTGGGGTAGCCGAGGCTGAGCCGCATGAGAAACCGGTCGAGCTGGTTCTCGGGCAGGGGGTAGGTGCCCTCGAAGTCGTAGGGGTTCTGCGTCGCGATGACCATGAATGGCTGGTCGAGCCGGTGGGGCGTGCCGTCGATCGAGACGCTGGATTCGTTCATCGCTTCGAGCAGCGCGGTCTGGGTGCGGGGGGTGGTGCGGTTGATCTCGTCGGCGAGGACGATATTGGCGAAAATCGGCCCGCGGCGGAAGACGAACTCGCCGGTGTCGCGGTTGTAGACGGTGACCCCCAGGAGGTCAGCCGGGAGCATGTCGGGGGTGAGTTGTACGCGGCTGAAGGAGCAGCGGACGCTCTTGGCGATCGAGGCGGCGAGGATGGTCTTGCCGACACCGGGGACGTCCTCGATGAGGATGTGTCCGCGGGCGAGAATGCAACAGATGACGCGGTCGATCGCCGCATCGTTGCCGACAAAGACGCTGGCGATAGACTCTTTGAGGCGTCCGATTTGCGGGTTGATCTTCATGGTGTGTGGAGGGCACGCTCGGCGATGGCGTGGGGACGCGGAGTATACCGATGGCGGGTTGCCCGGGGACGATATGATCGTCTGAGCGAACAGGGAAGCCCGCGGGCAGAGGAGAGTTGTCCCGGTGTCGGAGCACAGAGACCAAGCCGAACCCCCAGCCACACCCGCGGGAGGAACTGTCCCCGCGCCGGTGGGTGCGGGGGATGATTGGGGCTCGGGCTCTGAGCTGCCCATCGCGCACGAACTCACCGGCCCGCTGCGATGCGTCTCATGCCGGTACGAGCTTCAGGGGCTGAGTATCAAAGGCAACTGCCCCGAGTGCGGGCTCCCGGTTCGGGCGACGCTGCTGCGGACGGTTGACCCGCAGGCGATCGAGTTGCAGCCGGTCAAGCGTCCGAAGCTCGTGGCGGCGGGGGTGCTGCTCTGGTCGCTCGGGTCGTTGCTGGCAGTCGCGATCGGGCTTGTGGTCTGGACCGGGATCACCATCGGAGGCTTTCTCGACGCAGGGGCGCGGGTGACGCTGGTGCTGGTCGGCGCAGGTGCGCTGGGGGCGTCGGGTCTCGGGGCGTTGGCGATTGTGCGGCCGCACGGCGGGATCTCGCGTCGGCGGATCGCGGCCTCGGTCTTCGCCGCGCTCCTCTACCCGATCTCGGTCAAGCTCTACGCCGACGTGGGGCTGTACGCCTCTCCGGGGTGGGGCTCGTCGCTTCTGGCGGTGTGGGTTGAAGAGGCGGCGGTCTCTCGGTGGCGGGTCGAGCGTCTCTGCCTCTGGCTCACACTTGCGCTTGGGGCGTGGCTCTTGCGACCAAACCTGAGGTTGCTCGCGTTGCGTTCGCTCGTGCTGCGCTCAAAGCGTGTGGATCGCCAGACCATCGCCGCAACGATCGCGGCGATGCTCATCGCCGCGACGGGCGACGCGCTCGGGCTGGCGGTCGGGCTGATGGGGGATTGGGCGGCCCCCCTGGGGTTGCTCTCGGCGGTGCTGGTCGGCCTGGGCGTGGTGCTGCTGACGCTCGGGGTGCTCGGCACGGTGGTGGACACGATTCGGCTGCTCCCGGCGGTGCTCTATCGCCCGTTAGCAATCGGCGATGTGATCGACACGGGCGCAGACGGGGTCGGCCCATGACCGATGCCGAGCGCGCGAGGTTTGACACTCTTCTCGAAGCGGTGCTCGCCGAGCTCCCCGCGCGAGTGGTGGCGCTGCTTGACGAGGTGCCGCTGATCGTCATGGATGAGCCCACCCCGGGCCTGCTCCGCTCGCTCGACGTGCCGCCCGAACAGTGGGCGACCGAGGCGCGTACGCTGTGCGGGCTGTATTCCGGGCATTCGGTGCTCGAACGCAGCGTCGAAGCCTCGGGCGAGTTGCCCGAGCAGATACACCTCTTCCGGCGCGGCACAGTCCGCGCCGCGGGCGGTTGGCTCGACGAGCGTGCGCTCGCCGACGAAATACGAATCACGGTCCTCCACGAGATCGGACATCACTTCGGGCTCGACGAGGAAGACCTCGAACGCCTCGGCTACGGCTGATGCGACCAAGGAGCACACGATGCAGAGCAGAACACGGACCCTCGCGGGGATGGCGGTTGGAGTTGTCGCGGCGGTGATGGCGTGCGGCACCGCACACGCCCAGACCGACGTGGCGATGATGGAGATCGAAGGCAGCCTCGCCGAGCAACCAAGCCCGATGGCGTGGCTCGAAGCCTCCGGCTCTTTCGGCACTCTCGCGGATGTCGTCGCGGCGCTGCACGAGGTCGCGGAGGATTCGCAGACCGACGCGCTGGTCATCCGCCTCAAAGATGCTGCGCTCACGACGAGCCAGATTCAGGAGATCGGCGCAGCGCTCGCGGAGATTCGCGCCGCCGGGAAGCGGGTCCACGTCTTTGCCGAAAACTACGGCAACGGCGAACTCATGCTCGGGTCGTACGCCGACGAAGCGATCCTGCAAGCCGGCGGGATGGTGTCGCTCAGCGGATTGTACATGCAGGAGATGTTCCTCAAAGACGCCCTCAACTGGATCGGCATCAAGGCAGACTTTGTGCAGATCGGCGACTACAAGGGCGCCAACGAGATGTACATGAACAGCGGGCCGAGCGAGCCCTGGGACCAGAACATCAATCAACTGCTCGACAGCATCTACGACGGCATGCGCTCGACGCTCAAAGACAATCTCTCGCTCAGCGACGCCCAGCTCGACGCCGCGATGGAAGCCGGGTGGCTCTCCGGCGGCGAGGACGCGATCGAGTCCGGCCTCATCGACGCGGTGGTCGATCTCCCGATGCTCACCGAACACCTTGAAGAGGTCTACGGTGACGAGATCGCGTGGTCGGATGTCGAGCCCAGCACCTCGACGGCGCTCGATCCGGCCAACCCGTTCGCCATGCTCCGCATGCTCACCACGCCGCCCGACCACTCGCCCAAGGGCGAAACGATCGCGGTGTTGCACATCGTTGGTACGATCATCGACGGCGATTCGACCTCGGGCGGCCTGCTCGGCGGCGAGTCGGTCGGCAGCCGCACCATCCGCCGTGCGCTCGAGGACATCCTCGCCGAGGACCTCATCAAGGGTGTCGTCGTCCGCATCGATTCACCCGGCGGGTCGGCGATCGCCAGCGAAGTCATGTGGCAAGGCATGCAGCGGGTCGCGGCTGAGAAACCCGTCTGGGTCAGCATCGGGTCGATGGCCGCGTCCGGCGGGTACTACACCGCGGTCGGCGGCGAGAAGATCTACGCCAACCCTTCGAGCATCGTCGGGTCGATCGGCGTGGTGGGGGGCAAGTTCTCGATGGGCGAGCTCTACGAGAAGCTGCACGTGAACATCGTGTCGCGCTCGCGCGGGCCGCGTTCGGGGCTGTTCTCGACCGTTACGCCGTGGAACGAAAGCGATCGCGCGTTCGTCCGGGCAAAGATGACCGAGACCTACGACCTCTTCGTGTCCCGTGTCAAAGCCGGACGCCCCGGGATCGACATTTCCAGCACCGCCGAGGGCCGACTGTTCACGGGCGATCGAGCGATCGGCTTGGGCATGATCGACGAGCTCGGCTCACTCGACGACGCCGTCACCGATCTCGCCGCCTCGCTCGACATGACCCGGTACGACGTGATGAACTACCCCGGCCCCAAGGGCTTTGACGAGATCATCGGCGAGATGCTCGGCGGGTTTATGCACTCGCCCGTGCGGTCGGAACTCGCGATCGCGTCGGCGGTGCGCGAGCTGCTCGGCGATCGCGCCTGGCGGCAGGTCTCCAACGCCGGGCGGGCGCTGCTCAACTTCCGCGACGAGCCCGTCCAGGCGGTGATGCCGCAGGTCATGCTCTTCGACTGAGCACTCACCCGGCCTCGGCCCGCGGGTGCGCATCCTTGTAGGCGTCCTGCAAACGCTGGCTCGAGAGGTGCGTGTAGACCTGTGTGGTGCTCAGCGACTGGTGCCCGAGCAACTCCTGCACGCTGCGCAGGTCGGCACCGTTGTCGAGCAGGTGGGTCGCAAAGCTGTGGCGGAGGGTGTGCGGGCTGATGGTCGAGTCGAGCCCGGCCTCGCGGAGATACTTGTCGAGCTTGCGGCGGACCGACCGCGAACTGAGCCGGCCGCTGTGCTTGTTGATGAAGAGCGCCGCCTCGTGGCGGTTGTCGCCCTGCCAGGCCTGCGAGTGCTTGCTGTCGGCGTTGACCATCTCGATGTAGGACGCGATCGCCGCGAGGGCGTGCGTGCCCAGCGGGACGAGCCGTTCCTTCTTGCCCTTGCCCCGGACCCGGAGCGCCTCGCCCGGCACGTCGAGGTCGGTGACATTGAGCCCGACCAGCTCGCTTACGCGGATGCCGGTGGAGTAGAGCGTCTCGAGCATGGCGCGGTCGCGACGCCCGAGCACGTCGCCCTGGCTCGGGGCCGAGAGCAACTTCTCGACCTGTTCGACGGTGATCGCCTTGGGAAGTCTCTTGCTCTGGCGCGGCGTGCGGATCAGCGTCATCGGGTTGGTCGAAGCCAGCCCGCGGCGTTCGCTCCACTTGTAAAACGACCGCAGCGTGGCGATCTTGCGGGCCAGGGTGGCGGGGGAGTATTGCTCCTCAGCCAGGCGGGCAAGAAACTGCCGGATCAGGTCGGCGTCGGCGTTGCAGACGATCTCGGTGATGGTCTTGGGGCCGATCGATCCGACGACCTCGGTACCGGTGCTGTCCGAGGCTGCCTCACGCCGGGCAAGAGCATCTTGCTCGGCTTCGTCGTTGAGTTCGATCCCGGTGTCATCGCACAGGAACTCGACGTACTGCCGGAGGTCCGCGCCGTAGCAGCGTGCGGTGTAGGGGCTGAAGTGGCGTTCGTCGGTGAGGTACGAGGCAAACGCTTTGGTGATCGGCAGAGTGGACATCATCGGTCTCCGGTTCGCAGCCCGCGCAGGGGCGGGGTTTCTAGTACTGGGTGGTGGGTCCGGTGTCTGGTCGTGGGTCTGGGCTCGGGCCGTTCGGGCGGTTCGAGGCCGGCCACGCGTCGAGCCGGCGGGCCAGGATCGCCGCGTCGGCGAGGTCCAGGCCGCCCTGCCCGCGGAGCGCAGCTCTTGCGACCGCCGCGACGAGCGAACGTTCTTCGCCGTGGTGGCAACTGAACCGCCAGCGGTGCCGCCCGTGCATGAGCGTGACGACTCGCAGCGCCTCGGGCGCTCCCGGCTTGTGCTCGTTGGGGGTGTCGTGTTCTGGCGTCCGTGCCACTTTTCTGCTCCGATCCGGCCTTTCTGGTGAGGCCGGGCAGAGCCGGTCTCTAAGGCGCGGGGGGGTCTTCGTCGTCTTCGGCCAGCGGTGGTGGGGCGAGGCGTTGGTGCTCTTGTTCCACAAGGGCCGCCACGAGGTGCTGGGCTGCAAACTGCGTGTACAGGTCCATGCTCGCGGTGTAGCGTCTCCAGCCCAGGGCCGAGACCGGGTCGTGCCGACCCTCGGCGTATTCGCGGAGTGCGATCAGCACGCTGTGGTCGTTGGCGTCGAGGTTGGCGCTCACGACCGCGGCGGGCCGATCGCCGAGGCTCGCCGGCGGTGGCCGGGTCTCGGTCGGCGAGGCGGTCAGGGTTCTCGGATCGAGCGATGAGCCGGCGTCGGACGATTCCATCGCCGATGTCCTTGCATAGAGCGCAAGGGAGAGGCCGATCGTCGGCGGGTCGTACGGGTCGTACGCGGTGATGCTGCCGAGGATGATCCCGTCAACACCCATCGCCGCGGCCAGTTGCCTGACCTCGGCCGGTGTCCGTACACCCTTGAGCCCGAGCGCGTTCATCGCTTGCAGGGTGCGGTTGAGAGGCACGGCCCGAACCCCCCGGACCTCCTCAGCAGCCGCGACGAGTTTGTCGCTGACGACGAGAGGGTCGACCAGTTCGGTGCCCGATTCATTCGCGAGCGGGATGACCGCCCAGAGCACCTCACCCAAAGAGGCGTCGTACGGCGCCTGGGTCACCCGAGGCTGCGTGAGTTCGTCGGGCTTCTGGAAACGCTCGCACCCGAGAAAGGAAACGAGGGAAACCGCGAGCGCAAGAACGGCGCACCGCACGGGTGTGGTATTTGCGAGCATGGTCTGTACACTTGTCATGGCGTCCTGCCGGGGGTTATACGCGAGGATTCCACCATCGCGAAGCAAGTTCCGGGCCGGTCTCTTTCACCCGGCGCGGCATGTATTGATCGGCGGTCGGCCCCTTCGGGCTACACACCGCAGCGAGGTTTCGTCTACTCGCCTTCGGGCACGGTGGCGTACGGCTGCGATGGACTCAGCCCGGCGGCGAACATTGCCTCCCTCGCGTCCATCGACCAGATATTGTCGTTGCCTGTACGGGTCGAGACGAAGTAGATCTTGCCGTTGCTCCCCCAGGCGGGCATCAGGTCCGACGCCCCGCCGGTGGTCAGGCTGACCCGGGTCGCCCCGTCAGCCGACATCATCCAGAGGTCGCTGTCGCTGAAGCGGAGCGAGTTGATCGACTGCACCGCCTGCGGCTGTTCGACCGAGGCAAAGACGATATACGAGCCGTCGGGCGACCAGGTGGGGTTGATGTACGCGGTGGTGGCGCTGCCGGCCATCTGGCTGGGGTTGCCCACGTCGCCGTCTTTGTATTCGAGAGTCCAGATGCCGAAGGCGCGGTCGCCGCGTTCGGCCGAGCGCTGGTAGAGGAGCAGATCGCCGCCGGTCGGTCCGGTGCCGGGTTTGGGGCACCACTCGGGGAAGAGCCCGTACCCGATGAAGTGGGGGGTCGCGGTGTTGGAGACCTCGGTGACCCAGATTTCCCACTTGCCCGAGCTGCTGCCGAGCTTGGAGTATGCGAGGCGGGAGCCGTCGGGCGACCATGTCGGGTGCAGCTCGGCGGTGGGGCTGGAGGTGATCTGGACCGGGCGGCCGCCGGTGGTGGGGATGACGTAGATGTTCCAGTTGGCGACGCGGTCGCTGGCGAACGCGATCCACTCGCCGTCGGCGCTGATCGAGGGCATCACGTCGCGGGCGGGGTCGCTGGTGAGCTGGGTGATGACCTTGCTGCCGGTGCGTTTGAGATAGATGTCGGCGTTGAGATTGTGCTGGGTGCTTGCAAAGACCATGTAGCGGCCGTCGGCAGAGATGGTCGGGTCAAAGTCTGCACCCTGCTCGGCGGTGGTCACCCGCGACACGTCGGCCGAGTCGGGGGACGCCGTGAGCGGGACCGGATCGGCCGGGAGCGCCGAGGGCGAAGCCCATGCACCTTCCTCTTCGCCGAAGAGCATCAGGTCGGCGGTCACCTGGGGCGCGTCGGCAGTTTCGGTCTCGGCCGGGGGCTGTGCCTCGGCGTAGATCGTGGAGTCGTGGGTGTGGCACCCGGCCAGCAGTCCTGCGCCGAGCCCGGCGGTCAGAACGAGAACGGCGGTACGTGTGCGGTGTGAGATCGCGTCGGCGTGCATGGTTACCTCCCGAGAGCAGGTTGGGCTCGGGAGAGGCCGTGCCGGCCGAATCTTCCCGTGCTTGGGTCCACATCGGCCCGGCAGCACGGCGTGTTGAGTCCAGTAACCGGAAACCTGCGAAGTTCTCGGGGGCCGGGCATTCGAGTATGCCCCGGCGCGGGCTCTACTCGGCCGATTCGCGGCCGATGATCGCGGGCGAGTCGCAGGGACGCTCCCACCGGGTGCCTCGCGGTGTGCCCGCCGATTCAAGGTGGGCGAGGTACATCGTCAGCGAGCGGTCGGTGAACGACCCGAGGTACGCCTCGCTCGCGGTGGGGTTGAGCGCCATGATGCCGTTGACCAGGCCGATTCTGTCGAGCGGCGGGCGTTCGCCGGTCTCAGTCGGAGGGGGGGATGTCTTCGGGATGGTCGGGGTCGTCGAGGAGGCTTGCGGGTTGGATCGGCGGAGCAGCAGTTGCACGGGGTCGTCCTCCTCGGCGGGTTCTCGGTCGTGGTGCACCAGACCGATCGACGCGCAGCCGCGGATGCGCACACCCTGTAACATCGGCGGACCTTGCGCACCGAGGGTGTTTGGGCTACGCATTCTTGCGCATGCCACAAGGGATGGGGAGTCGGAACGGCCCGGACTCGACTCGTGGTAGTGGGTCGCGGGCGAAAGTTTTTTTGCCGCTATTCCGGGTATGGCATTCGTGTCGTCCGGCTGGCGAGTCTTGCGCCTCTTCCTGCCCTATCCTGTGTCTCTCTCTGGAAGGAGCCGTACACGATGGCAGCACCGACCGACGCCACCGCCCCGATCGACCACCCCGCCCTCGCACGGGTCAAGGAGGCGTTCCGCGACCGCCGCCTGCGGGCGACACAGTTCCGCGGGCAGGTGACGCTGATCGTCGAGCCGGCCGACCTGCACCCGATCATGCAGTTCCTGCGGGACGACGCCGCGTGCACGTACAACTTCCTCTCCGACGTGACCGCGGTGGACTATCTGCACTATCCCCAGGAGATGCCCGGCCGATTCGCGGTGGTCTACAACCTGCTGAGCCACGACCGCGACGATCGACTGATCGTCAAAACCTTCCTCGACCCCTCGATCCCGACCGACGGCACCGAGGCCGACCCGGCGCTGTTCGTTGATTCGGTGACCGACATCTGGCCGGGTGCAGAGTGGACCGAACGCGAAGTGTTCGACATGTTCGGCATCCGCTTCCGCAACCACCCGGACCTGCGGCGGATCCTGACGTGGGAAGACTACCCCGCCCACCCGCTGCGGAAGGACTATCCGCTGCGGGGCCGAGGCGAGCGGGAGAGCTACCGGGTGCTGGATCGAACATCCTCCTGAACCTCTTTGTTCGCTATTTGCTTGTGTCCGTCTCCGCCCACAGAGACTGTGGATAGAGAGAGACTCTCGCGGGTTAGTACGGGAAAAGAGATATCGGAGCAATTTTACAAAATATTCCTTGCGTTCTGTGTTGGTATGTCGCAAACTGGGTATCTCTACGGGGCCCACCGGTCCGCCCGGTGTCGCGTGGGAATGTTTGCGCCATAAGAAGAAAGGAGATCATATGAAGAGTTTGCTTATCAAAGCCACGATCTGTGCGGTTTCCGTTCTGTTGGCTGGTCAGGCTGCGACCGCCCAGATTCACCCGCTCGAGGGTCTCGATCCTTCGGGCTTCCACACCAACAATCCGACCGACTGGTTCCGTGGGTACGAGTTCAACGTCAACGCCGACGGCATCACCGCGGTGGAGATCGGAATGCGTACCCCGGCCACCGGGCAGGCCGCGACGCTCGAGCTTTGGGACAGCAACACCCAGACGCTGCTGTCCTCCACCGCCGCGACGACTCACGGCAACTCGTGGATGTACTACGACATTCCCAATGTCGCACTCGCCAACGGCGGCACCTACGTCGTCGGGATGCGCGTTGTCGGCACCGCAGACTACTTCTTCTCGTGGGACCTCGGCGACGAGTGGTACCCGACCGGTGACATCGAGTACACCACTATGCGGTTCCACAACAACGGGTTCGAGAGCTATCCGACCAGCACCCTCGACGGCTTCCAGTACGGCGTCGTGGACATCGGCTACACCATCCCGGCGCCGGCCGGGGCGGCGCTGCTTGCGATGGGCGGCCTCGTTGTTGTGCGTCGTCGTCGCGCCTGATCGCTGATCTTGCGATCGGTTGTTGATCTGTAATCAGACCGCCCGGTCTTCATGGCCGGGCGGTTTTGTTGTTGTCTCACATCATGACGTGTCAGCGTGGGATAACAATCGTGCTCGGATCGACCACGTCCACGCGGTCGGTGGTCAGGTTCCAGACGATCGCCGAGGCTGTCGTTGGTGAGCCGGTGAGGCGGTCGAGGATTCGGACCACGCCGAACCCCTCCGCGAGCGCACGGGCGATCCCGGCGTCGGGGTCGTACTCGATGATGTCCGCGCTGAGTTCGCGGGTGTCGGAGCGGAGGTAGACGTTCTCCTGCGCGATCGCCGAGCGGAGGCCGCCGAAGAGGTCTTCGGGGTTGTCGCTTTCTCCGGGCGCGAAGTTGATGCGGAGGCGGTTGGATTCGAGGACGGCTTTGGACCCGTCGTTGGCGTTGAAGTGGCTCATCTGGACGCTGTCGAGCATCTCGGCGGTGCCGAGCGCGCGGTCGGCGTGGAACGAGCCGACCCAGTCAAAGAGGGCTGCGCCGCGTTGGTTGTCGTTGCCGGAGGCTGGTGCGGCATCCTCGGGTGTGTCTCCGCTGTCGGGGGTGTCCGCCTCTTCGACACGGAGGTCGGCAAGAAAGAGCCGCCCGCGGCCGGGCACATCGAGCGTGCCCGCCTGGTTGTCGGAGAGAATCTCGACACCACTGAGCCGGAAGGCGCGTTCGAGCGGAGGCTCGGATTGCGCTTCGGTGGGCTCGCCCTCGACCGCTTCAGAGGGTTCACGGGGCTCGGGCAGGGGGGCGGTGAAGCGGGCGGACTCGATCGTGGCAAGCCCGTCACCCAGCCCGAGGAACGCATCACTCGCGGCGTAGACGGTGCGGATCGCGCGGTCCTCGTTGCCGAGTGAATCGAGCGGGGAATCGGAATCCTCATCAACCGCGAGAGGTTCGGTCGCTTCGGCTGCGGGTTCGAGTTGCACACGGAGCTGGGCGGCGGTGATCGTCTCGCGGGTCCACGGATCGGGGCGGTTGACGGCGTTGACCTCGCCGGCAGCTTCGAGCAGGCCGCTGGCATCGTCAAACGCCATGCCCTCGGTCCAGTGCGCGGTGACGCGGGAGGCGGTGTTGCCCTTGCCTGCGCGGTGGTCGAACCGGCCCGGCCCGGTGACGATCGCGGTGCCTTCGAGGCCGTGGAGTGTGACCGATTCGCCGTCGATGATGGTGGCCCCGCGTGCGACTCGCGCCATGCCTCCCTCGTGCTCGACTTCGAGGAGTTCGGCGTCGAGGTCGGCAAACAGCCGCTCGCCCTGGATATCGATCTGGTCGGTGTAGCGGCGGAAGCGGACCTCGCCGTCGGCCCAGGCTTTGACGACTTCGAGGCTGCCGTTCTCGGGGGTGCGGAGTGTCGCGTAGAGGTGTTCGGCGTCGATCTTTGCGGTGCGGTCGCGGAAGCCGGCGCGGCCCTGGGCATCGAAGGACGTCGGCGTGGGTTCGTCGGTGTTGAGGGCGAACGCGACGTCGAGGGTGTCGCAGGTGCCGCCGTTTCCCTGCCCGTCGTCGAGGCGGACCGAGTCACGGGCGATGAGGCGGCGGAGGTTGGAGCCGCCGGTCTCGCCGACATCGAAGTAGGCGTGGAGGAAGTTGGCTTTGAGCGAGGAGTCAGCGTCCGACGCGACGACGCTTCCTTCGCAGATCGCCTCGCGCAGCTCGCCGGTGACGCGGCCGTCGCGGGCGGCGAAGAGGAGCGTGGTGCGTTCGCGGGCGTCGAGGCGGCTGACCCCGTCGCCGGCGACGACACTGAAGGGCCCGGGGACGACGCCGCTGCCGGTGCCGAGGTTGAGTTCGAGCCGGCCCATGGTGGCTTCGCCGATCGCCGGCGAGGTCAGGAAGACGCTGCTTTCTTGCGAGGGTCCGCTGAGGATGAGGTCCTGGGTGGTAAAGCCGTACTCGACGGTCGCGGCCTGGCCGTGGGCTTCGGACGGCTGGTCGGCGAAGGTGACCACCCCGGTCCGTTCGGCGGTGAAGCGGGCGACCAGGTCGTTGGTGTCGAGTTCGGCCGGGGGCGAGGCCAGCGGGCGGATCTCGAGCACGCCGGCCCAACTCAGCACCGCGTCGGCGGTGGGGAGCTCGGGCTGGTCGGCGTTGGCGGGCGGGGTGCCCGAGGGGTCGGAGGTGTTCGAGCGCGATGGGCTGTCGGTGGCGGGCGGCTGGTCGGCAGCGTTCTCGTCGTCCGGGCTCTCGGGGTCGGTGGGCGGCTGGGGTTCTTCGGTGTGTTCTGGCGGCTTGAAATCCACGCTGGTGATCGCGCCCTCGGGCAGTGCGTTGTCGATGGTCCGGGCGAACATATCCAGCCGATCGCTGGCGATGAACTGCCCCGCCCGGTCGAGCCGGACCTCGTCTCGCATGACGGCCTGATAGAGCGTCTCGATCGGCGGCGGGGGCGGGCTGAGCACCGCGTCGGGGCCGTCGGTGTCGGGGTTGGCTGAGGGATCGTCGGGCTCGGGTTCGGTCGCGGGTTGGGTTTCCGGCTCGGGCTCTGGGTCGGGGGCGTCCTCGATCGCGTAGGCGACGAGTCTCCCGCCCCGGCGGACGGTGAGCAGCTCGAGGCGTTGGAGCGCCTGGTTGATGAGCAGCTTGGCGTCCTGGGCGCTGAACTCATACCCCGGCGAGGTGAGGACAAAGGGTTCGGTGGTCGAAACTTCGCCGAGGGTCGTGTCAAAGGTGAGCGACTTGCCGGTCCAGACCATCGCGGGCTCGTCTCGGTCGGGGTCGGGCGATCCGCCGCCGTGGGGGACGTTGAACAGCCGCACGACGACGTGCTCGCGGAGCGTCCCGGTTTCTGGGGTTTGGGTTCGGTCGGGCATGACCATGGTGCCGCCGTCGGCGCGGATGTGGGCGATCCGGCCGTCGTCGAGGTAGAAGGTCGCCCGGGGCTGGGTGACTTCGTAGCGTTGGGCCTGCAGCGGGGTGATGGTCTCGGAGCGGAACTCGGCCGAGAGGCGGTTGGGGTCGGTGCGGTCCATGACCTGGATCTGCAGGCCCCGGGCCCCTGAGTCTTGTCCGAGGAGCGTCGAGTCGGTCCCGCTGGCGAACGCCCCTTCGGCGTCGGTGCGGCTGGTGGCGGGGGCGGTGGTGAGGGCGCGGACGAGGATGAACCCCACCGCGAGCAGGCACAGGGCCGCGGCCCCGACCGCGAGATGGAAGCTCAGCGGGCGCGGCGGCTTGGGTGGTCGGGGCGTTGCTGGCGGCGGGGGGGGCATGGCGCAGGGATGGTACCCGTGTTCGCTGCCGGGCGGGTTCTGGGTTCGGATCGGGTCGGCGGGGGGGCTGGTCAGGCGTGGGGGTCTTGGGGGCCGTCGGTTTCGTCGCGGACCAGCCGCATCGCGATGAGGTCCTGGACATCGAGGACGCCGATCGGCCTGCCCTGGCTGTCCACGATGGGGATTTCGTCGAGTCTTCGCTCGCGGGTGAGGAGCACCGCGTCGCGGACGAGAGCCGAGTCGGGCAGCGAGACGGGGTTTCTGGTCATGACCGATTCGATGGGTTCGCGCATCCATCCGCCACGGGCGGCACGGTCGTCGCCCGGCCCCAGTTCCGAGAGTTTCCGCCGCAGGTCGGCGTCGGTGAAGATGCCCGCGAGCGTGCCGTCGGCGGCGACGACGAGGACCGCCCCCGCGCGGCGACCGTCCCCGGCGGCGATGGCGTCGAGGATGGGGGTGGTCTCGCGGACGGTCGGGCAGTTGTGCCCGGTTCGGACGCGGAGGATGTCGACCACCGGGCGGAGCAGGCCGCCGAGGGTGCCTCCGGGGTGGCGACGGGCGAAGTCGGCGTCGGTGAAGCGGCGTCGGCGTGCGGCGGTGAGGGCGAGGGCGTCGCCGAGGGCGAGTGTGGCGGCGGTCGAGGCGGTGGGGGCCTGGGTCGGGGCGGTCGCTCCCTGCGTCGGGGACGTTTCGCTCGTGCCCGCTTCGTCGAAGTCGCCGAGGTGGAGGGAGACGCTCGCGAGGCGTTCGAGGCTGCTGGGGGCGCGGCCGGGGTTGTCTTTTTTGGTGGGGTTGCTGTCTTGGCTCGTGGGGGTTCCGCCCGTGATGCTGATGATCGGGAGCCCGTCCTGCCGCAGGATCGCCGCGAGGTTGACCACTTCGTCGGTCTCTCCCGAGCGGCTCAGGCAGATGACGGTGTCGGTCGAGCGGAAACGGCCCAGGTCGCCGTGGGCGGCCTCGGCGGGGTGGACCGGGTGGCTGGGGATGCCCAGGGAGGCGAGCGTCGCGGAGACTTTCGCCCCGATCAGGCCGCTCTTGCCCAGCCCGGTGACGAGGACCGTGCCCCCGGCCTCGGCGCAACGGACGATGAGGGAGACGGCCTCAAGGAAGGGAGAGCCGAGCAGGTCGGCGGTGGCCCCGATCGCCCGCATCTCGGCGTGGCAGACGCCGCGGGCGTAGTCGAGTTCGTCGGTGGCGGGGCCACTGGTGGGGTTTGCGGGGTCCACCGGGTGGAAGCCGGTGCCACGGGTGGTGGTGGGGCGTTGCTGGTCGGGGGTTTGGCTTTGCTGGTGGGGGGTCGCGGGCATGAATAGAGGGTAGAGCCCCCCGCGCGAGCGGGGGGAGAAGGGCCGTCCGCCCCCGGCGGCACGACCGCGGCCCCCGGCGGCACCGCGCGCCGAGGAAAAAGGCCCAACCCGCCGGCGCGGGCTTGGGTTCTGGAAGGTGGGACCGGCTTCCACCCGGTGCGCACCGCCTGGAAAGCGGTCCCGCGGCAGGGGAAGGCGGGCCTGCGCCCCGCCCCCGGCCTCGCGCAGCCACGGGCCGCGCGGCCCGGCACGCCGGTGCGTGGTGCATGGTTCTGATGGCGGGAGGCGCCTCGCTGACGCGTCGGGCTCGGCTCTGGGGCGAGGCCCCTCCGCGTATACTCTCCTTTTCCCCCGGAGCTCCCGATGACCGCGACCGAGTACACCGTTCGGCTGGACGCCTTCGAGGGGCCGATCGACCTGCTCTACTTTCTCATCCGCAAGGCCGAGGTGGACATCACCGACATCCCCATCGCCACCATCGCCGACCAGTACATGCACTATCTCGACGGGATCGAACGGGTCGATATCGACCGCGCCGGAGAGTTTCTCGTCATGGCCGCGACGCTCACCGAGATCAAGTCGCGCATCCTCGGCGCCGAGGCCGCCGGCGAACGGGAAACAAACCAGGACACCGAGAACGATTCCGACGAGCCCGACCCGCTGGCCGAACTCGTCGCCCAACTGCTCGAATACAAGCAGTTCCGAGACGCCGCCGACGCGCTCGAACGACGGTTCGAGGAGTGGGGCAAGCGGCATCCCTCCGGCCGCACCGGCTACGACACCGAACTGACCCGCGCCATCATCGCCGAAGACCGCGAACTGGACATCGAAGACCTGTCGGTCGGCGATTTGTTCGAGGCGTTCTCGAATATCTGCGAAACCATCAACTTCGACCGGCTCGGCGAGCACGAAGTCATCTCCGACGAGACGCCCATCGAGCTCTACGCCGAGGACATGCTCGACACACTCCGACGCGGCGCAGCAAACCCGGGCCAAGACGACGCAACCCTCACGCTGCGGCGGGTCTTCGAGGGACGCCCAAGGCACGAAATGCTCGGACTCTTCCTGGCCCTGCTCGAACTGGTGCGCAACCGGCGAGTGCGGGTCAGGCAGGAGAAGGAATCAGGCGAGATCGTGCTGGAGCTGCGGGAAGACGCGGATTCCCGGCCAGACGAAGCAGACTCCACAACCCAGGAGCCCTAAGCGGCAGCGCCGGGTCTTGGGCTTTTCTTGGCGATGTCGATTGTCCCCTCGCTTGCGCGAGGGGCTCGACGTTCCGTGTGCGTGCGTTTTCTACTAGAGCCCCTCGCGCAAGCGAGGGGACAACCACCCGCAGCACCCGCCCCACCGGTCCGACACCGACCGGCTCGCGCTACCGCAGCTTGCCCAAGAACGCTTCGAGCCGATCCATCCCGACGTTGATCTGCTCCTCGCTGCACGCAAACGAGATCCGCACGCAGCGCTCGCCGCAGCCGCCGAAGTCTTCGCCGGGGACCAGCGCGACGCGGGCCTCCTCGAGCAACGCCTCGGCAAAGTCGAGCGCCGAGTTGATCGCCCGGCCGTTGCCCGAGGTGGTGCCGAAGAACTTCGAGATATCGGGAAAGACATAGAACGCGCCGGTGGGCCTGGGGCAGTGGATGCCGTCGATGGCGTTGAGGCGCTGGAAGATCACCTCGGCTCTGGAGGCAAACGCCCGGCGCATCCGCTCGACCTCCGCGTCACACTCGGCAAGCGCCGTGCGGATCGCAGGGTAGAGAAACGAAGTGATGCAGGTGGTCATCTGCCCCTGCAGCGTGCCGAACGCCTTGATGAGCGTGCGGCCGAAATCGCCCGGCATCGCCGCGTACCCGATCCGCCACCCGGTCATGGAGTAGGCCTTGCTCATGCCGTTGAGCGTGACCACCCGGTCGGCGAGCTCGGGCACCGACCCGATCGAGAAGTGCTCGATCCCGCCGTAGACAATGCGCTCGTAAATCTCGTCGGAGATGACGATGAGGCCCGGCGCGACAGTCGCGGCCGCCTCGGCAACCACCGCCGCCAGGGCACGCAGCTCGGCGGGCGAGTACATCGTGCCGCAGGGGTTGCTGGGGCTGTTGAGAATCAGCAGCCGCGAGCGGGGCGTGATCGCGGCGCGGAGCTGTTCGGGCGAAATCTTGAAGTCAACCTCCGGCCCGGTGGGCAGCTCGACGACCCGCCCCCCGGCGAGCCGGGCGATCGGGGCGTAACTCACCCACGAGGGCACGGGGAGCAGGACCTCCTGGGCGGGCTCGCCGGGCTTGGGCGGATCGAGCAGGCAGTGGCAGCAGACAAACAGCGAGTGCTTGCCCCCGGCCGAGATGGCGATGTGGTCGGCGGTCAGGCCGGGGATGTGGTTGTCGCGGGTGAGCTTCTCAGCGATCGCGGCCCGGGTGCGGGCGTCGCCGAGGGTCGGCATGTACTTGGTCTGCCCGGCCAGCAGGGCGTCGATCGCGGCCTGTTTGATCGGCTGGGGGGTGTCAAAGTCGGGCTCGCCGAGGGAAAAGCTCAGGACGTCGATCCCGGCCTCCTTCATCGCCTTGGCCCTGCCACCAAAGGCAACGGTGACCGAGGGTTTGATCGACCCGACCCGTGCTGAGACCGAAAGTCCGTTGGTGGTGGCGCTCATAGGCTGAACGATATCCGCCGGGAGCGGGGGGGGGGATGCGCGAATGCGACCGGTTCGGGGTTGGTCCGGTGACGGCTGGCGATTGATCGGGGTTTGGGGGCGGCTAGTATTGGTCGTCCGACCCGGTTCCGAACCGTGGGTGGTTCCAAGCCGCTCTCGCGGGGCTGCCGGGCGTTTCGTTCTTGTCATTTTTGTCTATCCCATCGAGAGTTTCCCCCTCGACCAGGCAGAGGATTGCTGATGCCGACGGCTCCTGAAGTTCGTTCCGAAATCATCTCCGAGTTTGCGACCCACGACGGCGACGTCGGTTCGCCGCAGGTCCAGATCGCGCTGCTCACGCGGCGGATCGCCGAGCTGTCCGGGCACCTGCGCGAGCACCGCAAAGACTTCCACTCGCGGCGCGGGCTGCTGGCGATGGTCAGCCGTCGCAATCGGTTGCTTCGGTACCTGGCTCGGAAAGACCGCCCGGCGTATCTGGCGACGATCGCAAAGCTCGGTTTGCGCAAGTAACGCATCACGCACCGCCGACGGAAACGTCGGCGGTGTTCGTTTTGGATCCACAACGGGATCCGCGGCCCTCGCGGGGTGCACGACGCGGCAGTCGGCACGGGGCAGCCTTTCGGGACTGCGTCATGCCTTCTGCCTCTCGGGCTGTGCGGGGTCGTGGGTCAGCCGCGACTGGTCGCTCGGCGTGTGGCTGAGGATCGGCTGCGGCGCAGTCAGAAGGCAGAACACATCATGACAGCCAAACCTCTCGGCAACGTCTCCATCGAGCGCGAAATCGGCGGCCGCACGCTGACCCTGCAGACCGGCAAGGTCGCTCGACAGGCGACGTCCGCGGTGATCGCGACCTACGGCGACAGCACCGTGCTCGCGACCGTCGTCCGCGACAAGCCCCGCGAAGGGCTCGACTTCTTCCCCATGCAAGTCGATTACCGCGAGAAACTCTCCGCGGGCGGCAAGTTCCCCGGCGGGTTCCGCAAGCGTGAGGGGCCGCCCAACGAGAAGGAAGTTCTCACGATGCGGATGATCGACCGCCCGATCCGCCCGCTCTTCCCCGACGGGTTTATCGACGAGGTGCAGATCCAGTGCTGGGTGATGAGCCACGACGCCGAGAACGACACCGATGTCCTCGCGGCGACGGCTGCCTCGGCGGCGCTGGCGATCAGCAATGCGCCGTTTGACGGCCCGACCGCGACCGTTCGCGTGGGCCGCATCCACACCGACGACGGGCCGGTCTTTGTCATCAACCCGACGGTGTCGCAGATGGACTTCTCCGACCTGGACCTGGTCCTCGCCGGGCACGCCGACGGGATCAACATGATCGAGGTCGGTGCCGCCGAGGTGCCTGATGATGATGTCCACGCCGCGATCGAGTTCGGGTACGAGTACATCAAGCAGATCCTCGGCCTGATCGAAGAGCTGGTCGGCAAGGTCGGGCAGGAGAAGATCATCAACTCTCTCGCGTTGCCGAGTGATGAGGTGGTGGCCAAGGTCCGCGAGGTCTGTGGCGAGGACATGCTCGAAGCCCGTCAGATCAGCGGCAAGCAGGAACGCCACAACCGCGTCAACGAGCTGCGCACCAAGCTGCTCGACGAGCACTTCCCGATCAACGAGTCGGGCACCTACGCCGAGTACGCCAAGAGCGTCAAGCTCCGCAGCGAAGCCAAAGAGGCGTTCCGCACGCTTGAGAAAAAGACCACCCGAAAGCTGATCGCCGAGAAGCACCGCCGCGCCGACGGGCGCGCGCTCAAGGAAATCCGGGCGATCGAGGCCGAGGTCGGTGTCTTCCACCGCACCCACGGCTCGGCGTTCTTCCAGCGCGGCGAGACTCAGAGCCTGGTGACCTGCACGCTCGGTACCGCACGCGACGAGCAGATCGTCGACGGTCTGCTGCCCGAGTACTCCAAGAAGTTCACCCTCCACTACAACTTCCCGCCGTTCTGCACGGGTGAAGCAAAGCGGATCATGGGTCCCGGCCGCCGCGAGGTCGGCCACGGTGCCCTCGCCGAGCGGTCGCTCATGGCGATCCTGCCCAACCCCGAAGACTTCCCCTACACCGTCCGCCTGGTCAGCGACATCACCGAGAGCAACGGCTCCTCGTCGATGGCGTCGGTCTGCGGCGGGTGCCTCGCGCTCATGGACGCCGGCGTGCCCATCACCGGGACCTGTGCCGGCATCTCCGTCGGACGCTTCACCGATGAGAACGGCGGCAGCGAGGTCTTCGTCACCGACATCCTCGGCGAAGAGGACTTCTTCGGCGACATGGACTTCAAGGTCTCCGGCACCCGCGAAGGAATCACCGGCATCCAGCTCGATCTCAAGGCCCGCGGGCTCAATCTCGACCAGATCAAGGTCATCTTTGCTCAGGCCCGTGAAGGGCGGCTCGAGATCATCGAGACCATGGAGAAGTGCATCGCCGAGCCGCGGGCGAAGATTTCGCCCTATGCCCCGATGATGGTCACCCTCAAAATCTCGGTCGAGAAGATCGGCAAGCTCATCGGCCCGGGGGGCAAGGTCATCCGCGCCCTCCAGGACAAGCACGAGGTCAACATCGACGTCGAGGACGACGGTACCGTGATGATCTCCAGCTCCAACGGCCCGGCGGTCGAGGCGGCGCTCGCCGAGGTCCAGGCGCTCTGCGAAGAGATCAAGGTCGGGACCGTCTACGACGGTAAAGTCGTCTCTGTCAAAGACTTCGGCGCGTTCATCGAGCTCGCCCCGGGCACCGACGGCATGTGCCACATCTCCGAACTCGCCGACGGCTTTGTCAAGAGCGTCGATGAGGTGGTCAAGATCGGCGATATCGTCAAGGTCAAGGTCATCATGGTGGACGAGCAAGGCCGCATCAAGCTCAGCCGCAAGGCTGTCGAGATGGACAAAAAGGCCGAGACCGTCGAGGCGTAACCCCGCATCACTCGGCCTGATGGGCTGAGAGTTCGACAATACAAACTCCGAACAGCCGGGTGTCCACGTGGGCACCCGGCTTTGCTTTTCGGACCTTTGTTGACGTGGGCGCGCATTCTGGTAATCTGCGGTGTCCGGCCGGATTCGCGTTCTCGTGTCGCATCCCGGTCGGGTCGCGGATTCTGCCGCCCGTTCTGGGTGTTCGGGCGAGCTTTCCACGCGGTCGCGGGTTGCCGGGTTTGTGCCGGCCTCCGTCCTGTGCTGGCGTGGGGCAAAGGTTTGGGGGTGATCCATGAGCAGCCAGGAAACGCCGGGCCGGCTTGATGGTGTTGATGGTCAGGTCAAGTGGTTCGACCCGCGCAAGGGGTTCGGTTTTCTTGTCGGGCCGGATGGGCAGGACATCTTCGTGCATTTCTCGTGCATCGTGGGCGATGGGTTCCGGGTGCTCAACGACGACGCCCACGTGAACTACGACGCCGAGGAAACCGACAAGGGGTGGAAAGCCACGCGGGTGCAGCTGACCGAGCCGACGGTCGTTGTGCCCAAGCGGCAGTACACGCGGACGCCCCGGCGGTGAGGTGCGAGCCGGGAGCATCGCGCGTCGCGGCGTGGGGTCCGTAGACTTGTCCATGCCGTGGCTTTGTGCAGGTTTCCCGGGTGAGGTGAGCTGGCTGCTGCGCGTTGGTGCGCAGCCGACGGGGGCGGTGTCGCCCTGGGTTGGTGGCGTGCTGGTCGGGTTTGCGATCGGAACGCTCCTGACCGCTGCGGTGGTGACGCACCTCGTGCGGCGGTACGTCCGTCGGGTTCGCGCAGCCGACGCCCGGGCCCGTCGTGCCGAACGGCTTGCCGAGCTCGGTTCGATGACACGCGGGCTCGCACACGAGATCAAGAACCCGCTCTCGACGATCGGGCTGAATGTGCAGCTGCTGGCTGAGGGTGTGGAAGACCTGCCGATTGATGATGAGTCGCGTGCGCCGTTGTTGCGTCGGTTGGGCTCACTCGGGCGTGAGGCCGAGCGCTTGCGGGGGATTCTTACGGATTTCCTTGAGTACGCCGACGAGTTGCGGTTTGAGCCTCGCGGGGCGGACCTGAACGCGGCTGTCGACGAGCTGATCGATTTCTTCCTGCCTCAGGCCGAGCAGCAGGGGGTGCGCGTGCGGAGTGACCTGTCGCCGGGTGAGTTGATCGCCTGGTGCGATCCGCACCTCATCAAGCAGGCGGTGCTGAACCTCGTGCTCAACGCGGTGCAGGCGATGGCCGGGCAGCCCGAGGGCAAGCCCCGCGAGATGATCCTGCGGACAAACCGCAGCGAGGACGAGCAACGTCGGCCCACAGCGGTGCTGCACGTCATCGACACCGGTCCTGGCATTGAGGCCGACGCGGCGCAGCGGATCTTCGAGCCGTACTTTACGACCAAGTCCGGCGGCACCGGGCTCGGGCTTTCCACCGCGCGGCGGATTATCGAGGCCCACGGCGGACGGATCGAACTGCACACCGAACCGGGGCGGGGGACGGACTTTCAGATCACGCTGCCGGGTGTTGCACCGCTGGCCGAGGGTCCCGAGGCGTGATGCTCATGGGCGTTCGAGTTACCTGATGTCGGCAAGATCACCCGCATCGAGAATCGGGACGTAGGTGAGGGAGGCCGACCACGTCGGGTTGGTCGCGTCTGGTGTGAACTCGACGAGCGAGCCGTCGCCCTGGGTTGCCTGGTGGGCAGCGCTGCGTGCGACGAAATAGTCGGTCCGCGCCGAGCCGGTGGCGCACCCGTTCGCAGCAAGCACGACAACAACAACCACGGTCCCCTGCCCCGCCGTCTTGAGTGACTGACGAATGGCCATAGACAATCCCTTCAGGCTTCGGACACGTTGATGCCCGCCCCGCACTGGTTGATAATCGGATTCAGAACCGGGGTTCGCCCAGCGAAAGCATCGCTGTGCGAGTGTGTCTGGTTGGATTTGCTCGGGTTCGGCCGGGTGTGCCGCGGTTTGTACGGTTTGGGGGGGTCGTGCGGGGTGTGGGGGCACGGGGCGTGGGGCCGAGAACCCTGCGGGCGGGCCAGACTGTGCGCCGCTACGATGCGATCGGTTCCCTTGCATAGTCGATGAGTTTGGTTGTGAGATCCTTGCCATGAAGATTGCTTTCAGCACCGTCGCCTGTCCTGATTGGACGCTCGAGCGCGTGATGAGTTTCGCTGACGACGCGGAATATCAGGGCGTTGAGCTCCGTACGTTTGGATGGAGCTGCACGGACTTTGCGTGCGACCCGGCGTTGACCGATTCGACGAAAGTGCGTCGTCTTGCGATCGAGTCGGGCACGCACGTGATGTGCTTGGGCACTTCGTTGCGGTTTGATGCGCCGGTCTGGCCGCCGGTCATGGGGCGGGCGATGCCCGGGCACGACCGCAACCTCGAAGACGCCAAGCGGTTCATCGCGTTGGCCAACGACATGGAGTGTCCGCACCTGCGCGTGTTCGGCTTTGACTCACCCAAGGGCGAGAAGCGCAGCCGGACGGTGGCCCGCGTCGTCGAGCGGCTGCAGGAGCTGCTGGCCGTCGCGAGCAAGCACCGGGTGACGCTCGCACTCGAGAACGGCGGCGCGTTCAGCCACGCGGCGCAGGTCGCAGAAGTGCTGGACGAGTGCGACAGCCCGTGGCTGGGCGCGGCGTACAACATCACCGTCGGTGCGCGCGACGGCGACCATGTCGAAGAGGCGATCGACCTGCTCGGCGAGCGCCTGGTGACCGTCAAGCTCAAGGACATGCAAGGCACCCAGCCGGTCGAGATCGGGCACGGCGAGATGCCGCTCGAACGGGGGGTCAAGCACCTCGCGCGGCTCGACTATCCGGGATGGCTCGTGGTCGAGTGGATGAAGCACTGGCGTCCGGAACTCGCCGAGCCCGAGGGTGTGCTGCGGCGGGCGCTCGAAACTGTTGAAACGTGGGTTCTCGAAGCAGGCTGTGGAAGCGGCGCGTGCTGCAACAGCGGGGCATCGACCGACGCGGCGGCCCCTGCTGCGGCGGGCGCGTGAGGCTCACCCCTCCGGGGCGCAGCTGGATATGAGCACAAACGACCGAGGCGGAGTTTTCAGCCTGGTGCTGGAGATGTGCGGGCACGAGGGCTTTGCTCTGGTGGGGGCTGCGCCGATCGAGCCGATCGAGCACGCCGAGGCGCTCCGCGAATGGCTCGATGCCGGCAAGCACGGCGAGATGGCGTGGCTCGCTGACACTGTCGAAGAACGTCTCGACCCGACACGGCTCTTGCCCGGGGCAAGGTCTGTCGTGATGGTGGCAGAGTACTACGCGGGGCGGGGCGTGGCGGCGGAGGAGTCCCGACTGGGGAGTGGTCGCATCGCGCGGTACGCCCGCGGACGGGACTACCACACCGTGCTCAAGCGCAGGCTGCACCGGGTCTGCGATCGGGTGCGGGAGACGTTTCCGGGCGCAGCGACGCGGGCGTTCTGCGATTCGGCACCTGTGCTCGAGCGCGAGATGGCGCTGCGGTGCGGGCTGGGGTGGATCGGCAAGCACACGCTGCTCATCCACCCGACGCACGGCAGCTGGATGGTGCTCGGCGGGTTTTTTACGACGCTGGAACTCGACGCGCCCGCGAGCCAACGCCTCGAGCCCGACCACTGCGGCAGCTGCACGCGGTGCATCGACGCCTGCCCGACGAACGCCATCACGCCCTACAGCGTGGACGGTTCGCGGTGCATCAGCTACCTGACGATCGAGCACGAACGCGAGATCGAGCCGACGCTTGCGGCTGGGATGGGCGACTGGCTGGTCGGGTGCGATGTGTGCCAGGAGGTGTGCCCGCACAACTCGGCGCGCAGAAACGGTCATCAATCAATGAGCGGTCCCGGGATGGCCCATCCTGAGTTGACACCGAGGCGCGACGGGTTTGATCTGCTGGAGGTGCTCGGCTGGGACGAGGAATCCCGTCGCGCTCGCTTTGCCAGCAGCGCGATGAAACGTGTCACACTGTCGCAGATAAAGCGCAACGCGATCCTCATCGGCGTGGGGCAGATGGAGAGTTGCGATCCGGGCCGTGTGGCGCAGGATATGAAACTGCGCGATCGGTTTCGCACTCGGCTCGTCGACATTGCATGGGACGCTGGCGAGCCCGAGCTTGTGCGCAAGACCGCGCGCGACGGGCTCAGGCGGCTCGACGCGATGCCCGGGGCCTGACCGCCAGTCTCGCCAGCAGCACGATTCCGAGGCCGGGGACGAGGAAGAGCTCTTCCATCGCGATCAGGCCCATTCCGAAGAGTGGGGCAGCAACGCCGACGGTGGCGCACCAGACGCGGAGTTTGTGTTTGCCGCGCGGGCCGCGGAGGCCGGCGTGCCCGTCGGCGGTGGGGATAAGGCACAGCCAGACGTACGCCGGGAAGACCAGGCCGTAGAACCCCATGAAGCTGTAGTAGATGACCTCGTAGGAGGAGGCCCCCGCGATCGACCAGCCGTGAAAGACGGGGAGCCCGAGGAGCAGGCCGATGAGCGGCACGACAAAGAGGAGGCGGCCGCCGAGGGGGAGGCCTTCTTTCCAGTGCAGGGCGCAGGTGTAGATGGCTTGGGTGCCGAAGTGGGCGGCGAGCAGGCCGAGTGTCGCGGCACTCGCAAAGCCGACCGCGAAGCTGTCCACCGGGAAGAGCGCAGCGTAGAGAAGTGTGAGGACGATCATCGCGGCAAAGACGAGCCCGAAACCCACGCCGAACGCGACCTTGGCATGCGCGGGCGAGCAGGAACGGCGTGCGCGGAGGAAGGTGGGGTCGAGGTAGGGGCAGAGCGCAAAGCCGAACACGCAGACCGGGGCGAGCCAGAGCAGGTCGATCGGGGGCGTGGTGTTGCCGAGCGACCAGTCACCGGCAGCGGTGCGATCGCGCAGGACAGACGCGAGTGTCGCGATGGAGACGAGCCAGACGAGGGCCGCGACCGTGCGCGCGGTGCGCTGTGAGAGGCGGAGGGCGAACGCACCGACGATCGGCATGGCGACCAGAGCGCCGATCCACCACAGCCCGGTGAGGCGGGTGCCGATCCATTGCAGGAAGTAGAGGTGGAACGCGATCGTGACGGCGGCGAACAGGCCGCAGGCAAATGCGTGCTCTTTCAGGATGCGTTCGGCGGCACCCGAGGTGGTGAGCACCCAGCCCATCGCTGCTGCGCCGACGACGTTGGGCACCGCAAAGACGACGAACCCCCACAGGCCGTAGTCGCCGAGGAGGAGCACGGGCAGGAACATCCCGATGCACCAGGTCCACGAGCACCCGAGATAGAGCGCCCAGCCGAGTGCTGTGCGGAGGGTGGCGGGGTTCTGGTGGGGGGGGGTGCTCACTGGGGTGCAAGTCTAGAACGGCGGCGGTTCCCTCGTCTGGTGTGCTGCGGATCTGTGGTAGGGCTCACCAAAGAACTGCGTGCGTATTTATGAGCCCTGTGCGCGAGCACAGGATTGATTGCCCGTAAAAATCAACCATTTTCGACCCCGAGCTTGCGCTCGGGGCTCGTTGATGTCTAGGGTGCTACTTGAGCCGGCCCTTGCTCCGCTGCTGCGTCTTGGGCGTGATGTGGAACGTCGCGGTGCAGCGTCCGACGCGGCGTTCTTTGGCGCCCGGCTTGGTGATCGCCTGAAAGATATTCATCTCGAGGACCGCGTTGAACTCAGTGCCGCTTCTGACCTGTTCCTCGATGTCGTCGCGGGGTTTGATGCGGTAGACCGCCGGCCCCAGGCAGGGCCGGAGGAACTTGTACTCGAGGTGTTTGCAGACGACCGTGTAGTCGCTGCCGCAGAACCCGAAGACGTAGCTGCCGCCGGCGATCTCGGAGTTGCCCAAGAGGGCGGCACCGGCCATCGCGTTGTACCAGTTGCGGTTGAAGCGGCGGAAGGGGAGGACCGCTTGGAAGGTCTGCCCGTCGAGCCGTTTCATTTTGATGCCGGAGTGGAAGGCATACGGCAGCCAGATCAGCGAGCAGACGCGGTGCCAGAAGGTGTTGCGTGTGCTGAGCCTGCTGACGAACGCCTCGGCTTTGACAAACAACGAGCGTTTGGGCTTGCGTCCTTTGCGACGCTTGGGTTGGGGCTTGGGAGTGATCTGGACGACGGGAGGCGCTTCGGGCGCGGCGGTCGCCGGAGCCTGGGTGGGTGCTTTGGGCGCGGCGGAACCCGTGTCGGGTTGGTCGGCGGTGCCGTTGGTCGATTCCGGGATGGTGGCGTGCGGGGTTGTCACTGGGCTATCTCTCTGAGCATGGTACGCCGGTGGTCCCGGGGCTGGAAGAGCAGCGGGGGAGGTGGCAGTACGCTTGGCGGGCCCCCAACCCGTCTACGCCCCGGTGATCGCCTCGGGTACGAGGTCGTACCACCCCTTGGTGTTCGGTACGGCTGTGACGACCGGGGTGTTCGGTTCATGGTCGAGCATCAGCGTCCACCCCAGGCGGGCCGCGGCGTCAAGATACCACCGCCGAGTCACCATGCTGGTGTAAGGCTCGACGTCGTAGGCAAGGCTGTAGGCCGACCCGACGTGCCAGACCGTCGGCAGCACGTCGGGCGTGAACACGATCGTGCGACCTTCGACATCGGTGAACCCAATCGCCTGCTGCCCCCAGGTGTGCCCGGGTGTCAGCATGACCCAGATGCCCGGCTCGGTCTCGGTGCGGCGGAGCTGAGCGGCGACCCGAGGCGGCTCGTCGCGGTGGGGGGTGTGCCCGGGCGCAAAGGGCGGCACTGACTCGACCAGCCGCAGCTTTGGCTCGATCGGGAGCAGGTGGTCGCGGTAGTAGGTCCGCGTCATCACCGAATCGTTGGCGATCGCGTCGCGCCATTCGCGCGATTGCACCCACACCGCTGCGTTGGGGAAGGTGAGTTTGAGGTCGGTCGCGTCGCCCGACGCCTCGCCGGGGCTTGCGGTCCAGTCCGGCTTTTCGCCGGGTCGGCAGCGCCGGGTCAGGCCGCCGGCGTGGTCAAAGTGCAGGTGGGTGACGACCACCGCGTCGATCTCGGCGGTGTCGAGCCCGGCTTCGTTGACCGCGGTCTCGATCGTGCGGTCCTCAAGGCCGAAGATCGTACGCATCTTGGCGTCGAGCTTGTCTCCGGTGCCGGTCTCGATCAGGATGCGCCTGGTCCGGCCGAGCTTTGGATCGGGGTGTTCGCTTTCGAGCAGCAGGCAGTTGTGGTTGACCCTGATGCGGTTCTGGTCGTCGGGTGTGACCATCCGCGACCAGACGACGCGGGGCACGACGCCGAACATCGAGCCGCCGTCGAGCAGGAGGCGGCCGGCGTTGAGCAGTTTCCAGCGGTAGCGAACATCATGCATGGATGGATGGTATCCGGTGAGCGCACGGTTGGGCAGCGACTCTCGCACCGACTATCGAGGCGGCACATTCGGCACCGACGGCGTGCCGAGTGTCGGCGTTGCGAGCGGCGCGGGTACACCGACACGGAAGAACTCGAACTCGGCGTCGGCGCGGCGTCCGTTGCCGGGCGAGCCCGCCCACAGGCCGACCTGCACTTCGGTGAAGTCGGCTGCGAGCGGGGGACCGATCAGCCACCATGTCTCGCCATCGACACTGACTTCGCAGGAATAGGTGCGACCCCGCCGGGTGATTTTCATCCAGACGTCGTCGCCGATGGTGTTGGGGATCTCGTTGAGCACCGGCTTGCCGCCAAGCTCACGGACCGCTTGCCAGCGACGCCCCCCGGCGTAGACATTGCTCAGGCGGATGTAGTTGTTGTGGTCCTGCCAGACCACCAGCGAGACCTGGTCGTACCCCTGCCGGACCTTGAAATCGGTCTTGGTGATGATCTCGAAATCGCCCGGGCGGGTAGGCTGGAGAAAGAGATTTCGCAGGTCGTACTTTTCTCCCCACACGTTGCCCGGCTGGGTGGTGATGACCAGCTTGCCGTTGCGGAGTTTCCATGTGCTGCCGTCTTCGCTGACGATGGTCCAGCGGGAACGATCCAGGCGCGGGCGGTCAAACTCGTCGGTGATTGCGGGGCTCGGGGCCGGAGCGCCCGAGGGGAGCTTCTGGGCGAGTGTGGTCGGCCCGTCGATCTCGATCCGAAAACCGAACACCGGATCATCGACAAAGCGCATGCGGTCGACCGCGATCTGTCTGGGGTCTCCGGCGCTGGGTTGCTGGTGGGTGTGGTAGACGATGAACATCTCGGTCCCGTCGGGAGAGACGGTGATGCCGTTGTGCCCCGGGCCGGAGACGAGCTGGGACTGAGTAAGGACCGGAGCACCGTACGGCTTGACGAACGGCCCGAGCGGCGAGTCGGCGATGCCGTAGGCGACCGCGTACTGCGGCAGGTTGTACCCGGGAGAGGAGTAGAACATGACGTACTTGTCGTCGTGGCGCAGGACGTACGGCCCCTCGGTCCAGTTCTCTTCCCAAGGCTGCGTCGGGGAGAGGCTGAGGACGGGGTCGCCGACGATTTTGGTGAGCGTGTCGTCGAGCGCGACACCCATCACGCTGCCGATGACGTAATAGAGGTAGCCGCGCCCGTCGTTGTCGATCAGCACGTGCGCGTCGATCGCCATACGACCGGTGTCGAACATGGGGGCCGCGATATCCGTGAACGGGCCGAGCGGGCTCGACGCCTCGGCAACGCAGATGCGGTGGGCCGACGCGTCTTCGCCCGCCCATTCGGGCTGGGCGTTGTAGTACATCAGGTAGCGCGAGCCGTCCTTGATGACGCACGGCGCCCAGAAATCTCTCTGCCCCCAGCTCTGCTCGGTCTTGCGAAACGCGAGCCGGCGCCGCTGCCAGCGGACCAGGTCGCGCGAGGTCCACACGACAAAGCCGACGCCCGCGCGGGAAGTCGCGTACATGTAATAGACGCCGTCCTCGAAGAGCACGTGCGGATCGGCAGCCTGGACATCAAGCGGGTTGGCGAACGTGTCGACGCGAGGCACGGGGCCACGCTGCGCATGGACGGCGCTCGTCAAGCAGTTCGTCAGCACAAGTGCAAGGCAGGTCAGCAGCAAGGGCGGTCGGTGCATGGCGGGTCCTCCATGGGCAGAGTGTATGATCGGGGCTGAGAGGCGGTCTGTCGTTCTTTCCGATGCCGCGCAGGAGTCAGGAATGACCACCGATACGCCGTTCGAGACTCTTCTGGTCGCCCGGTTCAATGAGTTGCGTCATCGGCAGGTGACGCAGGATCTCGCCGAAGAGTCGTCACCTGTTCCAGGGGGGGGGCGTGGATGAACCGTGCGACGATGGTCGGGTTCGGTCGGGACGTGCCTGAGGAACTCGACCGTTTCGCGACGTTTCTTGCCGAGCGCGGCGAGAACCCGAAGATCGAGATCACCAACTTTGCGACCGAACCCTTCCTGGCGAGCCTCGCAAAGCGGCACTTTGTCATCAAAGAGTTTGAGAACGTTCTTCTCCGTCGGCTGCACAAGGGCGAAGACCCCTTCGCCAGCATGTCGCGCCCGCCCGCGGAGGGGCTGAAGATCATCCGGGTCGATCCGAACGATGACGCGATGTGCTGCGAGCACGCAATCCTCGTCATGAAGGGGTTCATGCCCGAGCCGATCCCCGAGGAACATATCGCGATATGGATTCGCTCGATTGTGCACCCGCGGGGGGCGGGGTTTCTCGCGTTGATCGACGGCGAGCCCGCCGGTGCGTGCGGCATGGAGCTCTTTGAGCACGGCGGGATGCGGTCCGCTGCGCTCTGGGGCGCGGTTGTCGCCGAGCCATTCCGGCGCAGAGGCCTCCAGCAGGCGATGCTCGCGCACCGGATGGCGTTCGGCCTGGAACGCGGGTGCGATGTCTCGACGATCGAGAGCGAGCAAGGCGTAGCGCGACTCGCGCAAGCGAGGCAAGAGATAGAGCCCCTCGCGCGAGCGAGGGGACACCGCCGGCGTTTTCAGTACGCCCGCCCGCTCGCCTGTTTCCATTCGGCAAACAACGCTGCGCACTCATTGCGCATTACGTCGGCGTGGACGCGGACGCTGCTCTTGCCCTCGCGGTAGATCGTCTCGATCGGGAGCGAAAGCTCGCGGAACCCGGCTGCCTCGGCGTCGGCGATCCGAGCGCCGAAATACACCGCATCGAGGTTGGCCCAGTGGATCGCCGACGCGCACATCGGGCAGGGCTCGCAGGTCGAGTAGAGCTCGCAGCCGCGCAGGTCGATCGTGCCGAGCATCCGCGCCGCGTGGCGGATGCACACCACCTCGGCGTGCGCCGTCGGGTCGGTCCACGCCCAGACGTGGTTGTGCCCGGTCGCGATGACTTGGCCACTGCCGCTGCGCACGATGACCGAACCGAACGGCGATTGCCCGGCCGCGATGCTGGCGCGGGCGGAGGCGATGGCGAGATGCATGGGCGCAGGGTTCTGGTCAGCTTGGTCAGGCACGCGCCGGTCCCAAAAGCTGCTCGGGCTCCTGCAACAGCTCGATGATCCTTGCCAGGCACAGCGCCCCGGTTGCGCCATCGACGACGCGGTGGTCGCACGCCAGGCTCAGCGGCAGCAGTTTGCCGACGCGGAACCAGCCGCCCTTGCCGACGACCATCCCCTCGCGGACCCGGCCGGCGGCGAGGATGCCGACCTCGGGGTAGTTGATGATCGGCGTGGCGAAGCGGCCGGCGTAGCTGCCGACGTTGCTGATCGTGAAGGTGGAGCCCATGAGTTGCTCGCGGGGGATGGAGCGGTTGCGGGCGGCCGCGGCGATCGCGCCGATCTGGCGGCCGATCTCGAGCACGCCCATCCGGTCGGCATCACGAATCACCGGCACCATCAGCCCGGTCTCGGTGTCGGTCGCGATGCCCAGGTGCACCGAACGATGCTGAATGATCTCGGAGTTGGGGTCGTCCACCGTCGCGTTGAGGACGCCGAACTGTTCGGAGAGCGCGCGGGCGACCGCCGAGCAAACGAACGGCAGGAAGCTGACCTTCTCCCCACTCGCGGCGGCGAGCTTTTTACGAAGCGTGTCAAGGTCGGAGACATCGGCTTCGTCCATGACGGTGAAGTGGACCGAGGTATCGACGCTCTCGCGGAGGCGGTTGGCGATGGTGCGGCGGACGCCCCGGAAAGGCACCCGCGCCGAGTCTGCGCCGGGCGCGAGCGCGGGGGACTGGTTGGGAGTGACGACGCTCGACGCGCCGGCCTGTGCGGGCGCTGAGGGCATGACGAAACCCGCGGCGGGGCCGGATGATGCCGGGGGCGCGGTCGGCTGCGGCGGTGGGGTGGTTTGCCCGCGTTGCGCGGGCGCGGCTTGGGCCGATGAACCGCCACTCTGGGCGAACGCGCGAACGTCCTTCTCGGTCACCCGGCCGCCGATGCCGCTGCCGGGGACGGTGTTGATGTCAATGCCCAGGTCGCGGGCGATGCGTCGGACCGCGGGGGTTGCGAGGGCTTTGCCTTCCGCGGCCGAGATGCCCGCGAGCGAGCCGCCGACCTTGCCGACGACGGTGCCGGCGTCTTCGCGTTCTTCGGCTGCGGCGGGTTCGGGGGTGGATTCGGTTTCGGGTTGGCTCCTCGCTTGCGCTTCGGGCTCTGTCGGCGCGGCGGCCGGACTCTCGCCGTTGTCCTGATACTCGACGAGGACGTTGCCGACGTTGAGGATCTCGCCCTCTTCGCCGTTGAGTGCTTTGATGACGCCGGCGCGGGGGCTGGGCACCTCGACGAGCGCTTTGTCGGTCTCCATCTCGGCGAGGATGTCGTGCTCATTCACCTGATCGCCGACGCTGACGCGCCACTTGATGAGTTCGGCTTCGTGGACACCCTCGCCCAGGTCGGGAAGGATGAACTCGTTGGGGTTGGTTGACTTTGTGTTCGCCATGTCTGGTTCAGTCCTTGTCCATCTTCATCTTTGCGATCTTGTGCCGGTTGCGGCGTGCCTTAGTACGCGAGACATTCCTCGATCGCGTTCTGGATGCGGGGGGTCTCGGGGAGGTACTCGAGTTCGAGCTTGTAGTACGGCATAATCGTGTCAAACCCGGCACACCGTTGCACCGGTGCTTCGAGGTACAGGAAACAGTTTTCCTGAATAAGTGCGCTGATCTCGGCGCCCATCCCCGCGGTCTTGGGCGCTTCGTGGACGACCACACATCGGCCGGTCTTCTTGACGCTCTCGACGATCGTGTCGACATCGAGCGGGTAGATCGAACGCAGGTCGATGAGTTCGACGCTGACATCCTCGGGCAGGTTGTCGAGTGCGCCCAGGCACTGGAACACCGGCGCGCCCCACGTCACGACGGTGATGTCGTCGCCTTCGCTGACGACTTTGGCCTCGCCGATCGGGATGGTGTAGTCCTCGTCGGGCACCTCCTCGCGGTAGCTGCGGTAGACGCGTTTGGGCTCGAAGAAGATGACCGGGTCGGGGTCACGGATCGCGCTGAGCAGCAGCCCCTTGGCGTCGTAGGGCGTGCAGGGCATGACCACCTTGAGCCCAGGCGAGTGGGTGTAGATCGCTTCGGGCGAGTCTGAGTGCAACTCGGGCGCGTGGATGCCGCCGCCGACGGGGACCCGGACGGTCATCGGGACGGTGATCGCGCTGCGTGTGCGAGTGCGCATCCGGGCGGCGTGGTTGACGAGCTGGTCGTACGCCGGGCCGAGGAAGCCCTCGAACTGGATCTCGGGGATGGGTCGCATCCCGCCGATCGCCAGCCCGATGGCGCTGCCCATGATGCCCGACTCATCGAGCGGGGTATCGACAACGCGGTCTTTCCCGAACTTGTCTTGCAGCCCTTCGGTGACGCGAAAGACGCCGCCGTTGGGGCCGACGTCTTCGCCGAGGATAAGGACGCGGTCGTCGCGTTCCATCTCCTGAGCGAGGGCGGTGTTGATTGCTTGGACCAGTGTAAGTTGAGGCATGGGAACTCCGTCAGTGATTGATCTGCTGGCGCCGGTAGCGTTCGTTGAGCGCGCTTTCAAGCTTGACCTTGACGTCGCGGAAGCCTTCCGCGACGGTGTACTCGTTGCCGTCGGTGGTCTCGATCGCGGTGACCTCGGCGTCGCGCTCCATGATGACCGCAATTGCCATCGGGTTGACCGCGACGTTCATGCCGTCGGTTGTTGTCAGCTGGACGAACATGGTGCGTCTCCTGCCCCGGGGGGGGGCGCGTGGTGGCTAGGCGCGTTGAGTGCGGGCTGCGAGCCCGATCTGGTCCGGATCAAGCCCGAGGCTCGAAGTCCGCATCGTGTCGCGTTGGCGGGCAAGAGCGTCCGGGAGTGTGGCAAACATGTGGTCGAAGAAGTCGGCGGCCGCCGGCGCCTCGATCTCGAACGCGGTCTTGGCAACCTCGTCGACGATCCGCTTGGCGCGGTCCTCGAGTTCGGTCTGGTGCTTGTCGCTCCAGAGGCCCTTCTTCTCCATATAGATCCGCGTTCGGATCAGCGGGTCTCTTGCTTTCCACGCGTCGACCTCGGCCTGGTCGCGATAGCGGCGGGCGTCGTCGGCGGTGGTGTGGTCACCCAGGCGGTAGGTCACCGCTTCGATAAAGCTCGGGCCGCCGCCCTCGCGGGCACGCTTGGCGGCGTCCTTGGTGGCTTTGTAGGTCGCGAAGATATCGTTGCCGTCGATCTGGATCGTGGGCATGTCGTAGGCGATTGCTTTCTGCGCGACGGTCGCCGAGTTCATCTGGCTCTCGCGGGGCACGCTGATCGCCCACTGGTTGTTCTGGCAGTAAAAGATCACCGGCACCTGCATGACCGACGCGAAATTCATCGCGGCGTGGAAGTCGCCCTCGCTGGTCGCGCCGTCGCCGAAGAACGTCGTGACGACCGAGTCTTCGCCGCGGAGCTTGTTGGCCCAGGCGATGCCCATCGCGTGGAGCATGTGCGTCCCGATCGGGATCGAGAGGGGGGTCATGCGGCAGTCCTCAGGGATCTGGTTGCCGCGCTCGTCGCCCATCCAGTGCAGCAGGACGTAGTGCATGGGCAGCCCGTGCATGAAGAGCGCCGCGTTTTCGCGGTAGCAGGGGATGAGCCAGTCCTTGCCCTTCTCGAGCGCGAGCCCGGCACCGACCGCGTTGGCTTCCTGCCCCTTGTTCTGGGGGTAGGTGCCCATGCGGCCGGACCGCTGGAGCTTGAACGCGATTTCGTCGTACTGCCGCCCGATCGACATCTGTTCGTAGAGATACACCACCTGCTCGTCGGTGAGTGTGTCCTTGGCGAGTTTGTCGTCGAGCTTTCCCTCTTCGTTGAGGATCTGCATGTACTCGATCTTGGCTTCGTACACGGTCTTCTTCGGCATCGTTCTCTCCGAATGCTCACGTCCGAGGTCTCTCGGCAAGTACCGCCCGGCCCCCCGAAGGGGCCTTAGGCCCTACAGCATAGCCGGTCCGGGCTTGGCAGCCCTTTACTCGGTCTTGGTCGCCTCGCGGCCGACGCCGGGGAACTGCTTGACCGCCGACCGGTCCGGGGTGCGACCCTTGCCGCGCAGGTCGGTCGGGGTCCGCTCGGGGATGATAAAGTCCGACGCCGGCTGGGTGTCGCTGAACGCGATCGCCGCGTCGGCCGCAGCAAACATCGTGTCGTCGGCGTGGTAGTAGAGGTCGCGGAACAGTTTCTGGATCTCGAGCTCGGCGAGGTCGAAGAAGTGCATCGCCGCCGCCTTGTCGCGGGCAAACTCGACTCCGCCGTTGGTCCCGTGCGTCTTGAGATCGCGGTTGAGTTTCGAGAGCGTGCAACTCCAGGCGTGCAGCTGGATCGCGATCAGCGCGAGCCGGGTCTGCACCACCTGCCGGTTGACAATCGCCGCGTCGTACCGCTTGCTCGCCTGCTTGAACTGGTAGGTGAACTCGCTGATGAGTTTGCCCAGCCGATCGGCGGGAGAACGCAACGACGCATCGACGCCGGTGATTTTGGGCGCCGCCTTGCGGATGCCGAGGAACACTTCGGCAGCGAGCGGCAGGATCTGCGGCAGCATCGAGAGCTTCTTGCCGATCGGCGCTTCGCGCACGCCGAGCATCCACTCCCCGAGCTGCTTGCCGCCATAGGCAAAGATGAACGACCACATCAGGTCGTTGGATCCTTCGACGACGAGGTTGATCCGCGAGTCGCGGAAGATGCGTTCGACCTCGTTCTCGGTCATGTACCCTTCGCCGCCCATGATCTGGAGCGCATCGTTGACGACGCGCCAGCCCATCTCCGAGCAAAAGACCTTGCAGACCGCGGTCTCGACCATAATGTCCTTGTCGCCGCGGTCGAGCATGCCGGTGGTCATGTAGAGCACCGCGTCGCTGGCGTAGGTCAGCGCCGCCATGTTGGCGATCCGCTGACGGACCAGCTCTTTCTCGGCGAGCGGGTCGCCGAACTGGTAACGGGTCTGTCCCCACTTGATCGCCTGGTCCATCGCCCGCTTGGCCCCGCCGAGCATCCCGGCGCTGAGGGTGCAGCGGCCGTAGTTGAGGCACGTGAGCGCGACGTTGAGCCCGCGTCCCTCTTTGTGCATGAGGTTGAACTTCGGAACCTTGACGTTGGTGAATCTGATCCGCGCCTGCCAGGTGCCGCGGATGCCGCACTTCGAGCGGTTTTTCTCGAAGATATCGATGCCTTCCATGTCCGGCGTGCAGACCAGCGCGGTGACTTTGATCTTGCCGTCGGGCATCTTCTGCTTGCTCATCACGGTGAACAGCCCGGCCAGCGCGCCGCTGGTGGCCCACTTCTTCTCGCCGTTGATGATGTAGTGCTCGCCGTCTTCGGACAGCTCGCACATGGTTTCCTGCCCGCCGGCGTCGCAGCCGACGTTGGGCTCGCTGAGGCAGAACGCGCTGAGCTGATCGGTTGCCAGCCGGGGCAGCCACAGCTTCTTCTGCTCGTCGGTGCCAAAGAGCATGAGCGCCTTGCACCCGATCGACTGGTGGGCGCTGACCATGACCGCGGTCGAGCCGCAGTACTTGCCGATGGTCTCGAGCGCGCGGTTGTAGCTGGTGATCCCGAACCCGCCGCCGCCGTATTCCTGGGTGATGGTCATCCCCAGCACGCCCAGCTTGAACAGCTTGTCGACAACCCAGCGGGGGATCTCCTGCTCCTGGTCGATCTGAATCGACGGGTGCTCGTTCTTGAGGTAGTCCTCAAGCTCGGCGACAAGCTGGTCGCAGCGGGCGGTCTCCTCGGGGCTGACCTGCGGGTAGGGCATCACCAGGTCTTCGCGGAATCGCCCCCAGAAGAGGTTCTTGATAAACCCCATGGCATCGGGTTCCGGGCCGAGCAGGTCTTCGGCCTCCTCGATCATCCGGCGGTCCTTGTCTGAGACACCCTTCATCGATTTCAGATCAGCCATCGTTCACACTCCTCACCCACCCTCGCGGCAGGCACTGTCTAGGTTGTTCGATCCAGCTCGATGTCACTCAACACCGGGCTTGACGAGACGAACATCGGCTCCCGGCCTGGGTCGGGCCCCGGCTTGTATCAAGCCTTGGCCGCCGATCGCTCGAAGAACGTCTGGATCGCGGCCGCCCCATCGGGGGTCCGCCGCAACCGCACCAGATGCCGGCGCTCGCAGTCCAGCGCCGCCTGCCAGCCTTCGGTCAGGCCGGCGTTGACCGCGTCGGCGACGGCCGCCGCGGCTTCGGTCGCGGGCAGCTCGCCCCGCACCGTGTCAAACGCCCTGAGGCACGCCGCCGCGCAGGCGCTGCGACCGATCCACCGGGAAGGCGCCCCGTCGCGCACGACTGCGCCGGCCTTGATCCTCGCCGCGACCCACCGCCGGGCCTCGTCGAGCAGGTCGTCCGGCGAGTCGGCGACCGCGTCAAACATCCCGGCCTCGCGGGCCTGGTCAAACTTCATCGGCTTGCCCGTCGCGGTGCGGCGGACCGCCTCGCCCGGCTCGATCCGTGCGGGCAGCAGGTTGGTCCCGCCCCAGCCGGGGCAGATCGAGAGCCCGGCCTCGGGCAGGCCGACCGGGTAGGGCTTGCCGCCGGCTGCGGGTGCCGCGACGAGCGCGTCGCAGTGCATCGCGACCTCGAGCCCGCCGCCGAGCGCCGCCCCGTTGATCGCCGCGGCGGTGGGGAAGGGCAGCTGCGAGAGCTTGCCGAACACCCGCTGGCCGAAGGCGAGGTAGCGGTCGAGGGGCTCGTCGTCGAGCTCGACAATGGTCTTGAGATCGGCCCCGGCGACAAAGACTTTCGGGCTCGCCGAGGCCAGCACAAGCCCCGTACACCCGGCGGGCAGGGCGTCGAGCGTGGCGTCGAGCCGCCGGATCAGCGGCTCATCAAGCACGACGACCGGCCGCCCGGGCTGGTCGAGCCGGATGGTGCAGATCCCGCCGAAGGGGCCGTCGGTTGCGAGTTCGATGGGGAATGGGGTGGTTGACATCAGGGGAGCGGCTCCGCCGCGACCGTGAGCCCCGGCGACAGCCGCCAGCGTCCCGGTCCCGGAAGGCAGTATAGATGCCATGGTGCCCCGGGGACAGCACAACGGGTCGTCAGCATGCACTGCTCGGCCGAGGGGGCAGGGTGCCATGACCATGGCTCTGCCGGGTGCCGGGTGCCGGGTGCCATGGCCACAGCTTTGGGTGGCGGGTGCCATGGCCACAGCTTTGGGTGGCCATGACGGCATACCGATTCCCGAAACGAAGGCGTCGATCCGTCGCACGAAGCGGCTCCATCGCGGCACGAAGGCGTCGATTCGTGGCGCGGAGAGGCTCCTTCGTGGGACGATGGAGGCGATTCGCGGAACGATTGGGCCGTTTCGTCGCACGATCCGCCCGAATCGCGGAACGATCCGCCGGTTTCGTGGAACGATCCGCGCGTTTCGTGGGACGATTCGGCCGAATCGTGCGACGATTCGCGAGGCACCATGCACGAGCGGCCTCCAACGGCCGTTTTTATGGGCTCGTCCGAGAACGTAGGGCGTAGTTGGCGGGCGTTCGGTTTCCATATTCAACTCCCCGAGCTTCATTCCGCCTTGACACTGCATCCGAGAGCAGATTCGTCTGCCTCGTCGCGTGAACGAACCCCGTACACTTAGGTTCATGGCACAGAAGACTTGGCAGATGAAGGTGCATGTGGACAGGCCGGAACTGGCCGAACTGCTCGACCGGCGGCTGGCCCAGTGGAACGAAGCGGTGGCGGGAACTGTCGCGGTGCTGATGGACATGCGGGCGGGGCGGCTGGGGCCGAGCGGGCGGGCCATGTGGGCGTACTGCGCGAAGAATGTCCAGTCCGACCCGCTCACCTGGCTGACCAAGCCGTTGCCAGATCCGCCTAAGGACACCGACAAGTTCAGTTTGTCACAACAATACCGTGTCGAGCACGCGGAGACCAAAAACCATGACAACGACGGGGGCCACTCGCAGTTGTCGGCCGTGCGTGACTCGATCCCCAACGGGATGTGGGGCCAGATGCACCGCCGGTCGATCGAGTACATCAAGTCGTACGAAGAACTGCACAAACTCTGGCAATCAGAGCACGCCGAGTGGATCAAGGCGAAGCAGAAGTGGGAAGACGAGCACCCGGACTACATGAAGGTCCGCCCGCTGGTTGAGGCATTCGAGCGTGAGCGGGGCGCGGCCCGTGGGTCGCGTGTGCGTTGGACGGCGTGGTGTGACTTCCTGCTCGGTTCGCCCGAGATAGTGTCGTGGCAGACACCGGGCACGCGGGCTGTCCATCCGACACAGGAGCAGATCGACGAGATCATCCAAAAGAAGCCGAGGAAGAAGGTGGCCGGCGCGCTCAACGGATTGGTCTTCAAGCTCAATCCCGAGCTGGCGGCGTTCGACCGCGAGCACAACTCCTACGAGCGGGAGTATGTGCGTCGCCGCGCCAAGCGCCGCCACCCCGACGGCTTCCGCCACCGACCGAGTTTCACGCTGCCAAGCATCGAGAAACACCCCGACTGGCCGCGCTTCAAGGGGGGCGAGGGTTGGCAGAACCTCTGCCTTGATGCCGGGACTGTCGAGCTTGCGTTATACGAGGAAGGTAAGGGCAAGTGGACACGGGTCTCGTTTGTCGCCGACCGCCGCATCCGGGCGTTGCGACGACTGGCCGAGCCGATCAAGATCACCGAGGGCAAGAGGAAGACTCTCAACTACGAGTGGCAGACACCTGCCGGTGACACCGTCCCCGCCCAGCCGCAGGGCCTGAAACTCGTCAAACGTGACGGGTCGGGTGGGGGGTGGCATCTGCTCGTGTCCTTCGAGATCGCCCCCCCGCCCTGCGCGATCGGAATCGCCCAGAAGTCCGCCGGCAAGTACGCCGTCTCCTGGCAGCAGAAGGAACTCGCCAAGCAGGACTGGACGCCCGATGAGCCGCTGCTGACCTGCGCCGTCGATCTGGGCATCCGCGATCTTGGCGCAGCCAGCATCGCCCGCAGCGTGCTCGACCCCGAGACAAAGGATTGGACGAGCGAGATCATCGCCCGCCGCGTCCTCCACAACCGGTTCTTCCTCGGCGAGGGCCGCGAGCGGGCGATCAACATTCCCTCGCTGTCCGAGGTCGCCCGCGTGAAGAAGCAACTCCGCCGCATGCGCCGCGCTACCGGCAAAATGGCCCCGGGAAAGGAATCCTGCGCCCGCATGGCCGCCCACTACCGCAACATGCAGGAGGACCGGTTCAAGAAGGGCGTCGCGGCGATCTTCTGCTATGCCCGCCACTACGGGGCCGCTGCGGTCATCTTCGAGGACCTCAAGATGCTCAACCCCGACTCGGCCAACGATCGCGGAATCAACGCGGCTCTTTCGAGCTGGAACCGCGGCGCGATCGTGGGCTTTGCCGAGCAGGCCGCCGAGACCTATGGGTTGCGTGTCTTCAAGGTGCCTTCGTACTTCACGAGCCGAATCTGCGCCGCGTGTGACGCGATGGGCATCCGGTTTGATCGGGGTGCCCCCAAGTGGCGGGCCAAGCGGGCCAAGGTACTCGAAGGCAAGTCTGGAGACGCCCTGCGAAACACCCCGCACCTGCATCACCTTGGCCACTGGTTCGTTTGCCCGGCCTGTGAGCGACAGGTCCACGCCGACATCAACGCCAGCGAGAACCTGCACCGCGTGCTGCTCGGGCTGTTCCCCAAGACAGCCACGGTCAAGAGCAAGAACCGCAACGGCCGGGCCTATGTGTGGAGGGTCAATGGGCATGAGGTCGACAAGGACACCATCGAGACTGGGGCGCAGCGGGTGCTGGGTCTTGACCCGGCCGGCGAGCCTATGCCCGAGACGCCTTTCTGAGGCAGGTATCTGGCACCCGTGGGGTGGGCACCTCGCCCGCCCCTCTTGCCGGAACCACCGCTTTGCAGTATGCTTGTGATGCTACCGGGAGAACATCCCGGCGCGGCCGCCCGGCTACAGGCCCGGCGGCGGACCGTCCGGTGCTGTCGAGTCAGAATCGGCGTGGCAGGTGAATGGCACTCGTGCCTGATCTCTGCCCAATACCCCCCGAGCCTTGTGCCCGGGTGGGGCTTTCTGTCAGCCGGACGAACGCACTCAGAAAGGCGTGTTGGCCCCGTGGCCAGGGCTCTTTGGCATGTCGGGCAAGGACAGAATCGGCCCAAAATGGTCCGAAGACCGGAGTTCTGATGTTCCATTGTCGGTTTTTATGCATGCCACGCGTTGGAAATCGTGCAATGAACACGGTTTACGACCTGTCGGGGTGGCTCCGGCCCGCCTTTGCGAGCGCGTTGACAGTCTGCGCTCCGTCGGATGGTTACGAACTGAGGTGGCTCCGGCCCGCCTTTGCGAGCGCGTTGACAGGCGTGCGACAAGTTGCCGGTGGCCACACGCGGTGGCTCCGGCCCGCCTTTGCGAGCGCGTTGACAGGCAGGTCTTGGACTTGTCACTCTTCGTGACGGTGGCTCCGGCCCGCCTTTGCGAGCGCGTTGACAGTATGCCCGTCGGTAGTGCCACCCCATTCCCGGTGGCTCCGGCCCGCCTTTGCGAGCGCGTTGACAGCTGTTGCAAGAAAATCATGCGGTCGAGCAGGGTGGCTCCGGCCCGCCTTTGCGAGCGCGTTGACAGGGCTCGTCGTCTTCAATTTCGTCCTCGGCGGTGGCTCCGGCCCGCCTTTGCGAGCGCGTTGACAGCAACTGAACCCGCGACACCAGCAGGGTTGGGGTGGCTCCGGCCCGCCTTTGAGAGCGCGTTGACAGGGGTAGGCAGTGCGGGTGGTCGAGGGAGTTGGTGGCTCCGGCCCGCCTTTGCGAGCGCGTTGACAGCGTCGCCGAGTCCCTTGTCCAGTGCCGAGAGGTGGCTCCGGCCCGCCTTTGCGAGCGCGTTGACGGCCGGTCAGCAGCGTCTCGAAGAGTGCCAAAGGTGGCTCCGGCCCGCCTTTGCGAGCGCGTTGACAGGTGTTGGCGACCTTGGAGTCGGCCATGCGCGGTGGCTCCGGCCCGCCTTTGCGAGCGCGTTGACAGGCAAAGATCGCGCGGCAGATTGAGCATGCAGGTGGCTCCGGCCCGCCTTTGCGAGCGCGTTGACAGTGCGTGCCGTAGAGCATCACGCGGCGGGGCGGTGGCTCCGGCCCGCCTTTGCGAGCGCGTTGAGGGCATGGCAAGTCTGGAACGGTTGAGAGGAAGCCCGTCGTGCCTCGTCACAGAATCGCAGAAAGCCCGGGAATCTTGCCGCACAATCCGTGCAGCCGCTCAAGCCGCCCCGGCAAAGCCCCGAAATCTTCTCCGCACGCCGTGGAATGTCCTCGGCACACCCGCCCGGTCGCGCCCTCGAACCGCCGTGATACGGGCAGACAACCGGCCGCTGGGAGCCCCCCAGCCGCACGACAGGAGAATCGCGATGAGTTCATTTCCGAACGACAAAGATGGCAAGATCGAGTACTTCGAGCAACGGCTCCCCCAGTGAGTCGCCGACCCGGCCGCAGTTGGCCTCACCGCCGACCAGGTCGCGGCACTCGCGTCGCTTGTCATCGACGCCCGCAGCAGCTATACCGCCGCGCAGCAGAGCAAGCAGGACACCCGAAACCTTATCTTTGCCCAGGACACCGCCATCGACACTATGATGGGCCTGGGCACGGCGCTCGTCGCCACCATCCGCGCTTTCGCCGACGCCACAGGACAGCTCGAGGGCGACGCGGCGTTTGCCGATGTCTACACCGCCGCCAACCTCTCGCCGTATAACGACGCCAGCCCGCTGGCCGCGCCGACGCCCGCGACCAGCTTGCAGGCCTTGCTCCTCAACTCCGGCGGCATCAAACTTACATGGAACGGCACCACCGCCAACGGCACCGTCTACTCGGTC
>JAUZRR010000032.1 GCA_030950285.1 Planctomycetota bacterium | reverse complement strand
CGACCTGCCCGAGCACGCCCAGCAGCTCGCCGGCGTCGCCAAGAGCCTGCGGGCGAATGTCAACCTCATCCGCTACAACGAGGTCGAGCCCTTGCCTTTCAAGCGGCCGGGCACGCGGGACGTCCTCGAGTTCCAGCACATCCTCCAAGCCCGCGGCGTCAACGCCCACATCCGCGCAAGCCGAGGCCGCGATATCGCCGCCGCCTGCGGCCAACTCCGGCACGAGGCGGCGAAGGCGTAGAGCCGGGGAACGGCAGAACGCGGAGGGGGAAGCTCGTGTCACTGAACAGGCTCGTGCTGGCAAAGATTGTGGCAGTGCTGTCGCTACTGGTACTGGGTGGTCTCTGGACCCACTTTCTGTTTGGCAGTCTTCGTTGGCCGCACAGCTATCCCTACCTGAACACACTCCCTCAGCCGTGGCTCGTCGCTGTTTCGATCGGATGTGTCGTCCTGCTCATGGCTCTTGCTTGCGTGCTTGCGAAGGATCGAGTCAGAACCCGGGCCAGGGATACATCGCACCTGTGCTCGTCATGTGGTTATGACCTGCGGGGCCTCGATCAGGGCACGCGCTGCCCGGAATGTGGCGGCTCTCGTGCGGAATAACAGCTGGCGGGTGGCATGGCCACAGCTCTGGGTGGCCATGATCCGGCCGCTTCGATCCTGCCCACCCGACGCCGTGGGCAGGGCGCCGGCAGAGAACGCAGATCGAAACGGTGCCGCTCTCTATGAGAACACCCCAAGCGCCTGATGCCAAACGCAAGTGTGTGTACAATCGACACCGAACGACTGGTACTCCGAAAGTGCAGAGATATCCTCCAAGATGAAGAACAGGCAAACCAGCAAGCTTTCTCTCGTTGGATCAGTTTCGCTCGGCACAGGTGTGATGATCGGCGCGGGAATCTTTGTCTTGATGGGCCAGATCGCCGAGTTGGTCGGCGGCTTGTTCCCGCTGGCGTTTCTGGCCGGGGCAACCGTTACCGGAATCAGCGCCTATTCGTATGTAAAGTTTTCAAGCGTCTACCCCTCCGCCGGAGGCGTCGCCCTGTTTCTGCGCAAGGCCTACGGCCCGGGCACGATCGCCGGGGCTTTCTCGCTCCTGATGTATGTGTCGATGGTGATTGCCGAGAGTCTCGTTGCCCGAACATTTGGAGCCTACACGCTCCGACTGTTCAATGTTGAGAACACCACGCTTTGGGTGCCGGCACTTGGAGTTCTACTCATAGCCGTAGCGTATGTCGTCAATGTTTCCGGCAATACCATCATCGAACGCACAGCGAACATTACCGCCATCATCAAGATTCTGGGCATCGCCTTTCTTGCACTGGCAGGCCTGGCGGTCGCGGGGTGGCCTTCAAACCAGATATGGAGCGAACCGCCTCCGGGTGAGAATGCGATCAGCGGATTCAACTTTGTCGCCGCTCTCGCTTTGTCGATACTCGCGTTCAAAGGTTTTACGACGATCACCAATCAAGGCGCGGACCTCGTCAAACCCGAGCGCAATCTGGGACGCTCGATCATCATTTCAATCAGCATCTGTACCGTGATTTATACCATACTGGCATTGTCGGTCGCCAGCAGCCTGAGTGTTGATGACATCATTTCCAGCAAAGACTACGCCCTCGCCGAAGCAGCCAAGCCGGTCTTCGGACAATGGGGCGTGGTGTTTACCGTACTACTCGCGATTGTCGCCACTATTTCAGGTGTTATCGCGAGTATCTACTCGGCTTCGAGAATGCTCGCCATGCTCAGCAGCATGAAGCAACTTCCGAAGCTCTATCGAGGGTTTCGTAACCCTGCCTTGGTGCTGACCGTGGGGTTGGCCATGACCCTCACGATCGCGTTCGATCTCACTCGCATCGCCTCCATCGGTGCCATGTTTTACCTCGCTATGGATATCGCCATCCACTATGGATTGCTTCGGTATCTTCGGAAAGAAACCGGTGCCAACGCATTCATCCCGATACTGGCGATCGTGATCGACGTTGTTGTTCTGGCCGCGTTTGTTCGCTTGAAGCTGGACTCCGACCCGTTGGTTGTTGGTGTCGCCGCGATCGGCATGGCGCTCATCATTATCGCCCAACGGCTCTTCATGACCACGCATACTGATTCCCAAGGGACCATGCACATGGACATGGAAATGGAAATGGAAATGGAAAAAGAATCTATGAACATGGACTCCAAGCAGATGGACCACGAACACGACGCACAATCTCCTCAGGATGATGACTCCCGTTCCTGATGCCCTCCAAGTCTTCATAAAAAACTGGTTGCGCTCAAACTGTGTGATACTGCAACTCCTGCTCTCTGCCTGACCCGCACGATCGCATCGGTTGTGCGCGGCCCTGCCCAAGTAAATCTGTGAGCAGGGCACCCGGCACCACCGCCGCAGCCGCAGCGCTCGCCCCCGGCTTGGCCGCGTAATCAGATACCATCCACCCCATGCAGCCCGCCGCCACCACTCCGGCCACCCCCACCCCCACCCCGGCCACCGCGTCAACCGCGTACGACTGGGCCGTCGAGTTCCACGCCTTCACCCTCCAGCACCTCGTGACACTGACGCTCTTTGTCGGCCTCATGATCGGGGCGTGCTGGCTGGGGCGGCGGTGGTTGAGAGAGGGGGGCGAACGCAACGGGCGCGTCCCCCCGCTTGCGCGAGGGGCTCTACCAAAGCCGGGACCCGGAGTGTCCCGCCCCGGGGAGGGGGACACCGGGGCGGGGCATTTCAGGCCCCACCCCGCTCGCCCCGACCCCGAGTGGCGGCTGCGGCTCATCTGGGCCTGGACCACCATCGCCTGGCAGACCATGGCCACCGTCTGGTACCTCCTGCCGCGCAACTTCGATTGGTACGAATCGCTGCCCCTGCACCTGTGCGACCTGGCCGCGTGGGTCGCCCCCTTCGCCCTCCTCACCCAGAAGCGCTGGCTCCGCACCCTCCTCTACTTCTGGGGCATCGGCCTGAGCACCCAGGCATTCCTCACCCCCGTCGTCGAGGGCGGCCACGGCGACTTCCGCTACTGGCTCTTCTTCATCGGCCACACCCAGATCGTCGGCTCGGCGATCTACGACGTCGTCGTCCTCGGCTACCGCCCAAACCTCCGCGACTGGGGCGTCGTCACCCTGCTCTCGCTCGCGTGGATCGTCCCGGTCACCGCGTTCAACCTGCTCATGGACGTCAACTACGGCTACACCGGCCGCATGACCCCCGGCGGCACCACCGTGCTCGACTATCTCGGCCCGTGGCCATGGCGGCTGGGGACGATGTTCGTCCTGACCCAGGTGCTCTGGGGGGTGGTGTGTGTGCCATGGGTGGTCGCCGACCGCTGGCTCTTTCAACAAAGCCCCGAATGAGTACAAAACCCAAGATTTCCAAACGGCACCTCTGACCAATCAGGGGGTCGGGCTTTCCAGCCCGCGTTGCGGCACCCCCAAACAGCAAAACCCGAGGCGCCCCGCTTTGTTCAGAGATTTTCATGGCAAGGTCGCTCTCGGCCAACCTCTTCTATCTGGCAGCAACCATGCGGCACCATGTGAGCCACCCGATACGCCGTTCCACCACGTTCCGCCGACGGCAGGTTGCCCGATCCAAGCCGAGACCAGCATGATATCAATCCACGCATCGCGCAGCCGTGCACGCGCAATATCCGAGCCGTCAAACAGAACCTCGTCAGCGAACAAGGAAAAAGGCTGAAGAGGTGTTCGGCTGGCTGAGGACGATCGCGGGGTTTGCGCGGAGCCGTCATGCAGGGCGTTGGAAGCTGTGTCAGCATGTGGAGTTGGCGGCCGCGATGTACAACGTGGTGCGGATGCGGAAGCCGCTGATGCACTGAACACCGAGAGCGAGGCGATTGGTGCCAGGCAGAGGCCGACCATCCAATCGCCAACGACACACCGCCCCCAACCAGGCCGCGATACCGAAAATCAGGTGACTTTATCCAGCAGCCTGCGAAAGCCATAGCCTTCACCACGCACCGCCCGCGTGCTCACCCAACCAACCACACGAGGCACACACCATGCTCTTCCAAGACGGAACCCCCGCCGAGACACTCCAAGACGCCGCCGAGACCGCCGAAGCCGTCAGCCCGACGCTGGATGCCCTCCAGGGGCTCCCCGCCCGCTTCACCGACGGCGACATCACCTCCGCCGACTGGATCGCCCTCTGGACAGACCTCGGCTGGCCGATCACCAAGGTCCTCATTCTTATCGTCGCGGTCCTGTTCCTCGGCGGCTGGCTCAAGCGCTTCGTCACCTCGACCTGCCGCCGCGCCAACGTTGATGAGACCCTCGCCCGGTTCTTCGGCAACCTCTCGCGCTACGCCCTCCTGCTGCTCGGCGGGCTGGCGATCCTCTCGACCTTCGGCGTCAACACCACCAGCTTCGCCGCCGTCATCGCCGCCGCCGGGTTCGCTCTGGGCATGGCGCTCTCGGGGACGCTCGGCAACTTTGCTTCGGGGATCATGCTGCTGATCTTCCGCCCCTTCAAGGTCGAGGACGTGGTCAGCGCCGCCGGGATCACCGGCAAGGTCTTCGAGATCGGCATGTTCTCCACCGTCTTTGACACGCCGGACAACCGCCGCATCATCGTCCCCAACAGTTCGATCTACGGCGACACCATCGAGAACGTCTCGTTCCACGACACCCGCCGCGTTGATGTCGCGGTCGGTACCGACTACAGCGCCGACCTCGACGAGACCCGCGCCGTGCTCACCGCCGCCGCGACCGCTGTCGAAGGGCGAATCGCGGACAAGGACGCCGTGGTCTATCTCGGCGAACTCGGCGGCTCGAGCATCGACTGGACGGTCCGCGTCTGGGCCAACGCGGCCGACTACTGGGCGGTCCGCGAACAACTCACCCGCGACATCAAGGTCGCCCTCGATGCCGCCGGCATCGGCATCCCCTTCCCCCAGCGCGACATCCACATCCCCGACGCGATCAAGGTCCAGGTCACCAACGGCTGACGGACCGCCGACCACGGCCCCCACGCCCCCCACGCCCCCCACGCCCCTCACCGACCACCACACACCAAAGAGCCCGAAGCGTCAGCGCCGGGCCACAACAGAGCCCGAAGCGCAAGCGAGGCGCCAACCCTCCCCCACGAGGCGCGGGGGAGGGAGCACAAACGAGCCCCAAACACCAGCCCCACCCAAGCCGCGCCCAAGCCCCGCCCGAGTCTACCACGGCGCCCCCGGGCTGCGCAGGTGGTTTTCCGGGCTGTCGAGACGATGTTCCCTCCTGCTGATGCTCTGTTCTGTCCTGCTGAGACGATCTTCTCCCTTGCGGAGACGAAGTTCTCCCTTGCTGAGATCGTCGCCGCTCGCCCCATAACACATTCCCCACCCCCCGAACGCGCATTTCCCGCGCGTTTCCCGCCCCCGATGCCCGCCCTTGTCCTTCTCTCCCCAACCTACCATTCCCCATGCCACTCCCCCCCACCCCCCCACCCCCCACACGACCCCCCACACGACCCCCCACACAAAAAACACCCCCCTCCTCCTCATCATCCGCGACGGCTGGGGCGAAAACCCGAACCCCGCCCACGACCCCTTCAACGCCATCAAGCTCGCCCACACCCCCGTCGCCGACCGGCTTATGCGTGACTTCCCGCACACGCTCATCAAAACCAGCGGCCTCGACGTCGGGCTGCCCGAAGGCACCATGGGCAACTCCGAGGTCGGCCATCAGAACATCGGGGCCGGCCGCGTCGTCGATCAGGAGTCGGTCGCCATCACCCGCGCCTGCCGTGAAGGAAGGCTCGCCGACAACACCGCCCTGGTCGAGTCCATCACCCGCGCCCGCGATGCAAACCACGCCGTCCATCTTCTGGGCATCTGCTCCGACGCCGGCGTCCACGGCCAGCTCGAACACCTCTACGCCATCCTCGACCTCTGCAAATCGCTCAAGGCCCCGGCTGTCTACGTCCACCTCTTCACCGACGGCCGCGACACCGGCCCCAACACCGGCCTGGGATATATCGAGCAGGTCGAAGCCAAACTCGCCGAGCTCAGCACCGAGAGCTTCCGCCCCGCCGTTGCCTCGGTCGTCGGCCGCTACTGGGCGATGGACCGCGACAACCGCTGGGACCGCACCGCCCGCGCCTACGCCTGCCTCACCGGCCGCACCACAGACACCAGGAACTCCCCTCCCCACTTCCCCTCCGCCGCCGCCGCCGTCCGGCACGCCTACGACAACCCCGCCGAACCAACCATGACCGGCGACGAGTTCGTCCCGCCCTCCATCATCAGCAACTCGCGCAAGGACGCGATGCGCACCCGCATCGCCGACGGCGACACCGTCATCTTCTACAACTACCGCGGCGATCGCCCCCGCCAGCTCTCGGCTGCGCTGGTCTTCCCCGATACCGACTGGGCCAACGTCCCGCCTTCACCCGACTCGGGCACCCAAGGCTTCGACCGCGGCCCCAAGCTCGACATCGACTACGTCATCATGACCGCCTACTCCGAGCAGCTCGCCACCCTCGCCCGCGTCGCCTTCCCCAAGCCGCCGCGCATGGTCAACATCGCCGGGGCCTACCTCAGCGGCCTCGGCCTCACCCAGTTCCGCTGCGCCGAGACCGAGAAGTTCGCCCACGTCACCTTCTTCTTCAACGACTCACGCGACGAACCATTCGAGGGCGAACACCGCACCCTCGTCCAGTCCCCCAGCGTCAGCACCTACGACCAGCAGCCCGAGATGTCGGCCGCCGGCATCCGCGACGCCGTCCTCGAACGCCTCGCCCCCCACACCGCCGACGACCCCCACCACTGCGAGGACGTCTTCGTCATCAACTTCGCCAACGGCGACATGGTCGGCCACACCGGCAATCTCGACGCCGCGATCAAAGCCTGCGAGACCGTCGACGCCTGCGTCGGCGCACTGGTCGACGCTGCCCTCGCCCGCAACGGCTCGCTCATCATCACCGCCGACCACGGCAACGCCGAACAGATGAAAGACCCAAAGACCGGCAAGCCCCACACCGCCCACACCACCTACGACGTCCCCCTCATCGTCGTCGGCACGCCCGACGCGCCCTTTGCCGGCAAACAGCTCCGCCCCGGCGGCCGCCTCGCAGACATCATCCCCACCGCCCTGGAGATGATGGGCCTCCCACAGCCCCCCGAGATGACCGGCAGGTCCCTGCTCGCCTGACCACCATCGACACCGCGTGCTCTTCCATGCCCGGGCCCTCTCGGCACACTCCATCCGCCCCCCAAGGAGACCCTCCATGCCCCGCACCCACCACGCCCTCAAACTCGCCGCCGCCACCACCCTTGCCCTCACCCTCCTCACGGCCTGCCAGTCCACCGCCCCCACCCGCGTCGCGGTCTCTCCCGAGCACGAGGCCGAGATGTTCACCCCCCTCACCGCGCTTGAAGGCGACTGGGAGATGGCTGACGAGGACGGCTCCATGACCCTCGCCTCCCGGTTCGTGGTCACCGCCAACAACTCGGCCGTCCGCGAGATCATGTTTCCCGGCATGGGCCACGAGATGACCAACCTCTACCACATGGACGGCAACGACCTGGTCATCACCCACTACTGCGCCGCCGGCAACCAGCCCCGCATGGTCACAAGCAGCGCCACACAAACCGCCGAGGGCACGACCTACTTCTTCGACCTCGACAGCATCTCCAACCTCCGCCCCGAGCACGACCACTACATGGGCAACATGACACTCACCATCCTCAACGACGGCACCCTCCGCGAAGAATGGCGCTCCTACCAACGCGACGGCTCACTGAGCGAACCAACCACCTTCGTCATGCACCGCAAGTAGATCGACCGCGCGCACCGATTCGGAACCACTGCACCAAAGAGCCCTAAGCGTCAGCGCCGGGCCTTCTTCCCGCGCGCTCCCCCTCAACACCCCGCCGCCCACAATCGAAGAAACTCCACAAAGTCCCGCGTATCGACGACGCCGTCACCGGTCAGGTCCGCAGCACAACCGCCACCCGAACAATCCTCACCCCGCTCGGCAAGCCAGACATCAAGGAACGCATCAAAGTCTTGCGTATCAACCTCGCCGTCGCCGTTGAAGTCGGCAAGGCAGGGCGGGCAGTCCGAAACGTCCAGCACCGTGAGACCGCTGGAACCCCCCGCGATATACGCACGATCATCCACGACAGCAAGGCCCCAGGGAAATCTCGCCGCATACCATGCCTCAGAGGATGCGACAAAGCGCGGTGCAGCGGGGTTCGAGATATCCACCAGCCTCAGCCCTCCGTCGCCGACCCCGACCATCGCCCACGCGCCGAAGATCTCGATCGACAAGACCACCCCGCCGGGAAACTCGACCGAGCCCACCAGCGCCGGGGCCGCAGGCTCGCTGATATCAAAGATCTTCACTGCCGATCGCCCCGCGACACACGCGATTCCCCGCTCCATGTCAACATCCATCGCATTTCGGACACTTCCGACAATCGCGATCGGGTCGTCCGCAGGATGCGCGATGTCATAGATGCGAAACTCATCCCGCCCCACAGCAAAAACATAGCCCCCCGCAATCCGGACCTGCCCGTGCAATCTTCCGCCATTGATGCCCGAATGGGTCGCAATCTGCACCGGTGCAGCGGGGTCACCAACGTCGATGAAGCGCAAGGGCACACCACTCACGACCGCGAAATCCCCCTCAACATCCAGCCTCGAACCACGCAGAGTGTTCGGCCCATTCACCACGACCGGTGCCGTCGGCTCAGAAATATCGATGATCCAGAGCCCTCTATCAGAAAAGACGCTTTCCAGCACATACGCGTAGTCCCCGCGCACTACCACGTCATGAGTGAAACCGCCCGTGTCCACCGACGCCACCCGCACAAGCGCCCCCGGGTCCGAGATATCAATGATCCCCAGCCCCTCGCCAATCTCCGCGACGAACGCGTAAGACCCCGCAACATCGACGCTCTCCATGGCATCGTCCGTGGAAATACTCCCCAGCACACCAGACCGCGGCGGCTCGCTCACATCCACGATCTCCACTCCCTCGTCCGTCGCCGCAAACGACAGCGGCCCGCGAATCACCGCTTGGTTCGCCACCACGAGACACTGCCCCACCACCACCGGCTCCGTCGGCTGCGAGATATCAACCACCACCCGCCCGCCGTCGATGTACGCCCGCCCGCTGGCAACAACAATGTCGCTCCGCGTCCGGCCGGGCAGTTCCACACGCCCGACCGCCACAGGCTGCGTCGGGTCGGCCATGTCCAGCACGATCATCTCAAAGTCCCTCGCCACATACGCAAACCCCGGTGCCGCATCCACATCCACAACGCTGTCAGCCGCAAACGAACCAACCAGCACCGGGTTGAACGGGTCGGCAACATCCACCACATGCACGCCCGTCTCCTCGCCCGAGACATACGCGATGTCTCCCTCCACACGCACCCGCGACACCGAGCCGGGCGTCGTCAGCTCGCCGACCACCAGCGGGGCGTAGGGGTCAGAAACATCGACAATCGCCAGCCCGTCCCCGTCGGCCAGATAGAGCACGCTGTCATCGGGTGCCGCGACCACATCCAGCACATCGCCGTCCCGCCCGAACCCGGCAATCACCACCGGTACGCCCGGATCAGAAACATCAATGACCTGCACACCAAACGCCCCGATCGCGACAAAGGCGTGCGACCCGCTCAACGCCACCCGGAGCGCATCCCCAGCAACATTTACCGACGAAACAAAGACCGGGGCCGAGGGGTCGGCGATACTTACAATGACAAGCCCGGTCTCCCCGTCAGCGACATACGCGTACTCCCCCCCACCCCCACCCCCACCCCCCAGAGCGATGCCGCTGGCGATGCCGTGGGTCTCTTGCCGACCCAGCACATCCCGCCCAGCACAGAGCAACCCATCAGGCTGCGCCGCCACAGCCCCGACAGCGCCCACCGCCCCCGCCGCCCCTCCCAACACAACTGCCATCAATGCCGCACAAACGCCAAAACGACTCCGTGAACCAGACATGCCTTCCCCTTTGCTTCCAGGACCATGGTCGCCCCACGATGTGATACCGGCCTCTCCGAGCAGGGATGCAGCAATCAGATCACAACATCTGCCCCTCGCCCACCGAATCAGGCAGCGTCCCCGCGTGCGACCGAGCCACCGCCTCGTGCCCGCCGAGTTTGGAACTCAGCCAGGATTCATATAGACTGCAAGGCAGCCCGCAATCTACCGCCGCAGCCAGACACGGAGGCCCCGATGCATATCAGGTTCCTGCCCGCCGCTCTCCTGCTCGCCACGCTCGCAGCCGTTGCCGGGGCGCAGGACTACTTCTGGACCATCACCGACTCCGGCGACCGCGACGGCATCATCGAGCCGGGCGAAGAGGCGATCATCGACCTCCAGATGGTGTGGGGCCCGCCCGGCGTCGCGTTCGCATATTCCTCCTGCGACGTCATCGGCATCGAAGGATGGGCTGATGGGGAAGTGCTGGAAGCGGACGCATGGTACTGCAGCGAGGGATATGTTCTCCCTCCGCGCGTTGCCGACAACAACGACATTCTGGAGATCGAGAACTTCCAGCTTCCGGGATTGTTCAACTGCGGTTGCTGCGGCCGGAAAACGAATCCAATCCCGCAACTCCATCTCCGCTGGAGGCCTTCGAGTTACTTCGATCGCAGCGTCACGATCTTGCCGGTCAACTTTCTGGGCTACTGGGACAACGGCGATCCTATCCCCGATCAGATCCACCTCTATACCGACCAATACGGCAGCACCATCGCACTCATGCAAGTCGTCACCGAACTTACATTCCCCGTCCGCTGCCCCGCCGACTGGAACGATGATGCCCGGCTCGATGCCGCAGACTTCCACGCCTTCCTCGAAATCTACCTCGACCCCGAGAGCGGCCTCGAAGCCGACTTCAACGAGGACGACACGCTCGACACCCGCGACCTGACCGCGTATCTCAACGCCTGGGCGAGCGGCTGCTGACGCAGGATCCTGCGGCAATCACCAAGGGTTGGTTCTGAAGCAACCCAGAGCATCCTGCATCAAGGTGCTTCTTTACTCCGATGGTGTCGTTGTCCCCTCGCTTGCGCGATGGGCTCTAAAGGGACGCAATGTGCTAAAAATAGAGCCCCTCGCGCAAGCGAGGGGACAACGACCAGCAACTCCAACAAACGCAACAAACGCAATAACGCAAACTGTTCTAATACCCCGCCGCCTTGTCCACCGTGTTGAGCAGCGGCTCGCCGGCCGCAAACCGCCGCACGTTCTCCTTGTAGAGCGCCCACCACCGCTCGCTCGTCAGCTCCGCGACCCCCGCGGTGTGCGGCGTGATCACCACGTTGTCCCGCCCCCACAGCGTGTGCCCCTCGGGCAGAGGCTCGGGGTCGGTCACGTCCAGACACGCCCCGGCGAGGTGCCCGGAATCCAACGCCGCGACCAGCGCGTCGGTCTCCACGATCGGCCCGCGTCCGACGTTGATCAGATAGCTCCCCGGCTTCATCGCCGCGAACGCCTCGGCGTCAAACAGCCCCCGCGTCTGGTCGGTCAGAGGCAACGCGATCGCCACCACGTCGGCCTCGGTGAGCATCTCCAGCAGCTCGTCGGGCGTGCCCACATAGTCGACGTACCCCGGCGCCAGACGGTCAGACCGCCGCGACGCGATGACCCGCATCCCGAACCCCGCCGCGCGCTTGGCGATCTCCGACCCGATCCCCCCGAGCCCGACGACAAACATCGTCCGCCCCTCAAGCGCCACCCCCGCCCGCGCATCGCGGCTACCCCACTGTCCGTTGCGTTGGTTTCGCTCGTGCACGCGCATGTTTCGCGTCAGCGTGAGCAGCATCGCAAACGAGTGGTCCGCGATTGTCGGGCCGTGCACCGCCCGCATGTTGGTCAGCACGATCCGCTCGGTCTCGACCAACGGCCCGATCCCCATGTACCGGTCCACCCCCGCCGAGGTGGACTGCACCCACACCAGCTTCGGCGCCGCCTCGACAAACTCGGCCGAGACAAACCTCGCGTCGATGCCGTGTGCGGTTGCCGCGTGCTGCATCGCTTGCTCGCGGGATCGCACCGAGATGATCTCCAGGTTCGGCGACGCAGCGCGAAGCTCGTCGAGCTCTTCCCCCGCGCCCAGGCTCGAAAGAAACACCAGCCTCGGCGACTCCCCCGCCGCGATCGGATACGCCACCCGCGCACCATCCAGCGAACCGATCGACCCGGCGTCCGGCCCGCCCCCCGGCCCGCCCCCCAGCCCGCCGTCAGACCCGCCCCCGGGTTGGGCACCCGCAAGCGGGGCAAGGACAGCAAGCAACGCGACAGCGAGTGTTCGTATGAGCATCGGCGCAGCATACCTGTGGCAGGCACACCTGCAACCGAGAATGACCCACCCCATCCCGCCGGGCATGAGCGCCGAGGCCCGTTCTCAACACCCCCCACCCCCACACCCCCACATCCCCACATCCCCACATCACGCGCTCTCGGGCGTTCACGACGCACCGATTACCAGCGAACCACCGCTGCACGGCTCGAAACGGCCGTTGTGCAGCGCGAAACGTTCATCTCTTTCGCAATACGCTCGTAGTCTCGCGCGACGAGCTCGTGTTTTCGCGCAACGAGCTCACAGTTTTGCGCGAAGAGCTCACCGTTTCGCGCGATTTGCTCGCCGCCCAACGCCCGAGAACCCTCGCCCGTGCCGCCCGGAAAATGGCCCGCCCCACCACCCCCACGGCCCCCACGGCCCCCACGGCTTTGGATGGCCACGATCCGAACCGTCCCGATCCTGCCCACCCAAAGCCGTGGGCAGGGTTCCCGGCGTTGAAGAGGATGTGGGGGGAGGTGCGCGAGGTTGCTCGCAGGGATGGGTGTTGGGGGGAGATTTCTGGCATCGCAAGCATCACTGCGCGGAGAGGTGAGGAAGAAAGAGAGAAAGATGGAGGGCGCGAGTGATGGCACCTTGATTCGGGCAACCTGCCTATTCATCCCGCTGGTCGTAACGCTCCCCGGTGTGACTCCATCGGCCCGCCTGCCGACTCTGGTTTCTTGGGCCAGTGTCAAGCCATGTGTCTTCATTAAGGAAGCCCAGGAACTTACCGAACGAATTCGCGTTGACGATCAGGCAAGAACACGTGAACAATGCTTCGGATTCAACACCAAGCCCGCCATCTGGGATCATAACCGGAGCATCGTGAAGGAAGCTTGTAGAGACATTCTGCTCCAAGCACAACCAATCGTGCTTGGTCAAGTGCTCAGGTGCTACTTGTACATTCCCAGTAGCGAGGTCCGCAGATGACAAATCAATGTCACAGCCCCACAATTCGGCTGTAGTAACAACCACAGGCAACACGAATCTAGTCCCACTCCGTTCGACCCCAAACCGGTGCCAGTGATTAATTAACCCGTTCATCCCCTTGATCGCTTGCTGAGCAGCCTTTACCGGCGCGTCACGATCCTTTCCACCTGAAGGAGCATGATCACCTGCCTGTTGTCCACGAGATGGGCTGCTAATCGCAAACGCCGTGTTATACAGATGAGGTAAGCTGGCCCAAGTCCGCCATTGCTCTACATGACTTCCCGTTCCAGGTAGATCCGATACACTAACCAAACTTGTATGTAGGCCAACGTGATTCGACGACGAAGAGGTCGTGGGGTATTTGGCGAAAACCCAGCGGCTCGACTTTGGATCAACTCGCTTGCATTCAACAACGAGGAACCACGGAATGATCCGATTGTCAAGCACGAAGTCCACATGAGTATTTCCGTGTGTTACGGCAACGGGTAGTTCTGTGGCTGCCAGATGCCAATACGATCTTCGCTCTTTACGAGCTTCTTCGACTTCAACCAACGCTCGACACTGAAACGCTAGACCTTGGTGGTTCAGTCCAAATCTTGTTGCCTTCGCAATGGACAGAAGATATTCATATTTATCATCCGTTTCTGCCATCTATAACTCCGGATTTCTACTCATCCCCCGTATCCAGCACCGCCATGAACGCCTGTTGCGGGATGTTGACACTCCCGATCGACTTCATCCGGTCCTTGCCCTTCTTCTGCTTTTCGAGGAGCTTGCGTTTGCGGGTCATGTCGCCGCCGTAGCACTTGGCGGTGACGTCCTTGCGGAAGGCTTTGATTGTTTCGCGGGCGATGATCTTGCCTCCGATCGCGGCCTGGAGGGGGATCTCGAACTGGTGTCGGTCGATCTGTTTGCGGAGCCTCTGGAGCAGGACACGGCCGCGCTGGACGCTGCGGTCTTTGTGGCAGATGAGGGCGAGGGCCTCGACGGGTTCGTTGTTGATAAGAATGTCGATGCGGACGAGTTCGTCGGAGCGGTAGAGGGCGATCTCGTAGTCCATGGTGCCGTAGCCGGAGGTGAGGCCCTTGAGCTTGTCGTAAAAGTCGTAGATAATCTCGGCGAGCGGGACCTCGAAAGTAAGCATCTGGCGGGTGTCGCCGACGACTTGCTGCGATTTGTAGACAGCCCGGCGGTCGAGGCAGAGCTTCATAATATCGCCGATGTATTCGTTTGGGACCATGATCTCGACATTACATATGGGCTCGCGGATCTCGAGCACCTGTCCCATGTCGGGAAGGTCGGCGGGGTTGTGGACCTCGATCTCTTCGCTGATGCCTCCCTTGCCGCGGACGAGGACTTTGTAGGAGACGGTGGGCGCGGTCTGGACGATCTCGAGGTTGTGCTCTCGTTCGAGGCGTTGCTGGGCGATGTCCATGTGGAGGAGACCGAGGAAGCCGCAACGGAAGCCGAAGCCGAGCGCTTCGGAGTGGACGGGTTGGAAGGTGAAGCTCGAGTCGTTGAGCTGGAGCTTTTCCATCGCCTCGCGGAGGTCCTCAAAATCGTTGCCTTTCTTGTCGCTGGTCGCGGGGTAGAAGTCGCAGAAGACCATCTGTCGGGGCGCTTCGTAGCCGGCGAGGGGATCGGTGGCGGGGTTGCTGTCGAGGGTGACGGTGTCCCCGACGCGAACGTCGCCGAGGGTTTTGATCGCGGCAACGAAGTAGCCGGTTTCGCCCGGGCCGAGCTCTTTGACTCTTGTTTGCTTTGGCGTGTACTTGCCCAGGTCGGTGATGATGAAGGTTCGGTCGAGCCCCATCATGCGGATCTTGTCGCCGACTTTGAGGCGGCCGTCGAAGACGCGGACGTAGGTGACAACGCCCCGGTAGTCGTCGTAGATGGCGTCAAAGATAAGGGCGCGGGTCTGGTCGCCGAGGCTCTCGCGGGGCGGGGGGAAATCTTTGCAGATTGCGGAGAGGAGTTCGGGGATGCCTGCGCCGGTCTTTGCCGAGACCGGGATGCAGTCCTCCGCAGCGAGTCCCAGGACCTGCTCGACCTCCATCGCGATCTCGTCTGGGCGGGCGCCGGGGAGGTCGATTTTGTTGAGGACGGGAATAATCTCGAGGTCCTGGCTGAACGCGAGGAGGGCGTTGACGACGGTCTGGGCCTCGACACCCTGGGAGGCATCGACGACGAGGATCGCGCCTTCGCAGGCTTTGAGTGCTCGGGAGACTTCGTAGTTGAAATCGACGTGTCCCGGGGTGTCGATAAAGTTGAGCATGTACTCCTGGCCGTCGTCGGCGGTGTGAGCAACGGTGACAGCGGAGGCTTTGATGGTTATCCCGCGTTCGCGTTCGAGGTCCATGGAATCGAGGAGCTGCTCCTTTGCTTCGCGGTCTGAGACGGCGTGGGTCGCCTGGAGGAGCCGGTCGGCGAGTGTGGACTTGCCGTGGTCGATGTGGGCGATGATGGAGAAGTTGCGGATGTGTTCGCGATCGATGGGCATGGTTTGGTGTACCTGGGCAACCGCGAGCGATGGAGGCACCGGGACCGAACAGGGGCACCGGCGGGTTGGAGTTGGCGGTTATTCGGGCCGGGGATGATAGCGCAGCGGCGTGGCGGACTCGGGGGCTCTGGGGGCAAGAAAAGAACGGCCTCGGGCGGCTGGTTCTGGGATTGGGAGGGACGGTGAGCCGATATGGAGATTCTCCCCCCACACAGGCACTTTGGCACGGAGCGCAGCATGGCAAACCAGACACCCCGGAACATCACGAAAATCCTGGCCGCGACCGGGCTGACCCCTGAATCGGTCGGAGGGCTGGTGATGGCGCGCGACCTGGCGTCCCGGACCGGAGCGTCGCTGCATGTCGTCCATGTGATCGAGCCGATGAGCGCGGTCGAGGAGAAGGCGATCCCCGGGTTGTCCGCGCAGCATGTGCAGCAAGCCGAGGAAGAGCTGCGGCTGTTCTGCGCCTCGCACGGGGTGCCCGAGACAGCGGAACAGCACGTGGTGCGAGGGGACCCGAGCGGGGAAATCCTGCGGCTGCGGGCGGCGCTGAAGGCCGACCTCCTGGTGATGGGCCGGTACGGGAAGGGCGGGCTGAAGCGTGGTCGGCTCGGGAGCATCGCCAACTCGGTGGTCCGGAAGTGCCAGGTAAGCGTGCTGATCGCGCACCCGGAGTTTCGGGGTGAGCCCAAGCGGGTCGGCGTGGCGTGTGACTTTCACGAGCCCGGACAGTTGGAGATTCGGCGTGCGTTGCGGCTTGGCAAGATGTTTGGGGCTGAGGAGATCGTGGTCCTCGCGGCCTACGACGTGCCGGCGGGCTACCACACCGTGATGTCGTGGGAGGATGCGTGCGCGGGGCTTGAATCGGCGTTTCGCGACGTCGCGGAGCGGGAGCTTGCCCAGGCAGAGGCCGCCGAGCCGGGCTCGCCGGGGTGGCGGCTGCGGCTTGAAGAGGGGTCTCCGGCGTCGCGGATCCCGGCGATGGCGCAGGAGGAGCATCTGGATGTCCTCGTGCTGGGAACGCACACGCGAAGCCGCGCGGCGATGGCGCTGCTCGGGCGAACGAGTGAGAAGATCATCGACGCGGCGGGATGCACGGTGTGGGCCGAGCGCGACGCGGGGACGTTCCAAGGGTTCCTGGAGGCACTGAAGGAGTGGGCGGAATAGATCGACATCGGGGTGCGGCGGTCTGTGCTGGGAACAGCAAAAGGCACCCTCCCCCCGGCTCCATTCCAGAAGGAGGGGGAGCAGGAGAGGCCTGCATACGAAGGCTCTGCGGGATACATTCCCGGCATCACGCGAGGGCTTGCTTCTTCGTGACAGCGAGCGCGCCCGGGGCTCGCTGAGGAATGAACCCGGAGTTGACCCTGAGAGCTCTCGGCTTGGTGGGCCCGACGCTGATGCCTCGGGCTCTTTTGGAGGGAAATCAGGGCCAGAGGATCCAGTCGCCGTCGGGGATGGCGTCGGGATTGGCTTCGCGCTGCGCGGGGTAAATGTAGTGCTCCCCGGCTCCGGGGGGGAGGGCTTTGGCGTCGTCGTCGTCGCCGTCGGGGCCGATGGAGTAGATCGTGGGTTTGGCGTCGGGATTGTCGTCTTGGCTCGGGAGGTAGCGGAGCGGGCTGCCATCCACCCAGTCGGCGGGGATGGCGTCGATGGTGTCTGGGACGAGTGCGTCGAGTGCATCGGGCCAGGTGCCGGTCTGGTTGTGATAGCGCTGGAGCGCGACGGCGAGTCGGGCGGCTTGGGTGCGGACGTGCAGCAGCTCGGAGAGCTCGGCGATGCGGCCGAAGGAGCCGACAAAGAGCAAGTGCGGCAGGGCTCTTCCCGACTCGGCGGCGGCGCTTGATTCTTCGCGGAGCATCGCCAGGGAGGGGCGGCCGTCCCACGTCCAGACCGGTTCGCTTGATTCGGCAGCGGCGGCGTCCCACGCGCGCTGCCAGCCCATGGTGGTTTCGTCGTAGGAAAGGGCGATGGTCCTGAACCTGGCGATGCCGGTTTTCTTGCTCTCTTCGGGCATGTCGCTGTCGGGATCAAGATCGGGCGGGATGGCCGAGCCGGACAGTTGCATCAGGAGGCCGGCGCCGCGGACGGAGATCTGCGGCTCACCCAGCGGGTCGAACTCGTTGTAGATGGTGTCGATCACGTCGGCAAAGAGCGTCTCTTCGTCGGCGATGATGTCGGGGCTGAACTTCTGGTGGGTGACAGCGGCCAGCAACCCGTCGAGGCGGTCGAGGTCTTCGGCCGAGAACGCGTCGCCGTAGAGGCTGGTGAGCTGGAGGACCCCCTGCACGAGGGTGGTGTTCTGGACGGTGATCGCGCCGACGGCCGTGTTGGCGACGCGGGTCTCACCGAGATGGCGGACCATCGGAGGGATGAGTTCGAGGATCTCGACGGCACGTTGGGAGTTGCCTTGCTCGGCGGCGCGGAGGGCTTCCATGCGCACGCACTCTGCCGCGGTCTGGATGGTCCCCACGTAGGGCAGGAGAATCTTGCTAAGCAGCGGGTGCGGGCTCGGGTCGCCCACGGGGGCGTCTGGGCCTCGGACGGTGTGGACCCATTCGGCGGGGAGTGCGTCGGTCCAAGGCCACGCGAGCTCGGGGCGGGACTGGAGCTGCTCGACGAGGGGGAGGAGTGTGGGGATGCTGTCCAGGAGTGCGGTGGCGTCCGGCCAGTTGGAGCTGCCGGGCGCAGCACCCTGGATGGTGCGGAAGGTCCGTGCGTGCGGCGCCAGGATCGCCTGAATCTGGGCGTAGAGCGGCCAGGCGCGTTCAGCGTCTGGGATCGTCTCCAGCCGGGCGTTGCGGAGGGCAGCGTAATTCGGGGACTCGACGGGTGCCGGTTGCAGGTCTGGTTGCAGGTCTAGCTGCGGCTCTGGTTGTGCAGCAGCCGGGGGCTGGGCGAGTGCAGTGGCAGCGGAGAGGGCGAGAACGAAAGCGGGGTATCGGTGCATGAGGGAGTATATGGAGCTCAAGCTACTTGGTTGCGATCAGCTCGTACATCGGGGGAAGGTGCATAAAAGCGGCGGGGTTGGCGGAGAGCTCTTTCCAGGCGGTGAGGAAGTCTGCGTGCTGGTCTTTGGTGATATAGCCAAGCTCGGCAAGGCGGGGCAGGAAGACGCCCCAGAAGGTGTCGGGCCAGTGCCACATGAGGGTGCCCGGGCGGGCGGGGCCGGGGTCGAGGCGGTCGAGGTGTTCGATCTTGAGCCCTTGCTCGATCGCGATCTCGGGGAGCGTGCCCATGATGTCTGGATCGCCTCCATGGTCGCGCCAGCTCTTGGCGACAGCAGCGATGACGGTCTCAAATGGTGCTGACCGGGGGGCGACACACATCGAGTCGTAGCGGAAGTAGTCCTGCACGAGGAGCTTGCCGCCGGGCTTGAGGGCGCGGGTGATCGCGGCGATGACAGCCTTTGGATCAGACACGAAACAGAGGAGCCAGCGGCAGTAGGCGAAGTCGTAGGTGCCGGGCTCGAGGTCCCCGAGCGCGTCGAGCTGGGCGGCGTCGGCAACCGCGAATCGGGCGTGGTCGAGGTGTCTTGCGCGGGCCTGGTCGTTGGCGAATGCGATGAAGGGCTCGGATTCGTCGATGCCCAGGACCGAGCCGGTGGGGCCGACGATCTGCGCAAGATCGAGCGAGGCAAACCCCGGGCCGGACCCGACGTCGAGCACGCGGTGGCCGGGCCGGATGACAGCCCGTGCCCAGAGCCGATGGGCATCGCGTGACCAGAGTCGGTGCTGAAAGCCGAGTCGTTGGAGCTCTGCGGGGTTGGTTCCAAGGACGTACTCGCGCGTCGCGGCTGGTGTATTACCTTGGGCGGCGGGGTCGGTGGTGGTGCTTGGGGTGGTGTTTGGCATGGGCATGATCGTATGGCGTGGGTTGCTTCGGGCGTGCGGGGTGTCAAGGCTTGAGGTGTGCGACCTGTGATGCGTGATGAAGGGTTGATGAACCGGGTGTTGTTCCCGGTGCGGTCGTTTTTGCCTTCGTCGTTGCCGATGATGGCGAGGCGGAACTACCGGTACGAGCTGCTGGCGTCGTTCTTCTTGCCGTTTCTCTTGTCGGTGGTGGACAGCGCGATCATCGGCGTGGTGGTGAAGAACTCCTACGAAGGGATCGTGGACGGACGGGTGTTGAACTTTGTGGTCGCGGTCATCACCGCGGCGATGGCGTTCAGCAACATCGTGAGCTTCGTGTGGGTGAAGCTGAGCCACGGGAAGGACAAGATCCGGTTCATCAACGGCTTGCAGGTCGCGATGATTTTGATTGTGGCGTTGATCGGGTATATGCCTCGGTCGGCGGCGGGGATGTGGGGGCTGACCACGTGTGTGCTGTTGGCGCGGTTCTGCTGGGCCGGGTATATCACGCTGCGCTCGACGGTGTGGAAGCAGAACTATTCGCGGAACGTGCGGGCGCGGGTGACGGGCAAGACCGCGACGGTGCAGGTGCTGACGATGGCGGTGCTTGGTCTGGGGCTGGGTGCGGCGATGGACGCCGACACCGACTCGTTCCGCCTGCTCTTGCCGATCGGGTGTGTGCTTTCGCTGGTCGGGGTGTGGGCGTGGAGCCGGGTTCGGCTGCGGGGCCGGGCGTCGCTTTTGCTGGAGGAGGAACGGAGCCGGGAGGCGGGTGGTGCGCCGAGTTTCAACCCGCTGCGGATGGTGCGGCTGCTGACCGAGGACCGGATGTTTGCCGGGTACATGGGGTGCATGTTCCTGCTTGGGCTCGGGAACCTGATGCAGACGCCGCTCCTGGTGGTGCTGCTGCGTGAGCAGTTTGCTCTGGAATATCTGGGGGGAATCCGGATCACCAGCTCGATCCCTTTGGCGATGATGCCGCTCTCGATCCCGTTCTGGGCGAAACTGCTCGACCGGGTGCACGTGATCCAGTTCCGGAAGATTCACAGCTGGTTCTTCGTGGTCTCCTGCAGCATCACGACGGTCGCGGTGTACACCAACACCGCGGGGCTGTTGATGGTCTCGGCGGTGGTGCAGGGGCTGGCGTTTGGAGGCGGGGTGCTGGCGTGGACACTCGGGCACCTCGACTTTGCGCCCGCAGCCAGGGCGTCGGAGTACATGGGAGTGCATGTGACACTCACGGGCGTGCGGGGGTTGATCGCCCCGTTTCTGGGTGTGGGGATGTATGAGCTCTTGCTGCCTCGGGTCGAGCACGCAGCGACAATCGCCTACGCGATGTGCCCGACGCTGTGTTTGTCCGGGGCGGTGGGGTTTGCGGTCCTGGCGCGGCGGAAGCTGGCGAGCGATCGGCGGTCGCGGCCGGTGGACACGACGCCGCCCTCGCGGGTGGGGTAGCGGGTGGGGTAGAGGGGGAGAGAAAATAGAGCCCCTCGCGCAAGCGAGGGGACAACGTCCATGGGTGTCACGTCGCGTTTGTGCTGTGGTCCGCAGGAAACCCGGCGCTGACGCTGAGGGCTCTTGGGTGTGCGGCGTGCGATTCAATCCGGGCGTGTTGCGACGACGGCGAGGAGGTCGGCGGCGAGGGCGTCCCAACCCTCGCGGAAGTGCAACGCAAGATCGGGCACGCAGACCGGGACGGGCCAGTCGATCTTTCGCGGCCCGAGCTTGGTCCAGTCCTTGGCGGTGAGGACGATCGCGTCGGCCCCGGCGTTCGTCGCGGCCTGCTGGATGCGGCTGATCGTCGCGGCGGCGAACGGGTCGTGGTCGCGGAGCACGATCGGCTCGACGATGGTGGCGCCCGCGCCGCGGCAGGCATCGAGGAAGGCCCCGGGGCGGCCGATGGCGCAGACCGCAATGACGCGCTTGCCAGCAAGAAACGAAACGGGCTCGGGGCGGCCGGTGCGGGCGTGGACGGTCAGGCCGACCCACTCGTGCGCGGTGACGGCACAGCTCGCAACGCCCGCAGCCGTGGCGGCACGGGCGGCGAGCGCCTCGGCCCGCGGGGCGTCCACCGATTCGGCGTGGGTCAGCACAACGTGGGTCGCCCGGGCGAGACTGGCGGCCGGTTCGCGCAGACGGCCGGCGGGCAGGACCCTTGCCTCGAACGGATCATGGGCGGCGTCGATGAGCACGAGGTCGAGCTGCCGGGCGATGCGGCGGTGCTGGAAGCCGTCGTCGAGGACGATGCAATCCACCGACTCGCCGCGCTGGGTGGCGAAGAGTTTGATGAGCCCCTCGACACGGCGGGGCTGGGCGACGAGCGGGAGGTTGTCGAACGTTGCCTTGTAAAGCTCGGCTTCGTCGGAGAGGCCGTCGGGCGAGGATCGGTAGCCTCGCATGGCGATGGCGGGGTCGTGGCCGTGTTCGCGGAGGTGGGCGACGACGCGCTGGACCATCGGCGTCTTGCCGGTGCCGCCGAGCGAGAGGTTGCCGACGCTGATGACGGGGCGGTCGAGGGTGATGACCCGGTGCCCGGCGTCGAAGCGGCGGTTGCGGTGGTTGATGGCGACCGCGTAGGCGCGCGCCAGCACGCCGCCGACGGGGCCGGGGACCAGGGCGCGGTCAGGGCTCGCGGCCGGGGGCGTTGGGCTCGCCAGTGGCGTTGGGATTTGGGCGTGCGGGTTGGTCATCGGTTGGGCGGTCGGTACGGAGCAGGCTCGCCAGTTGTTCCTGGAGCGCGTTGGCGGCGTTGCGGACGCGGCGGCGCTGCAGCCTCGAGAGCCGGACGTTGTTGATCGCGTCGATGCTGCTGAGGGCAAGAACCACGGTCAGCAGCATGATCGCCGCGCCCCACGCGATCGCAAAGCGGGCGGGGTCGGCGACCGGGGCAAAGGCAAAGGCGTAGGCCAGCACGATCGAGGTGATGAGCATCACGACGCCGTTGGCGGTGCGGAGGCGTTTGCGGCTGAGGGCCACGGTGTGATCGGCGTGGAGCGCCGCCAGGTGGGCGGCGATCACCAGCACCGCGAGGATCGCGACAGGCAGGACAGCGAGGGGTGGGAGGACGCCTTGGTTGGGCATGGGCGGTGTTGATCGCTGGGGGCGTCGGCGCGGCGCCGGTCACTGGTGCCCGGCGGGGCTGGGCGGATTCGGGGTGATGTCCATATGTTCGAACAGGGCGAGCAGCCGCGACATGGGCAGGCCGACGATCGTGGTCGGGTCGCCCTCGTAGGTGATCGGCCACCCGGCGTCGAGGCGCTCGTGCAGGTTGTACGCCCCGGCCTTGCCCTGCCAGTGGCCGGTCTCGAGGTAGGCCTCGCGGTCGGCGTCGGAGATCTCGCCGACAGCGACGGTTGCCGAATCGACGAAGATGTGGCGCCGGCGCGTGCGCGGGTCGAGCAGGGCGACCCCGGTGTGGACCTGGTGGGTGTTGCCGGCGAGGGTCTGGATGGTGGTGCGGGCCTGCTCGATATCGCGGGGCTGGCCGAGGAGTTCGCCCTCCTGGTCGACGAGGGTGTCTGCGCCCAGCACGAGCCAGTGCCCGGTGGGGTCGGCGGCGAAGGCGGGCTCGATCGCGGGGAGGAGCCCGACCCCGGCCGAGGCTTTGAGGAACGCCAGCGCCGCGACCCACTGCTCGGGGGTGACCTCGCCGGGGACCAGCTCGCCGTCGTCGATCCCGGGGCTCCAGGCGACAAAGTCGAACCCGGCCTCTTCGAGAAGGAGCCGGCGGCGGGGGGATGAACTGGCCAGGAGGAGGTTGGGCATAACGGGCTCGGCACGGACGGCTTGAGTGTACTGGAACACGGGGGTGCGGGCCAGCCGGGCCGGGGGAGCGGGGGACCGGGGCGGGGCGGAGGGATTCGGCTAGGCTTTGTGATGATACGAGCGCACCTTATGCAACTGGATATCGCTTGGGAACAGCCGCGGGAGAACTTTGCGCACGTCGAACGGCTGCTCGACGGAGCGGAGGTCGGTGCGGGCGATCTGGTGCTGCTGCCCGAGATGTTCGCGACCGGGTTCAGCCTGCACACCGAGACCACCGCCGACCGGGACGGCGCGACGCTGGCGTTTCTGCAACGGCTCGCCGAGCGGCTGGGCTGCTGGGTGCAGGGGGGGCGGACGGTGGTTGAAGCCGGGCGCACGAAAGCGGACAACCGCATGAGCATCGTCTCGCCCACGGGGGTGCTGACGAGCGAGTACACCAAGGTCCACCCGTTCAGCTTCGGCCGCGAGCCGGAGCGGTTTGCCGGCGGCACGCGGGTCGAGACGTGGGTGTGGGACACAGCGGGCGACAGCACAAACCCCGCCGCCGACCCCGCGATGGTCTGCCCGGCGATCTGTTACGACCTGCGCTTCCCCGAGCTCTTCCGCATCGGCGCGGTCCGCGGGGCGGAGGTCTTTGCCCTCGGGGCGTGCTGGCCGGCGGCGCGGCAGGCCCACTGGCGGGCGCTGACCATCGCCCGGGCGATCGAGAACCAGGGCGTCGTGCTCGCGGTCAACCGCACCGGCGACGACCCCCACCTGCACTACGCGGGCGGGTCGATCGCGGTGGACGCAACGGGCACGGTGCTCGGCGAACTCGGGCCCGAGCCGGGGGTGCTGAGCGTGGCGGTGGACGTCGGCGCGGTGCGCCAGTGGCGCGAAACCTTCCCGGCGTTACAGGACGTGAAGCTGCGGGAGATTCGGTAAGCCGGGGGAGACGACGCGGGGCCCGGCGTGCGCCTGCCGGAGCCCAAGGAACAGTTCCCGAGGCCCGGTTTGCTCCTCTCCAGGCCTGAAGAGTCATTCCCCAAGCCTGAAGAGCGACTCTTTTCGGCGCGTCGGCGGATGTTCGGGTCGGGGCAGAGACCGATCCCGCCGCACGATCGACCCACGAGCGCCACAGCACCCCGCACGATCGCCGCAGAACGCCGTCCGGACCAGAACACCCCCCGCACCAGTGGTCTTTTCCCCTTCTCTGCGCCTCCGCGCCTCTGCGTGAGCTTCGTCTTGAAGCGCGTCTCACGCAGAGGCGCAGAGACGCAGAGGGTAGAGCGGAGGAGAACGCGGGCCGGGGCGCGGTGGTCGGTCTATCGCGACTGGAAGCAAGGCGAGAAGCTCGACAAGATCGAGCGGATCGATGCCAGGACATCCTCGATCGAGGGCTGGCTCCAGGACACCGCCCGCCGCAAGGGGCAGGCCGACGCCTCGCTCGAAGCGGTGCTGATGTATGCCCGCGACGAGGACAGCGACGCCCGCGACGCCCTGCCCGAGGGGGTCGATGACAACGCGCTTGCCACACTCCTTGCCATCATCCAGGCCGAGGGCGAGGACCGCGAGAAGCTGATCCTCGAACAGACCACGATGGTCGAGTTGCTCAACGGGTTCCTGCACGCCGAGTTCGCTGCCCTTAAAGACCGGTTCGACTTGCAGGACACCGACCTCGCCATCATCCGCCGCGACCTGCGCAAGGCCAACAGCACGGTCGAGTTCATCGAGTGGATGCTGCTCGACCGCGAGTCCCCGCCGCTCTCGATCCCGCACCTTGAAGTCACCGCCAACACCCGGTTCGTCTACTCGGCCCGCCGTGTCGAGATGCGGGGCCGCAAGGCCGAGATGGACGAGCTGGCCGACTTCCTCGCGTGCGATGAGAAGTTCCGCTGGTCGGCGTGGACGGGGCTGGCGGGGATGGGCAAGAGCCGCCTTGCCCTTGAGTTCTGCGATGTCGCGGCCGAGTCAGGCTGGGAGGTCGGCTTCTTTGAGTGGAGGGTCAGGCGCGAGGTCGCGTGGGACAAGTGGCACCCTGATCTCCCGACGCTGATTGTGTTTGACTATGTGCACGAGCACGCCGAGTCGATCGGCAAGGCGATCGGGCTGCTCGGCGAGCTGCGGGAGCTGGCAGAGGCCCACCCCGAGGACGGGGCCGTCCGCGAGCATCTCGCCAAGGCGTACGGGGCGTCGATCCGCAACCCCACAAAGGCAAAAAATGCAGTCCGGGCGGCGGACATGGCCGAGGCGTTGGTCCCGCTGCGCGAGGCGGTCCACAGCCAGCCGGGCATGGTGCCTGGTATTCCGCAAGACTATTGCAGCCGCGCTCGACCTCGCCATCAAGCAGGACAACGCCGACGCCGAGCAACGGCTGACGGCGGCGCGCGAGGCCCTCTTTGGCGAGTAGTACCGGGCGAGCCGTGGGGGCCGGGGGCACCCCGGGGGGCGCCCCGGGGGAGCGGGG
>JAUZRR010000031.1 GCA_030950285.1 Planctomycetota bacterium | reverse complement strand
AAATCTACACGCGGACGGGTGATTCGGGGACGACGGGGCTTGGGAGTGGGGAGCGGGTTGGGAAGTCGCATATCCGGGTGGAGGCGTATGGGGGGGTTGATGAGACGAATGCGGCGGTGGGGGTGGCGATATTGTATGCTGATGGGGAGATGAGGGGGTTGCTGGAGTCGATTCAGCATGATTTGTTTGATGTGGGAGCGGACTTGTGTACGCCGATCAAGGAGGGGGAGGATGCTGAGTCTGTGTTGCGGGTGACGGGGGGGCAGGTGGATCGGTTGGAGGAGGCGATTGATGCTTGGAATAAGGATTTGGGGGCGTTGACGAGCTTTGTGCTTCCTGGGGGGACGGCGGTGGCGTGCCAGTTGCATGTGGCGCGGACGGTGTGCCGGCGGGCCGAGCGGGGGGTGGCGGGGTTGATTGAGGTGGAGCCGGAGCGGACATCGGGGTTGACGATGAAGTATTTGAATCGGTTGAGTGATTTGTTGTTTGTGCTTGGGCGGGCGGGGAATGCGGGGGGTGTTGGGGGTGTTGGGGGTGTTGGTTGGGGGGTGGGTGTTGGGTTGTGGGCGTCAGCTTTCGACGGGTTGGTTGCCTAGAAGTTCCGCCAGTGCCCGTCCGGGGGACGGCTGGCGCATGAGGTGCTCGCCGACGAGGACGATGCGGACGTCCTCTTCTTTGAGTCGTCGCAGGTCGTCTGGGGTTTTGATCCCGGATTCGCTGACGAGGACGGTGCGGTCGTCGACGAGATCGACGAGCCGAAGGGTATGGCCGAGATCGACGGCCATCGTGGTGAGGTCGCGGTTGTTGATACCGAGGAGGCAGTAGGCGGGGTGCGGAAAACCGACATGGGGGCGGACCCGGAGGAGATTTTCCATGGAATGGACCTCGAGGAGGACCGTGAGCTGGAGCTGCTGGGCGAGGATGAGCATGTCGACGATCTGGCTCTCGGTGAGGCACTCGGCGATGAGGAGCACCGCGTCGGCGCCGCTGGCCCGGCTTTCCCAGAGTTGATAGGGGTCTATCAGGAAGTCTTTGCGGATGACGGGGAGGGGGACGGCATTTTTGACGCGGCGGATGAAGGCGAGGTGGCCGCCGAAGAAGTTTTCGTCGGTGAGGCAGGAAATCGCCGATGCGCCATTCTGAAAGTAGGCTTTGGCAATGTCTTCCGGCCGGAACCCATCTCCGTCGTATTCGGGGCGAATGAGCCCTGCGCTGGGGCTGCGCCGTTTGATCTCTGCGATCACGGCTGGGGTGTTGCTTTTGCGGGTGACAGCCCGGAAGAAGTTGCGGGGGGGCTCTTCCTGGGCGACCATGGCTTCGAGCTCATGGAGGGGTGTGCGGGCTTTGGCTGCGGCGACCTCGCGGCGTTTGACGCCGATGATCTCGCGCAGGACCGGGGGGGTGTTCAACTCGGCGTCGGAGGGGTCGGGTTGGGGGTCGGGTTGGGGGTCAGGTTGGGGGTCGTTCGGCGGGTTTGGAGGGTTGCTGGTCACGATGGGCATTGTTCTCTGCGGGATGGCGGCTGTCGCGTCGGGATCGGTGACGCTTGGACAGGAATCGGGCGGGCAGGGCCTCGAGTCCATGCGATTGTCGGAAGTGGGGCATGTGGTCAGCGAATGGAGGCTGGGGCTGCTGATCGCGGGGACGGTGCTGGTGATCGTGATGCTGTGGGCGGGGGATGCGATCCGGCCGGGGTCGATGAAACGGGCGGGGCTGCGGAACGTAAAGCCGTTGCCCGCATCTGTGTGGTTTTTGTCGGGGTGTATTGTGTTTCTGGCGCCGAGCCTGGTGGCGGCTCCATTGAGCACGATGGAGTTTCTGGTCGGTCAGAGCCCCGACAGCCTGCGGTCGATCGCGATCGTGCAGGGGATCGCGTATCTCGCGGGGATCGCGGTGGCGCTTGGGCTGGTGACGATGGCGAGCAAGGCGGCGGGGCAGTCTGGGCTCAAGCTGCACTGGGTGGACGCGGCGGTGGGGCTTGGGCTGTTGCTTTTGGTGTTTCCGATCGTGCTGCTGGCGGGGGATTTGGCGCAGCTTGTGCATGTGCAGCTGGCGTCTGGCGAGTCGGTGGATCGCATTGCGCACCCGTTGCTGCGGATGATGGTGGAGAACAAAGGCAACCCGTGGACGTGGGTGCTGATCGCGTCGGCGGTGATCGGGGCTCCGATCGTGGAGGAGGCGGTGTACCGTGGGTTTTTGCAGAGCGGGATTTTGCGGATGACGGGGCACGTGTGGATCTCGCTGATCGTGAGCGCGGCGGTGTTCGGGACGGTGCACGCGATCGGGCCGAGCGAGAGCGCGTCGCCTTGGTATGCGGCGGTGCAGGTGGGTGTGCTGGGGTTGGCTTGCGGCGCGGCGTTTGAGCGGACCAAGCGGTTGAGCGTGCCGATCGCGATGCACGCGGCGTTCAATGCGGTGAATGTTGGGGTGGCGATGTGGGGGAGCCAGTAGCCAGCGGCAGAGGATTGTGTGCCGTGAGTTCATGCAAGATCACGGATCGCTGCGAAAGACAGTCCATTGTTTGTCGAGCGAGTTGTATTGGAGAAACTCGATGCCGTAGTAGCCGGGTTGATTCATGCGGCGTGATCGCACGCTGAGGAAGTACTCGTCTTCGTGGTTGCGAAGCGCCCCGAACCGCCATTGACGATCGCCGATCGTTGGAGATTCCAGAGCGGTCATGTATTCCGGCACGAGTCTATCGAGAGAGGGTGGGAGATTGCCATCGTTGTGTGCTTGGTAGTTTTCGATCGCTGCGATGATGCTTTGGCCGTATTGCCTGGCGTCCTCAACTGCATCCTCGGACCAGTTTTCTCCAAGGCCGAGTGCTGCGGTCTTTGGCCCTTGCAGCAGGCCGGATCGTGCTGCGGCCCACCATGCCACACCAACCGCTGTCACACCTATGGCGATCAGAACGATAAGACAGAGGGACAGCAATCGCCAGTGCTTTCTAACAAACCCATGCGAGCGATTCTCTGGCATCGGAGTGGTCATTGATTGTCCTTGATGATGATGACGGGATCAACGATATGCAACGGTTCTCCGGCGTACAGAGAGCGTATCTCTTAGAACGAGTGGTCCTGGTGGGACAAGTTCCAGCTCTTGGTATGTGAGTAATAACCATAAGAAACGGCTCCGGAATACTCGACGACATCGAGGTATTTGGAGTTAACGAGCAGGTAATACTCGGACGGATAGCTCATCATGCGGCCGTAGCGCCACTGCTCATCCCCGACTGTTGGCGGCAGAACCTCCGCAAGTTGGTCCGGAACCAGGGCATCGAGTGTTTCGGGCAAACTTCCCTGTTGTGCTCGATACCTCTCAATCGCGGCGATGAGAGTATCGCCGCGTTGTTTTGTTGTTGCAATGTTTTTGTCCGACCAGGATTCATCCATCCACCGGAGCGGTGAATAGGGACTTACAAGAAAACCGGCAGCGAGACCCGTGACCAGGCCTGCGCCGAGGAGGGCCAAAAAAAACACTCCCACGAAGAGCCACAGCAGAGGCCTGTGCATGGCCAACTTCCCCGATGCTGGTGTAACTTTAGAACGACTCGTCTTCAAAGAACACCCACTTCCCATCAATGGAAGTGTATCGGAAGAACTGGGGGCCGAAATACTCCGATTGATCCGCATACTGTGAATCGACCAGCAGGTAGTATACACCAACCCGTTGCCCCAACTGACCATATTCCCACTGTTGGTCGCCGACTAATGGAGGCTCGATCTGGGTGACATCGTCTGGTACAAGATCATCCAATGATGCTGGGCGTTGTCCTTCTCGGACACTGTACGCCTCGATCGCGGTCAGAAGACGGTTGCCGCGCCTTCGTGTCTCTGCGAGATCCTTCTCTGACCAAGATTCTCCCATCCAACGGAGCGGTGAATATGGGCTTGCGAGATAGCCGAGTACGGCACCTCCGAGCAGACCCATACAGACACCCCCTCCCAGAATAACAAGAACGATCGCCAGAACCCCATAACGCCGTTTGGTACTCGGTGGTCGGGAACTGCGAACAATCATGATTCGCTCCGAAAGACAGTCCATTGCTTGTCGAGCGAGTTGTATTGGAGAAACTCGATGCCGTAGTAGCTTGGTTCATTCATGTGGCGTGAGCGCACGCTGAGGAAGTATTCGTCCTCGTGGTTGTGGAGCGGGCCGAACCGCCATTGCCTGTCGCCGGCGCTTGGGGTATCGATCGCGGGTATGAACTCCGATACGAGTGCGTCGAGAGAGGGCGGTAACTCGTCATTGTGTTCCGCTCGGAATCGCTCGATCGCTGTGATGACGGGCTGGCCTTGCTGTTGTGTCTTGGCGATGGCGCGAGGGGACCAGTTTTCGCCGAAGCCCAGGGCTGCAGTCACGGGCCCGTGCATCAGGCCTGCATGTCCTGCAGCTCGCCAGGCCGTTCTTCCTATGGCACCCAGGAGCAAGGTGCTGAACAGCATGAAAGCGATCAAGAATCGCCATGATGTGACAAACCTAAGTAATGCGGGCCGTCTGTTTCTGATGGGTTTCCTTTGGTTTGACATACTTCGTCTGCCGATCGCGATGCGCGTGGGGTTTCATCCGGGGAATGTGGGCTGGCAATGTGGGCGAGCGGGGGCATGGGGTCAGGTAACTTCATTCTAACTTACAAGTTGAGTCGCACACCCCTAGACATCAGGTTAGAAATCATCCTGGAAGAGATTCCAGGACTGATCGATCGAGTTGTAGCTGTAGAACTCGGGGCCAAAATAGAATGCATTCCCCGCGTATTTGGAGTCGACCCCGAGGTAGAACATGGTCTTATCCGATCGCATAGAACCGAAATCCCACACTTTATCACCAACTGTCGGCGGATCTATTTGTTCGATATAATCCGGTTTGAGCGCACCAAGCGAGATCGGGAGCATCCCCTCTTGATCTCGATACGACTCGATCGCGCGAATGATAATGTCGCCTCGCTGCTTTGATAGTACCAAATCCTTCTCTGACCAAGATTCATCAAGACCAAGTATTGGCGCAAGAGGGCTGGAACGCAAGCCCAGCATGAGGCCTACACATAGTACGAATCCGAGGAACAATCCGAAAGATATGAAACAGAACAACCTGAACTTTCGCTTGTTCTTCCTGATAGCGATGGCTTGTGCGATTCTTGAATCATAAACCATATCGGTCAATGCTGGTTCTCAATGATGATAGCGATTTCCACGATATCTTCGGCATCAACAATACCGTTTGAGTTGAGGTCGGCGGTGATGAACTGGTTGCCATATTCCAGCGAAGCACGAAGCAGATCGCTGGAGTCGATTGATCCATCACTGTTGACATCTCCGATTGGCACAGGATCACCAGTATCGATACACTCTGGAGGTCGAAGAGACTCGGGAACCCTTGGGTCGCACGGTGTTCTGATAAACCGGCCATCCTCCAATGCTTCAAGTATGCGGCGTATAAGCTCTTCAAGCGTACAACCACCATCCAAAAGGCACTGCAAGGCGATGTTCCTTGCTACTGCGTTGTTAAACTGGTCTATCCACGAATCGGTTTCATTCTCCGAATCTTCCTCATGGATGTTGCCGATTTCTTCGGCCCTGTCGGCTCCGAACCTGCGGGTTAGCAGTCCTTGCCAGAGAGCGTGTCGCAACGCATTGCGATTTCCTCTTGCTACAACTTTTTCAGCCTCTGTCATTGATTTATTAATAGGATACGCGTTATTTGCCCCCTGTCTCGCACTTACAGTTATTGTGACAAAGTCGGCAATGTTTTTTTGCCAAAGAATGGGAACTGGATGGAATAAAGTAAATGCGTAATTAGCAAGTTCAACAACACCGAGGTTATATGATGAAGATCGAGAGGATGACGAATCATCATCACCCGCGCCGTTAAGTTCATAACCCCAATCACGGAGGCCGGATTCAATCCAGTCACTTGCATCGCACTCTGCGCCGTCGAATTCACTCCAATAGTCTGGGACATCTGGTCCACCCCGGTAGTCTGATAGCGCTCTCCAATGTACGGGGTCCACGATAAGCACGCGATCATCGATGGTTCCGTCGTCACGCAGGATGCTCGCGCCGATGTAGAGGTCCGCGACATCGTCGAAGGTGTAGTCGCACGCTTGTTTGAGACGCCACCCCGTGTCAGAAGACCTTCCACATCGAATTGCACCACCTCATCGGCTTCTGAAGGTGGAGGCAGGGGATCGCTCGAGGCCGGGCCATAGAAGATGTAGAGGCTTCCGATTCCGCCGAAATCACCCGGGTCTGCGACAATCAGGTCCGGGATGCCGTCACCTGTGAAATCCTCGGCTTGGAGGGAGGATTCCCCGTATCGAGAAGATTGTGCGTGTGCCGTGAGCGGCAGCAAGAGGGATGCAACAATCACCAGAGTGAATGAGTGAATGAGTGAATGAGTGTTGAGGTTTTCATTTCATGGGGCCTCCAGGGTTCCGGGGTTTTTCCGATCCTCTGGCGTACTCTACCCGGGGCACGCCGGTGGTGTCAAGGGGGGGCTATGGGTGGCGTGGGGGGGGGTAACGGCACAGTTTTTCGCGGTCTTGGAACCCTCTACACTGCCTCCATGACCACCGACCAATCGACCAGCCAGACCACCAAACGACGCATCCTGACCGGGGACACTCCTACGGGGCGGCTGCACCTGGGGCACTATGTGGGTTCGCTCGAGAACCGGGTGCGGCTGCAGGATGAGTACGACTGCTACTTTTTGCTGGCGAACATGCACGCCTTTACGACGCGGGCGGACAAGCCCGAGGAGATTCGGCGGGACACGATCGAGATCGTCAAGGACTGGCTGGCGGTGGGGATTGATCCGGCGCGGTCGACGATTGTGTTGCAGACCGAGGTGCCGGCGATCGCGGAGCTGACGTGGTTCTTTGCGATGTTGGTGCCTTTCAACCGGATCATGCGGAACCCGACACTCAAGACCGAGATCGAGAGCAAGGGGCTGGGGGATACGTACTCGTTCGGGTTCCCGATGTACGCGGTTGGGCAGTGCGCGGACATTCTGGCGTTTCGGCCTGATCTTGTGCCTGTGGGGGTGGATCAGGTTGCGCATATTGAGGTTTGCCGGGAGATCGCGAGGCGGTTCAATCAGGTGTACTGCAAGGTGGACACGCACGCTGAGGACGGGGAGCACGAGGCGTTGGGGGGGGTGTTTCCAATTCCTGCGGCGCTGGTGGGTCGGGTCGGGCGTCTTGGGGGGACCGACGGCAAGGAGAAGATGAGCAAGAGCCTGAACAACGCGATTTTTTTGAGTGATACGCCCAAGCAGGTGAAGAAGAAGATCAACGGGATGTATCCCGGGCAGAGCCGGAACCCGGACGAGCCGGGCGATCCGGAGATCAACCCGGTGTTTGAGTACGCGGATATTTTCATCAAGGATGCGGGGTTTGTGGAGGAGCTGCGCGAGCGGTACCGCAAGGGGGACAACCTGGGTGACGGGCATGTCAAGGCGTTCGTGATCGAGGCGGTGAACGAGCTGCTCGAGCCGATGCGTGCGCGGCGGGCGGCGTTCGAGAAGCCGGGCGGGGATGATGAGGTGATCGACATCATCCGGGCGGGGACGCGGCGTGCGAACGCGGTGGCGGAAGAGACGCTGGCGCTGGCGAAGGCGTCGATGGGGCTTGGGTTTGGGACGCGGCGTGAGCTTTTGGGGTAGGGGCTATGCGGCGACAGCTTTGGCGGAATCGTAGAGGGCTTCGACATCGACGATGGCGATGGGGGGGGCGCTGGGGTTGGGCAGTGCCATGCATTTGATGAGGTTGCTGTCTGCGGTGATGGACTGCATGTCGTCGTCGGTGAGTGTGCGGAGGTTGCTGACCTGATCGATGAGCAGGCCCATTCCTTCGCCGTCGTGTTCGAGGACGAGGAGGAGTGTGCGTCGGAGAGAGGAGACGAGGGATCTGGCGCGGTCGAAGAGGTTGATCATGGTGTGGAGGTCGCCGTTTCGGGTGCGCTCGATGACCTTGATGGCTTGGTCTTGCTGACCCTCGGCGACGAGTTGACCTACTTGCACGGCGAGGGCGTGAATTCGGGTGTGTGGTTGGTCGAAGGCGTGGAGGATGCCGTCGAGTGTGCCGTTGCCGTTGGTGAACTGGTTGATGTTGTCGGGGGTTGACCTGATGTTGTCGTACCACTTGCCGAACTTGCAGGCGTGGGGATCGGTGGTGAGCCTGAATGGTCGGTTCTCGCGGACGGAGGATTCGAGCTCGTCGAGCCAGTTGATGTGGTCTTGTTTGCGGGCGTCGAGGGTTTGGATGACTTCTTGTGTTTCGTCGGCCATGGAGGGCAGGCCGAGGGCGAGGCGGAGGTCTTTGACGGGGATGACCGAGCCTTGGTGGGCGAGGAAGCCGTTGATTTTGCTCTCGGCGCCGAAGGGTCGGCTGAGTGCGTCGGGGTCGTACTTGAGCAGGCCGAGGACGTGCTCGATGGGGACGGCGTAGTCCTCTTGAGCGAGCCCGATAATAAGATAGGTGTCTTGCATGTTGAATCTCCGGCTTCGGTGGAACATCGGCAGGTCGGCGGGTCGGGTTGCTCTGGAAGTGGGCAACTCTGTGGATATAGGGGTTGGAGGCCGCTGATAGGTGGTATATCCAGAGAAAGCCAGCGCAGCGGTATTTGGGCTGGGTTGAAAGCTCTGGGTTGGGCGGCACGATTCGGTCAACCACCGGATGTTATCGGAGCGCGGAGAGCACTTCGGCGGCGGTTGTGTTTGCCTGTTTGGAGAACTGTTGGCGAGTGGTGGCGCGTGACGCTGAGGCCTCGAAGCCTGCGCGACAGATGGTCGCGAGTTGGTGGCGGTGGAGGCGCAGCCATGCGTTGGGAAGCGGGGGGCCGAGGGCGAGTTCGGTGGCGGGGCTGCAGGTTGTGGAAGAGTGGGTACGCGCGGTCCTTTCGAGCCGGGCAATGAGCCGGACCGCGGCGAACGCTTTGTGCAGCACCTCAATCCGAGATTCGGCGAGCGACAGGTCATCATCACGGGCGATGAGCGTGGCGATCTCGGGGAGGTCGCGGTTGAGATTTTCGGCGAGTGTGTCGAGTGCGGGTTGTGTGAGTTCGATACCGGGCCAGGCGTTGATCGCGGGCGGTTGCCCACGGGAGAACGCGCGGCGCATGACCGAAATCTCGGCACCGTCGCGGAGTAGTTCAATGGCTGAAGCGATCGTGCGAAGCCGGGCGGTTGTTGCTGGGGCGTCGTCGCTGGCGGCGCTGCGGATCCACTCGGCGCGGGCCTGATCGAGCACGAACACGATTCGGTCGCGCTGATTGGCGGTGAGATCGGGCCAGCCGGATGATTGCCCGCCGCGGCGGAGTTCGTCCTCGCCGGGCATGTGGAACACGAACGCCGCGATGTCGGCGAGTTCGCGAAGTTGGGCGAGGGCGTTGGCTGCTTCGGCGGGCTTGCTCGCGGCGATGGCGAGCTGCTGGATATGGACAGCCAGCGCGCCGAGCTCGCGTGTCGGCATCGGTTCGCGCGTGGTGGGGGGCGGCGGACGGCTGGGGTCGCCGGTCCAGGTGGTGAGCATGGTGGAGAGGGTTTGCGGCAGGGCGAGGTCGGCGGCGGTCCGGGTGAGGGCGTTGATCGCGGCGAGCAGGCCGGGGTTGGTCATCGGGTCGGGGGTGGCGAGGATGTCGGGCAAGCGCAACGCGAGGCGGTCGGCCGAGGTGCGGTGGGCGCGGGAGAGGGGTTCGCGCAGCGGGCGGACCTGGCGGACGAGTGCGTTTGGCGGCGGGAGGGTGGTTTCGGCGTCGAGGAGTTTGAGGGCGCGGAGGTAGGCTGTCGCGATTGCGTGGACAGTGTCTGGCGCGCGTTTGGGATCGCCATCGGCGGCGGCAACGAGACGGTTGACCGCGTCGCGCAGGTCGCGCGATTGGAGCTTGGAATCAAGGGCATCGGTCGCGTTGATGATGTCGAGGAGTGTTGCGGTGCGGGCGAGTGAGGCACGGGCGGTCTCGGGCTCGTCAAAGAGCAACTCGAGGCCGGCCGACAGGTCGGCGCGGAGGCGGTCGCGGGCGGGCATGTCGAGCCAGTTGGCGGGTTCGTCGAGCGCGCGGGCGGCGCGGGTGACGAGGTCGGCCCACTCGACGGCGGTGTTGCGGTAGGCGGGTTCGTGCTCGGCGGCTTGGCAGAGCTCGATGAGTTGGGTCAGGGCGGTGGTGGCGTTGTCGGTGATGAAGCGGTGGTCGAGGAGTGCGGCGAGGGAGGTGGTGTCGATCGTGGCGTGTGGTGTCGTTGCTGGTTCGTCAAGCCACCAGCCGCAGTTCGGGCTTGCGTTGGTGACCAGTGGTGCGAGGGCGTCGCGGAGGAGGAGGTCGATCTCGCGGGGGCGGATCGAGTGCTCGGTGGTGTCGATGATGTCGGCGATGTAGCGGCGGGTGGGGGTGTCCTGGGCGGTGAGGAGCGTGTCGAGCTCGGCGCGGTTGCTGGCGAGGGTGAGGCCGGCGAGGACGGCTTCGCTGCCGGGCTGGCCGGCGTTTTCGCCTTCGCGGAGGAGTCTGCTGGCGAGTCGGCGGAGGGCGGCGTGTGCTGTTTCGTCAGGTGCTTGGAGGGCTCTTGCTTCGTTGTCGAGGAGGTCGGCGAGCGTGAGGGCAGCCAGGCCGTCGCCGGGCTTTGGGGTGGTGGCGGAGGGGCCGAGGTCGAGGCGTTGGGCGTGGGCGTGGAGAGAGAGGAGGAGGATGAGGCAGATCGTGACCAGCGTTCGGAGTGTATGAGTATTGCGGTTTTGTGGGCGTTTTGTGGGTGTTGCTTTGTCCCCTCGCTTGCGCGAGGGGCTCGACCAAACATCCGACAACATAGAGCCCCTTGCGCGAGCGAGGGGGCAACAGCGCGACAGGGCTCGTCGGCACGGCTCACAGAGCCGTGGCACACAACGCGAGCGCACCACCGATGTTCTAGTGATCGGGGTGGATGGTGTGCAAGGCATTGGCATAGACCTCTTCGAGGTGTTGGACCATTCGCTCGGCGGTGAACTCGCGGGCGCACTCGGCGCGGCCTGTGGCAGCCAGGCGAAGGCGGAGGTCGGGGTCGTCGTGGAGTTGTACGACGGCGGCGCGGAGTGTGTTGCGATCGCCGACCGGGACGAGGATACCGGTTTGGTTGGTGCGGCACATCTCGCGGGTGCCGTCGGCGTCGTAGGCGATGGGGGTGACGCCGGTGAGGAGGGCCTGGGGGACGGTGCGGGGGAGTCCTTCGCGTGAGCTTGGGTGGACGAGGATGTCCATGGCGCGGAGCATCGCGGGGACGCGGTCGTTTGGGACCAGGCCGGTGGTGATGAGTTGGTTGGTGAGGCCCATGCTTGCTGCCCGTGCGCGGAGGCGGTCGCCCCACCATCCGTCGCCGATCCAGAGGAGTTTCCAGTTTGGGTGGTCGCGGAGGTCGTTGCCGAGGGCGTCGAGGATGTCGTCGTGTCCTTTGTGTTCGGCGAGTCGGGCGACGGTGCCGATGACGAAGTCGGATTCGGCGAGGCCGAGTTGGTTGCGGACGGTGGCGCGGTCTTCGCCGGGGCGGGGGACGAGGAAGGGCTTGGTTTCCATGCCGCTGCGGACGGTGATGTATTGGGCGGGGGTGCCGATGTTGCGGGCGAGGAACTGTTCGGTCATCGCGTCGGCGACCGAGGTGATGGTGTGGCAGCGGCGCGCGGCGAAGCGTTCGGCGAGTGTGTAGAGGTGGTTTTTGAGGCGGATCTTTGTGCGCGTGAGGGGGTTGCCTTCGATGGGCATGAATGGTGGGCCGTGGATGGTGTGGATGATGGCGGGGCATAGTGTCCCCTCGCTTGCGCGAGGGGCTCTATGGGCGTGGGCGTTGCGGGCGAGGACACTCCACGCGGCGGCGCGGCCGAGGACGCCGGCTTTGCTGGAGTGGGTGTGGACGATGTCGGGTTGGAGTTGCTCGATGAGGCGTTTGAGTTCGCGGAAGGCGCGGAGGTCTTTGCGCGGGGAGAGCTCACGGCAGAGGTTGGGGACGACGTGGATGCCGATGGGGGTGCAGGGTTCGGCGGTCGTGGTGTGCTCTTTGTTGGATTGGCAGCGTTGGTTGAATGCTTCGACGCGGGCGAGGAGTGAGCCTTCGGGGCCGAAGATGGGGCCGAAGGCGAGGTGGACCTCGTGGCCGAGTCGTGCTTGTCCTTCGCAGCTGAGGACGGTGTTTTCCTGGCTGCCGCCGAGGATGAGCCGGGTTGAGATGTGGAGGATGCGCATAGGGGTGAGATGGGCAGGGTATCAGGCGGGCGGGCTTTTGTGCAACGAAACGACCGGCAGGGATGATTCTGCCGGTCGGGTGAGTGGTTGGGCGTGTGTCCCGAGGTTGTGTTCGGGATTGGTTGTTGCGGGGGAGCGATGAGGGGGCGTTTTAGTCTTCGTCTTCTTCGTCTTCTTCGTCTTCGTCTTCGTACTCGTCGTCGTCCTCGTATTCGTCGTCGTCATCCTCTTCCTCGGCCCGTTCTTCGCGGAGGGCGTTGATTTTGTCGGGGTTGAGGACGCGGACGAGGCCGTCCTTGAGTCGGCGTTCGCCGAAGTTGATGACCAGGCCGAGCTCGAGGTCGGCGGCCCGGAGTTCGGCGCGGAGGGCGCTGCGTTCGGCCGAGCCTACTTCGCCGACGCGGGCGAGGAGTTCGACGATGAATCGGTCGCCGACGAAGAGGCCGGCGTTGATTGTGCCGACGTCTTTGTCTTTGTAGGTGACCGTGAGCTTGTGGTCGGCTTTGTAGGTGATGCCTTGTTCGGTGAGTTCCTGGTGGAGTGCGTTGGTGTAGACCTCGATGGCGTATCCCGGGCCGAGTGCTTTGTGGACTTCGATTGCGCAGCCGATGACGCGGCGGCTCATGTCGGTGAGTTCGGGGTCGAGTTCGGAGAGTGGTGTGCCTCGGTTGTCGCCGCGGTCGCTGCGGTTGTCGGGTCGTCGGTCGTCGCGTCGGTACCCGCCGCCGCCACCGCCGCCGCCGCCATCACCGCGCCCGCCGCCGCGATTGCCGTATCTGCTTTGTCCGCTTCTTTCGTCGTACATTGTTGAAACTCCTTGGAAGATGGTGTGTAGCCCTGGCCGACCTTCACGCGGGGTCGGGTGCGGACATGTCTCTATGTGTTCGCTGGTCGTGGTGATTTGGGTGGGGTGTGTCGGAGGACAACCGCGGCGTTCTGCCCGCCGAGCGAGGTGGAGCAGACGAGCATACAGCCGAGCGTTGCCTGGCGGGCTGGTGCGTTGCCGGCGTCGAGCCCGGGCGCGGGTGTTCCGGCGTGGAGTCGTGCGGGGAGCTTCTGCTCGCGGAGGCACAAGCAGGCGGCTGCGACCTGGAGTGCACCGTTGCCGGCCTGGCAGTCGCCGAGGTTTGGGCGGATGGTGACCAGCGGGATCTCGCCGAGCCGATCGCCGAAGACGGCGCGGAGGGCTTGGGCTTCGGTCGCGTCGGGTTCTGGGATGCCTGCGGCGGTGGGGACGATGGCGTCGATGTCGGCTGGGGAGATTCCGGCGTCGTGGAGGGCGGCTTCGATCGCGTAGCGCAGGCCGTCGCTTGGGGATTCGTTGGTGTCGGTTGCGGTTTGGGTGTCGTGATTGGTGTGGGACAGGTCAACGACGGGGAAGGGCGGGGGGCTCTGGGCTGCGCCGAAGCCGAGGACCTCGGCGTAGGGGGTGGTGCCGCGGGCGTGGGCGTGGGCGGCTTCTTCGAGGATGACGACGCCGCCGCCCTCTGCGGCGAGCGTGCCGGTGGCGTCGGGGTCGAAGGGGCGGACGAAGTCCGAGGCGTTGGTGGTGGTGGGGGTTGGGGTGGTGGGGGTTGGTGCGAGTCGGCCGGTGATATCGAGGCGTGCAAAGCCCATGAGGTTGAGCTTGCTTTCGGTGCCGCCGGCGAAGCAGCAGTCGGCGTCGTCGCGTTGGATGACGCGGAGGCTTTCGCCCAGGCTGAGCAGGCCGCTGGCTTCGGCGCAGGTGATGGTGTTGCTCGGCCCTTCGCAGCCGTGGAGGATGGTGACGTGGCAGGCGAGCATGTTGGGGAGATACTTGAGGAGCCAGAGGGGGGGGAGGTTGTTCATGCCGGCGTTGCCTCCGGCGTCGGTGTTGGTGCCCCAGAGGCGTTCGCGGAAGGCGCCTGATTCGTCGGTTGCGGTGGCGATGGCGGGGGCGAGCTCGTCGGTCTCGGCGGCGATGAGGCCGGCGCCGATGTGGCAGCCGGTGCGCGAGGGGGAGTAGGTGGGGTTGTCGTCGGTGGTGGCTCGGGTTTCGAGGTTGGCGTCCTGGACGGCAAAGAGTGCGGCACCGACGGCGAGTTCGGTGTCGCGGGCCATGACTTTGACGGCTTTGCGGTAGTGCTTGGGGACGAGGGTCTTTGCGGTGAAGTCGGGGACATCGCCGCCGAGTGAGCTGCGGAAGCCGGTGGCGTCGATGCGGTGGATGGGCCCGAGGCCGGATCGGCCCTCGAGGAGCCCTTGCCAGAGGACGTCGATGCCTGAGCCGAGTGCGGAGACGGTGCCGAGGCCGGTGATGAGGATGGTGCGGGGTGTGGAGGGGGGCATGGGAGGGAAGTGTATGGGTTGGGGCGTGGGAGGTGGAGGCCGTGGGAAGGTGGAGCGTTGTGTGGTGCGCGTGGCGTGCGGGGGGGGGTGGGGTGCGTGGGGGGAAAGTCTGGACGGGCAGCGTGGTTGGAAGCCGATAGGAGGAAGACTCTATGCGTGCGCGCCCACAGAAAACGACAACGGCTGACGGGGAAGCTCCGGGTCGGTCTGCGCGGGTTGACCCTGTGCGGACGGTTCGTGGTCGGCGGTCGGCGGTCTCGGTCCGCCCGGCTCGTCCGATCGACGGGTTTGATCCGGGGTGGTTGTTTCTGATCGCGGGGCTGGTGCTTTTGGGGTACACGGTGGTGATCCCTGCGCAGGGGGATCTGGCTGAGGCAGAGTGGCAGCGGGACCGTGCGGTGGCGATCGAGCAGCAGCGGGAGGAGCGGCTCTTCAAGCACGAGCGGTATCTGGTGGCGCTCGAGTCGCACGAGCCGACGGTGGTTCGGGCGCTTGCGGCGAGTCAGTTGAACCTGGTGCCGGTGAGTCAGGCGACGATCGTGGAGGTGGACGACCCGGCGCGGTCGAACGTGTCGGTCTTTCCGAGCCTTGAGCCCGCGCCGATCCGGCTTCCGGAGCTACGGCTCGTTGAGTCGCGGCTGGGGCGGTGGGCTCGGGACGACGATTCGCGGCTGTGGCTGATCGTGTCGGGATCGCTGCTGGTGTTTGTGGGGTTGATGAGTTGGGGTGGACGGGAGCGCGACGGCTCGGCTGGGTGACGTGAGCCGGCGTTGAACGTTGCTGTGAGTTCTGTGCATTTTGTATGTTTTTCAGCGTGTTTCGTCATGCGCGCTCGGTGTGTATAGTGCGCGAGTTCCGGGTTTCATCTGGGGCTGCTTGAACTGGGTAGTAGATACCAGGCGAAAGGTCAACGTATGAAGCGGTGGGTGCGGCGGATTCTGCTTGGTGCGTTGGTGGTTGTGGGTGTTGGCGCGGTGGTGTATGTGCGGGTGTTGCGTCCGACGCCGGTGGTGGGGCACGAGGTTGTTGCCAGTGATCTTGTGGTGGAGGTGATGGGGACGGGGACGGTCGAGGCGCGGACCTCGACGGTGGTTTCCTCGAAGATCCAGGGGAGGTTGCTGGAACTGGATGTGGATCAGGGCGACCATGTGACAGCCGGGCAGACGATCGCCACACTCGACGATCGCGACTTTGTGCGTCAGGTGGAGATCGCCCAGGCCAACGCGAGGGCTGCTGAGGCTGGGCTGGAGCGGTTGCGTGCCGACAAGACGCGGGCGTTGGCGGTGGTGCGGCAGGCTGAGCGGTTGGACAAGCGGTCGCGGGAGTCGTTTGCCAAGGGTGCGGCGACGGAGACGGAGATCGACAAATCGCAAGAGCAGGCGGCGATCGCGCAGGCCGAGCTTGCCCGGGCCGAGGCGGCGATTGCTGAGGGCGAGATGCTGCTGATCGCGGCACAGAAGACGCTCGAGTTTCAGCAAGCGCGGCTCGAGGACACGGTGATCGTGGCGCCGTTTGACGGGCTGATCGTGCGGCGTGACCGCGACCCGGGGGACATCGTCGTGCCCGGGTCGTCGATCTTTCTGTTGATCGGGCTCGATGAGATCTGGGTGTCGGCGTGGGTGGACGAGACGGCGATGGGGTCGCTGGCGTCCGACCAGCCGGCGCGGGTGGTGTTGCGGTCTGCGCCGAGCGACCCGCTGCCCGGGCATGTCGCGAGGCTCGGTCGGGAGGTGGATCCCGAGACGCGGGAGTTTGTGGTGGATGTGGCGATCGAGCGGCTGGCTGAGCACTGGGCGATCGGGCAGCGGGCCGAGGCGTATATCGAGACGGCTCGGCATGTGGACGTTGTTGCGGTGCCGCTGGCGTTTGTGGGTGTTGTGGAGGGGGCGCGGGGGGTGTTTGTCGATCGCGGCGGGCGGGCTGCGTGGGTGGAATGTCGGTTTGGTGCCCGCGGGCGGGAAGAGATCGAGGTGGTCGAGGGGGTTGCGGCTGGGGACACGGTGGTGCGGCTTGCGGCACCCGGCGGCGGGTCTGGGTTGCGCGATGGCAGAAGGATCGTGGTGCGATGAATCTGGCGATCCGTGATGTTCGGCACAACGCGGGGCGGTTCCTGCTGACGGCTGTGGGGCTTGGGTTGTTGCTGATGATCGTGATGGGGATGGGCGGGATTTATAACGGGATCGAGTCGGACGCGGTGCTGCTGGTCGAGGAGATGGACGCGGATCTTTGGATCGTGCAGCGGGATACGCGTGGGCCGTTCGCGGAGCTTTCGAGATTGCCGGCGAATGTGGAGGACCGTGCGCTGGTGGTGCCGGGTGTTTTGGAGGCTCGGCGGTTTGTGACGCACACGATCCAGCGCGAGCGGCATGGCAGGCCGTTGCGGATTTCGATCGTGGGGCTGGCGTGGCCGACGGACCGGGGGGCGTGGTTGCCTTTGATTTCGGGGCGGCCGCTCGGGCAGGGGCATTACGAGATGGTCGCCGACCGGACGCTGGGGCTCGCGGTGGGCGAGGCGATCAGGCTCGGCAAGGACGTGTACACGGTTGTGGGTGTGACGCGCGACATGATCGGCAGCGGGGGCGACGGGCTGGCGTTTTTGACGGTTGCCGACGCGCTGGCGGTGCAGTTTGATTCGGTGGGTGAGGCGACCCGGTTGGAACGGGCTGCGCGGCGGGGGCGCGCCGAAGGGATGGACATCGGGCTGACCCAGCCGGGGCTGCTCGAGCGGGCCGAGTTGCCGGCGTCGGCGCTGCCGGCGATCGGGTCGCCGATGGTGAGCGCGGTGATGGTGCGGCTCAAACCCGGGGCGGACATCGAGACGGTGCGTGGGAACATGGCCGGGTGGGCGGACGTGACGGTGTATACGGGTGAAGAAGAGCGTCAGCTTTTGTTGCAGGGGCCGGTGGATCGGGCGCGGCGGCAGATCGGGCTGTTCCGGGTGCTGCTGGTGGCGATCTCGGCGATTATTATGTCGCTGATTCTGTATACGATGACGTTAGATAAGATCCATGATATTGCATTGCTGAAACTTATGGGCGCAAAGGGCGGCATGATTTTCGGGCTCGTGCTGCAGGAGGCGTTCCTGCTGGGCGGGGTGGCGTATGTGCTGGCGTATTTCATAGGGTTGCAGCTCTTTCCGTTTTTTCCCCGGCGGGTGATCATCACCGACGGCATGCTGGTGTGGCTGGCGTTTGCGGTGTTTGCGATCTGCGTGGTGGGCAGTTCGCTTGGCATCTGGAAGGCGATGCGGGTCGAGCCCAACGAGGTGTTGTCATGACGGGCGTGCCTTCGTCGGCGTCCCCGGCGTCTTCGTTTGCCCCGGCGATCGAGACGGTCGGGGTGACCAAGGTGTACGGCAGCGGGAACACCGAGGTGGTTGCACTGCGTGAGGCGACGATGAAGATCGAGCGCGGCGAGGTGGTGGCGCTGCTCGGGCCGAGCGGATCGGGGAAATCGACGCTGCTCTCGGCGGTGGGGCTGATCAATCCGCCGACGCGGGGGGAGATCAGGATCGACGGGCAGGTGGTGATGCGCGGGCCCAGGGCGCTGGTCGATGTGCGGCGGTTCCGGCGGGAGCGGCTGGGGTATATCTTCCAGAAGTCGAACCTGATCCCGTTTTTGACCGCGCTGGAGAACGTGCTGGTGGCGCTGGCGATCTCGGGGCAGGAGGGTCGCAGCGCCAAACGCCGGGCGATGGATTTGCTCGGGTCGCTGGGGATCGCTGCGCGGGCGCACAACCTGCCCTCGGCGCTTTCGGGCGGGCAGCAGCAGCGGGTCGCGATCGCAAGGGCACTCGCGAACCGGCCGAGTTTGCTCTTGGCCGATGAGCCGACCGCTGCGCTCGATAGCACGCTGGGGCGTCAGGTGATGGAGCTGTTCCGCGAGGTGGGGCATGAGCACCGGGCGGGGGTGCTGGTGGTGACGCACGATCAGCGGGCGTTGGATGTGTTTGACCGGACGCTGATGCTTGAGGACGGGGTGCTGGCCGAGGGCGGGGTCGGGCAGTCGGTCGGTTGAGCGGGGCTGATCCTGTACCATGGGCGGCGATGGGATGGGGCCGACACGCAAAGCAGTGGAGCGCTCGACGCGCGGCGCGTCGTTTCCGGGCGGTGGAGCGGGTGCTGGGTGCGCAGGTGCCGCGGTTGCTCGAGGCGGGTGGAGCCCCGGGGGTTTCGGTCGCGGTTTCGGTGGGTGGGGTGCGTGTGTGCCGGGCGTATGGGTGGGCGAACGTGGCGGCGCAACGGCCGATGACGGTGGGGTCGGTGTTCCGGGTCTGTTCGATTTCCAAGCCGATGTCGGCGTTCGGTGTGATGGGTCTGCATCGGGCGGGCGTGCTTGATCTTGACGAGCCGGTGGCGCGGTACCTGCGGTCGTGGTCGCTGGGCAACGTGCCGAATGTCGAAGGGGTCACGCTTCGTCGGATTTTGTCGCACACGGCGGGTCTGGGTGTGCATCACTACGGCACGCCTTTGGCGGCGGGCCCTGCGCCGAGCACGGCGGGGGTGCTGTCGGGCGTGTGTGGGGGGACACAGGTCGGGCTGGTCGCTGAGCCGGGGGCGGGGGTGTTGTATTCGGGGGGGGGATATACGCTGGCGCAGATGGTGGTGGAGGACGTAACGGGCAAAGCATTCGAGACGTACATGCGTGAGGCGGTCTTCGAGCCGCTGGGGATGGTGGATACAGGGTACGGCAGAACGTGTGCCGGCTTGGCGACGGGGCACGACCGGGCGGGGCGTGCTGTCTTGGCGTCGTTTCTGCCGGCGGCTTCGAGCGGGTTGTGCTCGACGCCGGCGGACCTGGTTCGATTCTGGGACGCGCTGGTGCCGGGGCCGAGTGGTGAGCCTGCGGGGCGCGGGTTGATCTTGCCCGAGGACGCGGAACTGATGCGGCAGGCCCAGGCCCAGGCCCGGGCGCAGGAGCCGGACGGTCCGGTGTGGGGGATGGGGTTCTGTATCGGCTCGAACCGACTGGGGGAGACGTATCAGCACGCGGGTTGGGCGGACGGGTGGTGGGCCTTTGCGATGGGGGTTGCCGATCGCGGGGTGTCGTTGGCGGTTGTGATCAACAGCGATACCGGGCGGGAGTGGGGCAGGGAAGTGGTGCGCAGAGTCGTGAAGGTGCTGTAAGTTTGATTTTGCTTACCAGATAAACCGCATGCGTCCGACGTCGGGGATCGGGAGTTTGTTTTCTTTGTGGAAGCTGGGGAAGTAGACGAAGAAGGCTTTGCCGATGAGGAGGTCGCGGGGGACGATGCCGATGGTGGGATCGATTTGTTGGTAGACCCAGGGGTCCGGGGTGTCCCAGAGGCGGCCGTCGAGGCTGTTTGGGCTGTTGTCGCCGCAGACGAAGAACTGGTCGGGGCCGAGGATGTTGGGTTGTGCGGGGTGGGTGCCCAGTGAGGGCTCGCCGGCGCGGGCGAAGCCTCGGTTGTAGACGCCGGGGCGGTAGTAGAGGTCTCGGGCGAGTCGGACGCGGTAGAGGGTGACGGGCGAGCCTTCGAGTTCCCAGCGGACTTTGGGTTGGGGGTAGAGGAGTTCGCTGGCGAGTGGGTTGCCTATTGCGACCGGGCCGAGCAGGTCGGTGGCGGATTGGCCGAGGGTGTGTTCTATGCGGAGTGCGGGTGACCAGTCGTACTCGGCGTTGGCGACGCGGTTGCCTTCGATCCAGACCTGGACCGACTGATCGACGTGCCAGAACTCGACATTGGTGACTTCGCCGGCTTTGAGTGTGCGTTTGGTGGTGGTGTCTTCGAGTGTGCGCCACTCGCCGGGGGTGCCTTCGGTGAGGGGGCGGATGCGGATGAGGACGCGGTTGCCTTCGATCTCGGCTCGGAACTGGTGGCTTCGGGTTTCGAGAACCGCGGCGAGTTTGAGCCCGTCCTGCTCGGGCTCGACGCCCATCGCAAGGCGGATGTCGGCGACGGCGAAGGTGGAGCGGCTGCCCCTTGCCACTTCGTTGTAGGGATAGCTGTCGTTGATGGGGCGGGCGTCGGTGTCCCAGGTGAGTGTGGTGGGGGCGGCGGTGTCGAGGGTGTAGGTGGTGTTGGCGTCGATGGTCCAGTTGGGGTCGGTCGAGCCGTCGGGGGTGAGCCCTTTCCAGGGGGAGTCGAACCAGGTGCGGAGGTTTGCTTCCGGGTTGAGTGGGGCGGCGCTGGAGTCGTAGAGGGTCATCCACAGGGCGCGTTGGATGCGTTCGGGCTTGCGGGCGATTTTCCAGTTGTTTGCAGCCCAGTCCGATCGGGTGAGCGAGCCGGCGGTGCCCTCGGCTTTGCGGGTGAAGACATCGCCGTCGACGAGGGCGATCTCTTCGCCGGGCAGTCCGACGAGGCGTTTGATGTAGTTTTCCTGCTGGCCTGCGGTGAGGGGGTTGTTGGTGGGGCCGGGGTATTTGAAGACGACGACATCGAAGCGTGCGGGGTCGTAGAAGGAGTAGAGGTATTTGAGGACGAAGATGCGGTCGCCGGAGAGGGTGGGGATCTTTGTGCCCATGTCGCTGGGGAGTTGGTTCCCGACTCGGGCGCCGGTCATGGGGTCGGTGACGGCGATGGTGCGTTTGGCGCCCTGGATCGGCAGGGGGTTGTTGCCGGGGTCGTTGTCCCAGGGGTTGACGGTCCAGGTGGTGCCTGACTCTGGGCTTTGGAATCGCATGTGCTTGCCCAGGAGGGTGGGCGCCATGGAGCCGGTGGGGATGACGAAGGCTTCGACGACGAAGCCTCGGAAGACGAAGGCGAAGATGAAGGCGACGATGAGGGAGCTGATGGTCTCTTTGATGCTGTGGCCGGAGGAGCGGGGGGTGTGCGGTGTGTGTGCCATGGGGAGACGATACGGCGTTGGTGGGGGCTGGGTTTGTGGGGGGTGGCACTTGTGTGGATGCGGAGAGATATCGGCAGACGTATTGGAGCGTTCGTCGTTCTCTCGTCTTGTGTGCCACAGCTCTGTGAGCCGTGTGGAGGGACATCCGTGGCGCTCGCACGGCCAGAGTGGCCGCGGCACACAGGAACGCTCGTGACGTCTTGGTTGAGGCTGCTTTAGGCGGAGGGTCCGCTCGGAGTGTTGGGGGGGCTGGGGTTGCTTGGGTTGCTGGGGCCGGAGCCGCTCTCACGTTCGCCACCGCCCGGCTTTTTCCGGCGGCGTCTGCGGCGTTTTTTCTTGGCTTGGGGGGGTTGGGCGGTGCCTTGGGGTGGCGGGCCGCCGGCTGCACCTGTGTCGGCGGGGCGATTGCCTGTGGTGCGTTCCCCGCTGGGTTTGGAGGGCTGTGGCGGGCGGGTGCCGGTGGAGGTCTGGGACCCGGGGGTGCCGGTGCCTTGGGGCTTTTTCTTCTTGCGACGGCGGCGTTTTTTCTTGGTCGCGGGTTGGTCTGTGGGCGCGGCGGTGCTGTCGGCGCGGGTGCGTTCGCGGCGTTGCTTGGTTTGCGGCGGGCGGCTCTCGCGGCGGAAGTGGGTGCCCGGCTCGGGCGGCGGGGGGGGGGTTTTGGAGATCGGTGGGGTGAGGTTTTCGACGGGGACGGCGGCGTTCTCACCGATATCGAGGCGGACGAGGACGAGTTGGGTGAGGATCTGGCTGCTCAGGACCATCCCGTCGCCGTGGGGTGTGCCGACGCGGCTTTTGCGGTGGGGCAGCCGTTTGCGGAGTTCTTCGTAGGTCTCGTCCTCGTAGCGGAGGCAGCACATGAGGCGGCCGCAGCGGCCGGAGATTTTCAGCGGTTCGAGTGTGGCTTTCTGGACCTTTGCCGAGCGCATCGAGACGGGCTTGAGGACCTTGAGGAAGTTTTTGCAGCAGCAGTGCTGGCCGCAGCGTTCGTAGTCGGCGGTGAGGCGGGCCTCGTCGCGAGCGCCGACCTGGCGGAACTCGACGCGGCAGTTGTGGAGGGCCGAGAGTGCGCGGTGGGCGTCGCGGGCATCGACCCGTTCTTCGGAGAGGAAGTAGTAGGTCATCAGCTCGCCGCCGAGGATGGGCTCGGCGTCGACGACGCGGATCGAGGAGCCGGCGGCGGCGACGGCGTCGCGGGCCTTGCGGACCAGCTCGTGGCGGGATTGTTCGATGCCTTCCTGGGCGTGCATGTCTTCGGTGGTGGCGATGCGGAGGACCTTGCCCTTGGTGAAGAACGGGTAGTCGCGGCCGCCGGACATGTCGATGTAGCCGAGCATCTCTTTGCGGGTGATGCTCTTGGCGCAGGCGCCGTTTTTGCAGGTGACGGTGAGGAGTTCGCCGAGCTCGGTGCCCCGGTGGGTGCGGGCGACGACCTTGGAGCCGCAGCCGGGCTTGACCTTGCCGTCGTAGCGGTACTCGCCGATGAGCTTCATCGCGCCGAAGCGGACGACGAGGGTTTTCTGTTCGGCGGCGTCGGCGGCCGCTTTTTCGGCGATCTGGTCGCGGTATTCCTGGAGATCGGCCTCGAACTGAGGCAGGGGGGTGATGGGCATGGACTTGGCTCCGGCACGCACAGAGTGGGCGCACCCGCACGCTGCGGGGCGCTGGTCGAGGCTGCATTGACACCGGGCAAGGGGGGGTAAACCCTCCGTCGGCCCGGCGGCGGCGGAGGGGTCATGGTGCGTGCGGGCCTTGAGGCACCCGCTTGGGAACGTCAGTTGCCGCCGAGGCGCCGGGCGCGGGCGGCCTGGAAGAGGTCGGGGAGGTCGAGGCTCTGGAGGAGCTCGACGGTGTTGTTTTGTGCAACTCTGTAGAGCATGATTTGTTCGGTGCGGTTGTCGAGGAGGAAGAGGATATCTTCGTTTTCGCCACGGGCGGTCATCGCGACGAGGTGGCCGGTTTCGGTAACCATCTCGGCCTGGGCGGGCTGGTTGAGGACGCCCCAGAGCATGGCGCCCAGCAGCATCGCCAGCCCGAGGGCGAGGGCGGTGAGGGTGGCTTCGCCGGTGTGGCGGGTTGGGTGCGTGGTGGTGTTGGTGGTGTTGGTGGTGTTGGTGGGGGGGGTCATGGTGTTCACCTTCCCTGCCTTGGTTCGGCGTCTTTGGCGAGGCTCCGGTAGTCGATGCCTTGGAGGGCGTTCTGGTTGTCGTCCCAGCGGACGGCGATCATTTCTTCGTTGACCGAGTCGATGAGGTAGACGACGCTGGCGTTGCCGCCGGAGCGGACGTCGCCGGCGAGCATGGTGTACTGGCCGCGGGCGCGGTTTGGTTGCTGGGTGCCGTTGGCGGGGAGGCTGACCGCGGCGATGGCGATGCCGGCGGCGAGGGTGAGGTTGGTCGCCAGGAGCAGTCGGCGTCTGGGAGCCATGGGGAGTCCTCTTGTGGTGGGTTGGCGGTTGGCGGTTCGGTGTCCCCTCGCTTGCGCGAGGGGCTTGGTGGGGGGGCTTGGTGGGGGGGCTTGGTGGGGTTGGTCTAGTCCTGGTGGCCTCGTTTGGAGGGGATGAACTGGACGCCGAGCCCGATGCCGAGGATGATGGCAAGCAGGATCATGTTGCGGACCTTGGGGGGCTCGCCGGTCTTGCTGGGGACCGGGGCTCTGGGGCGGGTGTCCTGGGCGGGTGCAAGGCTGGGCAGCGCGACGAGGGTCGCAAGAGCCAGGAACAAGGGGAGCAGCAATCGGGCGCGGTGGTTCATAGTGGATGATGCTACAGGGGGCGGGGCGGAGGGTAAAGGGTGGCGTCGGTTGGTCTTGGTGATCCGTGCCTATGCGCCGATCGGTTCCAGGGCTGGGGGGGGATGCCCGATGCCGGCAGAACCCCCACCCCCATCCCCCCCATCCCCCCCATCTCCACCCGCCAGCGGGCTTTCACTGCCGGCGAGCGAGCCTCGGAATGGGTGGCTGATGCGGGCGAAGGTGGCGCCGTCAACGTGGACGGTGCCCCAGCGGGGGCTTCGGACGCGCATGAAGCGGGCGTAATCGTCGACGGCGACGGCTCGGAGGGCGTACCAGCGGCCGCGGTGCTCGACGATCTCCTCAAAGAGGCCGTCGGCGGGGAGTTCGTCGCACCAGTAGAGGAACACGAACACCGCCCGAAACTCGGGGCCGAAGAGGGCTTGCCAGTGGAGCATCGAGCGGACGTCGTCGGCGTTGACCCAGGACTCGAGGCGGCGGGTGGTGGGGCGGAGCTGGGCGGCGCGGCTTGAGCGGGGGGTGAGGCGGCGGCCCTTGATCTCGGTGAGGAGGTTGAGCCCGCTGCCATAGACCACGAAGTCGAAACTCTTGAGGCTCTGGCTCTGGATGCCGCTCTCGGGATCGGCGGGGAGGAGGCGGAGCGAGGCCCCGGCGGGCAGGAGGGCCTTCTTTGCCTCGTTGACCGCGACGTAGGGGATGCGCTGCTGGCGGATGTAGGCCTCGAAAGCCTGCTCGTAGTGGTGGCGGCGTTGGGCCATGGGGAGAGCCTAACACAAACCCGATGGAAGGGAAAGCGGGGTTGGTCTGCCGGGGAAATTTTCTATTGGAACCTCTGAATATAGTACGAATCCCGCAACGCTCTTGGGCTCCTTCAACATCGAGGGTGTTTGAGAACGGGAGCGTCAGGAACAAAGGCACCCTCCCCCCAACCCCCTCCCGCGGGGCGCGGGAGGGGGAGCAGGAGAAGGCAGAGAACGGGTTCGAGACGGAAGCTGTCTCGTGCTGCACAGAGTTGCTCTTCACGGCTTCAGGCCGTCTCGACTGGGGCTGGAAAGCCTGCCCCCCTGACTGTCCAAAGGTTTCTATTGCCGGTTGCTTTCGAGTCGGTCGAGGATGATGGGGATCGCGGGTGGGCCTTGGGGGGCCTGGCCGGTGATGAAGTCGATGGGGGAGTTGTGGAGGAGGGCGCGGTGGTTGACGGGGAAGACGTGGGTGTCTTCGGTCTGGCGGGCGAAGGCGGAGGTGAGGGAGACGACGCCGTCGCCGAGGTCTTCGGTCGCGGCGCGGAAGTCGGCGACGAGGGCGGCGAGGCGGTCGGGGCCGAGCAGTTCGCGGAGGATTTGTGAGTCGGCGATGCTGTCGTAGGTGGTGGGGTCGGGGTTGGTGATCTTGCCGGCGACGATGGTGAGGGGGAGGTTGGCAGGCCACGGGCGGGCGCGGAGCTCGGTGATGAGGTCGGAATCGGGGAGGAGGTCGTCGCCGGCCTGGCCGGACCCGTCGCGGCGGTACTGGAGGAGTGGGCGGATATCGAAGGAGTCGCCGGCGAGGAGGCGGGAGACCTGTTCGTGGGCTTCGCCGATCGCCTGGAGCTTTGCCCAGGGGGAGCCGTTCCATGGGGTGCCGATGGAGAAGAAGTGGGTGACGCGGGGGAGGTCGGTGGGGGAGGCTGTGTTGCCGGCGTAGCCGTCGGGCCGGGTGAGGGCGTCGAAGGTGACCAGGCCGCCCATGGAGTGGGCGACGACGGCGAGTTCTTCGAGGCCGGCGGCTCTGGCGGCGCGGAGGTGTTCGAGGAGCAGCTCGGCCGAGGCGTGGATGCGTTGGTCGTTTGGGTACTCGAAGCGGGCGACCTTGTGGCCGGCGTTGAGGAGGGCGGGGGCGAGCTCGGTCCAGATGTCGCCGGCTTCGTCGAGGCCGTGGACGAGGAGGACCATGCGGCGGGGGGGTGGTTGTGTTGAGTGTTGGCCGAGGAGGGGCACCCAGTCGGCCGGCGGGGCGGCGGCGTCCTCGGGCGCGTTGCTTGCGGGGACATAGAGGCCGACCTGGGGCGGGGGCACGCGGTCCAGGCCGGTGACGGCGTCGAAGATATCGTCGAGATTGCGCTCGACGCGGTCGAGCGCGTCACGCCAGGGTGTGGAGGGGCCGTTCTGCGATTGGGCCAAGAGCGGCGCAGCGATCGCGGCAAGGCACAGGGCGGCGGCGATGAAGATGGCGGGGAGTCGGGGCACCGGGAGCACCTATTCGTTGGCGTCGATCATGCGGTCGAGCAGGTCGGACTCGGCGGTGGCGTAGCCCTCGAAGGCTTGTTGGAGTTTGGCCCGCATCGCTTGCAGCTGGTCGAGGTCGAGCTGCCCGGTCAGGCCGGTGCGGGCGATGATCGCTTCCATTGACTCACTCGCGGCACGGAGGTCGGCGACCGCGACGGCGTAGGAGCGGGCCGAGTCATAAAGGAGCTGGTTTTCGAGCTCTTTGGTGTCTGGGCGGTGGAGGAGTCGCCAGGGCTGGCTGCGGGCTTCGATGGCGAGGAACTTGAACTGGTCGCTGGCGACGCGGAGGTTGGCGAGGGTGCGTTCCAGGCCGGGCTGTTGCTCGGCGATGAGGGTGTTGACGCGGGCGCCGGCGTCGGTGTAGGTCTGGATGCCGGTGCGGGCCGAGTCGAGGAGGTCGGACCCTCGGGGGATCCACTCTTCGTTGAGGCGGGCGGTGATGGTGTCGGTGTTGGCGAGGATGTTGTCGATGCGGGGGCGGTTGTCGTCGACGACGGCGCGGCCGGTCTTGATGATCTCGCCGGCGTCGGCGAGGATGAGCTTGGCATCGTCGATCATCGTGGGCAGTTGGTCGCTGGCGGCTGCGGCGTTGTCGAGGGCGGTGGTGACGTTGGTGCGCCAGTCGGCGAGGTCGGTCTCGAGCGATTCCATCGACCGTCGCGCGGCGGCGACGGTGGCGGCGGCGTCGTCGGCGACTGGCTGCACGTTGGGGCGGATGGCTTCGAGCGCGTCGGCAAACTCGGTGAGGGCGCGCTGGGTGTCGGCGAACATCTGCTGGAGCTGCTCGCGCTGTTGCGGGCCGAAGCCGGCGTTGGCCAGGAAGGTCGGCGGGGCGATCGAGCCGATGAGCATCTCGCCGGGTTCGAGCCTGGCCGAGGTGCCTTGCGAGGTTTCGAGGCCGTCGCCGGTGCCGAGGTAGGGGATGTTGATGGTGCTGCCGGTGCCCAGGAGGGGGACCTCGAGGTGGGCCCAGGCGTCCTCGTAGAGCTGGATATCGGCACGGATTTTGATCACGACGTGGATCGCGTAGTCGTCGATGGCGTCGTCGTGTTCGACGCGGATGGACTTGACCTTGCCGACCTGCTGGCCGCCGACTCGGACCGAGGCGTCGGGCGAGAGGCCGGTGGCGCCGTCCTCGAGGCTGAAGCGGATGGTGTACTCGGCGTGGCGGGTGAGGCTGATGTCGGCGAGGACGAAGCTGATCGCGACGGCGAGGAACACGCTGCCCAGGAGGAAGGTGCCGGCGAGGAGGTTGGCTTTTTGGCTGTATCGAGCGCTCATCGAGACCCCTTGGTGTCCGGCGATCCCGGGATTTACACCCTTTGGGTGTTCATCCCGGGCGTAGGTGGTGTGGGTGTGCGTGTGTTGGTGTGCGTGTTGGTGTGCGTGTTGGTGTGTGTGTGGTGCATGGGGTCAGGAGTTGAAGAGGTCGTCGGTGAAGGCGGATTGGTCGCGGCGGGCGGTGATGGGGCCGTCGGCGTCGCCGCGGAGGAACTGGCGGATGAGTTGTTCGTCTTCGGGGAGGTCGGCGACCTGTTCGGCGGGCATGTCACGGAGGCGTTCGTACCACTGGCGGGTTTCGACTTTGAGGATACGTCCTTTGTCGAGCATCGCCATGCGGTCGGCGATGGTGAATGCCGAGTCCATTTCGTGGGTGACGACGACGCTGGTGACGCCGAGTTGTTTGGTGAGTGCGAGCATGAGCTGGTCGATCTGGGCGCTGGTGACGGGGTCGAGGCCGGCGGATGGTTCGTCGTAGAAGAGGATCTTTGGATCGAGCGCGAGTGCGCGGGCGAGGCCGGCGCGTTTCTTCATGCCGCCGGAGATTTGGGAGGGGTATTTGTCGGCGTGTTCGCGGAGGCCGACGAGTTCGAGTTTGATTTTGACCTGGATGTCGATGATGTCCTGGTCGAGGCGGGTGTGTTCCTGGAGCGGCAGTGCGACATTTTCGGCGATGGTCATCGAGTTGAAGAGTGCGCCGGACTGGAAGAGGATGCCGAACTGTTTGCGGATGTCGTTGAGTTGGGATTCCGAGAGCGTGCAGATGTCTTTGCCGAACATCTCGATGGTGCCTTGCTCGGGGCGCATGCTGCCGATCATGAGTCGGAGGCTGGTGGACTTGCCCGACCCTGAGCCTCCCATGATGACCATGGTCTCGCCGGGGTAGATATCGAGGTTGATATTTTCGAGGACGGTGCGGCCGTCGAAGAGCTTGGCGATGTTGGTGCAGCGGATGATGGGTTCAGGCCCGGGGGTGCTGGGGGTGCTGGGGGTGCTGGGGGTGCTTGTGCCTTGGGTTGCGGCCTGCGGGTTGGTGTTCGGTGTTGTCAGGCTCACAGCGGGTGTACGTCCGGGCTAGCTGTCGGGATCTTCGGCTGAGGAATCGTCTGCGGGGGTGTCGTGGGGGGTGTCGTGGGGGGTGTCTTCCTCTGTATCGGTCTGGTCGGGTGGCGGGCTTTGGTCGGCGTCGGAGCCCGGGGTGTTTGTGGCAGAGGGAGTGGTGCCGAACAGCCAGATGACCCGGCCGCTGGAGGTCCAGAGGCCGGCGTCGACAAGGCCGGGGAGCCCCGAGCCGAGCGCCTGGTTGGGGTCCATGAGGACGACGACCATGATTGTTCCGGCTTCGGTGTCGGCCGGGAGGGGGAAGATCGTGCCTTCGGAGGGGTCGCGGAGTTGCTCGAGCCCCTGCATGTCGTTGGAGGCTGCGCGGTATCCGGCCACGAGCCCCTTGAGCCCGTTGGGGATGGTGACGGTGGTGATGCCTTCGGAGGCGAGCGCGGTTTGGAAGGCCTCGACCTGTTCGTCGGTGAGGTCGGCCGCGGCCGAGGAGGTGAGGACGGCGCGGACCACGTCCGGGTCGGGGTCGAACGCCTGGGAATAGACAGGGCCGAAGCGGGCGGCACCGGAGGAGATGCCGATCCAGAGGGCTGAGGAGATCAGGAGGGAGATGAACCCGAGCGCGACGCCGACGACCGCGAGCCCCTTGCCTCGGACAGCACCGCGCGAGCGGGAGATGCCGATGAAGCCGCCGATGCCGAGCAGGACCGGGAGGATCCCGACGCCGGGGATGCAGCAGCCGACGAAGGTCAGCCCGCCGGTGATGGTCGAGAAGAGCGCCATGAGGCTGAGGCGTTCGGGGCTGGCTTGCGCGGCGGGGGCGTCGGAGCCGAAGTCGCCGAAGCGGGCCTGGTTGTGGTCGGGTTGGGTATTCATTGTGCAGAGGATAGGGGGAGCGTGCGGCGGGTGTAAACCGGACCCCGAGCCTCCGACTTCAGTCGAGGGGTGTTTCGCGAGGGAGGGAGAGAGAGATTGCGGAGAGAAGTCCGGACCGAAGTCCGGGGCTCGGAGACGGGCGTCGGTGTTAGCGCGTTGATGCGGAGGAGCGTCCGAGTTGGGTTGCTGCGGCGACGACGATCTCGATCGCGTCGTTGATCTCGGCGTCGGTGGTGTTTCTGGTCAGGCTGAAGCGGATCGAGCCGTGGGCGAGGGGTTCGGGGATGCCCATCGCCAGGAGGACGGGGCTTGGGTCGAGCGATCCCGAGGAACACGCAGCACCGGCTGAAGCTGCGAGGCCGCGCTCGGAGAGGAGCATGAGCATGGCTTCGGCTTCGAGGGCGGGGAAGGCGATGCTGGTGGTGTTCCAGAGGCGGGGGCAGTCGCGGCTGTTGATGACGGCACCGGGGGTGGTGGGGGTGCGGCGGATGATCTCGGTCTCGAAGCGGTCGCGCAGGGCAGCGGTTTTGGCCCGGGCGGTGGGGTCGGCGAGCCAGGCGGCGGCTTCGCGGGCAGCGACCCCTGCACCGACGATCGCGGCGACGCTCTCGGTGCCGCCGCGGCGGTCGGTTTCCTGGGTGCCGATGGTCTGGGGGACAAGCCCGACCCCTCGGCGGACCCAGAGGCCGCCGACGCCCTTTGGGCCGTGAAACTTGTGGGCCGAGAAGGTGAGCAGGTCGCAGGGGAGGGCTTCGGGGAGGGGCATTTTGCCGACCCACTGCACGGCGTCGCAGTGGAACGGGACGCCCCTGGCGCGGCAGATCTCGGCGAGGCGTTCGACGGGTTGGATGACGCCGGTCTCGTTGTTGGCCCACTGGACGCTGACCAGCGCGGTGCGGTCGTCAAGGAGGGCGTCGAGGGCGGCCGGGTCGGCGATGCCTCGGGCATCGAGGGGGAGCCAGCGGATCTCGACTTGGCCCTGGCGCTCGAGGTGGAGGACCAGGTCGCGGACGGCGGTGTGTTCGAGACGGGTGGTGACGATGGTGGGGAGGGGGTGGGGGTCGGTCGGGGCCGGGAGTGTCCCGCCCCGGTTGGATTCGAGGACGCCTCGGATGGCGAGGTTGATCGACTCGGTGCCGCTGGAGGTGAGGACGATTTCTCTGGAGGGGACGCCCAGGAGGGTGGCGAGTTCTTTTCGGGCCAGTTCGAGGGCGTGGCGGGCCTCTTGGCCGGGGCGGTGGACGCTGGAGGGGTTTGCCCAGAGGGTGGTGGTGGCGACGTGGATCGCCTGGGCGACCGCGGGGGTTGGCTGGGTGGTGGCGTTGTTGTCGAGGTAGATCATGGGGGGGGTCGGTCAGGACTGGGTATCGCGATGGGGCGGGACCCGGAGTGTCCCGCTCCGGAGGGTGGATCGGGTTTGATCGTATTCCGTCGGGCTGGTCGGCTATCGTGCGGGCGATGACCGGTGTGTCCAGCCAGCCCGAGCGCGACGACCCCGTGGGGGATCAACCCGGCGGGCGTGCGGTCGAGCTGCGCACCGAACAGCTCGCCAAGTCGTTCGGGGATGAGGTCGTGCTTCGCGGGGTGGACCTGGAAGTGTGTCGCGGGCAGATCGTTGCGGTCGTCGGGGCGTCGGGCTCGGGCAAGACGGTGCTGCTCGATTGCATGGTCCGGCTGCTGGAGGTCTCGGGGGGGCGGGTCTTTGCTGCCGACCACGGGCGGGCGGGCTCGCCGCTGACCGAGATCACCCGCGCCAAAGAACGTGTGCTCCAGCGGATTCGGCTGCACTGGGCGGTGGTGTTCCAGCGCAACGCGCTCTTCAGCGGCTCGGTCTATGAGAACATCGCGCTGCTGCTGCGCGAACACACGAAACTCAGCGAACGGGCGATCGTGCAGCGGGCGCGGGAGAGCCTGGGGGCGTGTGCGCTCGATGTGGACGACGTGCTGCACAAAGACCGCGACGAGCTCTCCGGCGGGATGGCAAAGCGGGTGGCGATCGCGCGGGCGATCGCGATCGACCCGGCGGTGCTGTTTTACGACGAGCCGACGACGGGGCTCGACCCGGTCGTCAGCGGCAGCATCCACGAGCTGATCTGGAACATGCACCACCGACCCCGCTCGACCGGCGAACAACGGACAACGGTGATTGTGACGCACGACAAGGAGTTGTTGCGCAGGCTGAGCCCGCGGGTGGTGATGTTACATCATGGGGAGATTTGTTACGACGGGGAGTATGCGGGGTTCGGAGGGTCGGACTGCGAGCCGGCGCAGGAGTATCTGCGGGAGATGCCGGTGCTGCACGGGAGGAAGGCGGGGGGGTAGCAAGTGGCCAAGAGCAAATGGCAAATGGCAAATGGCAATCGAGAACAGAGCCCCTCGCGCAAGCGAGGGGACACATGCACACCCGAAACTTATAAGCCCCGACGCTCGATGCGGTTCCCCTCGCTTGCGCGAGGGGCTCTATGATGAGGGGTGTTGTTTTTACGTCGCTGCGACGAGCTTTGCGTATAAGTCGTTGAGCGCGACGGGTTGGGTCCACTGCTCGCCGGAGCGAAGGTCTTTGACGATGCAGGAGTCGGCGTCCTCGATGATGACCGCGAACCGGGCGTGTTGTTTCTTTGCTTCGGTGAGGAGTTTGTCGATCTTCTTTGTGGCTTTGTAGGAGTGGCGGACGTGGAGGCCGCTTTGCTCCCTCTCCCGCGTCCCGTGGGAGAGGGCTGGGGAGAGGGCTCCTTCTTCTCTTCTTTCTCCTCGCCTCAACATGGCAACAACCGGCCGAACCTTGGCCTCGGCTTCTGTTGAGCCGTTGCTGAGGACGAAGACGTCGGGGTGCTGCCCGGCGAGGCCGAGGAGTTCGTCGTCTGTGGGCATAAGGCCCTTATCTTGCAGCAGCAGACTCAAAACAACATCGCCCATGGCAAAGCCGACGGCCGGGGTGGGCGGGCCGCCGAAGAGGGAGATGAGGTTGTCGTATCGCCCGCCGCCGGCGACAGCGCGTTCGCCGTCGGCGATGACCTCGAAGACGGTGCCGGTGTAGTAGGCGAGGCCGCGGACGATCATATTGTCGAACTCACACCACTCAGCTATTCCAGCATTTTGGATTTCGTAGAAGATGTCTCCGCGAGTTTCACACTTCTTGCGGTATTCTTCGCCGTCGCCACCCCGTGCAGATATCTCCTCCGGTGTTGAATCGAACCTGACTATCTCACCACGAGTCGGATGGAATCGCTCGATCCCCTCCGCGCTCAACCCCAAGTCGCGTGCCTGACGTTCGTACTCATCAACCTCGATTTTGGGTCGGCTGTCCAGCAGGGCGATAGCGTGTTCAACATTCTCGTCGTCCACTCCATGTTGTCGCAATCGCTCGAAGACATACTGTCGGGAGTTGATTTTTACCCGTACGTCCTTCGCGGTAAGCCCAACAGATTGAAGGTAGTCCACGCATGTTGTGATGACATCGGCATCCGCCTCGCCTTTGTAGTACTCCTCGCCCACTGCGGGCATACCCAAAAAGTCCACATTCCACTGCAAAAACTCCCGCAGCCTCCCGCGTTGGGGTCGTTCGGCGCGGAAGAAGGGGCCGGCCATGAACCACTGGCAGGGTTTGGGCAGTGTGTTTGCTTTGGCGGCGTACATTCGGGCGAGGGTGGGGGTGAACTCGGGGCGGAGGGCGTAGGGGGCGCGGCCGTCGCGTTTGACCTGTTCGACCTCTTCGGGGCTTTTGCCGCTGAAGGCCTG
>JAUZRR010000030.1 GCA_030950285.1 Planctomycetota bacterium | reverse complement strand
GCCATAGAGCAGGAAGGCGTCGCCGGGGCTGGTGTCGAGGGCACGCTGGAGTTGTTCGAGAGAGGGCATGACAGGAGGATACGCGGCGGAGAGCCGCCCGCCAAAGGCCGGATGCCAAACGCCGGCAACCGCCGCACGCCCCCCCGCGCCATGCGCACCGAGGCAAGAGCCCCGACGCGCCGGCGCGGGCCTGGGGCCTGGAAGGTGGGACCGGCTTCCAGCCGGTGTGCTTCTGGAAATGGGGAACGGCGTTTTCACCACAGAGGCACCGCGCCCACAGCGGGGAAAGCAGAAGAAGGCCAATGGCAAGGAAAGAGCCCAACGCGTCGGCGTGGGATTGGGTCCGGGAACCAACAACGCCCGCGCGCAGGGCTCGGGCGCGGCGTCGGGACCCGGCGTGTCCCGCCCCGGGGGCGGGAACGCCCGCGTGCAGGCCTCGGCCGCAGAAGCCCGCACGTTCGACGCAGAACATTGCATGTTCAACATGAGAACGCGGGAGGGACGTTGGCCGGCGCGGGGTTCGAAGGTCCTGAGCCGCGCACCTTATGCGCGGGGAACATGGTTATCGGGAGACGTTCAACGATTGCACCTCGAAGCGCAACGATTGAATCAGCTGCTTCAACGACTGAATCAAGGGATGCAAGAGCTGAATCAAGGCGTGCAACGACTGAATCAAGAGATGCAAGAGCTGAATCAAGGCGTGCAACGACCGAATCAAGGGATGCAAGAGCTGAAACAGGCAGAGCAACGACCGAAACGGGCGATGTAAGAACCGAAACAGGACGAACAAAGACCGCGCCCGGTCAGGCAGGAGCGGGGGCTGTCCGTGCAGGGGCGGGGGCTGTCCAGCCCCCGGGCAGCCACCGCCGACAAGGCCTTCCACCCAGGACGCGGAGTGCGATATCCCCGCCGCGGGCTGGAAAGCCCGCCCCCCTGTTTCGGGAAGGTGCCGCCCCGGCGCTGACGCTGAGGGCTCCTCGCCGGCGCGTCGGGCTCGGAGGGGGAGGGGCGGCCCGTCCGGTCAGTTCGAGAGCGCCCGCATCCCCGTGGTGCGGGCGGTGCGGAGGGCCTCGCCGAGCTTGGGGATGTCGGGGCCGCCGCCCTGCGCCTGCTCGGGACGGCCGCCGCCCTTGCCGCCCAGCACCGCCGCGGTCTCGCGGACCCAGTCCCCCGCGTTGAGCCCGAGCTTGACCAGCTCGGGCGGGACCGAGGCCACCAACGCCACGCCCGGCTTGGCACCCTCGGCATCGACACTGGCAAGCAGCACCGCCTTGCCCGGGCACGCCGCGCGGATCGTCGAAAGCGCCGCAAGCAACGCCGCACGGTCCCCCGCGGTGTCGATCTCGGCGAGAATCACCGGCTCGCCCGACGAGATATTGCCCGAAGCGATCTGCCCGGCCAGCCGCTGGGCCTCGGCGGCCCTGGCGTTGGCGACGTCCCTGGCCGCGTCCCTGACCCGCCGCTGCAACGCGCCGAGCTTCTCCCGCAACACCGCCTTGCGCGCAATCGGGAGCGACAGCCCGTCAAGCTCGGCGGCGATCGCCGAGGCCTCGGCGGGCAGGTCGGCCGGGGCCAGCGCCGCAGCACGCGACAGCCTCGCCTCGGCGTCGTCGGCCGCGGCGTGGGCCGCCAACGCGGGGACGCCGGTCAACGCCTCGACGCGGCGGATCCCCTTGGCGATCCCCGTCTCGCTGACCAGCGCGAACGACTTGGCCGCGCCGGTCCGGGCAAGATGCGTCCCGCCGCAGAACTCGATCGAGAAATCCGCCCACTCGGGGTTGTCGGGCTGGTCGAGCAACGACTGGATCGGCACGCCCACCGAGACCACGCGGACAGGATCGGGGTAGGTCTCGCCAAACACCGCCCGAAGGCCGACGATCCCCTTGGCAACATAGAGCGGGGCAAGCCCGGCGAAGACCTCCAGGTCCTGCTCGATCCGCTCGGCGACGAGCTGCTCGACAAGCCCCAGCTCGTCGGGCGAGACGGGCTTGGTGTGCGCGAAGTCGAACCGCAAACGGTCGGCCTCGACCAGCGAACCCTTCTGCTCGACCCCCTCCCCCAGCACGCGACGAAGGCCGAGGTTGAGCAAGTGCGTCGCGGTGTGGTTGGCCGAGACGTGCTCGCGACGCTGATGCTCGACATGCAGCTGCACGTCGTCGCCCACGCGGAGTTCGCCCCGCGTCACCCGCCCGAAATGCACGACATACCCCCCGAACGAACGCACGTCCTCGACGCGGAACTCCCCGCCGCGGTGGTCGGTGCCGACGTGCCGCTCGCGGGTGACCAGCACCGTCCCGTGGTCGGCCACCTGCCCGCCCATCTCGGCGTAATGGTTGGTCTTGTCGAAGATAATCCCCACGCGCCGCGACAGACTGCCGCCGGTCGTCGCGTGCTCGTCGAAGTTGTGCCCGTTCCAGACCGCCTTGACCGTCGCCCGCAGGTCGCGGGCGGCAAACACCGCCGAGGTGTCGGTCGGCTTGACCCGCAAGTGCTTGAGCCTGGCCAGCGTCCCGGCGTCGAGCGACTCAGCGTCGGTGCTCTCCGACGACTTCCCGCCCCGCGAGCGATCCTTCTGCTCGGCCATGCAGCGCTCAAAGCCCTCGGTGTCCACCGCGATCCCGCGCTCCTCGGCCATCAGCACCGTGAGGTCGAGCGGGAAGCCGTAGGTGTCGTAGAGCTGGAAGGCGTCGGCGCCGGAGACCGTCGAAACCCCGGCGGCCGCCTCCTCAAACCGCCTGATCCCCTTCTCCAGCGTCTTCCCGAAGCTCTCCTCCTCGTCGCGCACGATCCCGATCACCCGCTCGGGGTCTTTCTTGAGTTCGGGGAAGGCTGCGCCCATCGTCTCGACAACCACAGGCACGAGCTGGCTGAAGAACCCCGGCGGGGCGTTGAGCTTCTGCCGCCCGAACCGCACCGCGCGACGGAGGATGCGGCGCAAAACGTACCCGCGGCCCTCGTTGCTCGGCACCGCGCCGTCGGTGATCGCAAAGGTCAGCGTGCGGACGTGGTCGGCGATGACGCGGTAGGCCATGTCGTGCCCGTCGGGGTCGGCGTTGCCGAGCTTGCCGTGGTAGCCGCGGGCGTCGTGGGTGAGGTTCTCGATCGCAGCAAAGAGCGGCGCGAAGAGGTCGATGTCGTAGTTGCTGGTGACGCCCTGGATGATGCTGGCGAGCCGCTCGAGCCCCATGCCGGTGTCGACGTGCCGGGCGGGGAGGTTCTTGAGCACGCCGCCCGGCTGGCGGTCGTACTGGATAAAGACGAGGTTCCAGATCTCGATCACGTCGGGGTCGTCGGCGTTGACCAGGCTCGCGGCGTTGCGGTCGCCGATGCGGTCGAAGTGCAGCTCGCTGCACGGGCCGCAGGGGCCGGTGTCGCCCATCTCCCAGAAGTTGTCCTTCATGCTGCCGGGCAGGACGCGCTCGGGCGGCAGGTGCCGCAGCCAGAGGTCGCGGGCCTCGGTGTCGGGTTCGAGCCCGGCTTGCTCGTCGCCGCCGAAATAGGTGGCGTAGAGCTGGTCGCCGGGGAGCTTGAAGACATTGGTGAGCAGGTCCCACGCCCACTCGATGATCTCTGCTTTGAAGAAGTCGCCGAAGGACCAGTTGCCGAGCATCTCGAAGAAGGTGTGGTGGTAGGTGTCCTTGCCGACGTCCTCGAGGTCGTTGTGCTTGCCGCCGGCGCGGATGCACTTCTGGGTGTTGGCGGCGCGGGCGACCCCAGCCAGCGGCGAGCCCGGCGCGACCTGCCCGAGAAACGCGGGCTTGAACTGGTTCATCCCCGCGTTGGTGAAGGTGTCCTTGAGGCTGGGATCGTCAAGGGGAATGACCGGGCTGGAGGGGACAAACCGGTGGGCGTGGCGATCGACGAAGTAGTCGATGAAGGCCTGGCGGATCTGGGCGGTGGTTGGCTTTGGCATGGGTGCTGGTACCGGTGGTGCGTTGGTGGGGGTTGGTGGGGGTTGGTGGGAGGTTGGTGAGAGGTTGGTGGGGGGTTGGTGGGGGGCTCGGGAGGGATTGGCGGAGGAGATCGTGGGGTCGGCGGGCGGAATCGGCCGATTGTAGCTTGGATAGGCCGCGAGCCATCCGCTTCCCGGAGGCCGGGCTCCATAGAGTCGAGTTTCCCAGACACTGCAAGAGGATTGTGACACCGATGCGAGAATGTGACCTTTGCGTGATCGGGAGCGGGCCCGCGGGCCAGCGGGCAGCGATCCAGGCGGCCAAGCTTGGCAAGCGGGTCGTGCTGGTCGAGCGCCGCGAGGTGCTGGGAGGGGTCGCGGTCAACACCGGGACGATCCCGTCCAAGGCGCTGCGCGAAGCGATCCTGGCGATGGTCAACCGCCCCAGCGCCATGCCACAGAGCGGCGACTTCAAGCTGGCGCGGGAGCACAAGTTTCACGAGCTGACCGCCAGCGCCGGCCGCGTGATCGACGCCGAGATCGACATCATCCAGCACCACATGCGGTCCAACGGGGTGACCGTGCTCTACGGCACCGGGAGGTTCGAGGACCCGCACACCGTCACGGTCGAGGGGACGCACGGGACCGAACACGTCAAGGCGGACTTTATCCTGATCGGGACCGGGACCACACCGGCCCGCCCGGTGGGGACCGAGTTCGACGGCGAGACGGTCATCACGTCCGACGAGGTGCTCGACCTGCCCTCGCTGCCGCACTCGATGATCGTGGTCGGCGGTGGCGTGATCGGGACCGAGTACGCCTCGATGCTGAGCCTGATGGGCGTGAAGGTGACGCTCATCGAAGGGCGCGACCGCATCCTCGACTTTGTCGACGGCGAGATCCGGGAGGCGCTGCAATACCACCTGCGCCAGAACGGCATGACGCTGCGGATGGGTGAGAAGGTTGTGCGCATCGACCGGATCGACAAGACCGTCGGCTCCAAGACCATGGACGAGTTCATGGCCGAGGCCTACCTGGAGAGTGGGAAGACTGTGCGGGCCGATTGTCTGCTCTACGCGATCGGAAGGCAGGGCGCGACCGGGGGGCTCGGGCTTGCAGAGGCGGGGCTGACCGCCGACAAGCGGGGGAGGCTGGAGGTCAACGAGCACTACCAGACCGCCGTGCCGCATATTTACGCTGCCGGTGACGTGATCGGGTTCCCGGCGCTGGCGTCGACCAGCATGGAGCAGGGCCGTTACGCCGCATGCCACATGTTTGGTTCGCCGGTCGATGACTTCTCGAAGCTGCTGCCCTTCGGCATCTATTCGATCCCGGAAATCTCGATGGTCGGCTGGACCGAGGAGAAGCTGACCGAGGAGGGGATCCCGTTCGAGACCGGGGTGGCGCAGTACCGCGAGATCGCTCGCGGGCAGCTGATCGGCGACGACATCGGGATGCTCAAGATGCTCATCCATCAGGACACGCACACCATCCTGGGCGTCCACGTCATCGGGACCGGGGCGACGGAACTCATCCACATCGGGCAGTGCGCGATGGCGTTCAACGCGACGGTGGAGTATTTTGTGAACGCGGTGTTCAACTACCCGACACTTGCTGAGTGCTACAAGGTGGCTGCGATGAACGGGCTGAACAAGATCCGGGGGGTCTGAGGTCGGCCCGGGCCCGGGCCCGGTACAGAAGCTACGCTGAGGCTGTGGCAAAGAAGACAAGCAAGAAAGCGGTTCGCAAGAAAGCATCGTCCAGGCGGCGTAAAGCCGCGTCGGAACTGGCCGCCAAGCCCGCGCCCGGGCTGGCGGGGGCAACGCCGACCATCGGGCTCGACGAGGTGCTCGGGCAGGAACACGCCGTCAGCGTGCTCGACTCTGCGGTGTCGTCGGATCGGCTCCACCACGCGTGGCTGTTCCACGGCCCCGAGGGGGTTGGGAAGTTTACGACGGCGCTCGCGTTTGCTGCAGTGATCCTCGATCCGACATCGGTTGCCGATCTTTCGGGACGAACCCGCCCGGCCCCCGACAGCCAGGTGCAACGGCTGCTGCGCGGCGGGTCGCACCCGGACTTGCAGGTCGTGCGGAAAGAGCTCGCTGCGTTCAGCCGCGAGGACCGCGTGCGGCGGAGCATGCAGACGTCGATCTCGATCGAGGTGGTCCGCGAGTTTCTGATCGAGCCGGCGACACGGACGCGGGTGGTGCAGGGCGATTCGTTGGCGTCAAAGGTCTTCATCGTGGACGAGGCGCACCTGCTCGGGCGCGAGGCGCAGGACACGATGCTCAAGACGCTCGAAGAGCCCGGGCCGGGTGTGGTGCTGATTCTCGTGACCGCGAGCGAGGACCAGCTTCGGCCGACGATCCGGAGCCGGTGCCAGCGCGTCGGGTTTCGGCCGCTGGATGCGGCTGCGATGGGGGCGTGGATCGAACGGAGCGGGCTCGACATGTCGGGTGTCGATCAGGAGTGGGCGGTCTCGTTTGCGGACGGCTCGCCCGGGGTGCTGACCGAACTGATCAAGGGCGGCCTGGGCGCGTGGCACGCCGAGCTGCGGGGCACGATGGATAGGCTCGCCGACGGCGTGAGTGTGCTCGACGCGGGGCGGACGCTCTCCAAGCTCGTTGATGCCGCGGCGGCGGCTTCGGTCGAGGGCAAAGCGCACGCGAGCAAGGCGGTCGCGAACCGCGCGGCCGCGTCGCGGATGTTCCGGCTGCTGGGCGAGGGGTTCCGCACCGCGATGCGCAGCGCCGCAACCGTCGGGCGCGTCGAGGATGCCGAGAGGCTCACCGCGTGCATCGCTGCGTGCGAAGAGGCAGAGCGGCAGCTCGATTCCAACGTGGCGCTCGGCCCGGTCTTTGAGAACCTTGCTGCCAGGTGCGGGGTGGAGCGGTAGTGGGAGGGGCGCGGGCTCTTCGCCGGCGACCGGATCAGCCCTGCGCGGAGAACCCGCTGGTCTCGGGTGTCTGCGCCGCTTCCCCGGCTCCGGACATCGTCGCGTCGGCGGCGTTGGCTGCACGCTCGGTGCCGACTTTCTCCATGAGCAGAGCCCACGTCTCGCGTTCGTAGCGGAGCAGGTCGCAGGCTTTTTCCAGCCGGGGGAGGTCGCGGTTGACGCTCGCGTCGATCAACTCGCGGTACAGATACATGTAGACCGATCGGACCCGCTCGGCGAGCTCGTGGTCCACCTCAGCACTGACCGAGGTCGCCAGCTCGAGCACGATCGCCCGGGCCTGGGTGATGCCGTTGTAGGATGCTTCGTAGTCTTTGTCGTTGAGCCCGTCGATTGATTGCTGCAGGAAACGGATCGACCCGTCGAGCAGCATGAGCCGCAGCTGCTCGGGCGAGGCGGTCAGGACCTGGGTGCGGAGATAGGCGTTGGCTTCCGTGGTGGTTGTCATAGTGGTGCGTATCGGCGGGCTTTGGGCTTGACTTCAGCGTCGGGTTCAGGTTGATCGAAGTTATGGGCTATCCCTGAAGTGACGTCAGCGCGCCCTGCTGGCTCGAGAGCGAGGCAAGGGCTCTCTCCATCGCGAGGAACTGCCGTTCGAGCCGCACCCGCTTGGCGGCGAGCTGAACATTGAACTGCTCGATGCGTTTCTCCTGGAGCTCGATCTGGTCGGTGAAAGTCTGGTCCTTGTTGGCAAAGATGCCGTCGACTGAGTCGAGATACCGGTCGGCGAGCTCCTCAAACTGGAAGATGATGCCGAGCTTGCTGAACTGGTCCTGGAGGTTGGTGTTGCGGACAAAGATACCGTCTTCGATTTCTGTCTCGGTGTCCTGTTGGACCTGTTCACGAGCTGCAAAGAGATCGGCGACGGCCTCGAAGTCCTGCTCCATCGCGTCGCGGAGCTTGTCGCGGTCGAGGGTGAGCTTGCCCCCGTCGGTGACCGTGATCCCGACCTGAGAGAGGCTTTCGAACTCGTCGTCCACCCCGAGCGGTTTGGCGAGGCTGGTTCGGCTCATGTTTGACCGCAGGATCGAGAGCGTGCTCTCACCCAGCAGCGGCCCGCGGATCTCGGTCTCGGGGTCGTAGCGGGTTTGGAAGTCGATGCGTGTGAATACGTCGTTGTACGCGGTGATGAACTCCTCGATCGCAGTGATAATCTGGTCGGTGTCGCGGGTAATGGTGAGGTTGACCACGTCCTCGCTGGCGTTGTTGAGGTCGATCGTCACGCCGGGGATGACCCCGTCGAGCGTGTTGGTCGAGTTGGTGAGCAGCACTGCCTTTGCAGGGTCTGAGGAGCCATAGAACACCCGGGCGTCGTTGCCTTCGTCAAGCGTGGAGAGTTTGAGCCCGAGCCCGCCGTCGTCGACAATGAAGCGGCCGTCGACGCCCGTGGCCCGCGCCGAGAGGCTCAGGCGGTAGGGGTTGCTGCCCGTGCCGTCGTTGATGATCGTCGCGCGGACCGGAGACCCGCTGGCGTCGTTGATTTTCTGGGCGATGTCGTTGAGGGTGTCGGTGGCGTCGAACTGGACGATGACCTCGGCTGAGCCATCGATGAAGTTGTCGTCCCCGGTGCCCTCCGAAACTCCCGCGATGTTGAGATTCTTGGCGACCGTTCCCGAGAGATCCTCGATGGTGATGGTGGTGCCGCCGTCGGGTTCACTTGACTTCTCTTCGATCAGGAGCCCGTCACCCTTGTCGTTGATCCTGACATTGATGTTGGCTCCGGCAGCATCGGCCTGCCCCTGAATCTCGCGGACCAGGTCGTACACGGTCTCGGCGTCGGAGCCGATGTCGATTGTGAACGAGACGCTGTTGCCGTCGGTGATGCGGAACTCTCCGGTGCCGACACCTGTTCCGTTGTTGAGGTCGTCGAGGCTGGTGGACATGCTGAAGTACTTGTGCTGAAGACTCGTTCCCGTGACGGTGTCTTCTGGAACCCCCGTGACGTCGGTCCCGATCCCGAGGCTGACGGCGGTGTCCCCGGTGATGATGAGGTTGCTCGAGCCGCCGGTTGAATCGGTGACAAGCAGCCCGCTGCCGATATCGCTGAGGGAGACGGTGACCCTTCCCCCGTTCCCGGCGTCGTCGTTGATGAGATTGATGATGTCGTTCACGGAATGTGCGGCGGAGACATCGATTGCAAAGGCGGTTCCGTCGCGGGCGGTGAAGCTCAGAATCCCGTCGCCGGCAAGCCCGCTGCCGCCGTTGAGATTGCTGACCAGAGTGGTGTTGAGCCCCGCGAGTTGCTGTGTCCCTGTGAGCGTACCGGTCGCGGTGCCGAGGATGCCCAGGTCGGCGGCGGTTGTTGTTCCGCTGAACGCTTCGGTGGTTGTGATGTCGTTCCCGAGCGCGTTGGTAAGGACCAGGCTGCCGTTGGAGATCGAGGCGCTGGCGATGGCGCTGATGCCGGCATCGTCGATCGCGGTGGTGATGCGGTCGACGACTCCCTGCATGTTTGTCACCGCGCCGGCGGTCTCGGTGAGCTCGCCGTCGATGGTCTCCCAGACCGAGCCGAGGTTGACATCGACATCGACAATGACCCCGCTGCCAACATCGACCGAGATGGTGAAGTCCGATCTCTCCTCGCCGATATCGGTGCCAATGAAGACCCCGTTGCCGTCATTGAGCTGGCCGAGGGTGGTGTTCCCGGTGAGCTCGTAGACGGTATCACCTGTGAGTGTGTTTCCCGACGAGGTGCCGGCGATGCCGAGGCTCTCGGCGGTGGTGTACCCGGTCGAACTGGTGACGGAAAAATCCGAGCCGCCGGAGAGCTCGAGGGCACCATTGGTCGTGGTCGCGGTGATATCGAGTCCCGAGCTGTTGATCGCGTCGAGCACGTCGTTGATCGTGACCGCTTTGGAGAGGTCGACGGTCGCGCTCTCAGAGCCTTGGACGATGACGATCTTGCCGCGTTGGACACCCTCGCCGTCGTTGAGATCGGCCAGAGCGATGTCGCGGTCGAGCCTTCCCTCGGCGGACTCGAAGGTGAATTGCGAGGCGTTGATCGCCGAGGAACTGGCGTCGCTGAAACCGCGCGAGAGTGCCTGCTGGCTGGAGACGAGCCGGTCCACGATAAACGAGTAGTTGCCCGGCACCGCGATCCTCGATCCGACCGCCGAGAGGATGGAGGTGTCGCTGCTGGTTGCCTTCATGGAGTCAAAGGTGAACTCGGTGCGGAACCGGCGTGCGGCGGTCTGCAACGCGCTGAGCCTCGAGTTGATATCGAGGTATGCACTCTGCTGCACTTGCAGGTCGAAGATGCGGTTCTGGGCGAGGGTTCGCGGGCGGGCATCGAGCGAGATCAACTGGTCGATCAGCGATGCGGTGTCGATGCCGCTGAAGAGGCCGATGCTGCTGGTGATGCCGCTCATGGTGTACTCCGGAAGAAAATCAAGGGCGAAGCCTGCTCTGAGTTGCTGTGTGTGGCAACCGGGTGCCGGTTTACGCGGCCCGGCGACGGCTGCGGGACATGAGGCTTCGAGAGTCAGGGGAAACTGTTGGGGCTCCGGACGATGCGGGCCTGAGGACCAGCCCAAGGGCGTACCGCCGGCTCGGACGATCAAGACCACGAGCACGAAGGGCCATCAGGTCGCTGGCCCAAGGCGCAAGAACTGCGCGAAACATGCCGCGGGCCTGATCCACAGCGGCGCAAGATTGGTTGTCGGTGGTGTGCATCTGCGCTCCAGACCGTCCTGGGGACCAGTGAGCAACTACCGCGCCAGACATTGCGCAGCGGATCTCAGCGTGGTCTATCGGCTGGATCGGGCTGTGCGCTCGCCCGGAGATGACGATTGGATGATCTTCAGAAAGTCGAGGCCGCGGTCGAGGGAATGCCACGACAGGCCGATGGAAGGCACGAACGCGCGGGCGCCCCGTGCGTAGGATCGCAAGCATGACCACCAAGGGCGGACAAAACGCAGAGCGACACGCGGCAGATCACATGCAACCGATACGAATCGGCGTGCTCGTGGTCTCGGCGATCGTCGCGGCTTCGGCGCTGTGGGGCGTGTGGGACGCGGTAGGGCGCGAGCCTCAGGTGTGGGCATTGTTAGGCTTTGAGATTGTGACGCTGGTCGCTGGAGTGCTCGGGATTCTGGTCGGGCTCGGCAAGTTCCGCGAGGCCCCGGCGCTCTCGGTCTTCTCGGTCGCGGGGGTGGTGTTTGCCTCGGCGATGCTTGGTCGATTCAGCGCGATCGTGACCCGGACGCCGGACTCGGGTTCGGGAACCCAGGCGGTCCGGCAGATGCTCAGAGACCCCATGTTTGACGGGCGGATGCTCGCGGTCGGCGTGTTCGGCGTGCTGGCGTTGTTCCTGGCGTTCGGCCGAGACAGCCGGTCGTGGAAGGCGCTCTTTGGCGGCATCGTCTCGGCGGCGCTCATGCTCGCGGGCCTGGCGTGGGCGATGGGGCCAGGCCGACCCTGGCTTCTCGGACCGGTGGAGACCGCGGCGGATGTCGCGCGGGTGATCGGCACGCTGGTGGGGGCGATGGTGTTGGTTGTGCTGGCGTCGATCGCGGTGCACCTGCTCGTGCGGGCGTTCGAGCTCCGGCTGCCGCCGATCGGCGTATCCGGAGCGGCGGGGTCCCGGCGTGCTGTCGCGCGAAAGAGCGACCCGGCAAAGCCGAAGAAGAGTGCATGAGCGAAATCTTTGCGATCATTGGTGTCGCGGTCGTTGCGATCGTGGTTGGTGTCGGTGTGGCGTATGTGTGGCTGGTTCGCCGGTCAGCAGCCGAGCCGACCAAAATCGATATCCACGGCGTTGCCGAGCGCGTCCGGGCGACGGGTTCGCTTGTCGGGCTCGAGGTCGCTGCCAAGGAGATCGCGACCGCGACCAAGGGCTGGGGGTGGTTGCCTCCGATCGTGCTCAGTCAGGCAAAACTGGCGATGATCTTTCAGTTCGAGAAGCAGTACGCGGTCGATCTCGGCGAGCTGCGACCCGATGACGTCGAACGGCTCGGCCCGGGCAGTTTCCGCATCACGCTGCCTCAGGTGCAGGGCAAACTCCGCCTCGTTGACGTTTCGCCCTACGACATCCAGGCGGGCAAAGTGCTCGGGCTGCTCGACGTGATCCCGATGGGCGCAGAACGCCAGCGCGAGCTGATGAAGGCAGCCCAGGAACAGGCCGGCGAGCTGCTGGCTGGGTCTGAGGCGCAGTATGTGCGGCGGGCGCGGGCGAGTGTCGAACGGCAGTTGCGATCGTTGCTCGGGTTGTTCGAGGTCGAACTCGAAATCCGTTGGCGGGACGAACACACACGCGGGTTTGAGATGCGGCTTCCCGAAGGGCTCACGCCCGAAACGCTCGGCAAGCCGAAGCTCTCGCTTGTGGCCGGGTAGCGCGTCGACACACAAGCCGGGTCATGCGCTCGACGGGTGCCAGATCGTCTTGTATTCGAGGAAGGGCTCGATCCAGTTTGGGCTTTCGCAGGTGTTGTCGTCGAACCAGTCGATTATGTCGCGGACTGTGACCCGTTTGAGGTTTTCTGCTGCGCCGAGTTCGAGAACTTTGCGTTGCTCGGGGCTCACACCCGCAGCATGAATCGCCGCGATCTCGCGGTGGCTTGCAAAGTGGGGGAGCAACTCATCGCGGAATCCAGTGAGGATGTTGATGACGCCGCCGGGCATGTCGCTGGTGGCGATCGCCTCGGCGAGGATGCAGGCGGGGATGGGGTTGGTCTCGCTGGCGAGGACGATGCAGGCGTTGCCCGCACAGACCACCGGCGCGACGAGTGAGACGAGCGCGAGCAGCGGCGCATCATCCGGGCAGACGATGCCGACGACGCCGACGGGTTCGGGGGTGGTGAAGTTGTGGTAGGGCCCGGCGACGGGGTTCGCGCAGCCGAGGATTTGGGGGTATTTGTCGGCCCAGCCGGCGTAGTGGATGACGCGGTCGATCGCGGCATCAACCTCGCCCTTGCTGCCTTGATGCCTCTGTGCCTCTGTGCCTTCTTGTACATCGAGAGTATCCTGCAACTCGCTGCGCTTGCCCTCCATCATCTCGGCAAGCCGATAAAGAATCTGCCCGCGCAGGTAGGCGGTTGCGTTCGCCCACCCGGGTTGTGCTTTGGCAGCCGCTTCGACCGCGTTGCGTAGATCTTTCCGCGAGCCGTGGCAGGTGTGGGCGATGGTGTCGCCCGCAGCGTCGGCGATCTTGACAGACCTGCCGGATTCGGTGCGGGGGAACTTGCCGCCGATGAAGAGTTTGTGGGTTTTGATGATGGGGAGGCGGGTGGTCATGCGTAAGTCTCTCGTCTGCTGAGTTGCAATATAAGTAGGTTATATGTGTACATATCCTCGCAAGCCTTGTAATCCACCTTCTCTCCCAAAGCCAGATTCCTTGAACCCGCCAAACGGGCTGGTGGGGTCGAACTTGTTGAAGGTGTTGAGCCAGACGATGCCGGCTTTGAGTTTGCTGGCGACCTCGAAAATTTTGGAGCCCTTGTCTGTCCAGACGCCGGCGGCCAGGCCGTAGGGGGTGTTGTTGGCGCGGGTGATGGCCTCTTCGGGTGTGCGGAAGCTGAGGACCGCGAGGACGGGGCCGAAGATTTCTTCGCGGGCGATGGTGTGGCTCGGTTGGACACCGGTGAAAAAGCTCGGGCGGCACCAGTACCCGGCGTTGGGCAGCACGCTGGTGGTGGGTTCATGGAACTCGGCACCCTCGGCTCGGCCCTCACCAATGTAATGCTTGATGGTATCGAGCTGGGCGCGGGAGTTGATCGCACCGATATCGGTATTCTTATCAAGCGGGTCGCCGACGCGGAGGCTCGCCATGCGGACTTTGAGTTTGGCGATTGTCTCGTCGAGGACCGATTCCTGCACAAACAGCCGCGAGCCGGCGCAGCAGACATGCCCCTGGTTGAAGTAGATGCCCTCGA
>JAUZRR010000003.1 GCA_030950285.1 Planctomycetota bacterium | reverse complement strand
AATCGAACACGTCGAGTTGCTGATGAATGTCTCCACCATTTCCCAGGCCGAGAGCCCGCCCGGCATCGGGCCGCTGGAGATCGAGATCGACCGTATGTGGCCGTTGAGCGGCAGCGAGGATTTCGGTGGTCGGCCCAAGCGGACTCGGAGCGTCTTTGCAGTCGCGCGTACCGACCCGTCGCTGAGCTACGACGATGCCCTCTTCACCAGCGTCCGCCACTGGGGCGAGACCGGCACCGCGACATGGAAGGTCCGGCTCCGCAACACCAGCACCGGCCAGCCGGCGCTCACCGCGACGTGGAACACCGCCGAACTCCGTTTCTACGGCACGCCCAAGTGCATCGCCGACTGGGACATGGACGGCGATTCAGATACCGACGATGACACCGCGTACCAAAACGACCACACCAACGGCCTCCCCCACGCCGACCTCAACGGCGACCGCGTTGTCGATCAGCTCGACCTCGACCTCTGGGACATCGTCTACTTCCCGGCCGGGTGCTCGTAGGGCTCACGAATCGATCCCCTCGGCGGGGGGTGGCTCGGATGGCACCCCGGGATCTTTGGGAACACTCTGTCCTTACGGCAGCCGCTGCAACCTCGGCGGGGTGGCACCGAGAACATCCCCCGTGCCACCGAGATCGGCTTGGCGATCTCGGTGCTCTGACTCCCGGGCGGCCGGAAGCACCGAGGAGCGTCTCCAAGCAGCCGCACCTCGGTGGCACGGTGAGGGGGTGAGGGGGTGGGGGACATCACTGCGCGGGGAGAGGAGGAGAGAGAGGAACAGAGAAGTAAGGAGGCCGCGAGTGATGGCTCCCGGGGTCTTCGGAAGCGTTCTCTTCTTCAAGGCAGCCGCTGCAACCTCGCATACTCCAGCACCAGCGTCTTCACGCCGACGTGTTTGAACTTGATCTTGGCGCGGACGCTGGCGCCGCCGTCGAGGCTCAGCACTTCGCCAACGCCGAACTGCGGGTGGCGGACCTTGCTCCCCACCGGCAGCTCGCGGCGGGCCTGGGCGAGCTTGCCACCGGGCTTGGTTTCGTAGGCGCTGCCTGAACGGGAATGTCCGTCGGTCGGCCCGGCGTCGAAGCCGTCGCTGGCGTCGTTGTGCAGGCTGTCACTCGTGTCGGCCCAGGCGTCGGACTGGTCGCTGACTTTCGCGTGTTCGCGGGGCAGTTCCTCGATGAATCGGCTGGGGATGGTGCGTTCGGTCATGCCTCGGATGGTGCGGTACTTGGCGCTGGTGAGTTGGACGTGCTCCATCGCGCGGGTGATGCCGACAAAGCACAGCCGGCGTTCCTCCTCGAGGTCGGACTCGGACGTCTGCGCCCGCGAGTGGGGGAGCAACCCCTCCTCGAGCCCGATCATCGCGACCACCGGGAACTCGAGCCCCTTGGCGGCGTGCAGGGTCATGAGTGTGACCGAACCCTGGGCCGGGTCGATCGCGTCGGCATCGGCGACGAGCGAGACCTTTTCGAGATACGCCCGAAGCATCGCCAAGAGCGGCGGGGTCTCGGCCTGCTCGGCGGGGTTGTTGTTGGTGTTGGTGGTGGCGGGGTCGGTGGTCGCATCGGCAGCGTCGGCTTGGGGATCGGCGGCCGGGGCAAAGCTGTCGCCAGCCGGGAACGCGAACGGATCGGACGCCGGGTCGTAGTCCTCTTCAAACTGCGCAGCCGAGCTGACCAGCTCACTGAGGTTGTCGAGCCGTTCGGCGTCGCTCTCGCTTTTGCTGGTCTGGGCCTGCTTGGTGTACATCCGTTCGAGCCCGCTCTCGCGGACGACCCGCTCGACAAGCTCAGCGAGCGAGCCGCTGACCTCGCGGCCCATGAACGCGCCGCCACCGGTCCAGCCGCGGACGGTCTCGACGAACGTGCGCACCGCGTTGGTCGCGCGGGCAGAGAGCCCGGGCACGTCCTCGACCCGGCCGAGCGCTTCCCACAACGTGAGGCCGGTGGTCTGCGCCATCTCGCGCACGCGCCCAAGTGAGGTTGCGCCGATGCCTCGGGCGGGGGTGTTGACGATCCGACCGAGCGAAACATCGTCGGCCGGGTTGGCGACGACGCGCAGGTAACCCAGCGCGTGCTTGATCTCTTCGCGGTCAAAGAACGCGGTGCCGCGGGCGATGACGTAGGGGACGCCGGCCTCGCGGAGGGCGTCTTCCATCACCCGACTGAGGGCGTTTGTCCTGTAAAACACAGCCATCTCTCGCCAGCGGGCGCCCTCGCCGTCCTCGTCCTCAGCGTGGGAACGGAGCCAGTCGGTCACGAGCTGCGCCTCGTGGCGTTCGTCGCGGCAGAGGACAACCGTGACCGGGTCGCCGCCCTCGCGGCTGGTGTAGAGGTCTTTATGTTTGCGTTGCTTGTTGTTGCGGATGAGCGCGTCGGCAGCCGCAAGGATCGGCGCAGTCGAGCGGAAGTTTTCGCCCAGCGTGATGACCGAGGCAGCGGGGTAGCGTTCCTCAAACTCGAGGATGTTGGTAATGTCAGCCCCGCGCCAGGAATAGATCGCCTGGTCAGGATCGCCCACGACGCAGACGTTGGGGCCGATACCGCCCTCGGGCCCGTCGCCGGCCAGCAGTGAGGCGATGACGAACTGGGCGTGGTTGGTGTCCTGGTATTCGTCGATCATGAGGTACTGCCAGCGTTTCTGGCATTCCTCGCGCACGGCCGGTGAGTCGCGCAGCATCTTGGCGGTCAGCACCAGCAGGTCGTCAAAGTCCGCCGCGTTGGCAGCCCGGAGCTTGGCTTGATAAGAGGAATAGAGCTTGGCGATGTTCTTGGCATAGAAGTCGGACGCCCGGAGTGAGAACGCCTCGGCGTCGAGCAGCTCGTTCTTGGCCGCCGAGATCGCGCTGAGCACGCTGCGCGGCGGCCAGTTGCTGGTCGAGAGCCCGAGTGCGAGCACGGCGGCCTTGATCGCGGCGAGCTGGTCGGCGGCGGGGTAGATGGTGAAGTCGGGCTTGATCCCGAGCTTGACGCCGTCGTGCTCGGCCAGTTCGGCGTACCGCCGCAGCAGACGGGCGCAGAGGGCGTGAAAGGTGCTGACGGTGAGCCCCCGGGTCAGGCGGGGGTCGTCGCCCTGGGGGTCGAGCATGGTGTGGACCCGCTCGCGCATCTCGCCGGCCGCTTTGTTGGTAAACGTGAGGGCCAGGATCGACCACGGGGGCACGCCGCACCCGATGAGGTTGGCGATGCGTCTGGTGATGACCCGGGTCTTGCCGCTGCCGGCAGCTGCGAGGATCAGGAGCGGCCCCTCGGTGTGGGTCGCAGCCTCTTTCTGAGGCGGGGTCAGGTCGTCGAGAAGGTGGTCAAAGTCCATTGTTTTCACAGGGTCGTCCGTGGTGGTGGGGCGGTTGGTGTGGGGGTTGGTGTGGGGGTCGGTGTGGGGGTCGGGGATTCCCGCTAGCCTACGCCATCGGGTGCCGGGTGGAGGTGCCGCGGGTAGCGTTGCGCGGTGATACTCGGACGCTAGGTGGTCCGCAAACCCGAATGATCCTGGCATTCGGCGAACCGGTCTACACGCAGCGGCGGAGAGTCGGTAGAATCGAACCACCACCCACCCGAACAGGTACTAGAGAGTGGGATGAGCACGAACGCTTGGACGCTTTGTCGGAGGGCGTCAGGAGTGTGATGTCTGACCGGCCACCACGGCAACAACGACCAGCGACAGCAAAGGAACGCCACAAAGACCGATGAGCGACACCACCCGCGAGCAGGATGCGAGCACGCCGGACCCCGACGGGGCGGGGGATACCCGTCCGGTGCCGTCGGGCGACACCTCGACAGTCAGCGATGCCGAGCAGGCGTTGCAGGACGCGCTGCCCGAGGGGACCAACGTGGACACCCTCGTCGGGCGGCTGGTCATCGAGCAGGGGTTGGCGACCGAGGACGAGGTCACCGAAGCCTCCGACCGCGTGAAGACACTGCGCGAGCAGCAGCAGAGCCACCTCTCGCTGGCTCAGGCGCTGGTCCAGAACAACTACGTCACCAAACGGCAGATCGCCCGCCTCCGTCAGATCATCGAAGCCGAGCGTTCCGGGCAGAAGATCCCCGGCTACAAAGTCCTGGGCAAGCTCGGCGCCGGCGCGATGGCGACGGTCTACAAAGCCAACCAGATCAGCCTCGACCGGGCGGTCGCGATCAAGATTCTGCCCCCCAAGTTTGCGAGCAATCCGCAGTTTATCGAGCGGTTCTACGCCGAGGGACGGGCCGCAGCCCAGCTCAACCACCCCAACATCGTGCAGGCGTTCGACGTCGGCAGGTCGGGCGAGCTGTACTACTTCGTGATGGAGTACGTGGACGGGCGGACGGTCTACGACGACATCGTCAAGCACCGCCGGTTCAGCGAAGCCGAGGCGCTCGACACGATCATCCAGATCGCCGAGGCGCTCGAGCACGCCCACTCGAAGGGGCTGATCCACCGCGACGTGAAGCCCAAGAACGTGATGATCACCCGCGAGGGGGTTGCCAAGCTCGCGGACATGGGGCTCGCCCGCGCGATCACCGACAAGGAAGCCGCCGAAGCCGAAGCGGGCAAAGCGTTCGGCACGCCCTACTACATCTCGCCCGAGCAGATCCGCGGCGAGAAGGACATCGGCCCGCCGGCGGATATCTATTCGCTCGGCGCGACGCTCTACCACATGGTCACCGGGAGCGTGCCCTTCGACGGCAAAAACCCCTCGGCGGTGATGCACAAGCACCTCAAGGCCGAGCTTGTCCCGCCTGACCACGTCAACCCCAAGCTCGGGGCCGGCATCTCCGAGGTCATCGAGATGATGATGGCCAAGGACCCCCGCAAGCGGTACCGCTCGTGTGCCGACCTGCTGCTCGACCTGCGGGACGTGCGGGCGGGCAACTTGCCAACGATGGCCCACAAGGACGTGCTGCCTTCGGACGCGATCGCGACCCTCGCGGCGGCCGAGGCTCAGGCGGCCGTCGAGACCGGGATCCCCGAGGACCGCTCGGCATCGGGCGGGCAGGTGATCCGCCCGTGGCTGTTCATTGTGCTCTGTGCGGTGGCGGTGATCAGTATCTCCTTCAACATCATCCAGTGGATCAGCTGACCCCCGCCCCCCGGGAGAGCCTCCGCAGCCTCGGTCTGGGCCCGAGGCCCCGGCTTTCGCTTGCTTTGGTCGCCGGATTGGGTTAGTCTTTGGGGTGTCGGGCGGCACGGTGTCGCCCGGACCGAGTGGTTCTCCCGGAGTTCGGCCTGTGCTTTTACAAACAATCTCCACATCGACGGTGCTTGCGAGCCCATCGGTCGTGCGTTGTTGTCGAGCCGGCCGCGTCATGTCCGCATGAACCCACGCAAGATCCCACATCGTGTTTCGGTCGCAGGCTCGAATCCGCCAGAGTGCGGTTGTGCCGTCGCGGCTTTTGTTCCCGGTTGCTGAACACACAGGAGGCATTACCATCGCCAGAGGAAGACGCTTTTATCGAGACACGGGACCGGTCCGCCGCACCCGCGTCAACTTCATGATCCGGATTTCCCCGATCCGTGTGATCGGGTCGGAGAACGAACAGATCGGGGTGATCGAGACCCAGGAAGCCCTGCGCATGGCGCAGGAGCAGGGGTTCGATCTTGTCGAGATCGTTCCCGATTCCCGGCCGCCGGTCTGCAAGATCATGGACTACGGCAAGTACAAGTACGACCTCTCGCAGAAAGAGCGTCGCAACCGGGCCAAGAGCAAGCACTCTGAGACCAAGGAGATCCGTCTGGGCCGGTCGGTGAAGATCGACCCCCACGACGTGCAGATCCGTGTTGATCAATCGCGTCGGTTCCTGCTTGCCGGGCACAAGGTGCAGATCACCCAGCGGTTCAGAGGCCGCGAGATGATGCACAAAGAGTTGGGCATCGAGCGGCTCGCGCAGATCGTCGACGACCTGTCTGATATCGCCAAGGTTGAGATGCCTCCGCGTTGGGCCGGGCGGTCGGCGAGTCTGCTGCTCGCGCCGGACAAGCCCAAGGTCGAGGCCTACAAGCGGCGGCTCGAAGAAGAACGCCGGGCCGGCGATGGACCGGACGAATCGCAAGAGGTCAGCATCGAAGAGCTCGAAGCCCAGGTCGAAGCGCAGAACCTCATCGACGATCCTGACGACGACGACGCCGCGGATGGTGCCGAGGTTGTCGCGGCCGTGTCGGAACAACCGACCAAGAAAAAGGGCAAGGGGCCCAGAGACGACCGGGCGAAAAATCCGGTCGACGACGAACTCCGCGAGTTGCTCGGCTGATCATTCTGGCGTACTGATCCTCAAGATCTTTTGAGAACCGCAAGGGCGGAGGCACACGCCTCCGTCCTTGTTCTTTGGGTGGGGATTGAGAAAGAGTGCCGAATCCAGGGCCTCTTGCAGAATCCTCTCTCACCATGATTGAAGGGTTCGGGATTGAACGGTTCGGCTCTGTCTCTCTTTGCTCTTTGCGGGGTGTTGCTCTGTCCCCTCGCTTGCGCGAGGGGCTTTATTTGTCATGTACACAACATTTGTTCTGTACAAAAACGCCTTTGTCGAGATACACAACGCCTTTGTCGAGATACACAACGCCCTTGTAGAGCCCCTCGCGCAAGCGAGGGGACAACGGCACGCATCCATAACAACGACATACACCGACGCAAGTATGCTAATCGTGCCGGAGCGCGACGATCGGGTCCTGCCGGGCGGCTTTGATCGCAGGAAAAATGCCGAAGAACAGCCCGGTGAGCACCGCGACGGTGAACGCCAGCGCCACCGACCACCCGGTGATCTCGGCCGAGATGACGGTCTGGGTGTCAAAGGTGGCTTTGAGCCACGGCCCGACGCGGTCCATCCCGACACTGAGCCCCACCCCGACAAGCACGCCGACGAGCCCCCCGACGGCGCTGAGCACGCCGGTCTCGACGACGAACTGGGCGGTGATGTTGTGTCTCGTCGCGCCGACCGCGCGGCGGATACCGATCTCCCGCGTGCGTTCCTGCACCGTCGCGAGCATGATGTTCATGATCCCGATGCCACCGACCAGGAGCGAAATGCCGGCGATCGCGCCGAGCACGACCTGCCAGGTCATCGCGGTGCGCTTGGCCTCCTCGAGCAACTCGTAGGGGACGATCGAGACGACGTCGTTCTTCGCCGCGTGGCGGACGTCGATAATCCGTTGCAGCCGCTCGGCATCGGCGATCACCGTGTCACGGCTCTTGCTGACGACGTAGATTTCCGAGATTTGTACCTCTGCGCCGGAGAACGACCCGCTCTCTCGGCGGATGACGGTGTCGCCGTAGACCGACCGCGCGGTGGTGATCGGCACATGCACGTCGAGGTTGAGGTCGCGCCCGATGAGTGAAGCGCCCGACCCGCCCGCGAGCCCGACCGGGGCGAGCACGCCGACAATCAGAAACGATTTCTCGTCAACGCGGATGGTCTGTCCGAGCGGGTCTTCCTGAGGGAACATCTGCCGCGCAACGTCCTTGCCGATCACCGCGACCATGCCTTTCTCAGCAAGGTCGCCCGGCGAGATGTACCGCCCGCGGTCGACCCGCAGGCGTGCGGCGCTGAGCAGCTCGGGGGTGACGCCGAAGGCCTGGCTGAGCTGAACCCGGTTGCCGTTGATGAGCTGCCCGCCGAACTCTTTGATGGGCGCGATGACCTCGGCGTCCTCGAAGTTGGTCCGGATCACTTCGAGGTCGTCTCGCGTGAGCCCGTAGGCGATGACAAAGCTGCTGCGCTGCCCGCCCTGCTGGGTGTTGGTCTCGGGCGGTTTCTGGCTGCGCAGGATGATGTTCTTGGCCCCGAGCCTCTCGATCTGCATGAGGGCCTCCTGCTTGGAGCCCTCCCCGATCGCGACCATGGTGATGACCGCACCGACGCCGAGGATGATGCCCAGAGCGGTCAGGAACGACCGCAGCAGGTGCAGCCGGAGGTTGGTGATGCCCAGGTGGATGATCTCAAGAAGAAACGTCAAAGTCCGAACCCTCCAAGCCCCGAAGCACTTTGTACTCCCCGCGCGTCGTGCGGTTCCGCCGCGTTGTACTCTAGCGGCAGCCGGCTTCGAGGTTGCGTTCCGTGTTTCAAGAGCTGTTCACAGGAGGGCTCCCGCCATCCCCACCATCCCCACCATTCGCATCCAGTCCGAAAGGGAGATCCCGCAAGGCTGGCGGTACGTCGTGGAGATCGACCGCGGCCAGCACGCCACGACGGTCCACCGGGTCCGTCTGGGCTGGGTGGACCACAACCACTGGACCGGGGAGCGGCCGTTCTCGCCCTCGCGGGTGGTGCAGACGTTGTTCGAGTGCCTGCTCGACGCGAGCCCGCCGGTCGAACTTCCCGAACGGTTTGATGCCTCGACCGCGAGACGGTGGGTCGAGTCGCTCGATACCGAGATCGCGTCGCGGCTCTGAACGCAAGCGAGGGGACAACGACGGTGTCTACGCAGGAACACCTTGCCGGGGGTCTCGCTAGAAAAACCCCGCGAGCCTCGCCCCCGAGACCGCCAGCACGACCGAGACCGCGATCCGCAGGTATTGCAGGTTGAGCACGTGAGTAAGCCGAGCGCCGATGGGCGAGCCGACCGCGGCCCCGACCGCCATCGCGAGCCCCAGCGTGACCGCGTCGGTCCAGCGGAGCCCGTGCTCGCCGAGTGTCGCAAGGCGCAGTATCGCGCCGATCGGGGCGACCGCGCACATCGCGACGGCGCTGGTCGCGATCGCCCGCCGCAGCGGGACCCGCGCGGCGATCTGCATCGAGGGGACCATGACGATCCCGCCCCCGATCGCGAGAAACCCGGCGACGAAGCCGGTCACGATCCCGATGATGCCGATGCGGGTGCCGGTCGCCCGCTGCTGGTCCGGCGCAGGCTCGGGGAGGTTGCGGAAAACCGTGAACATGGTCCACGCGACAAACAGGAACAGGAACCCGACCATGAACAACTTGGGGATGCGGCCGGACGCCTGGTTGCTGAGCACCACCCCCCCGATGCTGGCGATCGCCATTGGGGGCAGGAGCTTGAGGACGATGCTTCGATCGATGGCTTTGGCTTTGAGGTGCGGGCGGATCGACATGCCGGCGACGACCACGTTGACCATCGCGGCGGCGGCCATATAGAGGTGGTGCTGGGTCGCGGCCGGGTCGGGCTGCCCGTCGGGGAGTTTGTACCCAAAGACGAGCCCGAGGGCGGGGATCATGACGATCGAGCCGCCGATGCCGCAGAGCCCGCCGACGACGCCGGCGACCAGCCCGATGAGTGCCGCGATGAGGAGGTCCTGTGGGGTCATGGGTCGGCGTGGGGCCTTGGTGGGTGGATGGGGCGGCAGGTAGAGAAATCTTCGTCCGATAACACATTTCGTGCAGTCTTTTGCGGTATCGGTTCCAGTTATAGCGACAGTGGCACCGTTCAGCACCCGAAACGACCCGAGAGGGTGGCACGGATGCCGCCTTTTGGCTGCCCGCCTGGGATTTCGGGGTTAGACTTCCCCCAATCGACGGACCGGGCCACAGGGAGGTGGACCCAGTTCCCGGCCGGAAAGCCTTCAGGCTTTCTTGGAGCAGACGCCTCTGCTGCCGTCGAATCTGGGAGGCGGATCGTGAAGAACAATCGCAAAGAACTGATGGCTGCGTTCTCGCGTCGTGTGCGCACACGGAATGCACTCGAAGCGGGTGTGTTCGTGGTTTTGGTGTCGATGACCGCGGTCTCGGCGGCGATGGTCAAAGAAGCGCAGCACCTGCCGGCGCTGGCATCGGTTGCCCAGCGAGGCCCGGACCGCACCACGCCGGTGATCACCACTGTCTCGAATCCGGGTACTCCCGCCGAGACGCCGATCGTCGAGACCGTCGAGGTCGAGCCGACTCAGGCCGAGGCAGCCCGGGCCGAGCGTTTGCTCGAGCGCCAGGCGGCGCAGGTCCGTTGGTTCAACGGCCGTCCGGTTCGCCCGGCGAGGGTGGTGTGGATGAAGGTGACCGCCTACTCGCCTGACGCCCGGTCCTGTGGCAAGTTTGCCGACGGCATCACCGCCACGCTGCACTCGGTCCAGACCAACGGCGGCAACCTCGTCGCGGCCGACACCCGACTCTTCCCCTTCGGCACGATGCTTTCGATCGAGGGCTACGACGAAGGCAACATCGTGCCCGTGCTCGACCGCGGCGGCGCGATCAAAGGGCACCACATCGACCTGCTCATGCCCACCCACTCGCAGGCGCGGCGGTGGGGTGTCGAGCGGATGCCCGTCGTCGTGTGGGAGTTTGCCGACGGCAAACCGATGGACGACCCCCGCAAGTTCCGGTGAATACGACCTTGCAACTGTGCCGAGCCCCGGACTTCAGTCCGGGAGTGGTACCATGCTCTGTTCATGCTCATCCGCCCCGAACGCAACCTGCCGACCACGATCGACGAGCTCATGGGCGCGGGTCTTGCCAAGCGCCTCGACCGGCTCGATGTCATGAGCCGGAAGGTCTTTGCGGGGCGACTGCCAGGCGAACGCCGAAGCAAGCGGCGGGGTGAGTCCGTCGAGTTTGATGACTACCGCGACTACACGCCCGGCGACGACCTGCGCCGGCTCGACTGGAACGCCTTTGCCCGCTTCGACCGGTTCTTTGTCAAACTCTTCCGAGCCGAGGAAGACCTGGGGCTGCACATCCTTCTCGATTGCTCGGCGTCGATGCTCGCCGGCGGTGGTGACGAGCCGAGCAAGCTGCTCTTTGCCCACCGGCTGGCGATGTCGCTGGCGTATGTCGGGCTGGTCAACCAGAACCGGGTCTCCGTCGCGACGTTCGGCTATGCCGGGGCCGACCCGCTGCGCAGGCTCGCACCGCTCCGCGGCCGGCGGCAGACGGTGCGGGTGGCAAACTTTCTGCTCGAGAGCCTGAACACCGCCGAGCAGGCTGCGCCCGCGCCCGAGACCGACGCGAAAGGGCTCGGCCCGTTCGAGCGCGCGCTGCGGGCGTTCGGCGTCTCGCGGGTGGGGTCGGGCGTGGTGCTCCTCATCTCCGACGGCTTTGTTGCCGGGGGGATGGAGCAGGCGCTCTCCTACCTCGTAGGCGGCGGCGGACTCGACGCGACACTGGTGCAGGTGCTCGCGCCCAGCGAGATTGCGCCCGAAAGAGCAGCCCAGGCCGGGCTCGTCGGTGACCTGAGGCTGACCGATGCCGAGACGGGCAAGGGCGTCGAGGTCACGATGTCCGGCGCGGTCATTCGGCAGTACAAACAACGCCTCGACGCCCACCTCGAACGGGTGCAGCGGGCGTGCGCAGCCCGGGATGTCGGGCACCTGCTGGTGGGGTCGGATGTCGATGTCGGCGGCCTGCTGTTCGGGCAGCTCCGGCAGCGCGGGGTGCTCGGGTAGAGCCCCTCGCGCAAGCGAGGGGACAGGACGCTCGACCTTGTGCGTTGCACCTCCCGAAGCCGGTACACTCCGGCATGACCGAACCGCAAGATCGTGACGAGATGATGCCTCAGGGGCCGCGTCCGCACCGCTGGGGCAAGGGCACGCGGTCGCACGCCGAGGGGCGGTTTCTGGCCGGGCCTCGGAGCAGGCTGTCGGAGCTGCACCGTGCGTTCCGAATCTTTACCGAGTGCATCAAGGGGTTCCGGTCGTTGCATTTCACCGGGCAGTGCGTCACGGTGTTCGGGTCGGCACGGTTCGAGGAGGACCATCGGTACTATGTCCTTGCCCGCGAGGTCGGGAGGCAGCTCGCCGAGGCGGGGTTTGCCGTGATGACCGGCGGCGGGCCTGGGGTGATGGAAGCGGCTAACCGCGGGTGCAAAGACGCCGGCGGGTTCTCGATCGGGTGCAATATCAAGCTGCCGATGGAGCAGAACCCCAACCCGTATCTCGACAAGTTCGTCGAGTTCAACTACTTCTTTGTGCGCAAGGTGATGCTGGTCAAGTACAGCAACGCGTTCGTCGTGCTGCCCGGTGGGTTCGGGACGATGGACGAGTTGTTTGAGGTAGGGACGCTCATCCAGACCGGGAAGGTCGAGAAGTTTCCGGTGGTGGTGATGGGCAAGGACTACTTCGGGCCGCTGGCGGATTTTGTGCGCGACACGATGGTGCCCGAGGGGACGATCGATGCCGAGGATCTGCACCTCTTTACCGCAACCGACGACCCGGCCGAGGCGGTCCGGCGCATCGTGGAGTGTTGCGGGGGAGCGGAGTGTCCGCCGGCGAAGTCGCCGAGCGTGATCTTGGGTGAGAGCCGGTAGGAACTGAAAGCGTTCCGGCGCCCGGTCCGTGAACGCTCAGCGGCTGGTGCCGGCTTTCTCGCGGTCTTTGTTCTGTCGTTCGAAGCGTTTGCGTTCCCCCTCGGTGAGGATGCGTTTGCGGAGTCGCACCGCGCCGGGGGTGATCTCGACGAGTTCGTCGTCCTGGGAATATTCGAGCGCCGATTCGAGTGTGATCCGGCGGGGGGCCTTGAGGGTGACGGTGGCTTCCTTGTTTGCCATGCGCATGTTGGTGAGCTGTTTTTCGCGGGTGATGTTGACGTTGATGTCGTTCTCGCGGTTGTGTTCTCCCACGATCTGCCCGGAGTAGACCTTGTCGCCCGGCGCGACGAACAGCATCCCCCGGTCGTGGAGGTTCTCGACCGCGTGGGCGGTAACCTGCGCGGTCTCGGTCGCGATCATGACGCCGTTGACGCGCCCCAGCCGGTCGCCGGAATCGGGGACGTACCGATCGAATCGGTGGTGCATGATCGCCTCGCCGGCGGTCGCGGTGAGGATGCGGCTTCGCAGCCCGATGAGCGACCGGCTGGTGATCTCGAACATCATGTGCGAAGTCGCGACGCCGCGCGATTCCATGGTTTTGAGCTCGCCCTTGCGGGCGCCGACCAGTTCCATCACCGGGCCGACCGCGGTTGCCGGGCAGTCGATGACGAGCGTTTCGAGCGGTTCGCAGACGGTGCCGTCGATCTCTTTGGTGATGACGATGGGGCGGCCGACGGACATCTCGAAGCCCTCGCGGCGCATGGTTTCGAGGAGGATGCCCAGGTGGAGCAGCCCGCGTCCGGAGACGAGAAACTCATCAGCGGTGCGGCCGCTCTCGACGCGGAGCGCGACGTTGTGCTCGAGCTCTTTATCGAGCCGATCGCGGATTTGCCGGCTGGTGACGTACTTGCCCTCGCGCCCGGCAAAGGGTGAGTCGTTGATGCGGAAGATCATCGAGATCGTCGGCTCGTCGATCTGGACGGTGGGCAGGGCTTCGGGCTGGTCGAGGTGCGCGATCGTGTCGCCGATCTCGACGGTGGGCAGTCCGGGCACGGCGCAGAGGTCGCCGGCGAGAATCTCGTCCACCTCAGTCCGCCCGAGCCCCTGGAAGCGGAGCACGCGGCCGGTCTTGCCGAGCACCCGCACGCCGTCACGCTTGAGCAGCGCGACCTGTTGCCCGCTGCGGATCGAGCCGCTGAAGACGCGTCCGATCGCGATGCGACCCAGATAGTCGGAATAGTCGAGGGTGGTCACGAGCATCTGCAAGAGTTTGTCGGGCTCGGCGCGCGGGGCGGGGACGTGCTCGATGATGGCCTCGAAGATGGGTCGCAGGTCACCCTTGCGGAGCTCTTCGAGCGGGGGGTCGATGGTGTTGCTCGCCCAGCCGTCGCGGCCGGAGCAATACACGACCGGGAACTCGAGGGCGTGGTCGTCGGCGCCCAGATCAACCAGCAGGTCGAACACCTCGTCGATGACGCGCGCCGGCTCGGCGTCGGGGCGGTCGCACTTGTTGATGACCACAACCGGGAGCAGCCCGGCTTCGAGGGCCTTGCTGAGGACGAACTTGGTCTGGGGCATCGGGCCGTCGAAAGCGTCGACCAGCAGCAGACACCCGTCGGCCATGCGGAGCACACGCTCGACCTCGCCGCCAAAGTCGGCGTGCCCCGGCGTGTCGACGATGTTGATGCGGATGTCTTCACCACTGGCGGCGTGGTAGTTGACCGCACAGTTCTTCGAGAGGATCGTGATCCCGCGTTCGCGTTCGAGCGGGTTGGAATCGAGGATCAGGTCGTGCTGTCCACCGGCGAGTTTTTCCAGTTCGCCCTTGCGAAAGTTTCCGGACTGCATGAGCAGCTTATCGACCAGGGTGGTCTTGCCGTGGTCGACGTGGGCGATGATCGCGACGTTGCGGATCGTGAGATCGGGAGTGGTCATAGAGCGGTTTCCACGCCGGGGGTCGCCGGTCTGTGTAAGCGGTGTGCGGGGGGCTGGAGTTGGGGGCGGGGCGGGCACCTCCCGCCGGGGGCAATCGTAGGCAGTGATTTGTGCGTCGCTGCCCGAGGGGAGGTGGTCCGGGCGGCAGCGTCCGATCACCTTGGTCCGGGCGTTTCCGCGATTGCCCAGCCCGCACAGGCCGCACGGGTTTCGGCTGCCCGGGCTCTGCTTGGGTGGGGCGAGCGGGATTTTGTGTCATCTTCTTCCTGTCGGTATCGCGGCGTCTCGGCCGTGCACGCAGACCGCACCCAGCCGGCCGCAACGGACGCAGCCTGACAGGGAACGTTCAATCACGCCGGCAGGAGAGACACGACATGCCCAAGACACGACTTGTAACACTCGGCGCCCTCGTCACACTGCTCGCAGCCGGCTCGGCATTCGCCGACGTTTCCGTCTACAGCACCGACTTTGAGGGCCAGGGCCTCGGCCCGGAGTGGAGCAACAACAGCCGGCTTGACAACAAGCCGCTCTTTACCCAGTTCAACGGCCGCCACAGCGATCGCGGGATCACCCTCTCGCTGTTTCAGGAACCCCCGCCACCGGACGGCGGTGGGAAGCCCGGCGGGTTCTCCGGCAGCTTCGGCGCGGGTGGCGGGATCAGCCCCTTCGGCAAAACCAAAATCGGTGACGGCGGCGATGGCGGCGGCGATGGCGGCGGCGATGGCGGTGGTGGTGGTGGTGATGGTGGGAACACGCCGTACTACACGCTGACTTTTGACCTCTACGCCTTTGATTCCTGGGACGGGGACGGCCCGAAGTTCGGCCCGGATATCTTCGAGGTGCAGGTCAACGGCAACGTGCTCTTCAGCGAAACCATCTCCAACGGCGACAAGCCGCAGAGCTACCGCGCTCCCGACATCGGCCCCGAGTTCCTCGCCTATTCCGCGGCCTGGGCCGATTCGATCTACCGCAACATCACGCTCACGTTTGACCACCCCGGCGACACGAACTTCCTCTACATCACATGGCTGGGCAAGGGGCTCCAGGGCATCTACGACGAGTCATGGGGGATCGACAACGTCACGCTCACCGCCAACACCCGCACCATTCCGGTGCCCGGCACACTCGTCCCGGCCGGGCTTGCGCTCGGGCTGCTCGGCCGTCGCCGCCGGAAGTAAGTATCGAGAGTCTCCGCTCGCCCTGCCGGGTCGGAGGGGAGAGAGTCGGCTCGCCCGCGTGCAAACGCGGGCGATGCCGCGCGCTTCACGAGCGATCAAATGTACCGAGTGCTGCAAAGCGTTCACGCAGGTCGGGGTAGAGCTGTTGGTATTCACCCATCAGCGCGGCATATGTCGCGGTGGTCTTCGCATCGGATGCGCGGGATTCGGTCACGCAGATCGTCGATCGGCACGCCTCGCGGAGGTCGTTCCACACCCCGGCCCCGACGCCGGCCATCAGCGCCGCTCCGAACGCGGGACCCTCTTCGGTGTTGGGCAGCTCGACGGTGAGCCCGTAGATATCCGCCTGGAGTTGCCTCCAGAACGCGCCCTTTGCCCCGCCGCCGCCGAGCCGAACACGGGTTGCCCGGGCGCCCGTGTCCACGCCCACTGCAGCGAAGATGTCGAGGATCTGCCGCATGGTGAGCGTGACCCCTTCGACGACCGCCCGCACCAGGTGCCCGCGCCCGTGGCGGCTAGTCAGCCCGACGAACGCCCCGCGGGCGCTTGGGTCCGGGTGTGGGCAGCGCTCGCCGGTGAGGTGGGGCAGGAACACAAGCCCCGCTGCGCCGGGGGGGACGGCTTGGGCTTCGGCGAGCAGCGTGTCGTAGGGGGTGTCCGGGAAGAGCGCGTCGTGCAGCCACGCCAGCGAGCCTGCGGCGCTGAGCATGCACCCGGTCAGCGACCAGTGGCCCGGGCTGTCGGCGGTGCCGTCGGCGGCGCACATGGTGTGGACACGCCCGGCGAGGGTTGCGCTCGCTCCTGAGTCCTTTCGCGGCTCGTTGGTGTGGGCGTAAATCACGCCGCTGGTGCCGAGGGTGGCGAGCACGAGCCCGGGCTCGACCACGCCCGCCCCAGCTGCGCCGCACTGGTTGTCGCCCGAGCCCGCGACGACGGGCGTGCCTGCGCAGAGCCCGGTTTGCGCCGCGGCCCATGGTGTTATGCGCCCGGCGAGAGCGCACGATTCGAGCACTCGGGGCGCGAGGCTCGTGTCCATGTCAAACAGTGCGTGCGCCCGATCGCTCCACTGCCGGCGATCAACATCAAAGAGCAGCGTCCCCGCGGCATCGCCGACATCGGTCGCCAGTTCGCCGGTCAGGCGGAGCCGCACATAGTCCTTGGGCAGACACCACGCCGCCACGCGGGCCCAGACCTCGGGTTCGTGCTCACGCACCCAGAGCAGCTTGGGCAGTGTGAACCCCGTCAGCGCCGCGTTGCCCACCATGTCCACAAGCGCAGCACGGCCGCCCGCAGTTCTCTCGATCGCGGCGCACTGCGACGCGGTCCGCTGGTCGTTCCAAAGTAGCGCGGGGCGCAGCGCGCGAGCGTTGGATCCATCGCCGGCGAGGGATGCCTTGGGCAGCAGCACCGAGCCGTGCATCTGGCCGGAGAGCCCGACGCCCGCGACCTCGGCAGCGTTGATATCGGCGTTCGAGAGCACACCACGGATCGCGGCAACCGTCGCGTTCCACCAGCCTTCGGGGTCCTGCTCGGACCAGCCCGGCTGCGGGGTCAGAAGCTCGTGGGGTGACGCTGCCGAAGCGAGGATCGTGCCGCGATGGTCGCAGACAACCGCTTTGGTTGCGGAGGTTCCGATATCGATTCCGAGCAGGCAGCACACGCGGGCAGTCTACTCAGGCAGCGGGTGGTTGTCGCCGAGCTCGAGCCTGACCTCGGCCCGCAGGAGGTTGTCGTCGCGTGCGTGCCAGACCGCCCAGCTCGCCGAGCGAACATGCGAGAACACGATCTCGTTGAGCGCGAGCACACCGACGCTGCCGTTGATCGCGGCGTCGTCGTCGTCCTGGGTGGCGAGTGTGTCTACGAGCTGTTGGCGGATCCGCATCGACCACACCGAGGGCATTGCGCAGCCGACGTGTAGATAGTTTCGCGCGGGGAGGGCTCCGAGCTCTTGCAGCGCCGGGGTCGTGGTTGTTGGTGAGACGGTCTCGGCCGACTGGCCGTCGGGGAGATAGTGCATCACCCACCACCCGTCGCTGGCGGTGTTGCGGTGGGCTTCGGCTTCTGGGACGTAGGTCCAGCTGAGCACGGGAGGAGAGGAGGACGCGGCCTGGTCCACCTCGGTGAAGGTGAGCGAGCGGACATCCGAGAGCGCGAGCGGGACCGCGGTCTGGCGTGCGTTGGGCGCGGTGGTCGGGAGTGACTCATGGTCGAGCGGGGTCGCGGCGTTTGCAAGCAGTTGCTCTTCCATAAAGGCATCGGCCCGCAACGCCAGCCGCGCGAGGTCGGGCGTGTCCATCGCGAGCAGCACCTCGGGCTCTTGCAGCGCGGGGGTGCCGTCGCTCGACTGCTCACGCAGCCAGACCGCCAGCATCGACCGGCGCCCGAGCAGGCGGTCAAACGACTCGCCCCGAGGGTCGGGCAGGCTGGTGCGGAGCAAGGGGTCGATCCACCCCCGGGCTTCATGGACGGCCTCGCGGCTGCCCATCATCGCCAACGCCGCGCCGGGGGGGAGTGTCCCAAGCAGTGCGGGCGACCACCGGGCGATCGTGGAGATGTCCAGATCGCTCGTCCAGCCGTCGGCGGGGTAGGCCATCGCCTCGATCCGCCAGCCCGCGGGGTCGGCGCCGAAGGTCGCACCGATGAACCGGTTGGGCGAACCCAGCGGGTCGGGCAGCCGCCAGACGACGAGCGCGTCCCGCGTCTGCCACGACTCGACCATGCGCCCGGCGGGGAGATCGAGGAGCGTGCGTTCGGGGTTGCTGCAGCGCAGGAGCGGGAGCATCTGCTCGAACAGCTCGCGGTCGCTCGCCGGCGCGAGCAGCATGATCGACGACGCCGGGGTGTTGTCGAACGTGCCGGCGGGTGTGCAGCGGAGCCGTCCGCTCGAGGTTGCCAGCAGGAACGACCCGTGCTCGAACTCGAGCACCGGCTGCCCGGCGACGATGCGGCGGGGGACGGCCTTGAGCGTGGTCCGCAGCCGACGCTCGGTCTCGGGGTCGAGCTCGCTGAGAATCGCCCAGCGGGGCTGCCCCTCGTCGTCGGCTTGAAGCTCCGACCCGACGATGATCACCCGCTGCCCGAGCAGCAGGTCGAACGCCTCGGCGTCGGTCATCCCCAGGTCGCCCGCAAGCGCGGTCCACGCGTCGATGACCGCGGCGGGCCGGCGCATGGTGGAGATCGCGAGCATCAGCGGCGAGCCGTGGAGGTCCTTGCGGAGTGCCGCTCCGTTGTCGATCGCGGCGACAAAGTCCACCGTGATCGGCATCCTCGAGACGACCTGCCCCAGGTCCGGTCCGGCGGCGGCGAGGGAACTCAAACCGGCGAGCGCACCCACCGCCGCTGCGCGCACGGCGTGCCGCAGCAACCCGGCAAGAGCCGGGATTCGGGCAAACAGCATCGAGTGGGCAGAGCGCATCTGGAGATGACCTATTCGTCAGACTCGGCGACATCGGTCTCGATCCGCCCGGGCGGATTGCGCAGGTACATCAACAGCGGGCGGAATCGGCTCAGGAGCGGGCTGGTGGTGGGCGTCTCTTCCTGTGCTGCTGGGGGCACAGCAAAGGTCGGGACGCCGAGCGTGATGAGTTGCGTCCTGACCGGGGTGGGTGCGTCGTGGCCGGCGGACGCCCAGACCGCGCCCGGGGTGTGGTCGATCGAGAGGTCGTAGTGCAGCGATTCGCCGATCCTGACCCTGGGCGAGAGGGTCAGACGACTCACCGAATGCGCCGACGAACGCGAGCCGAGACCCGATCCGAGCGAGGACTGGATCGTCTCGACAGTCTGGGCCGCAAGCGCCGGCCGGTCCATGATCTCGGGTGCGGCAGCTTCAACCAGCCGGGTCACGACAGCGGGGTCGTCGGCGAGCCGTACCGCGGGGACATGGCGCTGCACAAGCGACGCGATGCCGACAGCACCCACAAGCCCCGCGGCAAGAGCAACCCGCCCGGCGGTGACCATCCGTCTGGCTCGCTGGGGCAGGAACCGCCGCCGCACGTGCACGCGGGCGAGAATGGCATCGGTCAGGTCGGGCGTCTCGATCGGCTCGCGGAGGCGTTCGATCCCGATCCGCGTGCGTGCGAGGTCTTCGCACGCAGCCGGGTCATCGCGGAGCCGCCGCAACACCTGCCGCGAACGTTCTTCCGAGAGGTCGTCGTCGAGCAGCGCATCAATCAGTTTCGCGGAATCCGCAGCCGACCCGGGTCGGGCGTGCTGTTGATCCTTGCGGCGATCCGGTTCTTGGTTGTGATCGGTGGTTCCTGATGTCACCCCCACACCTCCTCGACGCGGCTGGTGGCGCGTTCGCTGGATTCGAGCGCCTCGCGCAGCCGGCATCGGCCGCGGTGCAGGTGGCTCTTGACCGTGCCCTGAGGCATGTCCATGTGCCGGGCGATCTGCGCGATCGACCAGTCGAACTGGTGAAACAAGACCACGACCTCACGCTGGCTTTCGGGCAGGTACAGGAGCGCCCGCTGGATTTCGTCCCTGGCGTTGGTCGAGACCTCGGCGTCGATCGTTGCGGCCTCGGGCCGGTTTGCGCGGCTGCCGAGTGTGCTGATGACCTCGGTCTGGTAGATCGGCTTGCGCTTCTGCATCGCGTTGATGTAGAGCCGGCGGGCAATCGTGAACAGCCACGTCGAGAACCGGTACCGGTCATCAAACCGGTCGAGATTGGTGAGCGCCCGCACGAACGCTTCCTGCACGATGTCCTCAGCAACCTCGGGCCGACCCGAGAGCCGGAGGATGTAGGCGTACAACTGCCCCTGGTACGCCCGGACGCATGTACCAGCCGCCTTGCGATCTCCCGCCGCGGCCTTCCGGATCAGTTCTCGTTCTGCTGCACGGTCCATAGGGTCTCCCGACAGACACTATACAGGCACCTTTGATTCCGGTTGCGGTTGTTTTGGCTGGATTTCGGAGAACTCTGTTCCCCAAAATGACAGGCCGTCCCGACGAACGGGACGGCCTGAAACCATCAATACCATGGATGTGAGGCTCTCAGGCAGCCTTTCGGCGGGGTCGCCGGGTCCTTGCGGTCCCCTCCCGGTTGGCCTCTGACCGGTGGTTCGGTTTCTGGGAAAGTTCCTCATAGAGCGCCCGGGGCGAGGAGGCCGAGATATCCGCTCCGATCTCCTCAGCCAGCCCGTCGGCCCGGGTGAAGACCCCGCCGCCGACCGCGATCTGCATGTTCGGGCAGGCCCCGATCTCGCGGATCGAGTCGATCAGGTGGCGAATCTGGGGCAGGTCGCCCGGTGCCGAGCAGAACATCAGCAGAATCTGTGGCTTGGATTCCTGCACCATCGCGAGGATCTCGTCGGCCGCGACGCCCCCGCCGGAGAAGGTCACGTTGTACCCCTCGGCTTCGAGCAGGTCGATCGCGATCTGGCCGCCGAGTTCTTCGCCCTCCGACGGGCCGCAGGAGGCAAAGATCGAGCGCCCGTTGCGGGGCGCGTGCTCGAGCAGCGTCGAGGTCTGATCGATCATGACGCGGAGGAGCCTGGTCGCGAGTCTGTAGCTCAGGATGGTGAGCTGATCGTTGCGGTTGAGGCGTTCGATCGCTTCGTAGCTCGGCCAGTAAATATCGGTGAGCATGTCGTTGCCGGTCATGCCGCCATCTTGCATCTCTTTGATCAGCGCTCGAGAGGCGGGGCGGTCCCCGTTGATCAAGATCTCAAAGAGACGCTCCATCAGGTGTTCGTGGTTCATGGTTCGGGCTTCCACTTCCGTGTGTGTATCAGTCCGACAGCGGATCCCCGCGATGCCGGACACCAGGTTCCTCCACGGGCTCCGCCCGACCGCCCGGTACGCCACCGGGCACCGGGGATGATCGGCCTCTGTGTTGCTGTGCCATGAGGCAGCATCAACGGGCGAAAAACGGACGTTGGGCGCAACAGGTGCTTGGAAAGGCGTGTCCGATAAGAGCTTTGCACCCGGCAAGAACTGCCGCTGGCGGTTCACCCGGGCCGGGTGGCCAGCGAGCGAACACAGACCCCGAACGTCATGCGGCGTTGGCTGACCGGGCCGAAACCGACCCCCTCGATCGCCGCTGCGAGTTCTTCGCTGGTCATGAACGCCCCGACGCTCTTGGGGAGATACCTGTACGCCCCGCTCCGATCACGACTTAGGAGCGTTGCTGTGCGAGGCATGACCCAGCCGCAGTAGAAGTCGTTGCACCAGCGAATGGGCGCGAGTTTCGGGCGGTCAAACTCGAGGACCACCAGCCGTCCCTCGGGGCGGAGCACTCGGTAAAACTCCCGGAGCGCACGGGTGGGTTCCTGGACATTTCTGATGCCGAACGCGATGGAGAGCACGTTGAACGAGTGATCTTCAAAGGGCAGATTTTGCGCGTCGCCCTGGAGATACCGGACCATGGGGCCGGGCGAGCGGCCGGGGGTGTCGGCGCGGTCTGTTTTTTGCCGGGCTATTTCGAGCATTTCCGCAGTAAAATCGAGTCCGATAACCGATTTGGCGGGTGTTTTGGCAAACGCGAGGGTCAGGTCCCCGGTGCCGCAGGCGCAGTCAAGGACCTCGTCTCCGGGCTTTACCGAGGCTGCTCTGACCGCTTCCCGCCGCCACGCCTGGTCTCGGCCGAGCGAATGGACCCGGTTGTTGAGGTCGTAGCTTTGGGCGATGGCGGCAAACATCGACCGCACCCGGTCGGCTTTGTCGGCCCTGGCGTGGGGGTCGGCAAGCTCTTTGTCCGTCCATGCCGCCCCGGCGGGGGATGGTCTGGGCGAGCTTCCTTCGGTCGGGGTTGTCGTCGGGGTCTGGGTCATCTCTAATACAGCCTTGCCCGCAGCCGAACTCCTCGGCGGGCCGGGCGTCCCACCGCACGGGACTGTAGGAGGGTCTTCGAGATGCACACGCTGTCTGGATTCCGAGCGGTCTGTCTGCTCGCGTTGTTTGTCGTTGCCGGCGTTCTTGGGGGGTGTTCGACGAATCCCGCGACCGGGAAGCGGAACCTGATGATGATGAGCTGGGCCAAGGAGCGGTCGCTGGCTGCCGAGGCCGGGCCGCAGTTCACCAAGGAGTTTGGTGGCGAGGTGCCCGACGCGGGCGTGCAGGCGTATGTCGATGAGCTGGGTGCCAAGCTGACGCGGGTCGCGCTCGAACAGGCGTACGCCGAGGTGCCCGAGCTTGACTGGGACTACATCCTGCTGGATTCGTCGGTGCTCAATGCCTTTGCGTTGCCGGGGGGCAAGGTGTATATCTCGCGCGGGCTGGCCGAGAAACTGGCCAACGAGGCGCAGCTGGCCGGGGTGCTCGGGCACGAGGTCGGGCACGTCATGGCTCGCCACGGCAACCAGCGGATGAGCAAGCAGATCGGGATGAACATCGCGCTGGCGGGGCTTGCGATCGGGGTCGGGCTCGCCGACGACGACTCGGCGTTCCGGCAGTACGGCCAGTACGCGGTGCCGGCGATCGCGGTGGGGGGCAACGTCGTGCTGCTCAGCTACGGCCGCGACGAAGAGCTCGAGGCCGACCGGTTGGGGATTCAGTACATGGTCGCCAACGGGTACGACCCGGTCGGGCAGATGCAGGTGATGCAGATCCTCGGCAAGGCGTCGGCCGGGGCGCCGCGGCCGCCGGAGTGGCTGAGCACACACCCGGCCAGCGCGACCCGGGTGAATCGCATTCAGGCGATGCTCAAGGATCAGTACGCCTACACCCAGGGCACGAGCGAGTACGGCTTGTACCCCGAGCGGTACAAACAGCGCATGCTCTCGCGGCTGGCGACACTGCCGCCGGCGTCGCACGGCGGGAGTGCGTCGTCGATGTTCGACCTCGATCGTCCGGCGCAGTGGTGTGGGATTTGTGCAGAGGACGCCAGGGTCGCGGCAAAGGAAGATCACAACACTCGGAAAGTACGAGTGCTGCCCGGGTGAAGATGCCGCGGCGGTCTCTGTGTGCCACGGCCGTTTGGGCTGTTCAGAGGTTCCGCGTGCCGTTGTCCCCTCGCTTGCGCGAGGGGCTCTACAAAGTTGTTTTGTATCTCTCCAGAGGCATTGTGTACATAATAAATAGATCCTCTCGCGCAAGCGAGGAGACCGAGCAACACCCCGCAAAGACCCGACTTGGTCGTGTGCGTGCGATGGATGCCCGCCCGCATGGCGCACAGAGCCGTGGGCACACAACGCGAGAGCACCGCGTTCACTCTCAACGGAGTCCGTGTTATTCGACTCCCCAGAACCTTGTCCAGTTTCCCCACGCAAAGCCCCGGACCTCGGCATCGCTCCAGCCTCGGGTGGTGAGTGCGTCGCAGAGTTTGTGCAGGTCGCTGGGTGAGTTGATGCCCCGGGGCAGGTCGTTTGCGGTGATGCCGCCGTCCATGTCGGTGCCGAGTCCGACGCCGCGGCGGTGCCCCATGATGTCGCAGACGTGCTCGACGTGGGCGAGGGTTTCGTCGATGGTGGGGCGGTCGTCAGGGTCGTCGCGTTTCAATCCGCTGCGGATGAAGTTGCGGACAAGGTTGAGCCCGACGATCCCTCCCCGGCGGCCGATCTCGGCGATGGTCTCGTCGCTGAGGTGGCGTTGCCAGTCGGGGTTGGCTTCGCCATCCAGCAGCGCGCGGCAGTTGGAGTGCGACGCGACGACCACCCGGTCGGTGTGGGCGAGCAGCTCGTCGGTGGCGTGTTGTGAGAGGTGGGAGAGGTCGTGGACGATGCCGAGGTCGTCCATCCGGTCGGCGAGGTCGCGTCCGGCGTCGGTGAGCGGGCCGCCGAGCCCGTTGCCCCCGGCGTAGCGTGAGCCGCGCCACCAGGCCATCCCGATCGCGATGACGCCGGCGTTGGCCCACTCGTCGAGCTGGTCGGGGGTTTCGATCGGATCGGCGCACTCCATAAGGATGCCGAGCAGGAGCGGGGCGTCGGTGTCTCGCGCCGGGGTGGCGACGGATGCCGCTTCATCGTCCCGGGCGGGAGGTGCGTCGGTGTTGGCGTGCGTGCCTTGCGGGCGTCTGGGCATGAGCTCGATCACCCCTGCCTGGGCCCACGCCTGGTAGAGCTTGAGCTGGCGCATGCCCGCGCGCCAGGCAGCAAGTGCGTCCCCTTCTGGATAGGCCGCTTCGGGGGTGTCGGTGGTGGGGGTGGAGGTGTTGGTGGCGTCGGTGGCGAGGGCTTCGGTAAAGATGGTGCCCAGGCAGGCGTGGACGTTGCCATCGCGGAGTGAGGGCAACGTGACGGCTGCGGGGAGGAGCCTGCCTCGGCAGTCGTCAAGCGGGGCGTGCATGTCACGGCCGACCTCGGTGAGATAGGCGAGATCGAGGTGGGCGTCAAAGAACATGTCAGCTTGCTGCGGCATATGGGCTCCGGGGAGATGGCTCTGCGGGGACGAGCACAGTCGATCACGAAACGACGGGGCGGGTTTTCCCAGTTATACTCCGGATAAGTACCGGCATATGGCACCCGACGGAAAGGGCCAGCCGGGGAAGGGTACGGTTTTGATGCAGGGATCGAGCAAAAAGGTTCCCCGCCGCGGCGGTGTCCTCGGCGGGTGTCTTGTCGCTTTGGCGATTGTCGGCGTGGTCCTGATCGCCGGCGGCATCTATGTCGCGACGAACTGGCGGGGATGGGCGAGTACCGGGGTGAACAGGCTTGTCGAGACGGGGTTGAATCAGAGCTCGATCCCCGACGCAGAGCAGCAGGAAGTCATGGCGGTGGTGGGCGCATTCACCGACGAGTTCGAGGCCGGCGATATCTCGGTCGAGCAGTTCATTCAGGTGGCTGAGAAACTCGCCGAGAGCCCGGTCATGCCCGCGATGATCGTGATGGGCATCCAGCAGTCGTACCTCGCCGAGTCCGAGCTTACCGACGAGGAAAAGGCCGACGGCTCCAAGCAGCTCAGCCGCTTTGTCCGCGGGTTGTCGGAGGAGAAAATCTCGACGACCAAGATCGACGATGTGACCGAGCCGATCCACGCGGCACCGGGCGACGCTGACATGTTCGCGATTCACTCCAACAACCTCAACATCGAACTGAAGAACCCGAGCAAGGTGACCGCCGACGAGCTGCGGGCGTTCCTGGCCAACGCCAAGGCCGCAGCTGATGAGGCGGACGTGCCCGATGAGAAGATCGAGATCGACTGGTCCGACGAGTTGCAGGCTGCGATCGACCGAGGGCTGGGCCGCGCGCCGGCGTTGCCCGAAGCTGGTGACAACGAAGCCGGTGACGACGAGAGCGGCGACGACGAAACCGACGACGGGTCGGATGCCGACGCCGACGATTCGGGCGGCTGATCCGGTGAGATTCATTGCAAGCAAAGCAGGCCGCTCCCGGGGGAGCGGCCTGTTGTTTTGTGCGGTGATGTGTTTCCGTGTGTTCTGGGTTCAGTACTCAAGCCCGGCCGGCAGGGTCTTGGCCTCGGCGACCCACTTGGTCGCGTCGGCTTCGGTCGGGGTGCGACGGCAGAGCTTTTTGGCGTCGTTGACCTCGACCATCTTGGTCGCCAGGTTGGTCGCGTTGCGGGCGGCCAGTTCCTTGACCGTGTCCACGCCGGCGGCTTCGAGCAACTCGGCGAACTCCGAGCCCACGCCGGTGATGCGGTAGAGATCGGCCATGTTGGCCCATTTGAGCACCCGACCGGAGTCGAGTCCGGTCTTCTCGGCCAACTCCTTGCGCTGCTTGGGGGTTTTGCACGCGGCGAGCAGGCTGTCGGTGTCTTTGATCCCCGCTTCGCGGAGCTTCTCGCCGTAGGTGGGGCCGATGCCTTCGACGTCTTCGATCTTGTAGTTTGCCATTGCGTTCTCCATGGTCTGAGGTGTCAGATGTGGGCGTGCGCCCGACCACCGGAACCGGCGATCCGAGTGAGTATACCTAGAGTCTTACTTGCCCGTTAGAGTCGGGTCCACAGAAAATGGGCGATTATGGGGTGCTCTGGAGGGTTTACACCTCGATCGTTGCGAGATCATTCGCGACGAGGAGTTCCGCTTCGGTCTTGTCGAGCACTTCGTCTTTGTCCACGCCCGGCGCGAGCTCGGTGAGCATGAAGCGGCGCTTGTCGTAGTCCATCTGCAGCACGCACAGGTCGCTGATGACCATGTCGATGCACCGCTTGCCGGTGAGGGGGAGGGAGCACGCTTTGAGGATTTTAGGTGCGCCCTTCTTGTTGCAGTGGTCCATCATGACGATGACTTTCTGGACACCCGCGACGAGGTCCATGGCGCCGCCCATGCCCTTGACCATTTTGCCGGGGATCATCCAGTTGGCGATGTCGCCCTCCTGGCTGAGTTCCATGGCGCCGAGGATGCACATGTCGATGTGCCCGCCGCGGATCATCGCGAAGCTGTCAGCCGAGCTGAAGTAGCTTGCGCCCACCCGGGCGGTGACGGTCTGCTTCCCAGCGTTGATGAGGTCGGCGTCGATGGTTTCCTCGGTGGGGAAGGGACCGATCCCGAGGAGTCCGTTCTCGGATTGCAGCCAGACGTCGACGCCATCTGGGATGTGGTTGGCGACCAGGGTGGGCATCCCGATCCCGAGGTTGACGATGTAGCCGTCGCGGAGTTCGCGGGCGGCACGTTTGGCGATCTGGTTGCGGTCGAGTGGCATGAGGACATGGTAGGGGATGTCGCGGGGCTCGTCTGCAAAGTGCTCTCCAATCCTGAGCCTCGGACTTCAGTCCGGGTTGGTCCGCGTGGATTTGTGCATCCGTGTGCGCACCGGACACTCCCCCGGACTGAAGTCCGGGGCTCGGAGGGTGGGCGCGTTGTGTGTTTGGGGGGTGTTACGCGCGGTGTGTGTTGCGGGATTTGTTGCGTGCGCGGATGAGCTTGCGGACAATCGAGCCCTTGACGATCATGCTGCCGATGAGGAAGGGGACGATGCCGATGCCGCCGACGATGAGGCCCCGGTACATGCCTTGTTGGGTGGTTTGGACCGCGTCGTCGGGCTGACCCAGCGCGTCGTTGACGAACCCCGAGTAGAGCCCGCCGAGCGAGAGGAGGGCGATGACGATCCCGGTGATGACGATCGCGGCCCCGATGAGCATGATGATGAGGCCGAGGGTGAGTTTCATGGGTGGTGTCCGGGTTTGTCAAATAACGGAAGATGTTGAGCGGCACATAGGGCCCGTAATCTCTTGTCGAACAAAGACTTAGGGCGAGTTTGTAAAAATAAATATTGAGCTTGTGTGTGTGTGTGTGTGTAATCTGATGGTATGGACAGGACACAGAATAGCACACCTCCGAGAACAGATGGGACTGCGGTGTACGAGCGGCGGGCATTTTCGTTGGTGGAACTTGTTGTTGTGCTGGGCGTGGTGATGATCCTGAGTTCGTTTCTGTTCCCGGGATTGGCGGGGGCGGTATCCCAGGGCAAGCTCACGCGAGACTTGGCACTGATGCGCAGCCACGCGGCGAGCATTACGATGTACACAGCCGAGTCGGACGATGTCTTTCCATTCTGGGGCGGGCACCACGATCCCACGTTGACGGCGGGCAGTTGGTATCTCCCGATGATGGAGGCAGGGTACTTCTCGAGCCGGGAGGAGATCGAGCCGGACCTCCACGGTTCCCCATTTGATACGGTGGTGATGTCGATGTGCATGGTGTACGACCGACGGTTGATGCGTCCTGGGGAGACGGTCCCGTCATCGGAACAGAGGTCGAGCCCCGTGTTGACCCGCGCGGTGTCCTACCCGTCGCTGAAGGGGCTCGTATTCCGGGCGTACAGCGGTCCCCCATTCGATGAGCAGACGGGGCTGCAGACCGATGTTGAATCGTTCTGTTGTGTGGATCTCTGGGAGTTTCCCGTCGGGATGGCTGACGGCTCGGCAGTTTCGGGAAACTACCTCGAGTTCAACAACGGGAAGCCGGTGCTGCTCGAGAATGAGATTGGAACGCCGGTGTGGACAACCTGGTTGGGAGTTGAAGGCATCGACAGGTGGTAGTTGCATTGTGGGCTCTGTGGCCCGGGAAAGGAACACGAATATGCACTCTGAGAAGATACTCGGCATCATTTCGGGCAGCATTCTTGCAGGGAGCGTGCTCGCACAGGTGGGAGGGGCACCGGCCTGCTGTGCGTACTTGTTGGATTGGCCGCCCGCGTCTCAAGGGCCGAACGGGGCCTGCTCGGGAACAACCGCGCTGGTGTGCGAGGCCGGGTCGGTGACGGCTACGGGGGCCGATCCGCTCGCACAGATCAAGAAATTTCCCAGCCGAACGGCCAACTGCTACCAGTATTCTCTTGCTTCCATGCAGTACTTTATTCGGGGGGATTGTTGGGACCCACCGGAGCCCGGGGCGGTACGGATCGGTGACCTGGGGAACGGGACATGCTGCTGGATCGGTGGTAGCGGGCCTGTCAATCCGGTTGTGACTCCCCAAACATACAATGTGATGAACTGCGTCAATGACTGTTCGGACGTCGTGGAATGAGAGGCTCGGCACGCTGCAGTCTGTACAGCGCTCTCGCCACGATCCTTCTTGTGTGTTGGGCAAGCGGGTCGTCTCTGGCGCAGCCGAGTGAGGGCTTGGACCGGACCGATTCTGTCGATGCGTTTCTCTCGTGGTGTGAGGAGCATCGGCCGCATCATGGGGCTGTCCTGGCGACCTATTCGATGGCTCGAATGGAGAAGAACAACATTCTCGTCAACCGGCTCGAGTATGGCTGGGACGCCGGGTCTGGCGCGTGGTATGTTGTGGGAGCGATGAACAGTGCCGGACGCACCGCGGCGGGTCGGGGGTTCCGTATCGTCGGACCTGGCGGCACGGTCGAGATGATCGAGCCGCCGGACGACATGCCGTTGCTTGCGCTGGCCGATGTTTTCCCGCAGGTCTATCTCTCGCATTTTTCCGAGCGTCCCGAGGTTGTCGTCGGTGCCGTCTCGATGGACATAGGGGGGTGGCGGGTCACCTTCACGCAGTGGTCCAACCATGTCGGCCCTCTGGGCGTCGTCGAGTTTGCCGCATCGGGACGGGCCATCCGCCGATGGCAGGACGACCCTGAGGATCGGCGCGAGATCGAGTTCCGGTATGACGACCGGGGAGGCGATCGGGGCTTTGATCTTGTCGCCGAGGTCCCCGGCCGCGAGGGTATGACGCTCGAAGAGGTCCGCCTGCGTGAAGGAGCATCCACAGCACTGTTCGTGCCGGAGACAGTTGCGTCCCTTGCCCGCAAGACCGCGATGGTGGTCGATGTGGAGCGCAAGGCAATGCAGGAAGGGTACTCGCGGACAGCCGACGGCGGGCTTGTGGTTGAACCGGGGAAACTCGACACGACTCCCTACAGCGGGGCCGGAATGCGGAAATGGCGATGGCCTGTATTCGGCACCGGGCTCGTTCTCGTCCTTGTTGCGGGAGTGGAGTTCTGGCGCCGCAAAGGGGCGTGACCTTGTTGGAGAGAAAGGGCATGAACGTGTTGGCAAGGGGCGTGTTCGTTCTTGGAAAGGCCGTGTTGGCTGTCTCCGGAGGGGTGCTGCTCTTGGCTGGGCTCTCCAAGGTGCAATCACTCGGGGCGTTTATGCTCGCCCTTCGGGTCCAGGGCGTGCTTCCCGATCCGATCTCCCGATTGCTGCCTGGTCGGTCTGCGTGGGGGAGATTGCCGCGGGCGCATTCCTGGTGTGGTGTGTCTTGCAACCGAGGTGGGCTCCTGTTCGTTCCGGGGCGGTGCTGTCTGCTTCGATATTCTTCCTGTTTTCGCTGTATGCGCTCTGGCTTGTGTATGACCCGCCACCGGCACCGACGCCCTGCGGCTGTTTCCTGGGGGAAGCGGAGGTTACGAACTGGTGGCCGATCGTCGTTCGTAACGGCATGATTGCTGCGGTGTTGTCGGCGATCGGGTTGATCCGAAACATCGGAACCGCCGATTCCCGCGCTGTCGCAATCGGTTGAGGTGCGCCGCTGGTGGCGGGCATCGTCAGGCCGACCGGATGGTCCGTTGCTCGATGCGCTTCTCACTCTCGGTGCGGACGACCCGGTCAATGTAGCTTCCCGGCGTGTGGATGGTGTCGGGGTCGAGGCTGCCGGTGGGGACGATCTCTTCGACCTCGGCGACCACGAACGCGGCGGCGGTCGCCATCATCGGGTTGAAGTTGCGGGCGGTCTTGCGGAAGACCAGGTTCCCGAACTCGTCGGCTTTCCACGCCTTGACCAGCGCAAGGTCGGCATACAACCCCGACTCCATGACAAACTCGCGCGGCGCGGTCGAGGGGTCGTCGGCATTGACACGGGCGGCGTGTCTGGGCGCGCGCATCGTGCGGGTCTCCTTGCCCTCGGCGATGATCGTCCCGGCGCCGGTGGCGGTAAAGAACGCAGGGATGCCGGCCCCTCCGGCGCGGATACGTTCGGCGAGGGTTCCCTGCGGGTTGAACTCGACTTCAAGGTCGCCGTCGAGGAACTGCTTCTCGAATGTCGCGTTCTCGCCGACGTAGCTGGAGATCATTTTCTTGATCTGTCGGGTTTGCAGCAGGAGGCCGAGCCCCCAGTCGTCGACGCCCGCGTTGTTGGAGACGCAGGTGAGTTCTCGGACTCCGGTATCCCGCAGGGCGAGAATCAGTTGCTCGGGGATGCCGCAGAGCCCGAACCCGCCGACCATGACGGTGCATCCGTCGTAGAGAATGCCCCGGCCTTTGAGGTCTTTGAGTGCGCGTGCGGCGGTGGTTTGAACTTTCGCTGGCATGAACGGCTCCATGGTGATAGGCTGGGGGTATTGTACGGCGGCTCGTCCCGTGGGGTGGAAGGGCTTTGGTGAGGCGGTGAGAGGAGTGAAGCACGGCCATGCCACAGGATTTCAGATTCTCCGATGACAAAATATTCGAGCAGCTCGCGACCACCGCTGGTCTCAGCGTGTGCCTGATGGAGGCCGACGGGACGATTGTCTACGTCAACGAGACCGCGACGAAGGTGTACGGCGGGGGGACGGTCGAGGAGCACATCGGCCGCAGGCTCGACGAGGTTTATCCGCCCGAGTGGGCGCGCGAGAAGATCGCCCTGCTCCGGCGGGTCGCCGAGTCAGGGGAGCGGCTGGTGATCCGCTTCATCTGGAACGGCAAGCGTGTCGAGGCGCAGTACCAAAGGGTTGACGCCGACACCGAGGGGCCGACACGGATTCTTGTGATCGCACGGGAAGGCATCACCGACGACGAGTTGCTGCCCGAGGATTTCAAGATCGTCACCACCGGGACGGCACACTTCGGGCCGCTCGCGGTGCTGAGCCCTCGGGAGCTCGAGGTGCTCGCGCTGATCGGGCAGGGCAAGAGCGCCAAGCAGATCGGGGAGATTCTCACGCTGTCGCCGCGCACGGTGGAGCGGCACCGCGACTCGATCGGCAAGAAGCTGCAGAAGCGGGACCGCGTGAGTTTGGCGTTGATCGCCCAGGCCGCCGGGCTTGAGTTGCGCGATGCGCACCTGACGCCGGTCGACCCGATGTTGATCCAGCGTCCGAGCCGCACCGGCCTGCCGTCCAGCGAGATCGAAGCTAAGCCGGACGCGGGGCGGAAGAGCCCCCGCGTTTGAAGAGTTCCTGCTGATCTTTCCCGCTCTTTGGGCGGTTGGTGAGGTCTTCGAGTTCGTTCTTGATCTCTTCGATGGTGTCCATCCGCAGGTGTTCGGTGGCAAAGCGGATGTAGGCGATGCCGTCGATCTCGCGGAGGCTGCGCATGACGCGTTCGCCGATCACGCTCGAGTCGACCTCACGCTCGAACTCGCGGCTGAGCTCTTCCTCGACCTCTTCGACGAGCCGGCGTTTGGTCGAGTCGGCCACGGGGCGTTTGCCGCAGGCGTTGATGACCCCCGCCAGCACCCGCTCGGCGTCGAAGGGCACGCGGGACCCGTCGCGTTTGACGACCATGAGGCGGGAGGTGTGCTCGATCCGCTCGTAGGTGGTGAAGCGTTTGCTGCACGCGACGCACTCGCGGCGGCGGCGGATGACCCGTCCGGCTTCGCTGGCGCGGGAGTCGATGACCTTGTCGTTGTCTTTTTCGCAGAACGGGCAGATCAAGCGGGTCGCTCCCCTTGTGGGCCGATGGGTCGGGTGGCCCACTATCTTGACCGATCCTGCGCGCCGCGTCAACGCGGGTGTGTGTGGTGTGTGTGGGGGGGGCTGTGAACCCGGTCTCTGTCGGGGCTCCGACGGCTCTTGTCGGCACGTCTACGGTCGTCGTAGAACGCCCTATAACGCCCGCGGCCCCGGATTAGAGGGCCGATCGGGGGGGGGCGGTGGCTGGTGGGGGGGGGCGGGAGCAGGTGGGGGTGTGGGGGTGTGGGGGTGTGGGGGTGGAGTCCGGGCACATAGAGCCCGGCTCGCGTACGGTCCGGGTGTGAAAAACGCCCGTATCGACCAGAAATGGAGACCCGCCCGATGAGCCCCGCAGCCGACGCTGACACAATCCGCATCACACTCCCCGATGGGTCGGTCAAAGAGTTCGCCGGGCCGACGACCGCGTTTGCAGTCGCCGAGAGCATCGGGTCGAGACTCGCGATGGCCGCGGTGGGAGCGAAGATCAACGGCGAGCTGGCCGACCTGCACGCGCCGATCGAGCGGGATTGCGAGCTGGCAATCGTGACACCCAAGACCCGCGACGGCGAGTTGGACCCCGACGCGCTGTTCCTGCTCCGCCACTCGGCTGCCCACGTCATGGCCGAGGCGATCCAGCGGATCGTGCCGGGCGCCGAGCTTGTGTATGGGCCGCCGCTGGAGACGGGGTTTTATTACGACATTCGTTTTCCTGACGATCGGCCGTTGCGGGAGGGCGACTTCGAGGCGATCGAAGCGGAGATGGTGAAGATCGTCAAAGAGGATCGGCGGTTTACGCGGTACGAGCTGCCGGTCGATGAGGGGATCGCCAAGCTCCGGGGCGAGGGAAGTAAATATAAGATTGATAACGCCGAGCGGGCGATCGCAGCAATGAGCACCGACGGGGGGACGGGGGGAACGGAATCCCGGGATTCGCAAGCGCATCCCCGGCGTTTGTCGTGGTACGCGACGGGTGAGCCCGGGAAGCACTGGGAAGACCTCTGTCGGGGGCCTCATGTCCCGAGCACCGGGCGGATCGGGGCGGTCAAGATCATGTCGCTGGCGAGCAGCTACTGGCACGGCGACGAGACCTCCGACCGGCTCACCCGTGTCTACGGCACCGCGTTCTTCAAGCCGAAGGAGCTCAACCAGTATCTCGAACAACTCGAACAAGCCAAGGCCCGCGACCACCGCGTGCTCGGCAAGCAACTCAAGCTCTTTCATATCGACGAGGCGGTCGGGCAGGGGCTCATCCTCTGGACGCCCAACGGCTCGATCGTCCGCAAAGAACTCCAGAACTTCATCAGCGAGGAACTGAACAAACAAGGGTACTTCGAGATCTTCACACCCCACATCGGCAAGCTCGGGCTTTATAAGACCAGCGGCCATTTTCCCTATTACGCCGACAGCCAGTACCCCCCGGTGATCGAGCGCGAGCAGCTGGGCGAGCTGGCGACCGAGGGGTGCTCGTGTGCCGACCTTGCCAACCGCCTCCGCGAGGGCGAGATCGACGGCTACCTGCTCAAACCGATGAACTGCCCGCACCACATCAAGGTCTTCGACAGCCAGCCGCACAGCTACCGCGATATGCCCGTCCGGCTCGCCGAGTTTGGGACGGTCTACCGCTGGGAGCAATCGGGCGAGCTCAACGGCATGACCCGGGTGCGCGGGTTCACCCAGGACGACGCGCACCTCTTCTGCACGCCCGAGCAGGTGCAGGATGAGTTGTTAGGTTGCCTCTCCTTAGTCAAAGTTATCTTCGGTACGCTGGGAATGAGCGACTACCGCGTGCGAATCGGGTTGCGCGATACTGATTCGGCGAAGTACACCGGGGACCCTGCCAACTGGGATAAGGCCGAAGAGGCGTGCCGACAGGCGGCGGAGACGCTCGGTGTGCCCTTTACCGAAGAGCCCGGGGAGGCCGCGTTTTACGGGCCGAAGATCGACTTCATCATCAAGGACGTCATCGGCCGCGAGTGGCAGCTGGGGACGGTGCAGGTCGATTACAACCTGCCCGAGCGGTTCGATCTGAGTTACATCGGGCCGGACAACATGCCCCACCGCCCGGTGATGATCCACCGGGCCCCCTTCGGCAGCATGGAGCGGTTCATCGGCTGCCTCATCGAGCACTTCGCCGGGGCGTTCCCGGCGTGGCTTGCGCCCGAGCAGGTGCGGGTGCTGCCGATCAGCGAGAAGACCAACGACTACGCCCAGCGGGTGCTCAAAGCGCTCCGCGACGCGGGGGTTCGCGCGTCGCTCGACGACGGCAACGAACGCGTGCAGGCGAAGATCAAGCGTGCGGCCGAGGAAAAGATTCCTTACATGGCGGTCGTCGGGCCGCGGGACGCCGAGGCGGGCAACGTAAGCGTGCGGGCGCGGGGCGTGCAGAAAGACCTGGGCGCGATGCCGCTCGAGGAGTTTGTCGCGGGCGTACTGCGCGAGGCGGCCGAGCGGGTCGCGTGGGGTGAATCGGGCTCGGTGATGGCGGCGATGTCCCGAGGCTGATTTCGAGTCAGATCGATATGCCGAGATACTGCACCATGGCATACACCGCGAGCAGGGTTGCGCCGATCTTGGCCAGGAACATAATCACCGCGGCCCAGATGGCGTCCGAGAGGTCGATATCGAACAGGTCCATCAGCACGACGAGATAGACGATCATTCCGGGCGTAATGAAGAAGAAGCTGATCGGGAGGATCTCATCTACCGCGTTGCCCAACGCCAGGGCGCTGGCGATCCGCACCGTGTTGAGCGGGATGGTACCGATCTCGCCGAGAAAGGTCTTCTGGCACAACCAGAGCCCGAGGAGCATGAAGGGCAGTTGCATCACCAGCAGGATCGCGTAGCCGAGAAACCCCATCGGCTCACCTTTGACCGCCAGTGCGATCCCCACGATCACAAAGCCGATCGCAAACCAGACCATCGGTTTCTTATATTCCATATGAAAGGTTTGCGATCTGATTTGCTCGTCCAACCTGGCGCGGCGGGAGAGATCGACCCGCGTGCCGCACTCGGGGCAGACCGGCTCGGGGAGCCCCGCGAGGTCGTAGCCGCAGTTGTCGCAGCGGTACCCTCGGGTGCGCTTCGTCCATCCTTTGCCGGCTTTCTTCACGATCTTGGTCGAGCTCTGGATCCCCTTTTCCGGGTCGTAGCCGCAGGACACGCAGATCTTCGCATCCCGCGGCATCGAGCGGAAGCACATCGGGCAGTTCCGGGTCGGCTCGGTGTTGTCGAGCATCTCGATCGGCAGCGGGCGTGCGCCCGGGTCGGCGTTGTCGAGCTCGAAGGTGTCCGGGTCCTCGGGGAGCGCCGCTGCAGCCGCTGCGCCCACAGCACCGCCCGCTGCACCGGCAGCAACACCCGGTGCCGCATCGTCATCGGCCCGGGCTCGTTCTGAAGCGCACGCTTTGCAGTAGTACCGCCCGTGTCGGTCTTTGACACGCGGCCGATCGCTGCAATCTTCGCCGCAGATGCCGCAGATCTTGCTCATGCCGATACCCCCCTTCGCACCCGGCACCGGGACAACGCGGGCACGGACTACGACCGTGGGTTGGTTGTGTCGGTCAGTGCTCGCAACTCGCGCAGTCTATCGAATGCCTGCATCGGCGACAACCCGTCGAGTTTGAGTTCGCGAAGCTGTTGGATGGCGGGGTGGTCGAGGTATTCGGTAAAGAGCGAGAGCTGGCCTTGCTCGGGCTCGCTCTTGCGGCCGGGCGGGGGCTGGATCACGCCGCGTTCGCTGGCCCTTTCGACACTCAGCGAGTTGAGAACTTCTTGAGCGCGTTCGACAACGTCGGTCGGCACGCCCGCGAGTTTTGCGACGTGCAGCCCATAGGACTGGTCGGCCCGCCCGGGGACGATGCGGTGGAGGAAGACGATCTCCTCGACGCCGTCGGGCGTGGTCCACTCGCGGACGCTCACCTGCAGGTTGGTGACCCGTGCCTCCATCTGCTCGGCCAGGTCGGTCAGCTCGTGGTAGTGGGTTGCAAAGAGCGTGCGCGGCCCGCGCCGGGTCGCGAGCCATTCGGTGATCGCCCACGCGAGGCTCAGCCCGTCGAGCGTGCTGGTGCCGCGGCCGATCTCGTCGAGGATGACCAGCGATCGGTCGGTCGCATGGTTGAGAATGTTGGCGGTCTCGGCCATCTCGACCATAAAGGTGGACTGCCCGCGGTGCAGCGCGTCGTCGGCCCCGACGCGGGTGAAGACGCGGTCGCACAGCCCGATCGTTGCCCGGTCGGCGGGGATGAAGCTCCCGGTGTGGGCGAGTAACGTAAGCAACGCGACCTGGCGGATGTAGGTGCTTTTGCCCGCCATGTTGGGGCCGGTGAGCAGGGCCAGGGCGGGGCGGTCGGTGCCTTCGACCGCGGCGGCTGCGCCGAGTTGGGTGTCGTTGGGGACGAAGTCGGCGCCGAGCAGTTCATCGAGCACCGGGTGCCGGCCGCCGTGGATGGTGAGGGTTCGGGTCTCGACAATCTCGGGCTTTGTCCACCCGCGCTGGGCGGCTTTGTCTGCCATCGCCAGCAGGACGTCAATCGCCGCGACGGTCTCGGCAAACGCGGCGATGGCGCGGAGTTGCCCGAGTGCCGCGTCGCACAACTCGCGGAAGAGTGCCTGCTCGCGGGCGACCGCGCGGGCCTCGGCGGTGGTGACTTTGTCCTCGAAGTCCTTGAGTTCGGGCGTGATGTATCGCTCGGCATTGCGGAGCGTCTGCTTGCGGGTGAGGGCGGCCTGGTCGATCTGCCGGCTGTAGTCGCGGGCCTGGACTTTGGTCAGTTCGATGTAATAGCCGAAGACCGAGTTGTACCCGACCTTGCACCCGGCGAGCCCGATCTCGTCTGCGAGTTTTTGTTGATACTCAGCAAGCCAGACCCCGCCGTCTGTTTGCAACTTCCGCGCCTCGTCGAGTTCGGCGTCGATGCCGTCGCGGATGAGGCCGCCCTCGCGCAGGTGGGCGGGGGGCGATTCGACGCAGCGGGCGACGATGTCGGCCGCGAGCGGTGCGAGCGATTCGTGTACGTCGTCGAGCGCGGCGGCGTGCTCGGCAAAGGCGTCGGCGCCGGTCAGCGTTTCGCGCAGCCGATCGAGCGTGTCGAGACTGCGCCCGAGGGCGACGAGATCGCGGGGTGTTGCCCGCGCCAGCGCGACACGGCCGGCGATGCGGGCGACGTCCTGCACGTCCGCGAGCACCTCCCCGAGTTCGGTCGCCGAGCGGCGGTCCTCGACCAGCGCCGCGATGCAGCGTTGCCTCGCGACGATCGGGCTCATCTCGGCGAGCGGGCGGCAGAGCCAGTCGCGGAGCAGGCGGCGGCCCATCGCGGTGCGGCAGTTGCCCGCGCCGGTCTGGGCGCGGAGGAAGACCCCAAGCAACGAGCCGTCGGTCGAATCGCTGCTGTTGGTTCCGGGGCCGCCGCCTCGGATGGTGCGTTCGATCTCGAGTGCGCGCAGGCTGACCGCGTCCACGACGCACCTGCCCTCGTCGCGTTCGCGGCGGGGCGGCTGGAGATGGGCGAGCGTGGCAGAGAGCCCGGGGTGGCGGGACGAGTTTGCAGCGTGGTCGCTCTGGTTTGCGTTTGTGTCGGCAGCTGGGGTTTGAGTCTCGCGGAGGTAGCGGACGACCGCGCCGGCTGCGGGGAGTGCCGGGTCGTCCTCGCCGAGCCCGAACCCCTCGAGCGACGCGACGCCGAAGGTTGTTTTGATTGCTTCGAGCGCTTCGTCGTGGCGGAAGTGCCACGCGGGGCGGGGCGTGCCGGCGATGCCGAGGGCTTCGAGGACGGTTCGTATTCGCTCGGGCGGCTCTGCCGAGTGGGTCTCGGCGTAGAGCAACTCGCGGACGCCGCGCTGGGCGAGCTCGTCGGCTGCGTCTTCGGGCGCACAGTCGAGCACGGTGAACGCGCCGGTCGAGACCTCGACCACCGCGACCCCGGCGCGGAGCCCCTGGCTCGAGTCGACAAACGCGACCACGCCGAGCCGGTTGGCGCGGGCGCCGTCGAGCAGCCCGTCGTCGATAAGCGTGCCCTGCGTGACGACCCGCGTGACCGCACGATCGACCACACCCTTGGCGTCCTTTGGGTCCTGGATCTGGTCGGCGACCGCGACCCGCAGCCCGGCGTCGATGGCTTTGCGGAGGTAGTTGGTGAGCTGGTGGTGGGGCATCCCGGCCATGGGCTGCCCCTTGGACCGCTCGGTGAGCGTCAGCCCGAGCAGTTTGGAGACGAGCACCGCGTCGTCGTAGAACAACTCGTAGAAGTCGCCCATGCGGAAGAAGAGCACACACCCGGGGTGCTGGGCTTTGAACCGGTCGTACTGCTGCATCGCGGGGCTGCGTTTGGTGGCCACGCGGCAAGGGTAGTAGGCCGGGATGGTGTGGGCAGCGGTGGCCCCTCGCTCGAGCGAGGGGCTCTACAAGAGCCCGAAGACGCCGCCCAAACTCCGAAGACACGGCGCATAGAGCCCCTCGCGCAAGCGAGGGGACAAGGGGAGGGGGCAAGGCTCGCCCGGGAACACGATTCCGGCAGATGTCCTATCGTGTGGGCATGAAGTTCCGCACGATACTGCCGTTGCTTGCCGTTCTGGCCTGCTCCACCCTCTTTGCCCAGCCTGCCACCCCCGAACAGGGCGACGGCTGGCTGCCCATCCGGGCCCCGGCAGCCTGGGAGAGCCTCGGCGGCGAGATGGAGGCCTACGACGGCTTCGCCTGGTACCAGACCGCGGTCGAGATTCCCGAGTCATGGGCGGGCACCGACGCGACGCTGCTCTTTGGCGGGATCGACGACGCCGACGAGACCTATGTCAACGGCGTGCGGGTCGGGGCGACCGGCTCGATGCCGCCCGACGCCGCGACCGCCTGGAACGTGCCGAGGCAGTACACCGTTCCCGCCGACCTGCTCAAGCCGGGCGAGATCAACACCATCGCGGTGCGTGTCCACGACAGCGGCGGGGCGGGGGGCATCACGGGCGGGACGCCGCTGCTGATTGGGCCCAAGAGTGAGTTGCGCATACTGAGGAGCTGGCGTGTCCGCGCCGGTGACGATGCCTCGTGGGCGACCCCAGCGCCGGCGGCGCTGGCGGCACTTGCCGCGGCGAGCACGCCCAGGATCGAGAGCGCCCGGGTCATGCAGGGCGCACCGGTCCGCGACCACGCGCTCTGGTACGACAAGCCGGCCGCGTCGTGGAACGAGGCGCTCCCGGTCGGGAACGGTCGGCTGGGGGCGATGGTCTTCAGCGGCGTCAGCGAGGAGCGGATCCAGCTCAACGAGGAGACCATCTGGGCCGGGCCTCCGATCCCCACCCAGCGTGAGGGCGCAGCCGAGGCGGTCGAACGGGCGAGGGAGTTGTACTTTGCGGGCAAAGCCGGTGAAGCCGAGGCGTTGCTCCAGGCCGAGGCGCTCTCGCCGCGGATCAGCCCGCGGAGCTACCAGCCGCTGGGCGACCTGCTGCTGCGGTTTGACGGCATCGGTGAGCCGACGTCGTATCGGCGTTCGCTCGATCTCGACGCGGCGATCGTTTCGACGGCGTTTCTCGCGAATGGCAAGTTCCACCTGCGGCGTGTGGCGGCGAGCCGGCCGGACAACATGATCATCGTGCAGCTGCGCACCGACGATCCGGAGGGGTTGCGTCTGACGGTGTCGATCGAGCGAGAGTCCGACGCCGAGGTCGAGACGGTGGGGGAGAACACGCTGGCGATTCGGGGGCGGGCGCAGCACAACGGCGAGCACCAGGGCGTCCGGTTCGAGGGGCGGGTCCGGGTGAACACGGGCAAGGCTCGAGAGGTCCGGGCGATCGACGGGGGCATCCGTGTCGAGGGCGCGATGAGTGTGCTCATCACGATCGCGGTGGCGACCGACTACAACATGCTCGACCCGTTCTCGCCGCTTGAGGATGACCTCGGGGCGGCCTGCACCGAGACGTTGGAAGCGACCGGCGATCGGGTGGCCAAGTCGCTCTTTTCACGCCTTATCGGCGACCATGGGCGGATATTCAAGCGCGTCGAGCTGGACATCGGCGTGGACCGCAGAGAGCTGCCGACCGACCAGCGGCTGGCGCTGGTCCGGGCCGGGCGGGCAGACCCGGCGCTCGACGCGCTCTACTTCCACTACGGGCGGTACCTCATGATCGCGTCGTCGCGCGAGGGCGACATGCCCGGGAACCTGCAGGGGCTCTGGAACGAGCACATGGAAGCGCCCTGGAACAGCGACTACCACACCAACATCAACCTGCAGATGAACTACTGGCCGGCCGAGGTGACCAATCTCGCCGAGTCCCACGAGCCGTTCTTATCGTTTATTGATCGGCTGCGGACCGACGGCCGTCGCACGGCCGCGTCGTTCGGCGCGGGCGGGTGGGCCGCCGGGCACGTCACCGACGCCTGGCTGTGGACCGCGCCGACCGGGCGGGTGGTCTGGGGCATGTGGCTCATGGGCGGGGCGTGGTCCAGCCAGCACCTGATGGAGCACTACCGCTTCACGCTCGATCAGGAGTTTCTCGCCGAGCGGGGCTACCCCATCATCAAGGAGTCGGCCGAGTTCCTGCTCGACTGGCTCGTCGAGGACCCGCGGACGGGGCTCTTGGTCTCCGGCCCTTCGACCTCGCCCGAGAACGCCTACCGCGATAGCGCTGGCAACACGCTGCACATCGCGATGGGGACGGCGATGGATCAGCAGATCATCTGGGACAACCTGACCAACGCGCTCGAGGCCGCAGCGGTGCTGGGGATCGAGGATGAGTTTACCTCTCGCGCCCGCACGGCGCTCGAGCGCCTCGCGCCGAGCCGGATCGGACCCGACGGCCGCATCCTCGAGTGGGACATGCCCTACGACGAAGCCGAGCCCGGGCATCGGCACATGTCGCACCTCTTTGCGCTGCACCCCGGGCGGCAGTTCACCTTTGCCGAGACCCCGGAGTTTATGGACGCCGCCCGCAAGACGCTCGAGTCGCGGCTGGCCCGCGGCGGCGGGCACACCGGGTGGAGCCGTGCGTGGATCATCAACCACTTCGCCCGCCTGCACGACGGCAACGAGGCCCACAAGCACGTGCAACAGTTGCTCGCCAAGAGCACGCTGCCCAACCTGTTCGACAACCACCCGCCCTTCCAGATCGACGGCAACTTCGGGGGCACCGCCGGCATCGCCGAGATGCTGTTGCAGAGCCACGAGGGCACGCTCGCCGAGCCGGTGGTGCGGCTGCTCCCGGCGTTGCCGGATGCCTGGCCGTCGGGCCGGGTGCGCGGGCTCCGCGCCCGCGGCGGGTTCGAGGTGGACATCGTGTGGGACAACAATCAGCTCAGCGCCGCGGAGATTCGTTCCTACGCCGGCACCCGCTGCCGGGTGTGGAGCCCGGTGCCCTCGCGGGTTTCGACCAAGGAGGGCGAGCTGGTCGCCGAGACCGACGCCGACGGCTTTGCGAGCTTTGCGACAAAGGTGGGCGAGGCCTACCGGGTGGTGCCGGTGCGGTAGAGGAGAGTGGGCTGCTTCGAGGCGCAGTCCACTGACCACTCATTTGCCGGGCAGACCGAAGCGCAGGCCCCGATCGGGTGCCACTGGGCGCCAGCCCAGTGCCGATCTGGCAACACGCCCAGCATCGCTTTGCGTCGCCGCACTGGGCTGTACCGGGTGGCGCTATTACCGTCTCGCCTTGTGCACGATCTTCATCGATTATCTCCTCTTCCTGGGGTTGATCCA
>JAUZRR010000029.1 GCA_030950285.1 Planctomycetota bacterium | reverse complement strand
TGTGCGGTGTTCCCGGTTCGTGCGTGCTCCTACACTCCCGCCCCACGGAGCACCACACATGGACCTGACAGTCATCGGCACAGTTGGTATCGACACGGTCGTCACGCCCGGAGGCGATTCGCGCGAGGGCATCCTCGGCGGATCGGGCGTCTATTTCGCAGCGGCGGCGGGGCTGTACACGCCCACCGGGTTTGTCGCGGCTGTCGGCGAGGACTTCCCGCCGGAGTTTCACGACCAGATCCGCGGCCTTTCCGGCGTGGATTCGACCGGGCTCGAAGTCCGCAAGGGGTCAAAGACCTTCCGCTGGGGCGGGAAGTATCTCGACGACATGGACCACCGCGAGACGCTGTTTACCGAGCTGAACATTCTGATCGAGGACCCGCCGCCGGTGCCGGATGCGTATTCGGGCGCCGCGGTCGTCTTTCTCGCCAACATGCATCCGGGCGTGCAGCACCTCATGGCCGGGCGGTTTGCCAAGCCCCGGCTGACGGTTGCCGACACGATGGACCTGTGGATCGACACGGCGCGGCCCGAGCTCGAGGCGTTGCTCAAAGACGTGGACGGGCTGGTGCTGAACTTTGACGAAGCCGAGCAGTTTACCGGTGCGAAGAACACGGTCACCGCCGGGCGCAGGCTGCTGGAGTATGGGCCGAGGTTTGTCGTGGTGAAGAAGGGCGAGCACGGCGCGATCCTCGTCCACCGCGACGGGATCGCGGCGTTGCCGGCGTACCCGTCGGAGAAGGTCGTGGACCCGACCGGCGCGGGCGACAGCTTTGCCGGCGGGATGATGGGGGCGATCACGGCGGAGATCGCGACGGGCGGTGAGGCACGTATCGACCCGGCGGGGTTCGAGACGCTGCGGCGTGCGATGGCGCACGGGACGGTTGCCGCGAGCTTTACGATCGAGGAGTTCAGCCTCGGGCGGCTCGGGTCACTCACCCGTGAAGAGCTCGACGCGCGTTACCACGAATACATGCACATGCTCCGGCTTGAGTAGCGGGGCAAGGACAGCGGCAGCCGCGTTGTGATCGCTTCGTGCGCATCACAACGAGCCCCGAGCGCAAGCTCGGGGTCACGGATGGTCGATTATCGTGGGTATACCAGGCCTGCGATCGCGCACAGGGCTCGTCAAAACGCTCGGACCCATGAACGTTGTTATGCCGGTGCTGGCAGCATTCCCGGGGCGGCGTCGGGCCCCTCGTCCTCGTCGGTGCTGGTGGGGGTGGGAGCTGAGGGCGGTGTGCTGCGGCGTTGGCTGGCAAGGATGTCGGCGAGCGACGACCGGCCGAGGGGTTCGCCGCGCATGATCTTGTGGACCTCTTCACCCGAGAGCACTTCGAACTTCAGCAATGCCTCGGCGACCGCTTCGACCTTGTCCCAGCGTTCGTCGATCATCTGCTGCGCATCGCGGTAGGCTTCGTCGACGAGGCGGCGGACCTCTTCGTCAATGATTTTGGCGGTTTCGTCGGAGTAGTCCTTGCCGGGCATGAGAGGCCCCTGGTTGTCCTCGCCGCGGTAGCGGATGAACCCGAGGCGTTCGCTCATGCCCCACTCTTCGATCATGACCTTCGCCAGCGTGGTGACCTGCGAGATGTCACCGGACGCGCCGCTTGAGATATCGCCGGTCGCCCGTTGCTCTGCGATCCGCCCGCCACAGGCAACGCGCATCGTTGCGGTGAGCCAGCGCAGGCCGTAGCCGACGCGGTCTTTTTCGGGGAGGCTGAAGGTCGCGCCCAGGGACTGGCCGCGCGGGATGATCGTGACTTTGTGGACCGGGTCTGCTTCTTTGAGCAGCGCCTGGATCACGGCGTGCCCCGCTTCGTGGTAGGCGGTGGCGTGGTTTTCTTCAGCTTCGCGGACGTGGCTTTTGCGGGCGCGGCCGTACTTGACCTTGTCGCGGGCCTCTTCGAGGTCTTCCTGTTCGATGAAATCCTTGTTCTGCATCGTCGCGGCGATCGCGCCCTCGTTGATGATTGCCGCGAGATCCGCGCCGGAGAACATGGGTGTCATGCGGGCCACGCGCTCGAAGTCCACGTCCGGGCCGAGCATGACTTTCTTGGCGTGCACCTTGAGGATCTCGAGCCGCCCCTTGATATCGGGCAGGGGGACAACGATCTGGCGGTCGAACCGACCGGGCCGGACCAGCGCGGGGTCGAGCACGTCGGCGCGGTTGGTCGCGGCAACGACGATTACGCCGTCGCCGGAGTTGAAGCCGTCCATCTCGACGAGAATCGCGTTGAGCGTTTGCTCGCGTTCGTCGTTCCCGCCCGAGCTGAAGCCCGAGCCGCGTTTACGGCCGACGGCGTCGATCTCGTCGAGGAAGATGATGCAGGGCGCGCTCTCCTTGGCGTTCTTGAAGAGGTCGCGGACGCGGCTGGCGCCGACACCGACGAACATCTCGACAAAGTCTGATCCCGAGATCGTGAAGAAGGGGACGTCCGCTTCGCCGGCGATGGCTTTGGCGAGCAGGGTTTTGCCGCAGCCGGGCTCGCCGATGAGCAGCACGCCGCGGGGGATTCTGCCGCCGAGCTTGGTGAACTTTTTGGGGTGGCGGAGAAACTCGATGATCTCGCCGACCTCCTCCTTGGCTTCTTCGATGCCGGCGACGTCGGTAAAGGTGACGCCGGTCATCTCTTTGGTGAGGACGCGGTGCTTGCTTTTGCCGAAGCTGCCGAGCATCCCGCCCGGGCCGCTCTGGGCGTTGCGGAGCCCTCGCGAGACGAAGAACCAGATCAGGGCGAGCAGCAGGAGGAACGGGCCGAAGGTCAGGATGAACGGCATGAGGCTGGAGGGCTTCTTGGCGGTCGCGGTGTTGTTGGTGATCTGCATCACCTCTTTGGAGAAGACCTCCTGGGACGCGGGGTTGAAGGTGATGACGACCTGTGTTGGTTTCTTTGAGACCTGATCGCCTCTGCGCAGCGCGACGATCGAGTCCTGGTTGATGACGACGGAGCCCTCTTCGATCTGGCCGTTCTCGTAGAGGGTCTGGAACTCGGCGAGGTCGATCCTGTTCCCGGTGTTGGAGTTGCTGAAGACCATCAGCAGCATGAACACGATGACGGTGAACGCGACCAGCCACCACATGTTGCGGTTGGCCGGGGGGGCGGTGCCGGGCTTGGCTCCGGGCTTGCTCCCGGGCTGGTCGGGGGTCGCTGGCGGCTTGCCGTTCTTTCCCTCGGGCTGTTTGCCCTGGGCAAACCCGAACGAGCGGGAACCAACGGCAGAGGCCTTGTCGTGATGATCTTGGGTGTGGTGCTGGGTCATGTTTTCAGGTACTTCGGCTTTCTTCCTTGTTCCGATCCGTCCGGGGGCGTATTTCTTTCCAAACGCTAGGCCGACGCCGACGGGGACGCCCCTCAAGCGAACGCCCGGCGCAAGGGATTTGTTCGCAGAAAGCGCCTACCAGTCCGCACGAAGCTCGGCGACGATATCCCGCGCCAGCTCGCGGATTGCCGACGCCTGGGCGACCTCGAGCGGCTCGCCCGCCCCCCGGTGGGGCACAAACGACGAAATCGAGGTGAACTCCCGGCGGCTCACCCGGATCTGCCCCGAGCGGTTGTCGACCCAGTCAAAGCTGATGGTCACCCGCAACGCCTGCTCCTGGATGAGCCCGGTGGTCCGCTGGCGGGTGAGCTGGGTCATGTTGATCTTGTCGATCGAGCCGCTCAGGGTCGTGGCGGCGTGGGTCGGCCCGACGACCCGCCAGGGGGTGGACCTTTGAATCTCGGTGATGATCGCCTCGGTGAGGGCGACCTCGAGGCCGCTGGAGTAGGTGTCGTTGCGGAAGATCGGGACCGAGATGGTGCGGACCTGCGAGTCAAAGGTCGAGTTGAAGGAGTAGCCGCGGGCCGGGTCGGCCGAGCAGCCGTTCAGCAGGGCAACGCCGCCGAGCCCGGCGAGCATCGTGACCCAAACCATAAGAGCCCCTTGCGCAAGCGAGGGGACACGGTCCCGCCCGCCCCGCACGAAGGGCCGTGACGCCTGATCCTTCAGGTGTATCGACGCGGGCAGGAAAGCCCGCCCTCCTGATGCAGAGGTTCGGTCTTTGGTGCTCATGGCGTGCCGCTCTCTGCGTCCTGTTCGGAGTGTTCGGGTTGGTCGGTCTCGGTGGTGCTTTCTGATTCGTTGCCGACATCTTCCATCGACGCCCGGGCCGCTTCGAGTGCTGCCGGGAGCGGGCGGGCCGGCGGCACGTCCCACCCGCGGTCGATCAGGATGTCTCGCCCCCGCGCCGCCGCGACCGTGCCGTCGTGTTTGATGACCAGCCGGCGGAGTGTGAACCTCGCCGAGACCGGGTCGTTCCGGCGGAGGTACCACTCGCTGGTCGCGAGCATCTGGGCGGCTGCCGATTCGTCGAGCCTGGCGATGAGGGCGTCGGTGATGCCGAGTTGTTCTGCTCGGTCTGGGTATTCGCCCTCGAACTGCCTGATGAGTGCTCGGGCTTCGACGAGACTGGACGCGTCGTAGCGGGGGCCTTTGAACTGGGCGACGTTGGCGTAGATCTGCCGGAGCATCGCGTGCTCGCGGTGCCGGCTGCGTGGGTAGTTGACGAGGAAAATGCCGTACATCTCGGCGGCGAGCTCGAGTTCGCGCACGCGGTAGAAGTGGTCGGCCAGCTCGATGGCTGCGGTCTCGGCGAGCTGACTCCCGGGGGACCGCTCCTGGACCCGCATGAGGAGCTCGATCCCGATCGGGGAGGCGTCCTCGAAGCGCAGGAACAGGAACTTGCGTTTGAGGCCGTTGAGATACATGAGCCCCACCCGCAGCTCGCGCTCGAGCGTGGGGAGAAAGACCTCGGACTGCGGGAAGTCGAGCGCGACGCGTTCGTAGTCGTAGAGGGCTTTGTACTCTTTCCCCAGCGCCACCAGCGCGTCGCCGCGGAGCATGAAGGCCTCGGGCAGCCAGGGGCTGTCGGTCCGCTCGTTGATCTGAATCCAGTCTGAGATTTGTTTGCGAGCGTCGGCGGGGCGTCCGGCCGCGAGGGCTCGGCGGGTCTCGGCGATGACCCAGGCATCGGTCCCGGGCTCGGGCGCTTCGGCCTCGACCCATGTCCCGCGTTCGGGGTCGAGTTCGAAGGTTGTCTGTTGGGCGCTCGCCGTGGGGACAGCCAGCGTGGCGCAGAGCACCAGACCGAGGATATTCGCGTTGCGGCTCACCATTCCAAGAGCGTAGCGGCTGCGGCGCGGGTCGGCTCTGAGTGCCCGTCGTCAGCGAAAAACGAACAGGCCCGCGGAGCGATCCACGGGCCTGTGCAGGGTCAGGATGTTTCGGGCACTCGCCCGCTTTCTTGCCGATCAGCCGCGACGACGCCGCAGGGCAGCCATCCCGCCGCCCATAAGGACGAGCAGCCCGGCGGGTGCGGGGACCACGTCGATGGTGTAGGACGCGCGGATCCAGTTCACGCCGTCGCCGGGGAACGCGAGCCCGAGGTGCATGTTGTCGGTGCCGTCCCAGTCTGCGCCGTTGATGGGGTCAAAGATGGTGGGGTCGGAGAAGACGGTCTGTCCGCCGTCGAAGCTGTAGGAGATGGTGAGCTCTTCCCACTTGACCGCGGTGACCCAGTGGCGGAAGTCGATCCCGTTGCCGTCGCCGCCGACCTCGTAGGAGTAGGCTTGGATCTCGTCGCCGTCGAGCCCCGATCCAAAGGGGACGAACTGTTCGCCGTTCTCGGTGCGGTAGGTAAACTCGACGAAGCGCCCGTTGGGCAGCGCGACCTCGCTCCACGCGGCCTGCACCATGGCAGAGTCGCCCGAGTCGGTCTGGATGTTTCCGATGTCAATAAACATTTGGTTGTCGAAGGGGCTGATGGGCACCTCGGCATAGCCGTCGGCGTTGATGACGTCCCACTCGCCGCCGGCAAACGCGACGATCCCCGCGGTGACGACGGCGTCGTCGCGGATGGTTGAGCCGTTGTCCCGATCGCCGTACTGCGCATTTGCAACCGACCCGACAACCCCGACAACAAGAAGACAAGCAATTGATCTTTGTACACGCATCACGCAACTCCCTCCAGGCAAAGCACACACCCAGTCGGTACGGCCACCGCGCAGCTCGGGCAGAGGCCCGGCTTCCGATCACACGGTCTTCGTATCACGCTGAGGACAACCTGTTCACGTTGAATCTACACGCGCCCGGCTGGTTGGCCAGTAATACTTCAACTGAATTTGTCGATTGTGTCGGGTACGCACAAAAAGAAGGTCCGGAATCCGGACCCTCTCGGCCCCTCCTGCCACAGCAAGCGGGGTTTTCTGGTTGTCGGACGGTGCGGGGAAGGTTCCCTTGCAGAGTCGTTTCCCACCATGATCGAAACGTCGGCTGTATCACTGCTCGGGTTTCTTGCGGTGCGTTTCCATGCCTCGGGTGTCCCCTCGCTTGCGCGAGGGGCTCTGTTCGCGAGGGGCTTTTTTCACCGCGTACACAACGTCTTCGTAGAGCCCCTCGCGCAAGCGAGGGGACACGGCACATCCAGAGCAAACAAACAGAGAGAACAAAATGCGCTACCCCTGCTGCTCGTGCCATGCCGCGAGCACCTCGGCCTCCCGCTCGGCATCGATCCCCGCGACCCGGCGGTACCTGCTGTCTTCTGCGAGCCCGTTGTACCAGTCGAGCGTGTCCTTGCAGGTCTTGAGTACCGGCAGAAACGTCAGCCCGGCCGCGATCGACGCCGAGACGTCCCGCTGGTGGAACCCGATCTGCTCGCCCTTGGGCGGGATCCACAGCGGCATATGGCCCCACGGGCTCACTCCCTGCGATTCCAGAAACTCGGCGTCGCACCAGGTCAGCGTGGTGTCCGCGTCCGAGGCGTTGGTGCAGGCATCGAGAATGTCGCCGATGGTCAACTCCGGGGCTTGCGGCCCGGCCGCGTCGAACGTGCCGGTGACCTGTCTCTCGACGCAGTGCACCGCCCACGTCGCCAGATCGCGGGCGTCGATCATCTGGATCGGATCGTCCGGCGAGCCCGGAGCGAGCATCTCGCCGCCCTTTGCTGCGCGCACCGGCCAGTACGTAAAGCGCCCGGTCAGGTCACCGGGGCCGACGATGAGCCCGGGGCGAAGCGAGAGCGCCCGCCCTGGCATTGCCCGCTCGACCGCCCGCTCGCAGAGGGCTTTCGCCGGGCCGTAGTTCTCGAAGCTCGATCCGAAATCTTCGACCGTCGGGTCTTCCATCGTGCCGATCGAGGCGGTCGTGTCGGCCCCGACCTTGTCATGGCTTTCGTAGACCGAGACCGTCGAGATAAAGAGGTAGTGCTTGACCCGCGGCGCGAGCAGTTCGGCCGACGCCCCGACGATGCGAGGCCAGTACCCCGAGTTGTCGATCACCGCGTCCCACTCGCCCTCTTCGAGCGAGGTGAGCCCCTTGGGGTTGTCCGGGCCGGGGTCCTGGTCTTCAAGGGCGAGTTTCTCGGGGTCGCGGTTGCCGTAGCGGCGGTCGATGCCGTCGGTGTTGGCAAAGTCGTGCCCGGTTGCTTTCTCGGTCTTGCCCCGGTTGAAGAGCGTGAGCGTGTGCCCCCGTGCGAGGCACGCCTCGACGATGTGCGGCCCGATGAACCCCGTGCCGCCGAGGACCAGGATCCGCAGCGGTTTGGTCGCTCTCCCGAGCGCGGCGTACGCGGCATACGGCGAGATCGCCAGCCCGGCAGCGCCGACCGCAGACGAGGCAAGGAACGTTCGGCGGGTCTGTGGCATCTGGTGGTTCTCCTTGTGGTTTCGCGCGTGCGGGCTTCGTGTAGCTGGCGAGGTGGCCGGCGAGCGTACAGGGATGCGCGTGGTGGGGATTACTGCCGACGTGCGCAGAAGTTCCATCGGGTCGGCGCATCACGCGGTGCATCCCCCGGCTCATCGCCCGGTGCATCATCTCGGGGTGGGTGCTGTACGCTCTGCGGACTGCCAAGAGGTGCCGATGCCCCAGACCCCGAACCAGCCGCCAGAAGAGTCGCCAAACCAGGCCGAGCACTCCCCGTCACAGCGCGGCGGCCTGTTCGCGAGCCTGTCCCGGAGGGTGGTCAGCATCGAGCCCGGCGAGTGGCGGGTGCTGCTGTTGGCGTGGGTGTATTTTTTCAGCCTGCTCTCGGCGTACTACATGCTCCGCCCGATCCGCGAGACGATGGGCATCGCCCGAGGCTGGAGCAACCTGCCGTGGCTCTTCACCGCGACGCTGCTGGCGATGATCCCTGCCAACCTGCTCTTTGCCTGGATCGCCTCGCGGGTGCCGCGAAGCAAGTTCATCCCGCTGGCGCACCGGTTCTTCGGGCTCAACCTCGCCGCATTTATCGTGCTGTTCTTTCTGGTGCCCGAGTCGGCCCGCGTCTGGCTCGGGTACAGCTTCTACGTCTGGCTCAGCGTCTTCAACCTGTTCGTGATCTCGATCTTCTGGGCGTTCATGGCCGACGTGTTCCGCCCCGCGCAGGCCCGCCGCCTGTTCGGCTTTATCGGCGTCGGCGGCACCATCGGCGCGATCCTCGGCTCGGGCGCGGTGTGGACGCTTGCCGAGCACGTCTCCGTTCCCGTCATGATGCTGGGCTCACTGGCGCTGCTCGAGGTCGCGACCCAGGCGATGAAAGGGCTGGCACGCAGCCAGAAGGTGAGCCTCGAAGAACACCGCGATGGCCTGCACAGCACAAGCCGCGAGCCTTCGCCGCGCGTCCTCGAAGGGCTGCGGCTGATCGTGTGCTCACGCTACATGGCGACCATCGCGGTCTACCTGCTCATCACCACCATCACCGCGACGTTCCTCTATATGGAGCAAGGCCGCATCATCGACCTGGCGATCAGCGACGAGGGCGAGCGGACCAAAGTCTTCGCGTTGATCGATATGCTGGCGAACGTGACGACGCTGCTTTTACAGGGGTTTCTGACCGCTCGGCTCGTGCGATGGTTCGGTATCGGCTGGACGCTGGCGCTCCTGCCGATGGTCGTGCTGCTCGGGTTTGTCGGCCTGGCGGTGGCGCCGGTGGTGTGGATGATCGTCGTGGTGCAGGTCGCCCGCCGCGGGCTGCACTACGCCGTGGCGAGGCCGGTCCGCGAGATGCTCTTTGCCCCGCTGGGCGCTGATGCGAAGTACAAATCCAAGCCGTTCATCGACACCTTCATCTACCGCGGCGGCGACCAACTCGCCGCATGGATCCCCAAGTGGCTCGCGCTGATAGCAATCCCCCTGGCGTATGTCGCGATCCCCGCAGCCGTGGTGTGGGGGTGCGTCGGTGTGCTGCTGGGGAGGATGGAACGGCGGGAGGAGCACGGGGCGCGGCGGTAGAGGACATTGCATCAAGGTGTAGCGGTTCTCGTGCTGATGCTGCTCGAGTGGTTGGGAAGAGTGGTGATGACGGTATCGATGGCATCATCAAAGAAGACCAACTCGGGCTGGATATGGTTTATGTGCAAGCAAAGAAGTGGGAGAACACCGTCGGGCCGGGTGAGATTGACCGATTTGTGGGTTCGCTGAGTCGCAAGAAGGCGCAGAAAGGTGTGTTTATTCCCTCAGGTACGTTCACAAGCGGTGCTCGTCGAGCTGCAGCGGAGGCTGCGGTGCGCATCGTTCTGCTCGATGGTGATGATCTGGCGGAACGCATGATCGATCACGGTGTTGGTGTGACGGAGTACAAGACGGTTGTCGTCAACAAGCTCGATAGCGACTACTTCGAGGGCACCTGACTACCTAGATGGTGAAATCAGAACTCCGCTTGCTTCGGCGCTCTCGGGAAGGGGATCACATCCCGGATATTTTGCATCCCCGTGCAGAACTGGATGAGTCGCTCGAAGCCGAGCCCGAAGCCGGCGTGGGGGCAGGTGCCGTATTTGCGGAGGTCGCGGTACCACCAGTAGTCCGGCTTGTGGAGGCCCATTTCGTCGAGGCGGGCGTCGAGGACGGCGAGTCGTTCCTCGCGCTGGCTGCCGCCGATGAGTTCGCCGACGCCGGGGACGAGGACATCCATTGCCGCCACCGTGTCGGCCGGGGCGCCGTCGGTGCCGGGGTCGTTGACGCGCATGTAGAAGGCTTTGATCGCCTTGGGATAGTTGATCACCGTCACGGG
>JAUZRR010000028.1 GCA_030950285.1 Planctomycetota bacterium | reverse complement strand
GCCGGGTGCCATGGCCACAGCTTTGGGTGGCCATGACGAGGGCACGCCAAGGCCGCGTGTCACTCCCGCTCGCGGGGTTCCAGCGTGACGCTGGTCTCGAGGTCCCTGGCTTTCTCGGCGGTGTACCGCAGCGTGACCGTACTGCCGCGCGGGCCTTCGATCAGGAACCGGTGCAGCACGCGGCCCTGGCTCGGGACGCCGCGGCTCAGCTGCACCCGCCCCGGCTCGAAGCGGGTCTCGCTGAGCTGTTTGTCCGAGCGCGATCTGATCGAGCCCGACATCGCGACCCGACCTTGCTCGGGTTCGCAGGTCAGCAGGTCGTTGGTGCCGATCTTGTTGCGGGACTGGATGCCCGAGCGCGTGGGGATGAGTTTGGTGTTCTTCACCTCGACCGTGACCATCCACAGGTCATCGTCGCCGAGTTGCTCGATCTCGATCGGCCCCCACTCGAGCACCGGCATCTGGTCGGCGTGGTACATCGTGAACGCGAAGTTGCGGTGGCATTCCTCTTCGAGGGCGAAGGTCGGCGTGTTGCGGGCCGACCATTTGTTGAGGCCGCCGATGAGAATCTCGCCGTGCTCGGGGTGGTCAAACTCGGTGTAGTCCTTGAACGTCTGCCCGAACTGGATGCGGTCGCGGAAGAGCCACATGCGTTCGCTGTCGGGGCGGGAGATATCGCGCTGGAAGTACTTCGATGCGCTCCACATCTCGTTGGTGAAGCTGAACACGCCGAGCCCCTCAGCCAGCCAGTTGACAAACCCGCCGTGGACGGTGTAGAGGTCTTTGTAGATCACCATGTAGTCGTAGTAGGGCAGGATGTCTTCGCCGACTCTGCCGATCTCGTCGTAGACCCGGATGTCTTCGCGCGGGTAGAGCGCCTCGGCGTAGTTGGCGCCGGGGCCGCGGAGGAGCATCCCGCCGGCGTTGTGGTAGCTCTGCCCAGCCGCGATGTTGGGGCGCGCCGCGATAAAGTCGGCGATGGCTTTGGTCTCGGGGTTGGAGAGCGGGAACTCGCCCGCGCCGCGCTGCACATAGCCGGGCTTCCAGTCGCTCGGCCAGTTGCGGTTCATGTCGTCGCCGCCGGGCCCGTCCTCGTTGGTGCGGCCGTCGCCGTCGTTGTCGATCCCCTCAGACCCCAGCCGGGTCCACTCGCCGGTCTCGTCGGCGGCGACACGCAGGAACACGCGCGGGTCTTTCTCGTCGCGTTTCCACCGGCCGTCGGGGTCACGTTTCCACATCGAGGTGATCGACCCGTCGCCGTCGAGGTCGTCGGGCCCGTCCTCATCGACAAGCCCGTCGCGGTCGCTGTCGATCGGGCGCTGGTTCGAGCGCGACGAGTTGGGGGTGTTTGCCTCGGCGAACCAGAACTCCCGCCCGTCGGGGTTCTGACTGACCAGAAAGTAGAACGAGTAGTTATCGAGCAACTCGGTGAGGTCTTCGTTGTTGTCGTAGGCCTTGGTGAGATACCACAGCGAATAGAGGACGACCTCCGCGGCCTGGATCTCGTTGCCGTGGACGTTGCCGTCGATCCACATCGCCGGCTTGGACTCGGCCGGGCCGGTCCTGGGCGCGTTGACAGTGGCGACATAGAGCGGCTTGCCCAGCCCGCTGAACCCGATCTGCTCGAGGGTGACCAGGTCGGGGTAGGCGCCGGCGATGCTGTGCAGGTGGTCGACGAGTTCGCCGTAGGTGTAATAGCGGTTGAACGCGATCTCGACCTTGCCGGGGATGTGCTCTTGGGCAACAGCCGGGGCCGAGAGGGCGGCGGTTGCAAGAACCGCACAGAGTGTTGCGTTGATGGTTCGACTGAACATGTGTTTCCTCAGTTGTCCTGCGTCAGTTCGACGGTGTGCGTGCGGTTGCCAAAGACGCTCGAGCGGACCTCGATCTGGATGTCCGAGCCGTCAGCAGCCCGCACGACCCACTCGATCTCCTCGTAGCCCCCGTTGCCAGCGATGGACTCCCACCGGTTGATGCGGCTGCCGGTGAGGATGTCGTCTACCTCGACACCCAGACTCACCACGATCGGGGGGATGCGTCGTGCCTTGGCGCCGATCGCCGCCCGCGTGGGCAGCACGCCGGGGTTGGTCCCGCGGAGGCCGATGCGCCACACGCCGCCCGTGACCCGCTCGACGTGCGTGGTCGTGACTTCAAGATCGGGCAGCATCTCCACGAGCCCCGCGACAAACTGCGCTTGCTCATCGACGACGCGGACCCACTCGCTCTCGTCGGGTTCGTGCTTGACGCCGGGGACGAAGCCGCCGATCTCGACCTCGCCGAGTTGCGGGTGGGTGAAGGGTGTCCACTCGACAAAGCCCGTGCCGTTGAGGTGTTCGTCGGCATACTTGATCCATTTGGCGTCGTCGGAGTCTTTGCCTTTGGCGTTCTTTGATCCCTTGCCGCTGCTGCGACCACCGCGTTTGGCACCGCCCCCGTTCTCATCACCGCCGCCTCCACTTGCGAACGGCCCCGGGTCGGGCTGGCCGGAGATCAGCGCCCGGACCCGGAGCTGGATCGCTTCGGGCAGCGCCATGACCGCCTGCATGTTCGAGGCCCGCTCGCCCTCGGGCATGTCCTGGAAGCTCTCCATGAACGCCGTGCGTTCTTCGGGAGACGCGACGATGAAGTCGACGACAAACGCGGGCGTGCCGTTGTCCTGAAGCGCTTTGCGTTCTGCCTCGGCGTCGAACCCGCCGTCGCCGGTGGTCTCTGCCTCGGCGTCTTCGTTGCCATTGCCCTTGTCCTCGTCGGCGGTTTCCTGCTTGACCAGGTCGGGCCGCACCCACGCCGGGGTGGCAAAGCTCCACACCCCGAACTGGGCGTACGCGAACTGCGTGAACGACCCGGCCCACTCGCCCTTGGGGGCTCCGGTCTGGTTGGTCGCTTCTTTGAACAACTCCTGCACGCGCTCGTAGGCGTTTTTGTCGCCTTCTTCGATCCCCGTCGGCTCGCGGCCGTCCTTGGCAAACTTCCCGGCCGCGGGCGTGTTGAGGATGTTGTCGCGCGGCGTGTAGGCGAGCGTGCAGACGATGTTGTCGTGCTCGAGCATCCACTCGACGAGGCTGCGCGTCTCGGGCTCGGACAGGGCGTGCGGCCCCGCGCCGTCGGCATACTCGGGCCACAGCGACGGGAAGTTGCGGTCCAGGTCCACCCCGCCGCCGGCACTGCCCGCGATGCCGTCCTCGTTGTACGTGCCGTCGCCGTCGTTGTCGATCCCTTCGATGAGCACGGCGTACTCGGCGATCTCGCCCTCATCGGCGTCGGGCTCACGGAGCAGCCGAGGCTCGTCGGGGTCGAGCACCAGGGTCGGACGCAGGCCCGTGCCCGGCGCGGGGTTCTTGACCCGCATCATCGTGATCATGCCGTCGTTGTTGAGGTCGTCGGCCGGGTCCTCGTCGAACCGCCCGTCGCGGTCGGCATCGGCCGATCGTGGTGCGCGTCCAAACTCGGCCCGGGGCGTACCGGGCCGGTCAAACATCGCGTCGTTATCGGGGTTGAGATTGGGGACGACGTAGATCGTGTAGCGGTCGAGCAGCGCGGCGTGTTCGGTCACGAGCCGATCGACCAGCGAGATCGCGACCCGCGACCCGAAGTCGTGCCGGCCGTCAAGCCCGGCGACGATCAGGAGCGCCGGCCGCTGGTCGGGCGCTCTCCCAAACTCGTCGGGGTCAGCCGAACCCAGCCGCCACGCGGTGATGGCGCGGCCGCCGACGCTGGTGCCGATCTGGAAGGTCTCGACCGGACTCGCACTCGGCGGGATCGGCCCGGGCGCACCCAGCGAAGTGCCAGCCAGGGTGACGAGAGCGACAGCGGGAAACATCATGACTCGGTGCATGGACAGACTCCGGAAGCGTCCCCCGACGCCTTTCCACAAGGCACGCACACCATACCGGTTCTGCCGAGTCCATGATGGAACAATAATCCAGGGTTTTGCAGGGCAATACGGCGTTGAGAGGTTGTCAGAGCAGATCAAGTTCGTTTCCACTAACAAACAACGACTTTTCTGGGCTTTCCCCTCTTGACAAACGCGCCAAAATAGGCGCAAATACGAGAGAGTCAGCAGCAGTCGGAAATCTTCCGGCTCGGTCGAGTGGGGCACCGACCATGCTGAACCTCGGGCGTCTTCGTGGGAAAGACCGACGCCCGATCACAAGGAGGTGTGCACATGCAGGAGTTCAACACGAACACGGACAGCCGCCCGGCATCGGAACTCGAAGCCAAAGCGTTGTTCCGCGCCGACACGGATCAGCACGGCGATTGGTACGTCTGGCGCCGGCTCGGCCAAAACGGGTGGGCGACCATGTGCCGATGCGACGACCGAGGGGCCGCGGAAAACAAGGCCCAGAGCCTCAACACCGGCTCGATCACCACAAGGTCAGGCGACACCTCGTTTGGCGGCTGAGACCCTCGGCGCCTCCACGCAAGAGTCCGCTGATAATCAGCACAAACTCGTCCAGATGAAGAGTTTAGGCTATCTGGGCCATTTTCTGGATTTGGTGCGTGCGATTACCCATCACGCGGTACGATGGCTTTCCCGAACATTCAACGGAGAGGGTTCGGATCACGAAACCGGGGTGGTGCGGGTGCTGTTTTTCCCTCATCCCATGTTTGGGAGAAAACCCATGAAGTGCTTGAGAACTGCCTTGTTGGCTGCTGCTGTCGCAGCGGTTTCGGCGGGGGCTGCCTTTGGGCAGGTCGTCGAGAACGCTGTGCCCATGATGTCCCCTGACAACCCGATCCTCGGCAAGCAGACCGGCTTCCAGCCGAGCGGCCCGGGCGATCTCCACCGCGTGCCGATGGTCAAGAAGTTCTCGACTTTCAGCACCGATCCGCGTGATTCGGTGTTCAACAACCTTGGCGAGATGCCGGTGGACGGCTGGAAGTATCTCAACCCCGGGCCCGGCTCGGCCGGTGGGATCCAGGACGGCGGCGTTGGTGGTGGAGGCGGAGACTCGCGCTTCATCGACCAGCCGCTCGATTGCACCACAGGCTACTTCAGCAACAACAACTCGAACTTCAGTCCCTACCTCGCGTTCGACGACTTCCGCGCCGGCAGCGAGCCGCTCCGCAACGTGCGGTTCTATGGCGGTGTTTTCGACGCGAGCACCAACAGCGACGGCGGCATCGGGAACGTGGTGAGCATCGGCATCGACATCTTCACGATCGTGCCCAGCGGCGATCTCTGCGGCTGGACGTTCAACAGTTTCGTCGCGCGACAAGTCTTCACACCCGCAGAGTTGAACCAGACCTTCGAGTGCGCCGGAGCCTTCTTCGATGCCTACGAGATGACCGCGACATTCGACACGCCGGTTGCGCTCAACCCCGGCGAGGTCTACATGATCACCATCTACGCCTCGATGGCGGATCCCGATGACGACAAGCTCTTTACCTGGAACCAGAGCACCGCGAGCAACTACAACGACGCCACCTCGTGGGACCGTGGCACCGGTGAGTACATCCGTTGCGGCCCCGACCAGGCGTTTACAACCAATGTCGGCAGCGATTGCTTCGAGAATGACTGCCAGACCACCTGCTTCTTCAGCAACACTGGCAACAACACCAACCCGTTTATCGTCGCTGACGACTTTACCGCCACCGCGACAGAGGACCTTCGCCAGCTGCAGTTCACCGGCGGTGTGTACAACACCGGCACCGGCACGGGCGAGCTCCTTGGCAATATCTCCGGGTTCTTTATCGAGCTCTACACGGTCGTTCCCGACGGGGGCGCGATTTGCGAGAGTGCCCTCACCGGCTTCCTCGGCGCTTACGAAGTCAGCATGGCTGACGCACGGCCGGTCTTCGATTGCATCGACATCTTCGGCATCCCGCAGTACCAGTTCACCGTCAACATCCCCGCGAGCGTCTACCCGCTGGTTGCAGGGACTGGCTACGCCCTCGGCGTCTACGGCGTCCCGGTCGATCCCGACAGCCCCGAGCTGTTCTGCTGGGGCGGCACCGACGCGGTCTACGGCCTGACCTCGTGGTCCTTCAACCTGGACACCGGCGCGCGGGAAATCTGCCACGAAGTCGACCAGGCGTTCTGCATCAACGATTCGCGCCCCTGCCTCGGCGACTTCAACGGCGACGGCAACCGCAACACCCAGGACGTTCTCGCGTTCCTCAACGCATGGAACGCCGGGCTGCCCTCCTCCGACATCAACGGCGACGGCAACATCAACACCCAGGACGTCCTTGCGTTCCTGAACCGCTGGAACATCCCCTGCTAAGCAGGCTCGATACCAGCGTGGCTGTGTGAAACTTCCCCACCCCCCGGGCGATCCGCCCGGGGGGTGTTTCGTTTTTCACTATGCACACAGAACCACGACGTGACAAGTAGGTATATGTAAGGTTCTTCATGGCAGATTATCGCCGAATACTGGAAATCTCTGGGGAAGAAAGCCCAAAGTTAGTGGTTACGGAACTTCTGTTGCCGGGAGGCGGTACTTTGAAGAGAGGCCGGGCAGAATCCGAGCCAAAAGGAGGATGGTGTATGCGACGGGCCATGACGACGGCAACCACACTTTCGATCGCGGGCGTGCTGGCAGTGGGTGCCCTCACCGGCTGCACGCAGAACCGGAGCGTCGGCCAGTCCGGCGGCCGCATCAACCCCTACGCCAGCACCCGCGGCGACGAGGTCTCGACCGCAGCGAGCATGCCCGCGATGCTCGAGTACTCCGACCAGGTCGCCGAGGCGCTCATCCGACGACTCGGGTCCATCCCCAAAATCGCCCAGTCCCCGACCCGGGTCATCGTCGAGCTCGGCGCGATCGAGAACCAGACCGACACACCACGCAGCGACTTCGAGTTCATCCAGCGCAGGCTCCGCAGCAAACTCATCAACAGCGACATCGCAGCCGCGAACATGAAGTTTGTCGAGAGTGTCCAGTCCATGGATGCCGAGGCGCAGCGCGTCCGCGGCGGCGGGACCGACCCGCTCCAACGCGACTACAGCAGCGGACAAACCGACCGCTACGACCTGGCGAGCACCTACGTCCTCCGCGGCGCGTTCTTCGAGTCACGCCGAAGCGAGACCAGACGGTACTTCTTCGAGTTCAACCTCGTCAACACCCAGGACCGCGAGATCGTCTTCAACGAGGCGTTCGACCTGGCCCAGCAGCGGTACTGATCTGTCTCGAAAGACGGTGATGGAACGACGCTGGAGTTGATACAAGAGAGATTGTCATGCGCCGGCTTTGGCAAAGCGATCGGGATTGCGGCCGTGAACGCGCGAAAGAGCGCAGCGGGGTTGCGCTATGCGTGTTCGTTGCCACGGCGATTGCGCTGAGCGCAGCGATCGGGTGTGCAACGCCGCCGCCCCAGCGGACGACACGCCTCGCCGACGCCGACCTCACCCAGGCGGTGCTCACCGTGCGCGAGCAGCTCGCCGAGAGCGCGTTCCTGCGCTCGCGCGACGAGACCTCGCCCGAAGCGAGGCTGGTGGTCCGCCGCGTCGAGAACCTTTCGACCGATCGCATCGCGATTGCCGAGCAATGGTCGTTGGTCTTGCGGCTCCTCGCGGCCCCGAACACGCAGGAACTGCTGCAAAACAAGCGGATTGTTGTGCAACTGCCGCCCGAGAAGGTCAGGCTGCTCGAACGCGGCGGGCTGAGGTTTGACGAGTTTGCACAAGAGAGTTGGCCGACACACATGCTCAAAGCACAGATCGCTTCGGCGACCCGCGCCGGCTCGCTCGCTGGCAGCCGCGACGCGGACGTGCGGAAGGAGTACTACCTGTTGAGCTTTGCGATCGAAGAAATCCAGAGCCGCGAGTTGGTGTGGCAGGGCACGACCGAGGTTGCCCGCGAAGTACGGGGGTCGGTCATTGACTAAACAACGCGGGCCATCTCGATCAGACCGCAACGGTGGCGGCGGCTGGTTCGCGGCGCGGCGCAGCCGACGAAACATGCCGGGTTTCGTGCGCATTGTCGCAGCCTTGGGTCTTGTCGCGCAACTGACCGGCTGCGGCGGCTCTGGGTATCAAGCCGACGCGAGGCTCCTGGGCCTGGTTGCCCGCGCAGAGTTCGGCCGCGCCCGCGAAGTGCTCGCGTTGCAGACCCCGGACGCCGACCGCCACAACGACCTGCTCTACGCAACAAAGCGCGGCATGATGGCGCTCGCCGAGGGCCTGCCCGACGCGGCCGACCGCGATTTTGAGATCGTCTTCGAGACGCTCCGCACGCAAGGGCTCAACGCCGATCGCACCACCGAATCGATCTTTGTGAATGAGGAGGGCGTGCGGATCTGGAAGGGCGAGCCATTCGAGCAGGCGATGGCGTACGCCGCGATCGCGCTGACCGACGCCAGCCGGGGCGACTGGGGTAACGCGCGTGCGTCGGCTGTGAATGCGTTGTTTCATCTGCGCGAATACGACGAAACAGGCTCGGATACCGGGGATTTCGGGTATCGGCCGGTCGTGTCCGACTTTGCGCTCGGGTATCTGCTCAAGGGGATCGCGGCGCTCGAGATGTTCAGGCGTGAAGAGGCCGAGGAAGAGCTCGCCAACGCGGTGGCGTCCGACGCGGCGCTCGCGCCCGTGCGCGACGTGCTGCTCGCTGGCAACTACGACACGATCCTCGTCATCGACTACGGCTTTGCGCCTCGGCGTGAAGCGGTGGGGGCCGGCGGTGTCGCGGTGCGGTATTTCCCGCGCACACGCTCCGACAACGCCGCGGTCGCTGTCAGCTTTGCCGGCACCACGCGGCGGTTCCCGCAGGCGTGCGATGTCAACACCATGGCGCACGACGCCCGCTGGCAGAGCCGGGAGAGCATCCGACGATTCAAGCAAGGGCTCGGCGAGGCGATGGTGCTTGGAGGGCTCGTGCTTGCCTCGACCGGCGGCACCGACGGCGACGACGACATCGCCAGGCTTGCTGCCGGTGCGGGGCTGATGCTGCTCGGCGCAATCGCGCAGTCCAACTCCCGAGCCGACACCCGGCACAACGAACTGTTGCCCCAGCGGGTCTACGTCGTGCCCCTCATGCTCGACGGCTATTCCGGCCCGGTGCGCGTGCAGGTTGACAACCGTGCCGACAGCCTGATGACACTGCACGGGCTGCACCTGCGCGATCCGGGCGAGACGGTGCTGCGCTATGTGCGGCTGCCGAGCGCGCGGGTCGAGTGGGCAGCCGCCGACAGAGTCCTGTACGCCAACGACGCGACGGGCGCACTGCCCGAGCCGACGCTGCCGTGGATTCTGGGCGGCCGAGACGCCAGATTCCCTACCCAGGAAGTGGTTCACGACGCCGAGCGTGCCGGGCTCGAGGTGTTCAGCACAACCGATCCGATCACCGACACGCTCGGCGAGATCCGCGAACTCTACCGTGCCGAGGGGATCAGACTCTTCCCGCCCGGCGACACGCGACTGGTCACCGGGCACCTCTTCGAGGGCGGGCATTCGCTCTTTACACCGCTGCCGGGCACGACCGGTTTCACACGACTGTTCGCTCGCCAGCACACACCGTACCAGCCCAAGACCAACCAGCTGCGCAACTTTCTTGCACAGCACATGCATAACACACCCGCAGCCGAGACGCTGCGAGAGGAGGTCACGCCGTGAAAACGACTCCCGCGATACTTGCCATGCTGACGCTGCTGAGCGCCGGTTCAACGTTCGCTCTGACCGGGTGCGACACAACCGCTGCGCCCTACAGCGGTCGGCTCGATCCGGCGCAGCCCTATCCCAAAGTTTCGGTTGCGCCGGGGCTTTACAAACTCGTCGCGTTTACCGAGCCGACCGTAACACAAGGCACAGGCAGCAACCCGCTGCAGGTCGTCACGCCCTGCCGCTCGACACAGGACGGCATCACGCGGGTGCAGTACCAGTACGAATGGTTCGACCAGGCAGGACGCCCCATCGGTGAGAGCGGCTGGAAGTATGTCGTTATCCCCGCGCGCACGCAGGTCTTCCTCGAATCAAACGCGCTCTCGACAACCGCGAAAGACTGGCGGCTCACCGTGCGCCCCGCGGGCTAACACAGCCGTGGCGCCGGCTTCCAGCCGGTGGAGTGCGGGGCACCCAGGAACCAAACTTCCCGCACCCGCGTCACACAGGAACATCAACGCCGCAGCAGTGGCGCCCAGGCACACCGCAACCCAACCGGTGCCACAGGAGAACAACCATGCGTACACAGCAAACCACGATCGCGCTGCTCGCCGGCCTAGCGGTCGGATTCGTCTCAGCCGCAGCGCACGCGCAGGTCACTCGCAAGCCCGACGCCGCACCGATCCGCGACGATGATCGGTACACGTTCGATGCTGCGCGGTGGGAGCGGCTCTACGAGCAAGGCGGCCGGCCGACGGTCATGGTCCTCGCGGGTGTTTCGACCGCCGAGCGCGCGGGACGCGGTGTGGGCGCTTCGCTCATGTCGATGGACGCGGGGGGCGACGCCTTTCTGCTCAAGAGCGAGCTCGAGCGCACACTTCTCGAAGGTCGTGGCGTCGAGATCGCCAGCCTCGACGCGCTCAGTGACATGGACCGCCGCGATGCGCAACTGCTGATGCTCTCGCGTGAACGCGAAGCGGTTGATTTGCTCTCGACCGCGCTCGATGCACCGCTGGTGTTGGTCGCGCAGCTCCGCCCCGGCACGGGCGGCGGGGCGAAGTACCGCGTAGTTTTCGAGGCAATCGACGTGCCCCGCGGTCGAACCCTCAGCACCATCGCGTTCGACTGGCAGGGCGGCGACGACGCACGCACCATCAAGCGCTACGCACGACTCCTTGCAAAAGACTTCGTCGACGGGTACGAACGCCACGTCGCCGGGTACGGCGCGGCGAGACCATACACCGTGCGGGTGCTCGGCGCTGACGTGCGTGCACTCCGTGATATCGTCAGCCAGCTCGAGCAGGCACCGGGTGTCGAGCGCGTCAGTGTCGGGCAACGCCAGCAGGGACGCCGCACCTCGGTCGCCGAGCTCCGCGTGCGCTACACCGGCAGCGCGTTCGATCTCACCAGCGATCTGCTCGACGCGGGCGACGCCAACCACCTCGAACTCGACAGCCTCGACATGACCAGCGGCACGGTCGTCGTCCGCGCCGTCGCGGGCGAGGGGAAGATGCCCAGCACCGCTGCGTGGCGGATGCAGGGCGCGCCGATCTCGATGGACGACATCGACATCCGTGCGCTCCGCGATGCGTATCAACAAGCCGGAGAGCCGCGGATCGCGATGCTCATCGGTCGGGCGCTCAGCCCGTGGGAACTCAAACAGCCGTGGTTCCTCGACCGCTACGGCTCGGGGCTCGGCCTCGATGGCGCGGGCAACGCGATCTCCGCGACACTCGGCGGCAGCAACGTCTTCATCAATATCGGGGAGCAAATCCAGCAGGGAGGCGCAGCGGGTGGAGGCAGGCCGAGCGGCTGGGGCGGCATCGTCACCCCGGGCTACGAACCACGCGAGCCCGAGCACCGACTCCTCGAAACCCGACGCCTCGAAGACCTCATGCTCGACCGGTTCGGGCCGGGCAATCTCGGCCTGCGGATGGTTGACGCGGTGGCACTCCGCGAGCGAGCACTGGCTGCAAACCCGCGCTTCGTGTTCCGCGACGCCGAGATGATCGAGCTGATCCGCGAGACGGGGTTGGCCGATGTCGCAATCCTCGGCGACGGCCGCCTCGAACGCGAACGCGGCTACTCGGTTATTCGCTACACCCTCCGCGCGATCGACCTCGAAACTGGAGAGATTCTCGCGGTCGCCCCCGCAGCAGTCGAGATCGACGACAGAGCGGATATGCGGGAGGTGAACGAAGTGCTGAGTATCCTCGCAGACCAGGCGAGCGCAAGACTTGCAAACGATCTTAAAGACGGATGGAGAAACTAACCCCGAGTACGTTGTGCGTGTTCATAGATAGAGCGTTGTGTCCGGGACAAGAGCTTGTTACGCCCGGGATGAGAGCACGACGTGCTCGAATCCCGGGATTGGTACATCCGAGATCCCGGGATTCGGTCGCTTCGCTCTCTCATCCCGGGCGTAAGGAAAGCGCGATGATCTTTCAATCTCATCCCGCGTTCTCATCCTGGGCGCGAGTTGGGGAACACAGCGCCGCAAGATGTTTCGCCCAGACGGCTCCTTCCTCGCGTCGATGTGCGAGAACGTACCTGATCGCTGCGACAAACTGGTCGCTATTGGTGATGAGGACAGCGTTCTGGCGTGCGGCCCACATCCTGCCGGGCGCCGTTTCAGAGCATCGACGCGAGGAGTGCCGTTTGAGCTTGCCGACGGCGTGGGAGAGCTGGTCACGCTCTATTTCCGCAACAAGATGGACATGGGTGGGGCACACCGCAACCGCACGCAGATCAACGCTGACTCGCATCGCTTTCTCGACGATCGCATCCAACGCGATCTGGCGGGTGTGCGCATCCAGCCGAACCGCGTCGCGGTGCATGGCCCGTGACGCGTAGTTGCGGAGTCCCGCGTGTTCTCCAGCAGGAGGCGGGTTCTTATAATCACCAGTTGAATGAATACGGTGCTGGTGGTTGCGAAACCCGCGGGGGTCACCGGGGAGCCAGACTCCGAATGTGCTCCATTGGATGTGCAACCACTGCAGCGCCATGTCTACATGGTACACAGATCCGGGTACGCCCGGGATGAAAGAGCGAAGCGACCGAATCCCGGGATTTCTGAATCCCGAGATTCGGGTGTGCGTATCCCTGGATTCGATTGTGCTCTCATCTCGGGCGTAGGTGTAGGGTGTAGGGGGGAGTCGGTTCTATGTAATGTGGTGTTGAGGTCCGTTCAGGGGAGCGGGAACCGTTCGCACATCTGCTTCACATCCTTGCGGACTTGCGTGCATACGCCTTCGTCACCCTTGGACGCGAGTGCACGGTCGATGAGGTCCGCGACAGTCTCCATGTCGCTTTCGCGGAGCCCGCGCGTGGTGAGTGCGGGCGTCCCCAGGCGCAGGCCGCTGGTGACTCTCGGCGGCCGCGAGTCCTGAGGCACGCCGTTCTTGTTGGTAATGATCCCCGAGCGCTCAAGCCACAGCTCGGCATCGGCACCGGTCAGGTCGGCGTCCCGCGTGCGGAGGTCAACGAGCAGAAGGTGGTTGTCGGTGCCCCGGCTGGTGATGCGGTAGCTGCGTGATGCCAGGGCGCTCGCCAGGGCCCGGGCGTTGCGCACGACCTGTTCCTGATAGGTCTTGAACTCCGGCTTGAGCGCTTCACCGAACGCGATGGCTTTGGCGAACACGACGTGCATGAGTGGCCCGCCCTGCATCCCGGGGAAGACCGCTCGGTCGATCTTTTTCGCAAGATCCGCGTCGTTGGTCATGATGAGTCCGCCGCGCGGGCCTCGGAGTGTTTTGTGGGTCGTTGTGGTGACGATATCGCAGTGCGGGAAGGGCGACGGGTGAACCCCCGCCGCGACGAGCCCGGCGATGTGGGCGATGTCGGCCATCAGCAGCGCGCCGCAGTTGTCAGCAATCTCACGGAACCGGGCGAAGTCGATCACCCGCGGATACGCCGAATAGCCGCACATGAGCAGCTTGGGCTTGTGCTCGCGGCAGACCTCCTCGACCGCGTCGTAGTCGATCTGCTCAAACTCGGGATGGCTCTCGTCGTAGTGCAACGGGTAGAAGACCGGGTTGAACCACTTGCCCGACATGTTGACCTTGAGGCCGTGGCTCAGGTGCCCGCCGTCGGCGAGGTTGAGCGAGCAGAACGTGTCGCCGGGTTTGAGCATCGCAAGAAACGCCGCAGCATTCGCCTGCGCGCCCGAGTGCGGCTGGACGTTCACAAACGCGCACCCGAAAAGCTCTTTCGCACGTTCGCGGGCGAGGTCTTCGATCTGGTCGTGATGAATGCACCCGCCGTAGTACCTCGCGCCGGGATACCCCTCGGCGTACTTGTTGGTAAAGCAGGTGCCCATCGCGTGCATCACCGCGGGGCTGGCGTGGTTCTCGCTGGCGATCAGCTCAAGCGTTGTCGCCTGCCGGGCTGATTCGGCCGCGAGGATGTCCGCAGCTTGCGGGTCCTGCTCACGGAGAAACGCGAGCACCTGGTCGGCGATGGGGTCGGCGATGGGGTCGTGACTCATGCGACGATCGTAGTCCCCGCGCGGCCCTCGGCTCTCAACCGTTGCGATGATTCAATCGGTCACCGCGTACCCGGCCCGCAGCTGCTCGAGTTCGGCTTTGAGCTGCGCCGCCAGCGTTTCGGTGCCGGGCTGGCCGTAGAGATTGGTCAGCTCGTCGGGGTCGGCGACCAGGTCGTACAGCTCCCACTCGTCGGTCTGGTAAAACCGGATGAGTTTGTGCGTCGCGGTCCGCACGCCCTCGTGCTTCGCGACGTTGTGGGCGCCCGGGTTCTCGTAATAGTGGTAGTAGACACTCGCCCGCCAGTCGGTCGGTGTGCTGCCGGCGAGCAGGTCCACCATGCTCCGCCCCTGCATCGGGGTCTCAGTCTCGACCCCGGCAGCCCCGAGAAACGTCGGGGCAAAGTCGAGATTCTGCACCAGATCGGTGTTGACGCTCCCCGGCTCGACCACCCCCGGCCAGCGCACCAAGAGCGGCGTGCGGAAGCTCTCCTCGTACATCCACCGCTTGTCGTACCAGCCGTGCTCGCCGAGGAACCACCCCTGATCGGAGGTGTAGATCACGATCGTGTTCTCCGCCAGCCGGAGAGGGTGAACAGAAGAGCGAGAAGCGCGGTAATACGGAGTGGGTGCATCATGTCATGGTAGAGGATTTCGCAAGAACGAGCCCCGAGCGCGAGCTCGGGAGGGTTCATGCCGTGCGTGCCATGTGTGAAATCTCTTGCGGGTTCCCGAGCTCGCGCTCGGGGCTCGTTGGGGCCCTACCCGCCCGCGAGCACCGGCCACGCCCGATCGCCCAGAGGCTCGGAAAGCCCCGCGCGCTCGACGAGCCTCGCCAGCCCCAGCGCGTCAGCCTCGGTAAACGCCCCGACATCGAACGAGTCGGCATCGAGCACGCCCCAGCACAAGCCGTCGGGTTCGAGCAGCGGCACAACCACCTCGGCCATATCCCGCGGGTCGCACGCGACGTAGCTTTCGCCGATCTCGCGGACATCGCGCACCACCACGCACCGGCGCTCGGCCCACGAATAGCCGCACATGCCGTGCAGCCCGATCGGTGAGCACGCCGGCTTGTCCCGCCGCGGGCCGAGGACCATCTCGTCGGCATCCGCAGCCTTGGTGTAGAACCCCACCCACGAATAGCCCGCATCGGCGAAGCGCGCCCACAGCGCATCGACGAGCGCAGCCATGCGGTCCGCACGGCTGCCACAGACGGGGACGGGGATCGTGTCGTAGTCTCGGGAAGTCATCCCCAAAGATAGAACACGAAACCTCTGAGCAAGCAGTGGGGGGGGCCGGGGGGGCCGGGCTTTCCAGCCCGCGTTGGTGGTCGCAGGTGTCCCCTCGCTCGCGCGAGGGGCTCTATGGCGTGGGGTCAAGTGGGACGCCGAGTTGACACAAAAGAGCCCCTCGCGCAAGCGAGGGGTCCCGATCGTCTCGTGAATGCTCCGCTCTGGGTCAGAGCGTGGCGCTGGTGTAAGGCAGCAACGCCATGAACCGCGCCCGCTTGATCGCCTGGGCGATCATTTTCTGCTCGCGCTGGGTGGCGCTCAGGCGTTTGCGGCCGTGGATCTTGCCGTTGGGCGTCATCAGCCGGCGAAGGTTATCAATGTCCTTCCAGTCGACAAAGGGGACGCCCTTGCCGGACTCATGGATCATCTTGATGTGCGGCTGCTGCTGGAATCGGTTGAACTTGCTCATGCGGATCTCCGTCCTGGGCTGTGCGGCCCGGGAGCAACGCCCCCGGACGACGGTGTGGAACTGGACTTCGGTTGTACGGTCAGAAGGTTAGGAGGCTTCCCCGGCGGGGTCCACGTCGGCCTTCGCTCTCGCCATGCGGCACCGGTGCTCGGCGTAACGGTCCCACGAGAAGAGCCCGGGCCCCCAGATCATCACCGGCAACGCGATCGCAAAGAGCAGGATGTTCTGCCCGATATTGCACCAACCGATCGTCCCGGACGAGCAGAGCAGCGAAAAATCGCCGAAACAGCCGCACTCAACGCTCATCCCGCGGACAAGCACCGACAGGATCGCCCCGATGAAGACCACCAGCATCCCGCCGATGACCATCGCCGCGGCACGTCCCCAGAAGCCGACGATCAGGGCGATCGCGCAGACCATCTCTGTCCAGGGCACCATGAACGCGAGTGCCTCGAGCATCGCGTGAGACTCGGGCAGAATCTTGAACCCCTTGATGCTGAAGAGGAACTCGCGGGGCCCGGCGAGCTTGACGCTTGCTGCCCAGATGAACAGCCCGGCCGTTGCCAGCCGGAGGATCAGGAGCAGCGCCCCGCCAAACATGCGTGTGCCGTGGCTCAAGGCAGCTCTCCGAGGACCTGGTCAGGCCCGGTTTCGATCTCGTACCCGGCCGCGGCCCACCCGGGATAGCCGTCGGTGTCGATGTGGATTTTGGTGAAGCCCATGTCCTGCAGGTTGAGCGCGACGAGGTGGCTGGCGTCGCACGCGCCGCCTTCGCAGTAGATCACCACCCGCATGTCGGGGAAGACGCCGCCGAACTCCATCATGTCGCCGAGCCGGCCGTCCCCGAGGCTGTCGGGCGGCACCAGAAACGCGAAGGGGATGTGTCCCTCGACATACTCGTGCTGGGGTCGTGCGTCGATGAACGTGGCCTCGCCGCTGGCCCAGAGTTGATAGGCGTCGGCGGTCCCGATCTCGGTGCCCAGAGTGTTGGGATCGAACGCGCCGGCCGCGTCGGCGGGCTGTCCGGTGCCCGACTCTGCTTCGCCGGGTTGGCTCTCGATTCCGGGCGTGGCGGCATCGTTGTCGCTGCCCTCGTCCTGTTCCGGGGGCGCGAGCTGCATCTCAAAGGGACGCACGCCCCAGTCAACGAACGCAACGCCGGTCGCGACAGTGACCAGCGCGAGCGCCCTGGCGATGGTGTTGCCGCCCCAGCTCATCGGCCGCTCGTGTCGGTGCTGCTGCGGGCGTCGGGGCGTCGCTGCCCGTAGTAGTGCAGGTAGAGCTTTTCTTCGCGTTCGACATCGGTGGTGAGGATGAATCGGCCGCGGAGCACGCGGGCCTCAGCGGGCATCACGCCGTCGATAATGAGCTTGTAGGCGATGGGGTTGTCAGGATCGACCGGGGTGAACGAGTAGTCCACCGCGTCGGCCGCGACCGCGGTGTGTTCGATGTCCAGGACCTTGAACGGCTTGCCCGACAGCGAGCGGATGGTCACCTCGCGGTGGAACTCGCCCCCGGCCGGGATCGATCCGAGCGTGATCCGCTTGGGCGTCATCATGATGTCGCCAGCATGCTGAGCCATCAACTCGACCGTCATCGACGGGTTCTTCTCGTCGTTGGTCATAATGACGATGGTCTTGTTACGGATCAGGCCGACGTCCTGCCCGGGCTTCAACATGATCTTGATCCTGCACTCACGGACCGGCTCGGGCTCGGTGGCCTCGACGACCACACCCTCAGACGCCAGCGACTGGGCGGTCGGCGCGATCTCGCTGTCGAAGGTCTCACCCAGCGTCACCTCGAAGAGGTCGGGGTCGGAAAGCTCGAACCCGACAACCTCGAACTCGGGGTTGCGCCCGATGACTGTCAGCTCGATCTCGGCGGTGTGGTCCTTGGCGACCTCGCCGAAGTGACCGACCCGGGGCGTGACCATGACCTGAGGCACGACCATCGCCTGGATCTGGAGCGAGATCACCGGGGTCTCGGCGTCGTTGGTGTTGATCGTCACGACCTGGTGCTGCTCGCCGGCTTTGCCCTTGGGGTCAAAGATCACGCGAATCTCGCCGGATTCGCCGGGCGCGAACTCCCGCTTGGAAGGCGCGGGCACCGTGCAGGAGCAACTGCCTTTGGTGCTGGCGATGCGGAGAACACCCAGGCCGGTGTTCTTGAACTCGAAGACGTACTCGACTTCTTCGTCGTCGGAGATGGTGCCGAAGTTGTGGAGCATCACCGGGAAGGTCATGTCCGCCGGCTTCTCCGGGTCGATATAGGTGGGAACGATGCCGGGCTGGTCGGCGATATCACGCGACTGGGCCCACGCGGGGCACGCAAACGCGACCGACAACCCAGCAAGAACAGCAATACGACGTGCCGATTGACCAACCATGACGCACTCCTCAGGCGTTGAGGGGGACTGGCCCCCGGGATATCTCTGTTTTTCGGCACTCCGGGCAGGCTCTCCCGCTCGCCAGAGGCCGAATATGTCATCTTTCACAAACCACCGACCGGCGGCTCCGGGACGAATCGATCCGATCCGCTGCACCACCTGATATGCCCCGTCGGACGATAGGTTGCACTTCTTGAGTGTACGACCGATGACTCGCAGAGTTCCTCCACGCAGCCGGGCGTGCCCGGGGTTTGCGGGGAATGAACCCCGAGCCTTGCAAAAACCAAACGCGGCCGACATGGCTGCCGGCCGCGTGAGGAAGTATGGAGTGATTCAGCCGTTGCCGAGCATGTCTTCCCAGCCGCGGCTCGCGCGATCAGCGCCGCCGGCGGATCGCCGCCAGGCCGCCGAGCCCGAGCAGCCCGAGCGAAGCGGGTGCCGGGACGATGGTGATCCTGGCGATGAGCTCGCCCTGGCCGAAGGTCGACCCGATGGTCGCGCCGTTGGCGGTCATTGAGCCGACGAAGCTGGTGAGATAGTCGGCGTCGCCCATGTCGCCGAAGAAGTCGCGGATCGGGAGGCGTTCGTCGACGCTCATCCCGCCGTTCTGGCTGAACGCCGCGCCGCCGAACGCGTCGTTGACCTCGGTCCCGGCGTCGTAGACGTCCCCGCCGTAGACCTCGATGACGATGGGCCCGTTGAAGTTGCCCATCGCGTCAAAGAGCTCGTAGGCCGTGGGGTTGCCGTTGGCGAAGAAGAGGTCGTTGCTGGGGATGATCATGGACGCGAAGCTGAAGTAGCGGTTGACGCTGGCGTCGCCGACATTGAGGCCGAAGGTCGTGCTCTCGCCGGGGCTGAAGACCGGGGCGTCGCCGTCGAACGCGACCGCGGTCACCGTGGCGTCACGGCCGTTGGGCTGGTCGCCCATGAACCGGCTGGAGAGCACGCTGGTGTCGCCGCCCTCGGCGATCTCGGTCAGCCCGCCGAACATGTCGGCGAACGCGCCGCCGTCGTAGGTGTTGAACGTCCCGTCGTGGGCCGCGACCCAGACCGGGGTGAAGAAAAAGCTGTCCGACGCCATCGTGTTCTCGATGGTGATCGAGATCGATTGGGCGTGCACAGCCCCGGTGCCGACCCCGGCAACGGCGAGCAGTGCGAGTGTGGTGATGGTTCTTTGCATGACGATTCTCCCTGTTTCCCACGAACCAAACGAACAGACCGACAGCCCGCACACACAACGCGCATGTACTCCCGTGGCCCTGAAATGAACAAAACCTTCCCTGCGGCGTCAGGTGCCCAGCACCCGCCACACCGCGTCGGTGATCTCCTCGGTATAGCCCGAAGCCAACGGCTCGAGCCCCCCCTCATTGACCAGTCGCGGCACCGTCAACACGATGCCGGCAAAGAGCGCCAGCGCCAGCTTGGGGTCCATCTCGCGGACCTCGCCTTTGGCGCTGAGCCTTGCAAACAGTTCCGTGAACAGTCTGCCTTGCCGCGTGTACACCTCGCCGAGCGAATCGGCGAGGCTCTTGGGCGCCAGCAGGACGTAGTTGAACGCGTCGCGGTTGCCGTCGTAGTAGGCATAAGTCAGGCGGATCCACTCGCCGAGCCGCTCGCGGGCGGGCAGATCGGCGTCGAGCAGCACCGCTTTGTCCTCAGCCATCGCCTCGACGATCCGGGTGTAGACCTCGACCCAGAGCTGCTCCTTCGAGCGGTAGTGCCGATAGAGCGCACCCTCGGTCACCCCGGCTTCGCGGGTGATCGACCGGACGCTCGCCGCTTCCATCCCGCCGCGCGAAGCGAGCCGGATCGTCGCGTGGACGAGCTCTTCCTTGGTGTCTCGCTTTGGTGTGGATGCACCCATCGCACAAGCCCTCGAAGGCGGTTTGGGGGGTCTCTTGGTACACGCTCGTGTACCTCCGAGTAAACGGGTGTGTACTGCGGGTATTCCGGGTGTAGAGATTTTTGCTGGAAAGTTTCAGTCGGCGAGTGCCTGGGTGGTCCCAAAGGCGGTCCCAGACCCGATCCCGGCCGCCGCGTCCGGCCTTGCCAGCCAGGCGTCGAGGGCCGCGTGGACCTCGCGGCGGGTTGTGGCGGTGCGGATCGCCTCCTTGAGCGGGCGGCAGTGCGAGCCGTTGATCCCCTTGCCAAGCCACGAAATTTTGTTCCGGAGCCGGTGCAGTGCCGCGGTCTCGTTGCGGTGCTCGCACATCCGGTCGTAATAGCGCCTGACAATCTCGATCTTCTCGGGTTCGGTGGGTTCGCCCGAAAGACCGGGAGACGGCTCCGCACCCACAACCCCCGAAACCTCCGAGCCCCGGACTTCAGTCCGGGTTGCGTTCAGATGAGTCTGTTGCGTCTCGGTTCCTCCGCGACCATCCCCGGACTGAAGTCCGGGGCTCGGAGGGGTGGGGTGAGACCCTGCCTGTTCGTCAAACTGCGCCGCCCACGCGAGCCTGAATATCCAGGGCATCGCAAACGCCCCGCGCCCGATCATGACCCCGGCGCACCCGGTCTCGTCGAGCATCGACACGACATCCCCCGGCGTCCGGATATCCCCGTTGCCGACGACCGGCACCCCCCCGCCCGGCTCCCCGGTGTAGCGCCCGGTCTTTGCCGCGACCATTTCGACCACCCGCCTGATCCCCTCGCGTCGGCACTGCCCCTTGAACCGCTGCTCGGTGGTTCGGCCATGGACGGTGATGAGCGCTGCACCCTCGTCGATGAGTCGGCAGGCCAGCTGCCCAGCGGCGTTCTGCTCGGCGTCGGCGTCGGTCCACCCGAGCCTCATCTTGGCGGTCAGGGGGACGCGATCGGGCATTGCCGCCCGCACCGCCGCGACGATCGCGGTCGCGGTGTCCGGGATGCACATGAGCCTTGACCCGCCATCCTTTTTGCAGACCTTGTCCACGGGGCATCCCATGTTGATATCGACGACCGTTGCGCCATGATCGACGCACCACCGGGCACCCTCGGCCAGCAGCGCCGGGTCCGAGCCGTAGAGCTGCATCCCGATCGGGCGATCAAACTCGTTGGTCCGCGCAAGGTCCTGAGAGGCTTCGGAGCCGCAGAGCAGCCCCTTGGGGCTGAGCAGGTCGGTGCAGGCAAGCCCCACGCCTCCCAGCTCGCGGCAGGTCATCCGCCACGCCAGATCGCACCACCCGGCGATGGGGGCGAGCATCAGATTCGTCGCAAGACGGACCGGGCCGATTTGGAGCGGGAGAGGAAATATGGTATGAAGATAGTTGGCGTGGTCCGGTGCGGGCGTGGAACATTGGCTCGGCAAAGTGCGTTGGACATCCCCGGTATGGGGCACCAAATCGGGAGAATCGCATGTTGAAGAGGTCAATCGGTATTCTGTCCATCCTCGCAGCCCCGTTCGCGGGTGCCCAGACCTGCGACAACGGGCTCTGTTTCCTCGACCGCGTCGCGTCCGGCGAGATCGACCTGGGGTCGCTCCGAGGCGGGCCGGCGGTGATCGACTTTGACAGCGACGGCTGGATGGACCTCTACATCGCCGGCCGATCCTCCGGGCAGCACCGGCTCTATCACAATATCGAAGACGCCGCCCGCCCGGGCGAGCGCACGTTTCTTGACGTCACCGCCGGCAGCGGGCTCGACCTCGGCGACGGCAAAAACCGCGTCGGCCGCGGGGTGGTCGTCGCCGACTACGACAACGACGGCGATCAGGACCTCTACGTCCTCGGCTGGCGCGGCAACGACACCACCGCCGGGCTGCTCTACCGCAACGACGGGGGCGGCGCGTTCACCGACGTGAGTGTCGCAGCCGGGGTGCGCACCGTCGGCGACGATCCAGAATCCGCCGTGTGGTTTGACTTCGACCTCGACGGCGACGCCGACCTGCTGGTGGCCTACGCCGGCGCGACCGCCCAGGCGCTCACGCTCTTTCGCAACCTCGGCGACGGGACCTTCGAGATCGACAACAGTGTCTTGCCCGCGCTGGGCATCCCCGGCAACTGCTACTCGATGACCGTGACCGACCTCGACCTCGACGGCTGGGGGGACGTCGTGCTGCTGACCACCGGGATCGGGCCGAGCCTGCTGCAGAATGTCTCCGACGGCAGCGGGGGGCGGCGGTTCGCAGAAATCGCCGCGATGGCCGGGTACACGTTCCTCGGCCCCGCGCCCATGGGCGTCAGCGCAGCCGACATGGACGGCGATGGCGACTTCGACCTGGCGATCTCCAACGGCGCAGAGGGTGTCTACTACGAAAACGTGGGCGGCTCGCTCGTGCGCGTCTTCCCGGTCTCGTCGATCTGGGCGTGGGGCGTGAGCTGGCTCGATGCCGACAACGACGGCTTGGTCGACCTCTTCCACGCCGGGAGCTTTGCCAGCGGCCCCAACCACAACCTGCTCTACCGCAACCTGGGCGGCGGAACGTTCGAAGATGTCTCACCGGTCCTCAACGGCACCGAGCAGGAGAGCAAGAACGCGCTCCGGATCGACTTCAACAACGACGGCCGCCCTGACCTTGTCGTGTGCAACCCCGCCGGCACCGATACCCGGACCAACCTCTTCGAGAACATCTCAACAACTCCCGGCGGGTGGCTGATGGTCGATCTCGTCGGTGACGGGCGGCTCATGACCACCGATGCGCTCGGCGCGATCGTCCGGGTGCGCACAGGTGGGGGTGGGGGTGGGGGTGGGGGTGGGGGTGTGACGCACCACCACGAGATCGCCAGCGGGTCCTCGACCTCGGCGACCGAGGACCTCCGCGCCCACGTCGGGCTCGGGGGGGCCGCCGAGGTGGGCTGGGTCGAGGTAGTCTGGCCGAGGATGGGCAGCCTCGAATCACGCACCGAGCGCTACGCCGGCCCGATCGCGGTCAATCAGATACTCACCCTCGAGCCGGGGTGCCTTGGTGACTACAACCGCGACGGCACCTCGAACACCGTCGACGTGCTGGCGTTCCTCAACGGCTGGAACGCCGGCGACCCTCTCGCCGACCTCAACGGCGACGGCGTCAACGACACCCGCGACGTGCTGATCTTCCTCAACGAGTGGGCCCGCGGCTGCGACTGACGCGCCCAACAGAGCCCCTCGCTCAAGCTAGGGGGCCGGGTGCGGCGGCGTGGAGAAAACTGCTGAGGCCCGTGGAATAGGGCGCGGGGGGGCGGCGTTCGCCCATCGAGGTACACGAGTGTGTACCTCATGGCCCACCACCCGCATTCCCGGCCCCAAGATGCCGCAAGGAGCACCAGATCATGCAGAACAGCCCCAGCCGTCGCCGTGTCCTTTTGGCTCTCCTTGTTGCGGGGGCTGCGGCCGGGTCGGTCCAGGCGGGCGATTCGGTCGCGACCTACCGGGTGGTGTTTGACGCGACGTGGAGCGCCGACAACCACCCGCAGGACTTCCCGAACAACCCCCATTTCTCCGGCCTCATCGGGGGCACCCACCACGTCGGCATCCACTTCTGGGAGCACGGCGGGCTGGCGACGCCGGGGATCGAGAGCATGGCCGAGACCGGGTCGAAGACGATGCTCCGCAACGAGGTGAATGCCGCGATCGGGTCGGGCGACGCCGAGTTCCTGCTCTCCGGCGGCGGTATCGGCAGCTCGCCGGGCTCGACGAGCATGACTTTCGAGGTCAGCACGACCCACCCTCTCGTCACGCTTGTTTCGATGATTGCTCCGAGCCCCGACTGGTTTGTCGGCGTTGATGCGCTGCCGCTGGCGGTGGGGGGCGTGTGGCAGGAGGAGGTCGTGGTGCATCTCGCGCCCTACGACGCGGGCACCGACAGCGGCATGACCTACAACTCGTTCAACCAGAACACTGATCCGCAGGAGCCGATCCACGACCTGTCGGACATATTCCCTTTCACCGGCACGCCGCCCCTGGGCACGTTCACCTTCACGCTGGTCTCGGTCGAGGGGTGCTTGGCCGACTTCAACGACGACGAGATGGCCAACACCCAGGACGTGCTGGCGTTCCTGAACGCCTGGACCGCCGGGGAGAGTTCGGCCGACATCAACGCCGATCAGATGGTGAATACGCAGGACGTGCTGGCGTTTCTGAACCTGTGGACAACCGGTTGCGGGTGAGAGGGTGCCACTGGGCGCAAGCCCGGTGCGGTGTCGGTTAGAGCAGGGGAAGGCTGGTATCTCGGGCGGTTGGGCACTCGGCTTTGCCCAGTGGCACCCGGAGGGCTGGGTCGCGTACAGTCCTGCCCGTGTACCACGCTCTGCTCACCCGCCGTTATCTGACCAGCAAGGTCATGCCGTTGCTTGCTTCGCTGGCGGTGGTGCTGTGTACCGCGATGGTGCTGATCACCTGGTCGGTGATGGGGGGGTTCCTGATGAACCTCACCCAGGCGGGGCGGTCGCTGATCGGGGACGTCCGGATCGCGTGGCCCAGCGTCGGGTTCCCGCACTACGACGACCTGATCGAGCGGCTCGAGGCCGACCCAGAGGTCGCGGGTGCGGCGCCGCTGATCGAGACCTTCGGCATGATCACGCTGCTCGAGAACAAGACCGAGGGCGTGCTCATCCGAGGCGTCGAGGGCGAGAGCTTTGCACGGGTTACGACCTATGCCGACACGCTGTGGTGGAAGCCGCTCGCTGAGCCCATGAAGAAGGACACCGAACGCGAGGATGTCCGGCTCGAACCCACCGACCACGACCTGCTCGAACGGCTGTACAAGGACGGGCTCTCCCTCAGCGAGATCGACCGCGAGACCGGGCAGCGCGAGAGCGCGCTGGTGCTGGGGATCGAGGTCGGTGGCTGGAACATGCGGACCGACTGGGGGGGCTACTACCCGCGGGTGCAGTTCATCAACGGGTCCGACGGCAGCAGCGAGGTGCAGAACCTCTTCATGCCCGCGGGGGGAGAGCTCACGGTGCTGGTCGTGCCGCTCGACTCGCGGGGCAGGCCGATGGAAGCCAGGACCGCCAAGCTGCCGGTCGCCAACGAGTTTGAGAGCGGGCTCTACGACATCGACCGCAAGACGGTGCTGATGGATCTCAAGGCACTGCAACGGATGCTGCGGATGCACGAGGTCAAGCGGGCGGTTCGGTCGGGCGACGAAGTCAGCAGCCCGCTGGACGGGTTCTTTGAGGACGCCGAACCTGCCCCGGAGCGTGAGGTCGTTGTTGCCCCGGCCCGGGTGACGGCGGTGCTGGTGCGGCAGGCCGATTCCGACGACTCCTCCGCGATGGACCTGGACGCCTTTCGTGAGCACTGCCGGGCGATTTACGCCGAGTTTGCGGCGGCCCACCCCGACGTGCCCGACGCCGGGAGCATCGGCGTCGAGACGTGGGAGGACGCCAACCGGATGATGATCGAGGCGGTGAAGAAAGAGACCGGGCTGGTGCTCATTATCTTCACGTTCATCTCGATCACCGCGGTGTTCCTGGTGTTTGCGATCTTCTGGGCGATGATCAGCGAGAAGACCAAAGACATCGGTGTGCTGCGGGCGCTGGGCGCGAGCCGGATGGGCGTGGCGTGGCTCTGGCTCCGGTACGGGCTGGCGATCGGGGTGGTCGGGTCGGTCGGGGGCGGGCTGCTGGCCTGGGCGATCGTGACCAACATCAACGAGATTCACGAGGGGATCGCCGCGAGCGGCGCGTGGCTCGGGCAGACCCTCACTGGCGTTCCCTGGAACTGGTACATCTGGGACCCCAAGGTCTACGTGTTCAAGGAGATCCCCCACAGCATCGAGCCCTGGAAAGCCGCGACCGTGCTCATCTTCGGCCTGCTCTCGTGCCTGTTTGGGGCGCTGGTGCCGGCTGCCCGGGCGGCACGGATGCACCCTGTGAAAGCGTTGCGTTTTGAGTAAGGAAGGAACAGTCGAACCCATCGAGCCCTTCGCACAGGCGAGGGGATTCTGAGCCTCGGACTTCAGTCCGAGGAGATCGAGCAGGCCCATGTCCACCCCACCCGAGACAACCCGGCTGCCTGATCCCGTGGCAACGGGTACGGGGCAACACGGTTCGGAGAGCCGCGCCACCACGCAGGACCGTGCCTCCGGTGATGCTGCGCTGCTGCGGGTCACGGGACTCCGCAAGACCTACCGCCTGGGTCGTGTCGATGTCCCCGTGCTTCATGGCGTGGACATCGAGTTCGGGCGCGGCGAGTGGATCGCAATCCTCGGGGCGTCGGGCTCGGGCAAGAGCACGCTGCTGCACCTGATCGGCGGGCTCGACCGCCCGGACAAGCCCGGCAACGGCAAGCCGAGGGCGACGATCCGATTCAACGCCCGCGACGTGGCGTCGTTCTCGCACGCCGAGCTCGACCGGTACCGGTGTCGGGACGTCGGGTTTGTGTTCCAGTTCTACCACCTGCTGCCCGAGTTGACGGTGACCGACAACGTGCTGCTGGGCGCGATGATTCGGCACGGGCGGTTCGGGTATATGGCAAAGCGGGCCGATCTCCGCAAGGCCGCGGCCGACCTGCTCGGGGCGTTCGGGCTCAAGAGCCGGCTCCGCCACAAGCCCTCGCAGCTCTCCGGAGGAGAACGGCAGCGGGTCGCGATCGCCCGGGCGCTGATCAACGACCCGACCCTGCTGCTCGCCGATGAGCCGACGGGCAACCTCGACCGCAAGACCGGAGCGGCGATCTTGGATGTGCTGGCAGAAATCCGCCGGGAGCGGGGACAGACGATGCTGATGGTGACCCACGACCCGGAGATCGCTGCGCGGGCCGACCGGATCGTTGAGCTGGTGGACGGGCGGGTGGTCGAGGCTTCGGGCTGAGCGAGGGTCGGAAGGGTCGGAAGGGTCATGGAAGGCTTGATTTGCACCTCGGGAAGACCTCAAAATCGGTGCGTGGGTCGCTCCGTCGCGGGCTCTGGTTTGTGCTTACTATCGAGGCTGTCCCCGGAGTGATTGATTGAGCGGATCCCCGACGACATTTACACCCCCCCCCGCCCGGGTGGTCGCTGTGCAATCGGCCCAGGGTCGGCACACAATCGAGGCAAGGGTGACCGAGGTCGGCACCGGGCCGGCGGTTGTGTTTCTGCACGGCCTGGTCGGGCTGAATGACCACTGGGAAGAGGTCGTGGCGCGGGCGTGTCCGCGGGTTCGGTGCGTGCTGCTTGAGCTGCCGCTCTTGAGCTTGCCGCGTGATATCTGTTCGATCGGCGATGTCGCGGACCTGACCCAGCGGTTTGTCCGCGAGCACATTGACGAGCCGGTGGTGTTGGTGGGGAACTCGTTTGGCGGGCACGTTGCGCTTCGGGTGGCGCTCGAGCGGCCGGAGATTGTTTCGGGTGTGGTGCTTACCGGGTCGAGCGGGTTGATCGAGCAATCGACGGTGCGTGAGGTGCAGACCCGGCCGAGCCGCGAGTGGTTGGCCGAGCGGCTCGCCGAGTTGTTTTACGACCGCGTGCACGTGCGCGAGTCCGATTTGGATCGCGCGTACAAAGAGTTGAGCAAGCGCAGCTGCGCCCGGGCGATGATCCGGCTGTCGCGCAGCGCCCGCCGCAACCATCTGGGTGAGAAGATCCACGGGCTCGAGACCCCGGCGCTCTTGCTTTGGGGTCGGCAGGACGTGGTGACCCCGCCCGAGGCCGCCGAGCAGTTCCACAAGCTGCTGCCCGATTCGCGGCTGGTGTGGTTTGACCAGTGCGGGCACGTCCCGATGGTCGAGCAGCCCGACGGGTTTGCGACCGAGCTGGTCCGGTTCACGACAGAGATAGCCCAGTCGCGTGCGTCGTGAGAGGCCTCTCCATCCAACCTGTTGAGCCGAGCGCGGTGCGTTGGACCGGGTTGATCGGTGCGGCTCTCGCGGCCCGTGTCGCCCGCCGCGCGGCGCTCCTCGACGACGACGCCCGGTGGGTGGCGCACACCCGCCGCGTGCAACTCGCACAGTTGCGTCGGAATCTCAAGCTCGCGACACGCACCGAGATCGGGCGAGAAGCCGGATTCGGGCGGATCGCGTCCATCCGTGACGGCGGCGAGATGCTCGCGGCCTACCGCGCCGCGACACCCCTCGCCGACTGGTACGCCTTTCAGGACCGGCTCGGACGCATGCGCGAGGGGGGCGAGCCCGACCTGCTCTGGCCGGGGCTGGTGCGAGACTTTGCCCAGACCAGCGGCACGACAGCCGGGGACAAGTTCATCCCGCTCAGCCGCGAGATGATGCGGTCCAACTATCGCGCCAGCCTCGATATCTTCGCCCACCTGATGCGTTTCGGCGAGTCGTTGCCCGGGCTGCTCTGCGGCAAGTGCCTCTTTATCGGTGGGTCCAGCGCGGTCGAAACCAACCGGCACGGCGTGCGGACCGGCGACCTGTCGGGGCTGGTCACGAGCCTGATCACCTGGCCGCTCAGTGAGATCTATGTGCCCGGGAAGGACATCGCGCTGCTGAGCGACTGGACAGAGAAAATCGAGGTCATGGCCCGCGCGATCTGGAACCAGGACGTGCGGTTTATCAGCGGCATGCCCAGCTGGGGGATCGTGCTCTTCCGGCGGGTGGTCGAGATCGCCCGCGAGCACGGGCTGCCCGCCGAGACCCTCGCGGAGGTGTGGCCGAACCTGCGGGTCTTTGTCCACGGCGGGGTGAAGTATCAGCCCTTCGACGCCCGCGTCCGCACGCTCTATTCCGGCTCGCCGGGCGGGGCGGACATCCCCACCCGTTTCGAGCTCTACCCGGCGAGCGAGGCGTTTGTCGCGATGCAGGACGCGCCGCTCGTGGGTGGTGCCCAGCCGTCGCTTCGGCTGATCCCCGACATCGGCATCTTTTATGAGTTCGTTCCGCTCGCCGAGATCGACGAGCCCAACGCCCGGGCGTTTGCCGCAGACGAGGTGGAGCTCGGTGAGCGGTACGTCGTGGTGATGAGCACCTGCGCCGGGCTGTGGCGGTACATCCTGGGTGATGTGGTCGAGTTTGACTCGGTGCCCCGGGCGGGGATGTGCGGGCCGGAGGTCGGGCCGTTGCGGATGCGGATCGTCGGGCGGCACCGGCACTTTATCAATGCGTTCGGCGAGAACCTGATTGTCGAGCACATCGAGCAGGGCGTCGCGCAGGCTGCGCGCGCGACCGGGCTGATGGTCGGCGAGTTCACCGCGGCCCCGGTCTATCCCGGCGAGGGGCGCAAGGCCGGGCTCGAGGTCGCGGTCGAGTTTGCTGGCGGTGTTCCCTCAGCAGACCGGCTCGCGGCATTCGCCCGGGCGTTTGACGCGGCGGTGAAGGCGATCAATGTCGATTACACGACCAAGCGCCGGGACGACCTGGGGATGGGGCCGCCGATTGTGTCGCCGCTCCCGATGGGGGCGTTCCACGCCTGGCTCGCTTCCCGAGGCAAACTGGGCGGGCAGCACAAGTGCCCGAGGTGTGCAAACCACCGGGAGATTCTGGAATCACTGGTGACGCCGCAGCAAGAACCGGCGATTGTGGGCTGATACGCCCGCTTTGCGCGTGCGCCGGAAAGGTGCTGGCGCAGCGGGTAGTATGCCATGTACGTTTTTTGCTCTGTGCCTCACGCACCGAACGCGGGGGCACGCGGTTTTGTCAAGGAGACAGACATCGATATTGGTACAGATCGTGACGCACCCACCGATTCGGCGTGTGTGATCGGAGCGGCTGAAGGATTGCTCGGGCAGTGTGGCCGAATCGTGGACGCGATGGACGACGAGTCGTATTGCTGCGCATCGACCGTGCTCGCAGGAGGCACCATCGGCAAGCACCTCCGCCACACGCTGGACCACTTCGGTGCGATTGTGGCTGGGGCGGCGCGGGCCGAGACGATCGCCTACGACCACCGCGAGCGCGGCGTCGCGGTCGAGACCGACCGGGCGGCGGCGTTGGACCAGATCAGCACCCTCCGCGAGGGGATTGCGAACCTCGGGCAGAATCTCGGCGGGCCGGTGCGTATCCGGGTGATGCTCTCCGGCGACGGCACCGAGGCCGAGCTTGACTCGACCATTGCCCGCGAGGTCGCGTTTGCCACCCACCACGGCATCCACCACGTCGCGATGATGAAAGCCATCGCCGGCGAGATGGGTGTCAGGCTGGGGGACGAGATCGGCAAGGCACCCTCGACGATCCAGCATGAGCGCGAGTGCGCGGCGACGGGTGCTGACAACGCGGCGGGGGCATAGCAAAGCCCATGTGTACTGTCACGATTATCAAGTCGCAAGGCGGCGGGTTCCGCATGGTCGCGAGCCGGGACGAGTGCCCCGACCGCCCCAGAGCCACGCTGCCGCGCTGGAAGAACAACATCGCGGGGGATGCCCGGGCGGTCTGGCCGATCGACGGCCTGGCCGGGGGCACCTGGGTCGCAGCGGGCGAGCACGGGCTGGTGCTCACGGTGCTGAACGTCAATCTTGCCGATCCGCCCAGGCCGAGCGAGGACCGCCGGATCAGCCGGGGGAGCATCATCCCCCAGCTCATCGGGCTGCCGGACGCCTGTGCCGCAGCGGCTGCGCTGGCGGAGTTGGAGCTCGACCGGTTTGATCCCTTCCGTCTGGTCGGGGTCGATCGGCTGGACGGGCTTCGGATCATCGAGAGCCGGTGGGACGGGTGTTCGCTGCACACCGTCGAGCTGGGCGCGGGTCCGGCCTGCTTTGCGTCGAGCGGCTTGGGGGACGAGCACGTCAAGCCCCGGCTGCCTCTGTTTGAGGAGATGGTCGTCCAGCCCGGCCCGACGCCCGAGAGGCAGGACGCCTACCACGCCCACCGCTGGGCGGACCGCCCGGAGATCAGCGTACTGATGGAACGCCCGGGGGCGCGGACGATCAGCGTCACCCGGATCGAGCTGCGGCCGGTTGCGGGTGAGACTGAAAGTGGGGGGGGCAGCCCGGATTCCCGCCGACGGTTTGAGGTCGAGATGGACTACGAGGCGGTGGGGGCGACCGACCCGGCGATCCCCGCGGTCGCTCAACGCGGTTGAGGGCAGCCGCCCGCTTCCCTCCCGAGCCCGACCCCACTACAGTGTCGGCCCATGGACCTGTCGAATATCGTCACCGCCCAGTTTCTTGTGAATGTGGCTGTCATCGTCGCGATGATCCACATCATCCTGATCACGGTCGCGTACCTGATCTATCTGGAGCGGAAGATCTCCGCCTACATCCAGGACCGGATCGGCCCCAACCGGGTGGGCTTTGACTTCGGGCTTCCTTATCTGAGCTTTCTCAAGGGGGCGCTGGGGCTCGGGCAGCCGCTCGCCGACGGGCTCAAGTTTCTGCTCAAAGAGGACTACGCCCCGAGCCGGGTGGACAAGTACCTGTTCACCCTCGCGCCGATGGCGAGCATCATCCCGGCGATGATCGGGTTTGCGATTATCCCCTGGGGGGGTGCGTGGATCTGCCCGGACCTGACGATCCCCCTCATCGGCCAGGTGCAGGGCGGGCTCGTCCAGATCTCGGGCCTGAGTGCCAACGTGGGCATCATCTACCTGCTCGCGGTCGCGTCCCTCGGGGTCTACGGCGTCACCCTCGGCGGGTGGGCGAGCAACAACAAATACTCGTTCCTGGGTGGGCTCCGCTGCACCGCCCAGATGATCAGCTACGAGATCCCCCTCGGGGTGAGCCTGCTGGCGGCGTTGCTCCTGATGGGCACCGTCATACCCGACGGCATCATGCGGTACCAGGCGCAGCACGGGTGGCTGGTCTTCAGCCAGCCCATCGCGGCGTTCATCTTCTTTCTCGCGATCCTCGCGGAGGCAAACCGCGCGCCCTTCGACAACGCCGAGGCAGAGCAGGAGCTCGTCGGCGGCTACCACACCGAGTATTCGGCGATGCGGTTTGCCCTGTTTTTCCTGGCTGAATACGCCCACATGATCACCAGCAGCGCGTTCTTCGCGTTGATCTTCCTCGGCGGGTATCAGCTCATCCCGTTCGTGGGCGACCCGCTCACCAGCCCCGAAGCAACGAGCATCTTCGCGGTGCTCGCCAAGTTCGGCGTCTTCTTCGGCAAGGTCGTGCTGCTGGTCTGCTTCATGATGGTCATCCGCTGGACGTTGCCCCGGCTTCGGTACGACCAGGTCATGATGATGGCGTGGCAGGCGATCATCCCGCTGTCGATGATCGTCCTTGTGATGACCGCGGTGATGGTCTACCTCGACCTCCGCGGCGTGGGGCCGATGCTCGCTGCCAACGCGGTGCTCGGGGTGGTGTGTTTGCTGGTTTTGCCGCTGATCAAACCGACCAAGACCAACACCCGCATCGAGATCTACGGCTCCCGCTTCAGCCCGACCCCGGGCGAGCGGGTGGTGACGCAGCCGACGAACGCGGTGGCGCTGGACGATCGGCCGGTGGAGGGGACGGCCCCGACGGCTTGATGTGCGGGTGGCGCGTTCCGGGGGGCAGGGTGTTGCGCTGGTTGCCGGTCCCCTCGCTTGCGCGAGGGGCTCTGTGGAAAGACAAGATTCGACGGTAGAGCCCCTCGCGCAAGCGAGGGGACAACAACGCCGGATGTTTCAAAGACACGCGGCGCCCCGGAACGTCCGTTTATTGCAGCGCCTTCACCTCATCGTCCGCGAGTGCCACGTACATCCGAGGCAGCAGATACACCGTGTTGCCGTGGCGGTAGAGGTGGCCGCTGACCTCGAAGGTCCAGCTCTCGCCGTCGGTCTCGGCTTTGTGTTCCATCGCCTCGACGACTTTGCAGGGCAGCAGGCGGAGGTGGTTGGGCAGTGTGGTGACGCCCGCAGCCCCGCCGTCGTTGTCGATTGCGACGACCCAGCCGCCCTGTGGGCTTCGGACCATCCGTCCGCGCTGGCTGAGCAGCATTTTGCCGTCGAGCCGGGGGCCGGGCGTCGCGCTCTCAGGTGCGGCTGCGTCTTGCTCCGGCTGGGCAAAGGTGGTGTCGATGCCCCGGCGTTCTTCGCGCTGGCGTTCGAGCTGGCGGATCAGGTCCTCGACACGGTCGCCCGAGCCCGGGTCGATCGGCTGGACGGGCTGGCCCTCGGGCTGGTCGGGTTGGGCTTGGTCCGGCGTGGGGTTTTCTGTCGGCTGCTCGTCAGCGCCGGTGGTGCTGTCTTGGATCGGCTCGCTCGGCTCGATCGGTGCTGCTGCGCCGGGGGGCGGTGTGTCGGTGCCGGCAAAGAGCGTGGGCAGCAGCCAGTTGCGGTCCTGGTACATCAGCACCTCGCCGGTCAGGCTCAGCCACAGGCCGCGGGTGTCGTCGCCGAGCAGCCCTTCGATGCGGCTGTAGGTGCTGCAGGGAACGAGCCCCATCGCGGGTTCGGGCCGGGCAGCACCCTCCTGGGCCACGGGTAGGAACGCGAGCCCCCCGGTCCGCAGCCGGACGATTTCGCCGGTCCACGCGACGAGGAACGTCCCCTCGGCACGGAGTGTGTCGGGGTCGATTCTCGCGGCGGTCCCGTCGGCCAGCGCGAGCCGTGCTGCGTCCACGCCGAGGTTGGGGACCGTCTGCTGGACCATCGGCGAGCGGGACGGGGAGAGCGGGATGCCGCCGAGCGGTCGGGTCAGCCGATCGCGGATGTTCTCGTCGGCACTGATATCGGTGAGCAGCGGGTCGAGGCGTGCGTCGGGGCGGCGGTCGGGGGGTTCGGCCCCGGCGTCGGTCCCGGTGTCGGCCCCGGTGTCGGTACTCTCGCGGGCCGGGGGTGGGGTGTCGTCGGCCTGGGCGAGGCACGCTGCGCCGCCGGAGACCGAGAGCACAGCGAACACCGCCAGCGAGAGGGCTGTTCGTGGCGTGATCGGAACGGTTCTGGCTGGCATCACGACCTCCTTGTCGGCTTAATCCTTCCGGGGCGGGCAGAGAACGGGGGTTCCGGCGCGTCCGGCCCGGGCGGCGTCACACGGCGTGATGGTACCGCGAGTCGGCCGGTCGGGGGCTGAACGTCGGGTCCGGGCCGACTTTCCGTTGACCCGGCCGCTGGACGTCGATACGGTCAAGGGAGAGCGGCCGTGTGCCCGAGTGGTCTAAGGGAACGGATTGCAAATCCGTTGTGGCGTAAGCCCAATCGTGGGTTCGAATCCCACTGCGGCCTCTGAAAGTGGCGACCGGCGTCGAGCGATCGACGCCGGTCGTTGTTTTTTGGGCGTGACGGGCTCTCTGCGTGGTGTCGCGGAGGGTGACAACCTCGACATGCTCGAGCTGGTCCCGCTGTGTGGGACCGCCGGGAACACGATCCTCCAGAGGGTCGCTCCTCTTTCTGCACCGGGGTCTGTTGCGTTGCTGGGAACGGTCTTTGCCTTTGGCTGCTCGCGGCGCAGGCGTTGATGTAAGATCGAGAACCGCGGGAGACAGGGTGCTCCTCTGACCTTGGAAAGAGAACACCGGCGTCGAGAAATCGACGCTGGTGTTCTTTCTTGTGCGAGTGTGTAAGAGGTTTGCGGCGATCACAACGAGCCCCGAGCGCAAGCTCGGATTCACCGACGAACGGATGCCGAAGGTATGTCCTGAACCCGTGCTCGCGCCCGGGCTCGGCAAGGCGCATGAGTGCAGTTTCTGATGCGGATCAGGTCAGGTCGGTGAGGTTCTGCAGCTCCCACGAGCCGCCCGGCCTCCACCAGTAGCGCAGCACCTCGCCGGTGTCTGATGCGCCGAGGATGTTGATCGTGCCTGTCGCGCTGACGGTCAGCCCGGTGAGTTTGCCGACCGGCAGCACCGCGCCCTCGACGACATCGCTGAGCGTCGTCACCTGCCACCTGTTGCTGGTGGGCGACCACCAGTAGACCGAGAGGTTGCCGTCGGCGTCGATCCCGGCGATGTTGGTTGCGCCCCATGTGGTGACAAAGCTGGCAAGGCTCGACGCGCGGAGCTCCGGGCCGCTGAAGGACGAGGTCAGGTTGCTGGTGACCCACTTTGCGCCAAAGCTGGGCACCCACCAGGTGACGCTGACGTTGCCGTCGGCGTCGGTCCCGACCAGGTTGATCGCGCTCCAACTGGTGAGGTAGGCGGTCAGTCCGCCGGTGAGTGGCGGGGCCCCGGTTGATTCGCTCAGGTTGCTGACGGTCCAGGTCGAGAGGTTGGCGTGGTACCAGACCGCCTGGATGTTGCCGTCGGCGTCGAGCCCGACGATGTTCATCGCGTTCCATGGGGTGACGAAACTGGTGAGCGGGCTGGCAAACAGCGGCGTCGCTTTGCCGTCGATGCGGAGATCGACTTCCGAAAGGTTCCTTGACACCCAGACCGCGCCGTTGTCCCCGGTCGCGCCGGTCTGGTTGAAGAGGTGGAGGTCGTTCTTGGCGTCGATCCCGGCGATGTGGACTTTGTTTCCCTTGCTGATGAACACCGTCACGTCGCCTTCGAGCAGCCCCGCGGCATCGAGTTCCTCGTTGAGATTGCGGAACGTCCAGATGCCGTCGCTGGAGCGTTGGAAGAGCAGCAGTCCCTCGTCGCTGGTCGCGGCGGCGTAGGTCAGCCCGTCGCGGGGGTCGGTGAAGGTCTGGATCTGCCCGGAGATCGTCGGCGTCCCGGCGAGGGTCTCGAGGTCGGCGACGTTCCAGGTGCCGTCGTCCTGGAAGAACGCGATGGGCCGCCCGCTGTCGTTGAGCGTGGTGATGGTGATCTCGCCGTTGGCGACCGCGGACCCGGTGATCGCGGCTCCGCTGGCCGCGATGTTGTCCGAGGGCGCGAGTGGTTCGATGAGCTGGCTGCCGAGGGCATCGACTTTGACGTTGGTGTTGGTGGTGACCGACGCCGCGACCCGCCGTCCCAGACCGGTGGTCAGGTCCACAAAGGTGAGGTAGTAGTCGCCGCCGTCGACCTCGATCTGGTAGTTGCCGGCCTCTTCGGTGGTGTAGGTGCCGACGAGGACGCCGGTGTTCATCTCGGTGACGTCGATGCGGACGTTGTTGCGTCCCTCTCCGACCGAGTAGAAGTCGTCGTTGTCGTTGTCGTCGTAGACAACGCCGAGGAGGTATGTCCTTTGGGGGGTGCCTGAGAACCCGAACGTCTGGGTGTAGTAGGAGTTGTAGGTCGAGGACCCCGACGACCCGGGGAAGTAGAACCCCACGCCGATTTCATCATACTGGAATGTTTCTGAGAAGGTCTCCCAGAGGCTGAGCACGTTTTTGCGGTGGCCGACCGACTCGAGCCACGCGACGTGCGCTTCGTCAATGCTGTCGTACCCGGCGGCGATATTCTCGCCCGCGGACCCGTCGTACCCGTTGGCGTCGGCCCGTTGCTGGGCACGGTCGCCGTCGGGGTTTTCGTGGTCGAAGAAGTCCCGGTTGTACATGTCAAAGCTGTGCTGGCGAGAGGCGAGCGTGAGCGGGCCGTTGAGCGCGAGCGGCTCGGAGGGGACGAGGTTGTCGAGCTCGCGGCTGGTGAGGTCGGCGGTGAGATCAACGCCTGTGCGTATCGCTTCGGCTGCGGGGTCGGCCCGGGCACGATTCATCAACTCGACGAGGTACACCTCGTCGCTCGACCAGGAGAACGACAGCAGTTGCCGCCCTTCCAGAGATTCAAACAACACGTCCGCGTGCCGGCTCTTCATGCCCAGACTCCTCGCCCGCCGATCGCGGGCCTCGCCCGTGTGGTGGCGGGCGTCATGTTCAGCTTGATCTTCCCACGTCAAGCCCATCGGCACAAGCGGGGTGCGTGTACACGCATCGCCCGTGATTGGCTCGGGGCCTGTGCATAGTTGTACGTTTGGAGTACCCCTGAGGATTCCCCGATCGCGCGGAATCAAACGATTCTGCGGCATTGTGTCAGGGTTTTGGCCGTGGCCTTACTCCACAGAATCGCTACGATCCGTCTCGCTCGGCCTTGGGTGGCCACGCTGCCCGCCAAACCCCAGCCGCCGCCCGCATGGAGAATCGCATGCCCGATCAGGACGACCCATTCTCTACCCCCGAGCAGATGCAGGCCGCGGCCGAGGCGTTCCGGGCCGATTACGCCGCGCTGGGTGACGAGATCGCCAAAGCCGTCGTGGGGCACCGCGAGATCGTCGACGGCGTGATGACCTGCCTCTTTACCGGGGGGCACGCGCTGCTCGAAGGCGTCCCCGGCATCGGCAAGACACTCCTCATCCGCACGCTCGCCGAGGCGCTCAGCCTCTCGTTCTCTCGCGTGCAGTTCACCCCCGACCTCATGCCCGCCGACATCACCGGCACGACCATCGTCCACGAGGCCGAGGTGGACGGCCGCACCCAGCGGCAGTTCCGCTTTCAGCAAGGGCCGATCTTTGCCCAGATCGTCCTGGCTGACGAGATCAACCGGGCAACTCCCAAGACCCAGTCGGCACTCCTCGAATCGATGCAGGAGCGCAGCGTCACGGCTGCGGGCACGACGCACATGTTGCCCTCGCCCTTCTTCGTGATGGCGACCCAGAACCCGATCGAGCAGGAGGGGACCTACCCCTTGCCTGAAGCCCAGCTCGACCGGTTCTTCTTCAAGCTCACCGTCGGCTATTCGGGGCGGGAAGACCTTGCCGAGATTCTCGAACGCACGACCACCGGTGCGCGCACGACGATCAATCCTGTGCTCGACGCCGAGCGGATCGAGCGGTACCAGCAGCTTGTCCGCCGGGTGGCGATCGCGCCGCACGTGCGGGATTATGCTGTGCGGCTGGTGCTGGCGACCCATCCCAAAGACAGCCGCTACGGCGGCGGCGAGTTTGCGACGCCGTTGGTGAATGAGTATGTCCGGATCGGCGCGTCGCCGCGCGCGGCCCAGGCGCTCGAGCTTGCCAGCAAGTGCCGCGCGTTGCTCGACGGTCGTGCCGCGGCGAGCGTGGACGACGTCCGCGAGGTCGCGCTGCCCGCGCTGCGTCACCGGATCATGCTGAACTTCGAGGGCGAGGCCGAGGGCGTGACGACGGACACGCTCGTGGAGAATATCGCCGGGACGCTGCCGGTCGAGGTGGGGTGAGTTGGTCGCGGGCACCACGAAAAAACCGGGGTGAAAGCACCCCGGCTCGCTTGGCGACGACAGATGAAAAGAGAAGAGTTACTCCGCGATCAGCGCTTCCAGCTCCGCCCGCAGATTCTTCTCGGCTTCGGACGCATTGCCGAACCCGACGTGGACGTGCCGGATGACGCCCTTTTTGTCGATGATGACCGAGTGCGGGATGCCGCTGACGCCGAACTGGTTGGCGATCGCGCCATCGCTGTCGAGCGGGACGGCAAAGTCCCAGTCCTTCTTCTTCATGAACTTGGCGACGGTGTCGGGGTCTTCCATCAGGTTGACGGCTGCGAAGACCACGCCGCGGTCGGCCAGGTCCGCGGTCACGCTGCTGACCACGGGCAAGCCGCGGACGCACGGCGGGCACCAGGTCGCCCAGAAGTCGAGCACGACAACCTTGCCGCGGTGGGCGGCGAGTGAAAACTCGCCTTCACTCTGCAGCAGGGGAAGCGAGAACACCGGGGCGTTGTCGCCCTCGGCGGCCGTCCCGCCGGCGACCTCGATCGCGGCGGGCTCGGGCTCTGCTTCCATCCCGGCGGGGCCGCCCTGCATGGCGAGCATGATCGCCTCGGAGATCATCTCGACCTCTTCCCACCCGTCCTCGATCGTGATTTTTCCGTCGTCGGGCACATCGGTAAGCGGCGTCCAGTCCGCGAACGCGAGCAGGACCTCGAAGCCCTCGGGGGCGCCGCTGCCGGTGAGGTCGGGCTTGAAGCCGACGAGCCAGGGCTCACCCGTCGCGGCGATCCGCATCTCCATCTTCGTGCCGTCTTCGAAGTCCATGGTGGTGTAGGCGTGGTAGGCAGTGTCACCCTCGCCGACGAGCCCGTCGTAGGTGATGTCCTGGAGTTGGCTCTCGAACGCGGCTTTGGGATCGGGCGACATGAGGGCGAGGACAAAGTTGCCCCCGGGCACCATCTGCCAGCCCTGCCGCAACCCCGCGGTCATGTCGTCGAGCAGGACGCCGAAGTCCTCGGGCGCGTCGTCGGTCGCGTAGGCGTCGAGCGAGGGCACGGCGCTGGTGACCGTCGAGCCATCGGAATAGATCAGCGGCGTGGGCATCATCGGCATGCCCGTGTCCTCGGGTTTCTCGCCTTCCCAGAACGCGAAGCGGTTGGGCTTGAACACATACCCCGGCGACGAGCGGTTCATCGAATCGACGAACGCGGCCATCATCGGGTCGTCGGTCTTGACCGACACGCCGAAGTTGACCGAGCACCCCTCGAGCTGCTGGTAGTGTTCGTACATGCGTTCGATGGCATTCTCGTCGGCCTGCTGCGCGAAGGACGCCCCGGCGGTGAGAACGAACGCGACGATGCTGAACGGTGCCTTCACTGGATATTCCTTCCGTTGAAAATCGGATGTGCAGCCGCGGCCGCGTTGGTCTCTGACATCGGCACACAGCCGATCTGTCCACAGGAGAGTACGCTCTTCCGCTGTGCAGGATTCCCCCGGAAACGCAGATTTTCGGGCATCACTCGGCTTTGTTGTCTTCCCAGACAAACTTGTAGACCCCCGCCGCGAGGATCGCGCCGGTGATCGGGCCGACCCAGTACGCCCGGTGCATGTCCCAATGGCCGTAGAGCGCCGGGCCGAAGGTGCGGGCGGGGTTCATGCTTGACCCGGTGATGGGGCCGAACGCGAGGATGCAGAGGGTGCCCGTGAGCCGGATGCAGAACCCGCCGAGCTTGTGCGAACGTGCGTCAACCGCGGTGGTGAGGATCACGAACATCAGGGCGAAGGTCTGGAGGGTTTCGAGGATGAGGATGCCGGCGATGTTGCCCTCGTGGGTGAACCGGCCGATGGTCGCGCCGACGTTGGTTCCGGTCTTGGTGACACTGCGCCAGGTGTTGGCGACCTCGGGGGTGAACACAAAGACGAGCATCCCCCGCGGCGCACGCTCCGGCTGCGAGCTGTGAACCGACAAACGCGGCGGTCCGCTTGGGCGATTGCTTGCCGATCGTCATGAGTCCGATCGAGACCGCCGGGTTGAGCTGCCCGCCCGAGATGTACATGCTCCCGGTGATGAAGACCGCGAGCGTCAACCCGTGCGCGAGCGCGACGGTGATCAGGCTCCCGGCCGACCCGGCGCTCTCGGCGGTCAGCAGGATCGACCCTGCGTCAAAGAACGCCAGCGCGAACGTGCCGATGTATTCGGCGATACATCCCTTGATCAGTGGTGACATGCGGTGCGTTCCTTTGTTGTGGGCGGGGTGCGGTCAGGTTGCGATCAAACAGTTGCGGTCGAGCGGGCGGATGGCCCGGGCGGGTCCTGGCCGTCCGGTACAGCTCTGCAAACCCCGCAGGAAGGCGAGAGTGTGACCTCTCTCCCGCAATCGTGTAGCCCCGGCGGGCTGTTCTGCGGTATCGTCATGGCAGCATGGCACCTCACCACCCACCCAACCCCGGGCACGCCCCGCGCCAGGCGCTTAGCCGTCGGGACGCCAGCGCCCTGCTGCTGATGCTCGGCAGCGGGTTCGGGATCGGCGGGCTGGGCGGGCTCGCCTCCTGCGGCCCGGTCCGCCCGCCGCGGGTTTCGCTCGACCGGTCGACCCAGCCCAAGCTCGTGCCCACCGAAGCCCGGGTCGATGCGGTCCCCGGCCGTTCGCTGGTCATGCAGGTCCGGGTCGATGGCCCGATCTCGGGCAACGCCGACCCTCGCCTCACCCTCGCCGACGGGCGTGATCTCGGCGCGGCTCTGGTCTGGATCGGTGTCGAGGCCGACGGAAGAGATTGGTCGGGCTGGCTGCCGGCGTTCGAGCGTTGGGTCGTAGCGGCTGCGGGCGACAGCTCGATCCCCGCCTCGATCGGCGCGTGGCACATCGTCGCCGCGCTCCCCGCCGACTCGGGCGCGCAGGAACTCAAGCTCAACGGGCGGAGCGTCCCCGTCAACTGGATCGCCGACCCCGACACGCTCCGCCCGGCAAACGTGCGCAGCGGGTGGGAGCCCTGGACCATCGGCAGCGACGTACCGCAGCCCGACGCGCGGCTGCTCGCGCCCGAATGGCGCAGCCCGCTGCGACTCTGGCACGCGAGGCTGGTCACGACGAGCCTCGGCCGCGCCGCCGCGACGCCCGGGCTCTGGCAGGTCAAAGGCAACGCGGGTGTGCTCGACCGTCTGGCCGAACTCACCGAAGCCCGGTGGCGCGTCGGGCTCGCGCGGCTGTGGTACGCCGACGCGGTCGCGTGTGCGCGGTTGCTGCGGACGTTCGGGCGCACCGTCGAACTTTCTTCCGGCACGCACGCCCCGGCCTGGCCGACCGATGCTGCCGCGTTGGATTCGTTGCTCTCTGATCTGCTTGATCCCAGGCTCACTGGCGCAGCGCTCGCGGTGCGCGCGCAGGTCTGGGTCGAGGCGTTGCCGAGAATCGCGGTCTGGGTCGAGGACGATGCTGCCGGGCTGCTCGGGGACGCGAGCGAGCCTCTGGTGCGCATCCGTGCGGCGGGGTTCGGGGACGAGCCGCAGCTCATCTGGACGTCGGGCGCCGACGACCTGCGGGTCGGCGATCCGGAGATGCTCGGAGCCGGGAAGGTCGCGGAGGTTTCGGTCCCCGTCAGCGCGGGGCGTGTGTTTACCGGCGGGCGCAGCTTTACGGTCCGCACCGGAACGCAAAGCCTGACCATCGCGGCCCGGGAGATGACCCCGATCCGTCCGCCGGGGATGCGGTGCGGCCCGTTGCTCTTTGACTGGACGCTCACCGCCTGGGCGCAGTCCCAGCCGCGCGCAGGGGCAGTGCCCGATGCGGCCCACGCCGCAGCCGTGCTCATCTACCGCGACCTCTCTGGGGCGAGCGAGTCGGGGTGGGCGGTGTTTGTCGAGTGCGCCGGACCCGAGCCGACCGCCGCACCGCGCGACAACCTGAGCGCGCCGACCCCCGGCACCGAACCCGACGACAAACCCGGCGACGAACTCCCCGTCGTTGACAGCCCCGCCATCACCCCGACCCGACGCGACCCGGGTGCGGACGACGAGGTGAGCCTGTGGTTCGGGCAGCGCGGGAGGTCGGCTGCGGTGTTGCGGGTCTCGCGGGCGGGGGTGCTGCGTGACGATCGAACGCCCGGCAGCGAGGCGACGCTCGAGGTGGCCGACGAGGGCGACCGGTGGTCGGTCAGCGTGCCGATCCCGCTTGAAGCGATCGAACCGGGTCAGGTCCTGCGGCTCGGCATCGCCCGCCGCGACCCTCGGGGTGTTCGCACCGCTTGGCCCCGCCGGCTCATGCCTTGGGACCGCGAACCTGCGCGGGCAGCGATCGATCTCAAGACATGGAGCGGGCTTGCGGGGTCGTGACAGGTTGACGGGGAACAGGAGAGGGGAACAGGAGAGGAGATATGTTGCATCCTTCGTGATTCTCTGCGCTATTTGGTCGTCGTTGTCCCCTCGCTTGCGCGAGGGGCTCTATGGGCACGCCGTTCGCGGGAGATGGAGATACAGAGCCCCTCGCGCAAGCGAGGGGACAACGCACCCAACCGAGGCGGAGCGCCACACAGACGCACAACGCTCTACGAAACCTTCGCCCGAAGCCCAAAGAGCAGCCACTCGACACCCAGCAACGCTGCGGCCGCGATCACAAACCACGGCCACACCTCGCGGGGCTCGCCCGCGCCCGAGCCGTCGGCTGCGCGTGACTTGTCCCCGCCCGGCAGCGGGAGCGCCGCGGGCGATTCCAGCGAGCTCTCCCGATCGTTCACCAGGTTGACCGGGATCGCCAGGTCTCCGGCCCGCCAGACACCCGCGAGTTCGAGCACCCCGAGCCGGGCGGTTGGGCCGCGGGACTGGTCGGATCGGGCGGTGGGGCGGGTCGCGCCCGTGGGGTCGACCAACACTGCGCCCGAGTCGATCGCGGCGGGAGGTGTGGCGGGCTCTCGCGTTGTCGCGGCCCAGCCGGCTGCCAGTGCGCCCGACCGCGAGAGCGTCTCGACCGCGTTTGCCAGAAAGATCGGGAAGCTGTAGTCAACCGGCCACGTCGATTGTGCGAGCGTGAACCCCGAGACCACCCGCGTGGTCTCCCCCTCGCGGACCGACGCGAGCACAACCCCCGCAGCGGTTCTTGCCAGTTCGGTAAACCCGGCGCGGTCGCCGGTGGCTTCGAGCACCGCGCCCTGCCCGACGCGCACCGTGTCCAGCGAGATATCGCGCAAGAGCGGGTCGGCGCGTTTCCACGAAAGGATCGGCAAAACCCGACCCGGGCCGGCGCTGGTGCGCACCGCATCGACCGAATCGGCGTGGCCGAAATGGATCGAGGGCACCGGAGGCATGAACGGCGCGGGCGCGTCGTCAAAGATCGCAAGATCAACCCCCGCGTAGGCGTCAGGGCCGAGCGCCGCGACCCGGTCGGCCGAGATCAGCGTCAGCGCCGAGAGGTCAAGCTCGCGCAGCACGTCGGTGAGCAGCCACCCTGTGCCCGCGTCCTCGGCTTCGGTCTGGCGCACCAGCAGCAACGCCGGGCGGCGCGGTGCGCCGAGCAGCACCGATGCGCTGTCGTCGGCGGTGAAAGCATCCGCGCGCTCGAGCCGCAGCGTCAGCAACGCTTCGCCGGGGGCGTTGATGTCCAGCGCCAGCGGGGTCTGGCTCGGGCCGTCCTCGCCTGTCGCCGCGACATCAAGCGCGCGGCGGGCAACAACCTCACCATTGAGCAAGGCGGCAACCGAAACCGTCGACGCTTCGGGCAGCGTGCCTTGGATGCGCGCGAAGATACGCACGAGCGACGGCACTTCGTGGTCGCGCCGCGCGGCAATCGCCACGATGCCCAGGTTCTCGCCCGGGGTTTCGGGGCCGGCCCGTTGATACCGCAGGTCGGCAGCCAGCGCCGGCAGCTCCCGCTCGGTCGAGCCGTCGGTACAGACCACCACCAGCGGGCGGTCGGTGTCGGCCTCGTCGTCGGGTGTCGAGAGCGCCTGCACCAGCCGCAGCGCCGCTGCGAGATCGCCGGGCTGATCGTTGGGGGTGAGTTGTTTGAGCGCACGGAGCAGGTCGTTGCGGGCGCGGGTCGGCCCGGCGATGATCTGCGGCTCGGCGGCGAACGCGATCAGCGTGATCTCGCTGCGCCCGCCGCCCGCGGTGGTCCGTTCAACCGCCCGGGTCGCGAGCCGGACCGCTTCGGCAAACCGTGTTCGGCCCTCGGGCATGTCCGCTGCGCGCATCGAAGCCGAGCGATCGACGAGCACGAAAACACGCCCCGGCATGTCGCCCGCGACATCAATCGCCGGCCGCGCGAGCGCCAGGAGCAAGAGCGCGAGAATCACCAGCTGCACAAAGAGCAGCACCGACGGCCTGAGCATCCGGAAGGGCACGTTGGCTTGCAGGTCCTCGGCTGCTTGTCGCCACAGCATCGTGCTGCCCACGCGCACCGGGCGGCGACGGAGCTTGAGAAAGTAAAGCACCAGCACCGCCGGCACCGTCACCGCCGCAGCGATGATCGCGGGGAGGGGTGTCAGGAACGTCACGGCGTTGTCTCTGCGTTTGGCTCTTTGCTTTCGGGCGAGACAGCGTTGGAATCGGCAGTCTTCGCCGGCCTGGGCCCCTTGAACCGCTTGCCGACGATGAACATCTCGCGCGAGACGTCGCGGCTGGCGTTGGGCTTGAACCCCTTGGCGTGGTCGAACATCCGTTGGGTCTCGCGCAGGACCAGCGGGTACTCCTGCCCTTCGAGGATTTTCATGACCAGGTGCCCGCCGGGGCGGAGCAGGTCGGGCAGCAGCTTGAGCACGCTCCGGCACAGCCGCGCCGAGACCAGGTCGTCCACGTGCCCGGTAGTTTTGGGCGCCATGTCACTGAGCACCGAGTGGAACAGGTCGCCGCCGACCTCTCCGCCGACCAGTTCGAGCAGCACCTCGGGCGGCACCTGCTCGGCGTCGCCCTCGAACATCACCACGTTGTCGGGCATGCGGTGATCGACCCGCTGGAGGTCGATCCCCACGACCCGCCCGCGCGGGCCGACCCGCTCGGCTGCAACCTGAAGCCACGACCCCGGCGCGCACCCGACATCGAGCACCCACTTGCCCCTGTTGAGCACCCGGTACCGCTCGTCGATCTCGAGCAGCTTGTACGCCGAGCGGGCGACGTAGCCCTCGGCCTTGGCCAGCTTGAAGTATTTGTCATGGAGCACACGCTTTGCCATCGTCCGCATGGTACGGACGCTCCGGCACGGCCGCTGTCACTGCCTGCCCGCACCCGGGTCTTCGCGCGGTTCGGACCGCCCGGCAAGAGATGCCGCGAGCCTGTAGACTCTGCTCATCTGTGCTCTATCGACGTGCATGTTGCTGTGCCTTTGCGGCCCTCCTCGGCGTCACATCCGGACGGGTTGCTGCCCAGTTGGCGGTCGAGCACACCGGGGCGGTGCTCCTGCCCGATGCCGCGACCGATCAGCACGGCGAGCCCTTTGCGCTGACCGGGCTCAGCGGCGTGACGTGGCTCGGCGGGCGGTCCTTCGCCGCGGTGATGGACAACAGCGACAAGGTGGTGCTGTTCGATCTGGCGCTCGCGGCTGACGGCTCGATCGAAAGCCTCTCGGGGGTGCGCGGCATCACTCTCGATCGCTCGGGAGACCTCGAAGGCATCGCGCGGGCCGGGGAGGGTTCGGTGCTGATCGGTGACGAACGGAACACGACCGTTGCCGAATATGCTCTGGCCGATGGTTCGCTCGTGCGGCTGTTGCCGGTGCCTGCGGTCTACGAATCCCGGCGGAACAACCGAGGCCTGGAATCACTCACGTTTGATCCCGAAATGGTGTGGGTCGCCAACGAGGAAGCACTCGTGCCCGATGGACCCCGAGCCTCGCCCGAGGTCGGCACCACGGTGCGGCTGCTGCGGGTGCAGCCGAGGACCGGCGCGGCACTCTCGCAACAGGTCTATCTCGTCGAACCCATGCACGGGCCACGGTTCCCGTTCGGCAACCCCGGGCAGAGCGGCCTGACCGATCTGGTGGCGCTGCCGGACGGGAGACTGCTCGCTCTCGAGCGGTCGCTGGCGTTTGCCGACCCGGTCTTTTTGACGCGCATCTACGAACTCGACTTTGCGAGTGCGGGCGATGTCTCTCACCTCGACGCGCTTGACGGTGCAGAGTTCACAGCCGTCGGCAAGCGGCTGCTCTATCAGGGCGGGCACGCCAATCTTGAGGGGCTCTGCCTCGGCCCCAGGCTCGGTGCCTCGATGCACGCCCTCGTCGGTGTGGTCGACGACGGCGACCCCCTGAGCACCAACACCGTCGTGGTCTTCCGCCTCACCGGGCTCGAAGCGTGCCCGGCGGACACCAACGACGACGGCCAGATCGATATCGAAGACCTCCACCACCAGCACACCCACCCCGAGGACCTCAACGGCGACGGGAGCACCGATGCCAGGGATTCGGCGTGCCTGGTGGCGTATCTGCGGCGGCATGAGTGGGCTCATGCGATGCGCCCTGACAACGACTGAAACCGGCGGGACGGCAGAGACGCCCGACACCCGGTGGTTATGACGGGCCCGTGGTGTTGGGGGTGGGGGGGCGATCGTGGGGGAAGGGTTTTTACTGGGGTCAAAAATGTTTGGCTGGACGGAGCACTGATCGCGGGGTTGGGCGTCTGACGGAAATCTGTGCGGTGCGCATCGTTATGGGCACCGGGCTGTCGCGGTCCTGATGTATGCTGTGCGCAGTTCGGACTCGGCCGGTGGCAGTCGAGACACAACCGAGGGCGCGGCACGGCGGGACAGGTGCCGCGGCGACACAGTAGTACACACCAGGAGTTCACCCATGCATCGTTCGCAACGATCCGTTCTCGCTCTCGCTTTGCTTGCTTGTGTCGGCGTGCCCGCCGGGATGGGGGTGGCTGGCGTTTCCGCACCCCTCCAGGCGCAGAAAGCCGACGCTGATTTCGCGCCCTTCGACAAGACCATCGAGGGGCTGACCAAGGTTGTTTCGACGACCGACGGCTCGGCGGGTCTCTACGACCTTTACAAAGACGACAAGACCGGCAAGCTGCTCACGGTGCTGCCCCGCAACTACGAGAAGCAGATGCTCATGATCGCCTGCACCGTCTCGGGTGGCGATCCGCAGGCGGGCGTGATGGGCCCGACCTACTACGTCAAGTGGAAGCGGTACGACAAACAGCTCGCGCTGATCATGCCCAACCTCGCGGTCCGCACCACCGGCGACAAGCAGGCGCAGGACTCGATCAAGCAGCTCTTTACCGACACCGTGCTGCTCACGGTTCCGATCGTGAGCGAAGCCCCCGGCGGGCGGCCGGTGATCGACTTCGGCGCTGTCGCGACCAAGCAGGCGACCAAGTTCTTTCGGTTCAGCGCGTTCGGCGGCTTCGGGCCGAGCGTTCGGGGCGTCAACCCCTCGCTCATTAAGCTCACCAAGGCAAAGAGCTTCCCCAAGAACTTTGTCGTCGAGTACGAGTTGCCTTCCTCCAGCGGGCGGCTGGTGCGGCTGAGCTACGCGGTGGGTGAGCTCTCGGGCACCCCCGGGTACAAGCCTCGCAAAGCAGATCCGCGCGTCGGGTATTTTTACGACTCCTACAGCGACTACGCCAAGCCGGCAAACCAGGAGGTGACCGAGCGGTACATCAACCGCTGGTACGTCGAGAAGGCCGACCCCAAGCTCAAGATGAGCCCTCCCAAGCAGCCGATCGTGTGGTACATCGAGCACACGACGCCGGTGCAGTTCCGCCGGTATGTGCGTGAGGGGATCGAGATGTGGAACGAGGCGTTCCGCGAGATCGGGATCGACGGTGCGGTGGTGGTCTATCAGCAGGACGCCGCGACGGGTGCGCATATGGATAAAGACCCCGAGGACGCGCGGTACAACTTCTTCCGCTGGAGCTCGAGTGATCAGTCGTACGCGATCGGCCCGAGCCGGACCAACCCAGAGACTGGTGAGATCCTTGACGCCGACGTGGTGTGGCACCAGGGGCTGACCCGGGCGGTCCGCAACATGCTCGAGGGGCTGAGTGACGACATCACCGCGACCTCGTTTACGCCCGACACGCTGGCGTTCTTTGCCGAGCATCCCGAGTGGGATCCGCGGATCCGGATGGCAGCACCGGGCGAGCGTGAGCGCAAGCAGCGTGAGCTGGCGTTGGCGCTCGAAGAGCGCGGGGCCGACGCTTTCGGCGAGGAGGGCCACCCCCTCGCGCCACAGGCCCACGACCACACCAACAACGCCTGCCGCATCGGGAACATGCTCGCAGCCGACCTCTCGCTCTTTGACGCGGCGTTGGCCGGGTCGGTGCTCAGCGCCGACGAGAGTGAGGACCTGCTCGACGGCATCCCCGAGGAGTACATCGGGCCGATGATCCGCTACATCGCGTGCCACGAGATCGGGCACTGTCTGGGGTTGCAGCACAACATGGCGGCGTCTTCGATCCGCACGCTCGCTGAGGTCCACTCCGGCGAGTACGAGGGCGCGACCTCGGGCTCGGTGATGGACTACATCGCAGCCAACATCAACTACGGCCTCGGCCCGGTGCAAGGGCCCTACGCCACGCCGGCGGTCGGACCCTACGACAAGTGGGCGATCGCGTACGGCTACGGCCCCGAGGGCGAGCTCGAGACGCTGCTCGAACGCTCGAGCGAGCCCGACCTGATCTTCCTCAGCCAGATGGAGATGTCGTCGGGCTCTGACCCGCGCAACATGACGTGGGACAACGGTGCTGACAATCTCAACTTCTGCGAGTCCAGGCTGGGGCTTGTCAAAGAGCTGCGCAGCAAGCTGGTCAGCGATATCGTCGACGACGGGGAGTCCTGGGCGCTGGTCCGCCGTCGCTATCAGAACATGCTCGGCACGCACGTGCAGTGCCTCTCGATCGCGTCGCGATGGATCGGTGGCACGTTCAGCAACAACGACTTCAAGAGCGAGGGCGGGCGGGCTGCGATCGAGGACGTGCCCGTAGCACAGCAACGCCGCGCGCTCAAGCTCATCATCGACAACAGCTTCAACGAGGAAGCGTTCGGCCTGACGCCTGACCTGGTCCGCCACTTCGGCAAGGAGTACTGGTGGGATGCCGCCGGGACCCGCGAGATGATGGCCGACCCGAGCTTCACCGTCCACGACATGATCGGCGGCATCCAGGCGACCGCGATGACGTTTGTCTTGAACCCCGGCAAGCTCCGCCGGGTCTACGACAACGAGTTCCGCACCGCGGGGCAGGAGGACGCCTTCACCCTTGCCGAGCTTGTCACCACGGTGACCGACGCGGTCTGGGACGGCGTGGCCAGCGCCAAGAAGGGCGACTACTCCGCCACCAACCAGATGGTCTCGAGCTTCGATCGCAACCTCCAGCGTGAGCACGCCGACCGACTCATCACACTCGCGCTCATGGACCGCACGACCAGCCCGGCGATGCGGACCATCAGCGCGCTGGCAACGCAAGAGCTCAAGCGCATCGACGGGGCTGCGAGGAAAGCCCAGGGCGGCTCGCCCGATCCTTACACCGCGGCGCACCTTGACGCGGTCCGCACGCGGATCGCCAAAGCGATGGACGCGGCGTATGTCGTGAACCGCTGATCCTGAAGCGCGTCTGAGGCGATACACCCGAGCAACTCCGGACCCCGCGGGCGAACGTGCCCGCGGGGTCTTTTTATGAGGCGGTTTGCATAGAACAGTTTGCGTCTTTGTGCTTTGTCGGGTTGCGCTGTCGCGGTTGTCCCCTCGCTTGCGCGAGGGGCTCTATGAAGCACACGGCCTACAGACCAAAGAGCCCCTCGCGCAAGCGAGGGGACAAAGCCAACGTGTGGAAAAACCCGAAGAAATGGTCCCCGGCACGTCAGTCCCGCACCAGCACGCGCCGCACAATCTGCAACACGCCGAGCAGGGGCGCGCGGATGACGCGGGGCATCGCGTCGAGCACCCGGCGCGCTCTGCGGTGCAGCCGCACCCCGGTCATCGATTCGTACTCGGCCCGCACCGCCTTGCTGCGCCTGGCGCAGGCCGCGGCGTGCTCGCGGGCGGCGGCCAGTTCCTGTTGCACCGCGCGCAGGTCGCGTTCCAGGCCGTGCGCCTCGGCCGTCTTTTTGTGCAGATATTGCAGCGGGATCGGTGTGCCCGTTTCGTCGATCCAGTTGCAATCAAACTCACGGAGCATCGAGTTGCAGCGGCGGGCGAGGGCCTCGAATCGCGAGTTGTAAAGATCGCGGTGGCGGTCGATGATCTGGCTGTAGAGTTGATCGTGTTTGGTCACGGCGTCATGGATCATGGTGTCTTGTGAGTGGCGACGCCAGAAGAACAAGGGCTCGGCAACGCGGACCCCCCGGTAGCCGCGGGCGCTGAGGCGGATCCAGAACTCCCAGTCCTCGTAGCCTTCGGTCATGGAAGGGTCGAACCCGCCGACCGCTTCGAACACGTCGCGGCGGACCAGGCACGTCACCGGGTGCAGATTGGTGATGAGCAGCAGCTCGGCGTCCCACTCGGGGACGCGCCACGTGCCATGGGCGCGGTCGGTGAGGGTCTCCTGGCAGTAGGCGTGGCTGACACGAACGTTGTCGATTTCTGTCGGGTTGTGTTCGAGTGCTGCGGCGAGCGAGCTGACGAACTCCGGCGCGATCGTGTCGTCGGCGTCGAGAAACGCGAGGTACTCGGTCTCGGCTTCCTGTGCGCCGCGGTTGCGGGCCCCGGGCAGGCCGGTGTTTTGCTGATGGATGACCAGCACCCGGTCGGTGCCGAAGGTTTCGAGGAGGTCGTCGCAGGCCCGGGGAGTGGTGCCGTCGTCGGAGCCGTCGTCGACCACGACCACGCGGGTCTGGGCATTGGTCTGTGCCAGGGCGCTGGCGACGGCCTCGGCGACGAAGCGGCCGTGGTTGAAGCAGGGGACAATGATCGTGGCGCGAGGGTTTTTCATTCGAGCGTCGCGTGGTCGGGTTGTGGGGGCGCTGCGTGGGTGCGGGGGGGTGTGTGGCGGGGGTCCGAGTCGTGGTTATTCGGCGAGCGGGTGTACCCGGGCCGAATTGGGTTCAATACTGATAGACCTTATGGACGCATTCTGGCATTTTGCAGCCCGCATGTTGCGGTACAAGGCCACCATCGTCTGGGCGATGGTATTCGCGTGCGTCTCGGCCGGCGGGCTGGGCGTGGGGCTGGTCTCGATCGCGCCGGTGCTGCGGAACATCCTCGAGAAGGACCACAGCGGGCTGCCCGACCTGGCGCAGGCGTACAACAACAGCCTCCCGGCGATCATGGGCTGGGCGCAGCTGCCGGCGTCGTGGATTGCTTCGTTGCCCGTGGGGCAGTTTACCGCGATCGTGACCATCGTGGTCGTGCTTGGGGTGCTGGCGCTCATCGGGGCGGCAGCCAACTTTCTGCACGCGTATCTGTCGCTGACGGTGGTCTACCGCACGAGCACGAATATCCGGCGCGAGGCGTTCCACAAGGTGGTGCGGCTGCCGCTCAAGACGGTGGTCGCCGGGGGGGCGAGCGACCCGGTCAGCCGCATCGTCAACGACTCCCACCAACTCGGGCACGGGTTCGCGACGCTGCTTTCGCGGACGGTGGCGCAGGTGACCAAGGGCGTCGCGGGGTTGGCCGCGGCGTTGGTGCTGAGCCCGCTCCTTGTGGTCTCGGCGTTGCCGGTGATCGTGCTGCTGTACATCGTGATTCGCAAGCTGGGCAAACGGATCCGCCGCGCCTCGCGCGGGGCGCTCAAGAGTCAGGCGGGGTTGTATGCCTCGACCGGCGAGGTGCTCCGCGGCTTGCGGGTGGTCAAGGTGTACACGACCGAGCGGTACGAAGCCGGCCGGTTCCACCGCATCAACAAAGAGTTCATGAAGGACATGATGCGGGTGCGGGTGGCGCGGGCGCTGGCGAGCCCGCTGGTCGAGGTGCTGGCGCTCTTTGCGCTGGGCATGCTCTCGCTGGTCGCGTCCAAGGCGATCCTCGACGGGCACATCGAGGTCGAGGTCTTTATCGCAACGCTGGTGGCGCTCGGCGCCGCTGGGGCGTCGCTCAAGCCGTTGACCGGGCTCATCAACGAGGTCCAGGCGTCGAGTGCCGCGGCTCAGCGGCTGCAGGAACTCATGGCGATGGAGCCCGAGCCCGGGCACAGCAACAAACTCCCCAAGCTGCCCCGGCACCGCAAGAGTGTCGAGCTCGACCGGGTGACGTTTACCTATCCCGGCGCGACAACGCCGGCGCTGCGGGAGGTCTCGATCACCATCAACCACGGCGAGCGCGTCGCGATCGTCGGCCCCAACGGCTGCGGCAAGACCACGCTGCTCGGGCTGATCCCCCGGCTGTTCGACCCTGACCAAACCGGCAGCGCAAACAACCCCGGCGGGCGGGTGATGATCGACGGCCGCGACATCCGCGACTACCAGGTGCGGAGCCTCCGCCGTCAGATCGGCGTGGTCACGCAGGAGACGATCATCTTCGAGGGCACGATCGCGAGCAACATCGCGTATGGCGCCAACGACGCGACGGCCGAGAGCATCGAATCCGCCGCGCGACAGGCTCGTGCGCACGACTTTATCTCTCAGCTTCCAAAGGGCTACGACACGGTCGTCGGGGAGCAGGGGCTGACCCTCTCGGGCGGGCAGCGCCAACGCATCGCGATCGCGCGGGCGATCCTCCGCGACCCGGCGATTCTGATCCTCGACGAAGCGACGAGTATGATCGACGGCGAGAGCGAAGCGCAGATCGCCGAGGCGATCGGCGAGTTCTCCAAGTCCCGCACATGTATCATCGTCGCCCACCGTCGAAGCACCATCACGTCGGCCGACCGGATCATCGTGATGCGCGCAGGCGGCGTGATCGACGACGGGACACACGAGCAGCTCATCGAACGCTGCGACGTCTACAAACAGTTGTTCGAGCAACGATAAGTACAGTACAAGAGGATGGTGAAGGATGCGGCGCGAAGGATGCGACGAAGACAACCTGCAGATGGAAGACTTCATCTGTGACTATTGCGGCAGCGTCTGGACCGACGATCGGCCCATGGTCGAAGGGCACCACGGCAACTGCGTCTGCGGGCACTGCCTGACGGTTGCCTACACCGAACTGGGGCTCACCACCCGCGGCGGCGACAGCGGTGGGAGCGAGGGCGTGCCCGAGGGGGTCAAGTGCAACCTGTGCCTTGAGGTGCGGGAGGAGTCGATCTGGTCGAGCCCGGTGCGCGAGGCCTACCTCTGCCGCCGGTGTGCGAAACAGTCGGCGGGCGTGCTGCAGAAAGACAAGGACATCCCGTGGACCAAGCCGACGTGAGTCGGTGTTACACCCAGCCCATCCCTTTCCAGATTGCGACGGCCGGGGGGATGATCTCGTGTTCGCCGTGCTCTGCGAGAAACGCGGGCAGCGCGTCCGTGCGGATCAGTTTCGTATCGCCGTATTCCCATGAGTCTTTGCCGAGTGCGTGTTCTGCGCCCTCACGCAGGCGCAGGTGGACGACCACGTCAACGCTCGGTGTGTTGGGATCAAACGCGAGCCCGAGCACGTCGGTCGGCCCGGGCGGCACGAGCAGCGCGTCGCGTTGCTCGGGGTTGTCGAGCCCTTCGAGCCCGAGTTCCTCAGCCAGCTCGCAGAGCAGTTGATCGTAGATTGCTGTGGTTTCAAGGCCTCCGCCCGGGGCGTGTTCCCAGAGGCAGGGGTAGACGAAGGTCTCGCCGCTGCGCTTGCCGAGGACGACCGACTCGGTGCCGGTTTCTCGATCGGTCGCCACGACGACGCCGGTGACCGCGAGGTGGGAGACCGCGTTGGCGTGGTCGTGCTGGTCGGTGACCTGAGTCGGGCGGTCCTGCATCGCGTAGCGCTGGTAGGTGTCGCTCGTGGCGTGGATGGTGCGCGAGCGCGGGTCGAAGCGGGTGAAGCGAAGGATCGGGCCGTTGAACAGGCGGGGGTTGGCAGCGGTCGCAGCAGCCCACCGTTTGAGCATCGCGTCGGTCGGTGGCGGGGGGCCGCTTTGGTCGAGTGTGATCGTGATATCTTCGAGGGCGCAGCGCAGCGGGAGGAACGTCGCGGGTCGATTCACCGCAAAAACCCGCCGATCTGGTCGCCGAACCCTTCGAACCCGAGTTCGGTTGCTTCGCGGTCGATCGCTTCTTTGAGCCGTTGCTGGGCGAGTTGCATCGCGTCGTTGGTCGCGTCGGCGATGAGTGTTTCGATCTGCTGCCTCGCGTCGTCGCCGGCCCCGATCCCCGCAGCGACGGCGGGGGCGATCTCGATCCGCAGCACTTTCATCTCGCTGCCGATGGTGACGCGGACCGCGCCGCCGCCCGATTCGGCGGTGACGGGGCGGTCTTCGAGCGCGCGTTTCACCCGCGCCGCGGCTTCGGCGAGTTTGTCCTTGTTTTTGAGCAGGCTGGCGATCGCGCCCATCTGTTTCATCTGATCGAACATGGTGTGCCTCTCGGTGCGGTCGTGGGTGTGGTTGTGGTGGGGAGGGTCAGGTTTTTTTCTTTCGGAACGCGGCCCGCTCGACCCGGCCGTCGAAGAGTTCCATCGCTTCGCGGACCAGCGGGTGTTCCTCAGCGATCGTCTGCGGGTCGGGCGGCAAGTCGGCGGGTTGCTCCTGGATGCCCTCGGGCACGCGGATCGTGAGCGTGACCTTTTTGCTCGCGATGCTGCGGAGGAGTTTCTCGATCTCCTCGCGGCGGTGGTCGAGCACCGCCCGCATCGGCCCGCCGATCTCGACGGTGAGCTCGTTGCCCTCCCAGGTGATCGGCGTCGCGGCGCTGAGCATCGACTGGGTGCGCACGCTCTTGGCCGAGGCATCGAGCGCGCGGGCCCAGAGCGCCTCGGCCGACTGGGGCAGCGGCTGCTTGGTCTGTTCCTGCGCAGGAGCGGTGGGTGCGGGCGCAGCGGCAGTGCCCGTTTTCACCGGGGCGGCAGGTTTCGGAGACGGCTCTGGTTTCGTCGCGGGCAGCGGGCGTTGGTCACTCGTGGCGTCGGGCGGTGGGGAGGGTGCCGGTTCGCTCGGTGGTGGTGGTGGTGGTGGTGGTGCCGCTGCCCTCAGGCTTTTTTTGGCGGCGATCCCGACGCCCCGCCCCCCCCGCGTCCCCCACCTCCCCCACGCCCCGCGAGCGCAGCCGGATTGGATAGTCTGGTCACGATCGAGGTGACATTGGCGAGACTCTCGGTGAGCGCGAGCCTCACGACCGCAGCATCAAAGAGCGCACGCGGAAGTGAGCTCTGTCGCACACCCCGTTGCACACTCTCGCAGACCGCGATCATGTGCGAGAGCGACGCGACATCGAACCGCTCGGCCCTTGCGGCGTCCTCGGCACGCGAGTCGCCGGTCGAGTCGACCAGGTCGGTCTCGTTGCCGCAGGCGCACAGGAGCATCAGGTCGCGGAGACGGGCAGCAAGAGACCCGAGCACCAGCTCCGGACTGGCGCCCTTGTTGAGGAGCTGATCCCCGGCTTCGAGGGCGCCGCGGGAGTCGCCGGTTGCCAGCGCGTCGATCATGCGGCCGAGCAACTCGCGGTCGGGCAATCCCAGCAGCTCTTCGAGCAGCGCCAGCGAGAGTGACTTCTCGCCCGTGGCGAGCAGGCGGTCGAGCAGGCTGAGCGCATCGCGCATCGAGCCGTTGCCCAGGCGGGCGACCGCGTGCAGCAGCTCGTCGTCGCAGACGACGCTTTCACCCTTGCACACCTCGCGCAGGTGGTCGGCGATCCGCGAGGTCGGGATGTCGCGGAAGTCGAACCGTTGGCATCGGCTCTGGATCGTCGGCAGCACCTTGTGCGGCTCGGTCGTGCACAGGATGAACTTGACGTGCTCGGGCGGTTCTTCCATCGTCTTGAGCAGCGCGTTGGAAGCCTCCCGCGTGAGCATGTGGACCTCGTCGATGATGTAGACCTTGTAGGGGCCGCGCATCGGGCGGTAGACGCAGTTGGCGATCAGGTCGCGGGCATCGTCCACGCCTCGGTTGCTGGCCGCGTCGATCTCGATGACGTCCTGATCGCGTCCGGTGCGGATCGCGGCGGCGACCTCTTCGGGCATGTCACCTTCTTTGGTGGTGTTGATCGCCGCGGCAAAGATGCGGGCCATCGAGGTCTTGCCGACCCCTCGCGTGCCGCTGAAGAGGTAGGCATGGGCGACTCGCCCGGTGTCGATGGCGTTGCGGAGTGTGCGGGCGATGGGTTCCTGGCCGACGACATCGTCAAACGACCTCGACCGGTACCTTCGCGCGAGTGCGGTGTAGCTCATGCGGCCAGTGTACGCGGTGGGGGTGGTGGGGGTGGTGGGGTCTATGCCCCTCGGCCGACCGGATTTTCCGGATCGATCGGTTCGATTGCCGAGGGCGCGACGCGAAGGCAGATCATGTCCCCGCCCACGCCGGCGGAGCGGGCGAGCCCGCCATCGTCGAGCAGGACGACGATTTCTGCTGCCCGCAACGGCCGGGGGCGGTCGCCCTCGCTGTGCTCGATCCACACGCGGACGTGGTCCCGCACCCTTTTGGCGGCGTAGACCGTGCGGAGGCAGTCCCCTTCTCGGTAGCCGAACCCGTCCCCGGCGTCCTCGAACAACTCGCCCCGGGCTTCGCCTTGTGCATCGAGGCTGACGACCAGTGTGATCGGGTCGAGCGGGCGCTGGCCGGTGTGCTGCATGATCGGCCCCATCGGCAGGATCGCCCCGCCGCGGAGGTACAACTCCGGCAGATGGGCGTCGCTGGTCTCGGTGGGCTCGAATCTTCTCCAGATTCCCGTGGGCATCGGGGCGGTGCAGCCGCCCTCGGGCGTGACGCTGGCGCGCACCAGCACGTCCGAACCGAGCAGGAACGAGTCTTCGGCGTTGCGGAGTGATTCGTCGGCCGGGTCGGCAAAGAAGAGCGGCCGCATGGGCGGCACGCCCGTCCGCTCGGCGTGCTCGAACAGCGTGTAGAGATAGGGAAGCAGCCGGTAGCGCCGCTCGAGCGCGACGCGGCAGGCGTGTTCGCACGCCGGGCCGAACGACCAGGGTTCGTGGCGGTTGGTGTTCTTGTCCGAGTGTGCGCGCGCAAAGGGCAGCAGGCACCCGATCCCCATCCACCGGGCAAACAGCATGTCGTCGGCGTTGTCGGCAAAGCCGCCGATGTCGCACCCGGCGAAGACCTGCCCGCTCAGCCCGAGATTGAGCATCATCGGGATCGTCCACGACAGGTGCTCCCACGTGCTCGCGCTGTCGCCCGTCCAGCAGCAGGCGTAGCGGTGCCCGCCGAGGAAGTTGCTTCGACTCAGGACGAACGGGCGGCGGTCGGGACGCTCGCGGAGCATCCCCTCGAAGGACGCCCGCGCCATCTGCATGCCATAGATGTTGTGGTAGCGGGCGTGGTCGTCCGGCCCCCCGAGCCCGGCGTCGGCCTCGTGCAGGCAGTCGGTGGGGATGGTGCGCCCGGGGCCGTCAAAGACGGAGGGCTCGTTCATGTCGTTCCACACGCCGTCGGCGCCGTTGCGGATGAACCTCGCGGTCTGGTCGCCCCACCAGCGGCGCACGTCGGCGTTGGCAAAGTCCGGCCAGGCGCAACGGCCGGGCCAGACCTCGCCGACGAAAGGCGAGCCGTCGGGCTGTTTGATGAAGACGTCCTGCGATTTGCCGCTGACAAAGGTGGTGTCTCGCTCGTCGACCTTGATGCCGGGGTCGAGGATCCACGCGGTGCGGAAGCCCTTGGTGCGCAGGTGGAGGATCATTTTCTCAGCATCGGGAAACTTGTGCTGGTCGATCGTGAAGGGTCGGGCATCGACCATGTAGTCGATGTCCAGCCAGATCGTGTCGCAGGGGAGCCACCTGTCGCGGAACTCCTCGGCGATCCCCAGCACCTCGTGCTCGGCTTCGTAGGAATAGCGGCACTGATGAAACCCCAACGCCCAGAGCGGGGGCAGCGGGGTGGTCCCGATCAGCGCTGCGAGTTCTTCGAGGACGGCCTGGGGCGAGGGGCCGTCGAGGATGTAGACCGCCGGGGCGATCCCGTCCGACGCCGCGAGCACCGTGTCGCTGTCGAGTGCGATCTCGCAGCGGAAGGTGGTGTCGACAAGGATGCCGAACGCCGAGCCGTCCTCGCGCAGGCCGAGCACCCAGGGGTGCGCCTGATAGAGCGAGGGCGTCTCGATGGTGTACCCGAACGAGTCGGTGTTCCAGAGGGTGACCGTTTGGTTGTTGCGGTGGAGCGGGCCGGCGACCTCTCCGGTGCCGTAGAAGGATGTGCCCGTTGGGCACCGCAGCCGAGTGAGCCATCGGCCGTCGTCGTCGCGTGCGAACTCGGGCGCGAGCCCCGCGTCGGCGTGGTTCGCGGTGTCGGCGCGTCGCAGCGATTGAAGTGCGGTGTCGGTGATCGCGGCCGAGGGCGGCGAGGGATCGGTTGCGTTCGGGTCGCGAAAGCGGGTTGTGCCCGAGCGCAGCAAGAGCGGCGCGGGGTCGCGGGTCCAGTGGGTTGTGGTGATCGAGTCCGTTCGTCTGGTCATAGCGCACACATTTCCCGTCCGTGGGGAGGTTGATCGTCATCGTACCACAAAGTGCATATCTGCGTAGAATCCCGGAAAGAAACGCGGGTTGACCTCCTCATAGGATTGTGCGAAACAGTTGCACATCACGTAAGGCAGGAATCCCCGCAAGGAGGCCCACCATGTTGCTCCGAATGCTCTACGACGATCGGCTTGCTCAGGCGGCGTACCTGATCGGGTGTCAGAAAACGGGGGAAGCGATCGTCATCGACCCCGAGCGCGACGTGGACCGGTATATCAAGCTGGCAGCGGACAACGGGCTGCGGATTACCGCGGCCGCCGAGACGCACATTCATGCCGACTTTCTCTCGGGATCGCGCGAGCTGGCCGAGCAGACCGGGTGCCGGGTCTATCTGCCCGGCGAGGGTGGGCCGGACTGGACGTACGGGTGGATCGACAGCAAGCAGGGCGGCGGGAGCTACGACGCGACGCTGCTCTCTGACGGCGACACCTTCCGTGTCGGGAATATCGAGTTCCGCGCGGTCCACACGCCGGGACACACGCCCGAGCATGTCATGTTTGTGGTGACCGATCTCGGCGGCGGGGCGACCGAGCCGATCGGGATCGCGACGGGGGACTTTGTCTTTGTGGGTGACCTGGGCAGGCCCGACCTGCTCGAGTCCGCAGCCGGGATGGTCGGGGTGAAGGAGGGGTTTGCCAGGCAACTCCACAAGAGCGCGTCGGAGTTTCTCGAGTTGCCCGATTTTTTGCAGATTTGGCCGGCGCACGGTGCGGGCAGCGCCTGCGGCAAGGCGCTCGGGGCGGTCCCCACGAGCACCGTCGGGTACGAGAAACGGTTCAACGCCTCGCTCGCCCACGCCGGCGATGAGAAGCGGTTTGTCGACTTTATTCTGAGCGATCAGCCGGCCCCGCCGCTCTACTTTGCACGCATGAAACAGCAGAACCGCGACGGGGTGCCTCTGCTGGGCAAGGTGCCCGAGCCGCGCCGGCTTTCAAGCGACGATCTCGCGGCGCTCGACGGGCAGCGGGTCGCGATTGTGGACACCCGCCCCTGGGCCGCGTTCAGGGATGGGCACCTGCCCGGATCGTTGTGGTCGCCGACGAACGTGCAGTTCCCGATGGTGACCGGCAGTTACATCGAGCCGGGCGAGGAGATCGTGCTGGTTTGTGAAGAGCATCTGGTCGATGAGCTGACCCGGGTGCTTGTGCGGATCGGGCTCGATCGGGTGGTCGGCTGGGCGCAGCCGGCGGATGTCGCGGCGGTCGGTTCGCTGGAGACGGTGCCCGAGATGACCGCTGAGGAGTTCAAGCAGCGCGTGGGCGAGCATCATGTGCTCGACGTGCGTGCCGACCATGAACACGCGGGCGGTGCCATCGGGGGCGCGCACAACGTGGCGCACACCCGGCTTGCGTCTCGCGTGGCGGAGCTGCCGGGGGACAAACCGATCTTGGTACATTGCCGCAGTGGGGTCCGCTCGGCCGCGGCCGCGGCGTACCTGCGCAGGAAGGGGTACGACGTGATCAATCTCGAAGGCGGCTTCGTGGCGTGGGAGAACGCGGGCGGAAAGATCGAGCGCGGGCGGGCGGCGTCGGTGGAGGTTTAGGTCGCGTCCTTGTTGCTGCCGGGCGTTTGTTGGGACGGAGCAGCGTCGGCGGGTTTGTCGATCTTTGTGTAGAGCACCGGGAAGTCGCACGCGGGGTTCTCCCCAAGTGGGACAACGGGTGTGTCGAGGAGCTGTGCGATGGTTGTGCTGGAGAGCTTGGCTTCGACCCCGTTGGCGAGTTCGGCGAGGACGCGGTGCAGCGGGCAGAGTTCGCCGGAGTGTTCTTCAAGTTCGAGCGGGCACTTTTTGATTCGGGGCAGTGGCTCGACCGATTCGACCACTCGCAGCATGGTGAGTTCGGCGGGCGGGACCGTGAGTGTGAAGCCGCCTGATGGGCCGCGTTGGGAGTTGACGATCCCGGCCCGGGCGAGGGTGTTGAGGACTTTGGACATGTAGCCTTCGGGCACTTTGGTGGCTTCGGCGATTCGTTGGGCGGTGGTGTTCTCGGTGCCGGCTTTGGCGAGGTAGATCGCGGCACGCAGGGCGTATTCGGTGGTCCGAGAAAGCATTGACGGGGCAAATCCTGTGATATGTGGCGAGGAACTCAAGGCCGGCTGTTGACACAAGTGTATCTCTGGATAAGGATATCCTCAAGACCGATGTCAAAACAGGACATCAAGATACGGAACTCGACGGATTTGCACACGGGCCGCAGCACGGCTCCAGCTCTTGAGAGCTTGAAAGGGGTGTTCGAGAATGAGCGAGCAACCGGTCACCGCGGATGTTGGGCCGATGGAAGAGTTTGTCTACAACGACGCGATCGTGCGGAAGTTTTTGGGGGCGACCCTGCTCTGGGGGTTTGTTGGGATGTTGGTCGGGCTGATTGTGGCCTTTCAGATGGTGCTCCCGATCGCGGTGCAGTGGTTGGAGGCCTCGGTCTTCAGCGGCCCCAACGGGCTGACCGCGGCGCTGCGGCTGCTCTACGAGCATGAGTGGCTTTCCTTCGGGCGTCTGCGGCCGTTGCACACCAACGCAGTGATCTTCGCGTTCGCGGGCAACGCGATCTTTACCGCGGTGTATTACTCGACGCAGCGGCTGTGCAAGGCGCGGATGTGGAGCGACCTGCTCGGCAACCTGCACTTCTGGGGCTGGCAGCTGATCATCGTGTCTGCGGCGATCACGCTCCCGCTGGGCATCACCCAGGGCAAGGAGTACGCCGAGCTCGAGTGGCCGATCGACCTGGCGATCGCGGTGGTGTGGGCGGGGTTCTTTGGGACCAACTTCCTGATGACGCTGGTGAAGCGTCGTGAGCGGCACATGTACGTCGCGTTGTGGTTCTATATCGCGACCATCGTCACGGTGACGATCCTGCACATCTTCAACAACCTGTGGGTCCCGGCGGGGCTGGTGCACCTGTTCAAGACCGGCGAGATGCCCTCGGCCGAGCTGATGATGAAGAGTTACCCGATCTACGCGGGGGTGCAGGATGCGTTCATGCAGTGGTGGTACGGGCACAACGCGGTGGCGTTCTTCCTGACGACACCGTTCCTGGGGATGATGTACTACTTCCTGCCCAAGGCTGCCGACCGCCCGGTGTTTTCGTACAAACTCTCGATTATCCACTTCTGGTCGCTGGTGTTTATTTATATCTGGGCGGGCCCGCACCACCTGCACTACACGGCGTTGCCGGTGTGGGCCAGTTCGATCGCGATGGTGTTCTCGATCATGCTGTGGATGCCCAGTTGGGGCGGGATGATCAACGGGCTGCTCACGCTCCGCGGCGCGTGGCACAAGGTCGCGTCGGACCCGGTGCTGAAGTTTTTCGTGATCGGGGTGACGTTCTACGGCATGGCGACGTTCGAGGGTCCGATGCTCAGCATCAAGACGGTCAACGCGCTGAGCCACTACACCGACTGGACGATTGCCCACGTACACTCGGGGACGCTTGGTTGGAACGGGTTCATGATCTTCGGGATGATCTACTGGCTGGCACCGCGGCTGTTCCAGACCGAGCTGTTCAGCAAGAAGCTGGTCGCGGCCCACTTCTGGATCGGGACGGTCGGGATGTTGCTGTACATCATCCCGATCTACGTCGCGGGGATCACGCAGGGGCTGATGTGGCGTGCGTTTGACGAGACGGGCCGCCTGGCGTTCCCGGACTTTGTAGAGACGGTGACGAAGCTGATGCCGTTCTACTGGGCGCGGGCGATCGGGGGGACGCTGTATCTGGCGGGCGTGGTGATCGGGATTTACACGATCTGGCGGACGTGGAAAAATCGTCCGACAAAGTACGACGAGCCCGTGCAGCGGGCGCCGGCGTTGCGGAAGGAGTACCGCGACGACGCGGGCGAGCGTGGCGAGGAACGGCTGCAGGGCGTGGTGTGGGCCGGGCGCGCGATGGACAAGTTTGTGCAGGGCAAGTGGCACCGCCGGTGGGAGCGCTTGCCGATCCGGTTTACAGGCTGGGTGATCGTGGCGGTGGTGGTGGCATCGCTGTTCGAGATCGTGCCTTTGTTTGTGATCCGCAGCAACGTGCCTTCGATCGCGAGCGTGCAGCCCTACACGCCGCTCGAGCTTGCCGGGCGGGATATCTATGTTGCGGAGGGGTGTTACAACTGCCACTCGCAGATGATCCGTCCGATCTTTGCCGAGACCGAGCGGTACGGGGAATACAGCAAGCCGGGCGAGTCGGTGTACAACCGCCCGTTCCAGTGGGGCAGCCGGCGTATCGGTCCTGACCTGGCGCGTGAGGGTTTGTTCAGGCCGAGCGGTTCCTGGCACCTGAACCACTTCTACGACCCGCGTTCGGTGGTCGGGCAGTCGATCATGCCGGCGTACTCGGTGTTCTTCAGGCGCGATATCCGGTTCGAGGAGATCCAGGCCCGGGTGGACGCGATGGCGATGCTTGGGGTGCCTTATGGCGAGGCGATCAACTCGGCGCCGGAGATGGCGCGTGAGCAGGCCCGGGCGGTCGCGGCGGCGATCATCGACGAAGCCGGGGGCTTTGCCGAGATCCGCGTGGCGATCTGGGACCTCGTGCTGGGCAGGATGCCGACCAGCCGCGAGGAGGCGATCGAGGCGCTGTCGCAGAAGAAGGTGATCGCGGTGATTTCGTACATGCAACGGCTCGGGACCGATCTGACCCGTGACGGAGGTGCGTCATGACGTTGTTGGCACTGACGGTGAACGACTTGTCGATCTATCCCAAGGTCGGGCTGGTCGTCTTCTTTGTGGTGTTTATCGCGGTGACGGTGCGTGCGTTGCGTACGCCTCGGAACCAGGTCCGGCATCTGGCAAGCTTGCCTCTGGACGACGACAGAAAGGCGCCGATCATTGACGCACACGATGAAGGGAGTGCCCGCGCATGAGCACGCAAGACAAGAACGACGGTGCCCCGGGGACCAACCAGCTGACGGGGCATGCCTACGACGGGATCAGCGAGTACGACAACCCGATCCCGGGTTGGTGGCACGCGATCTTTCTCGGCTCGATTCTGTTCTCGGTGGTGTACATGGCGGTGTTCCACCTGAGCTCTGCCAAAGAGAAGCTCCGGCCCGAGGCCCGCCTCGCCAGGGCCCAGGAGCGTGCGGCGGCCGAGTCGTTCGCGCTGCTCGGCGAGCTCAAGTCCGACGGGCCTTCTCTCATGCTGCTCTCGACCAGCGAACTCGCGGTGGGCAAGGGCAAATCGATCTTTGCCAGCAAGGGCTGTGTTGCTTGTCATGGGCCCAACGCCGGGGGGGTGCCCGGGCTTGGGCTCAACCTGACCGACGACTACGGCAAGAACCTCCGCACGCCCGAGGACGTCTTTCACACCATCTCGCAAGGGGTGACCGGGACGGCGATGCTGGGGTTTGAGGCGCAGATGGGCAAGGACGACACGATCCTGGCGGCGGCGTATGTGATCTCGCTCCGCGGGACCAACACCCCCGACGGCATCCCCCCGGAGGGCGAGCTGATGCCCGAGTGGACGGTGCCCGACAGCGACGACTGACCTGTCTGGAAACAAGTCCACGCACGAAGGAGCGGCGTACGGATGAGTACGGTCGAATCGCCCGAATCAAGCCTGCTGTCCACGCTCAACGCCGACGGGTCGCGCAAGTGGATCAAACCCAAACCCTCCCGCGGCCGGTTCTGGAAGCGTCGGCGGGTGGTGGCGTACGGGTTGATCACAGCGTTCAGCCTGATTCCTTACCTGCGACTCAACGGGCGGCCGTTGGTCCAGTTCGATATCACCGTGCGGGAGTTCTCGCTGTTTGGGTCGGTGTTCTATCCGACCGACACGGTGCTCTTGGCGCTGCTCGCGGTGAGTGTCTTTGTCACGATCTTTCTGCTGACCGCGCTGTTTGGGCGGGTGTGGTGCGGGTGGGCGTGCCCGCAGACGGTGTACATGGAGTTTCTCTACCGGCCGATCGAACGGCTGTTCGAGGGCGTGCCGGGGAAGAAACGTAAGACCGGCGCGTGGCGCAAGCCCGCAAAGTACGCGGCGTTCCTGCTGGTGAGCATGTTTCTGGCGCACACGTTCCTGGCGTACTTCGTGGGTGTGGAACAGCTGCGGGAGTGGATCACGCGGTCGCCCTTTGCCCATCCGGTGTCGTTCCTGGTGATGGTGGGGGTGACCGGGGCGATGATGTTCGACTTCTGCTTTTTCAGGGAGCAGACGTGCCTGGTGGCGTGTCCTTACGGTCGGCTGCAGTCGGTGTTGCTCGATCGCAACTCGCTGATTGTGAGTTATGACCCGGTGCGGGGTGAGCCCCGCGGGCACAAACGCCGCAAGGCAAAGGGCGATGTCTCGTTGAAGGTGGTCGAGGGCAAGACGCCCGATCCCGCAGACGCGGAACCGGGTGACTGCATCGATTGCCACAAGTGCGTGACGACCTGCCCGACGGGGATTGATATCCGCAACGGGTTGCAGATGGAGTGCATCCACTGCACGCAGTGCATTGATGCGTGCGACGAGGTGATGGACAAGGTCGGGCGGCCGCGCGGGTTGATCCGCTACAGCTCGCAGGCGGCGATCGAGGGGGAGAGGACGCGGTTGCTGCGGTCTCGGGTGATCGTGTACCCGCTGATCCTGATGCTGTTGGTGGGTGCGTTTGTGATGGTGGTGGCGTCCAAGGATGGTGCGGACGTGACGTTTATCCGGGCAGCGGGGGGGATGCCGTACTTCCGCGTGGATGAGAGCGAGACGTCGCACATCGGCAGCCGGGTGAAGATCCGGGTGCGCAACCGGACGGACGCCGAGGTGACGTACACGTTCCGGTTGGTCGAACTTCCGGGGGCGATGATCCGGGGGATCGACGAGGGGCTGGTGGTCGAGCCGCACAAGCTCGGGTCGGCCGAGGTCGTCGTGCTGGTGCCGCCCGAGGAGTACGGCCCGCGCGGGCAGCGGACCGTGACGGTGCGTGTCGAGGGTTCCGACGGGTTTGGACACAACGTGAGTTACAGCCTGATCGGGCCGGCGTGGTTGGGTGAGGCGGCTGGTGACAGCGCCGACGAGAGGGCCGACGACAGCGAACACAAGACCGACAACACCGGCACAACCGGCGAGCCGGAGGGAGACGACTGATGAGAAAGATTCCTGCGCATGTGGTGTGGCCGGGGTTCGTGATCGGGCTGCTCGGGATGAGCGCAACGCTGATCACGATCACGGTGGTCGCGGCGGTGGGCGATCCGTCGTTCGCGGTCGAGGTGAACTACCACGAGAGGGCGCTGCGGTGGGACGAGCACGTCGAGCAGCAGCGCGTCAACGCCGAGCTGGGGTGGCGGGTTGACGTCGAGTTGGGCGCGATCCCTGAGAGCGAAGAGCCCGCGATGATCGTGCGGCTGACCGACGGGGCGGGCGAGCCGCTGGTTGGTGCGACAATAGAAGCGACGTACTTTCATTTTGCGGCAGCCAAAGAAGTCCAAACGCTCGGGTTTCACGAGACCAAGGAACCCGGGGTGTACGCCGCGCCGGCGCTGCTGAACCGCAGCGGGCTGTGGCAGTTCCAGATGCGTGTTGCGTCTGCGGGCCGGGTGTTTACCTATGAACAAACGCTCGAGACCGGGCGGGTCGGAGGCTGATCGGTGTGGCCGTTGATCACCAGCGTGTTCGTGGCGAGCCTGCTTGGCAGCCTGCATTGCGCGGGGATGTGCGGCGCGTTTGTCGCGTTTGCGGTCGGTATTGACGACCCCGACGCGGCCCGCAAGCGCGCCCGGCTGCACGCGGCGTACAACCTCGGCCGGCTCGTGACCTACAGCGCGCTCGGGGCGATCGCGGGCGCGATCGGCGGGGCGTTGGACCTGGCGGGGTCGATGGTCGGGGTCTCACGGGTCGCGGCGATGCTGGCGGGAGCGACGTTGATTGTCTTTGGCGGCTCGCACTTGTTGCGGGCGCTGGGTGTGCGGATCGCCCCGGCGCGGCCGCCGCGGGTGTTGGCGTCGGCGCTGCGCGGGGCGCAGCGGGCGGCGATGTCGCTGCCTCCGGTGCGGCGGGCGCTGGTGATCGGCCTGATGACGACCCTGCTGCCCTGCGGCTGGCTGTATGCCTTTGTCGCCGCCGCCGCCGGGACGGGCAGCGCCGGTTTTGGCGCGCTGACCATGCTGGTCTTCTGGCTTGGGACGTTGCCGGTGTTGATCTCGGTGGGCGCGGGGATCCGGGCGATCAGCGGCCCTTTGGCGGCCAGGCTGCCGGTGGTGTTGCCGCTCTTGATTATCTCGGCGGGGTTGTTCACGATCTTTTCAAGGCTCGGGGTGACGCCGGCCGAGCTCGCGGGCGTGGCGGCGAGGGTTCAGGCAACGAGCGTGGAACAGCTCGCAGAGAATATCGACGGGCTCGACGCCGAGGAGATGCCTTGTTGCAGCACCGAGAGCGCAGCCGGGATCGAACCAACCGAGGGTGCTGGTGAGGGTGCTGGCGACGGCGAGGTCCCGGAGATGCTCGGCGCCGGTGGTGCCGAGCAGCCGTGCGCGTGCTGCGCGGCCGATGGGAGCTGCGATTCGAGCGGCGAGGCCTGCGCGGGTTGCGACGCGGGGTGCGATCACACGTTGCCAAACAAGAACGAACCACCCGCCGGGGAGCGTCCCAGCGATGAGCGGTAACACAGCGATGACAGCCGGTTCGTCGAGCGCTCCCGCACGGGTGTGGTGCTCGCACTGCGCGTTGCCGGTGCCGTTGGGACTGGTCGAGGATGGTACCGATAAGCAGTTCTGTTGCAGCGCGTGCCGCGCGGTGTGGGAGGCAATCCACGGCTGCGGGCTCGAACGCTACTACGAGATGCGCGATCGGCAGGGGGCCGACGGGCAACAGGCCAAGACCACCGGGCGCGGGTACGAGGAGTTTGACGATCCGGCATTCACCGAGCTGTACTGCAAAGACCTCGGCGGGAACGCGCGGTCGGTTGACCTGTTTCTGGAAGGCGTCCACTGCGTCGCGTGTGTGTGGCTCGTTGAGAAGCTGACCGAACTTGAACGTGGCGTGCTCGAGACCCGGCTCGATATGGGCCGGTCGATGGTGCGGGTGGTGTGGGACGCCGAGGCAACTGAACTCAGCAGTATCGCGCGGGCGTTGGATCGCCTGGGGTATGTACCCCACGCGGCAAAGGGGGCGTCTGCGCGCGCAGCCAGGCAGCGCGAGGATCGCGGATTCCTGACCCGCCTTGCGATTGCCGGGGCGCTGGCGGGCAACGCGATGCTGATGGCGACCGCGCTCTACTTCGGGCTCTTCGGCGGGATCGAGGAAGGGTTCCGCCAGCTCTTCCGCTGGTCGAGCATGGGGCTGGCGGTGCTGAGCGTGGTCTGGCCCGGGCGGGTGTTCTTTCGCGGCGCGATCGCGGCGCTGCGGACCCGCTCGAGGCATCTCGACCTGCCGATCGCGCTGGGGCTGAGCGTGGGGCTCGTGTTGAGCATGGTGAACACGGTGCGCGGCACCGGCGAGATCTACTTCGACTCGATCACTGTGCTCGTCTTTTTGCTGCTCTGCGGCCGGTGGGTCCAGCACCGTCAGCAACGGGTCGCAACCGACGCGGTCGAGTTGCTCTATTCGCTGACCCCGATGCGCGCGCGGGTGTGGGAAGCCGGCACCACCCGGGATGTCGCGATCGACGCGATCGGCGCGGGCACGATCGTCGAGGTGCGGGCTGAGGAATCGTTCCCGGCTGACGGCGAGATCGTGGAAGGCGAGACCAGCGTGGACCAGTCGATCCTGACCGGGGAGAGCCGCCCGGCACGGGTGGGGGTGGGAGACCGGGTGAATGCTGGGAGTGTGAATCTTGTCGGGCGGGTGCTGGTGCGGGTCGAGGCGGCCGGCGCCGAGACGCGGGTCGGTCGGCTGATGAAACTCGTCGAGGAGTCAGCGCTGCGGCGCGCCCCGATTGTCTCCGCGGCCGACCGGATCGCCGGGTGGTTTGTCGTGTGCGTGCTCGGGCTGGCGGCGTTGACGCTGGTGGTCTGGCTGCGGATCAATCCGGGCGAAGCGCTCGGGCACGCGCTGGCGCTTCTGATCGTGACGTGCCCGTGTGCGCTGGGGTTGGCGACGCCTCTGGTCGTGACGGCCGCGGTGGGTCGGGCGGCCCGGCGGGGGATCATGATCAAAGGGGGCGAGGTGCTCGAACGGCTCGCCAAGCCCGGGACCATCCTGCTCGACAAGACCGGGACGATCACCGAAGGTCGGCACCGGCTTGTCGAGTGGGTCGGTGACGAATCGGTCAAGCCGATGGTCGCGGCCGTTGAGGCCGGGTCGTCCCACCCGATCGCGGTCGCGCTGGTCGGGGCGCTTACCGAGCACAGCGACGACATCCCGGCGGGCAGCCGTCCCGAGGCGCGTGTCGCAACCGATGTCACCCAATCGCTCGGCGAGGGGGTCTGGGGGCTGGTCGATGGCGTCCGGTTCGACATCGGTTCGGCGGTGTGGGTGCTCGATCGGCTCGGCTCGGCTTGCGAGCCCTGGGTGCGGGACGCGGTGGCGAGCGCGTCGTTGCGGGCGCTTACGCCGATCGTTGTGGCGCGCGACGGCGTTGCGGTCGCGGTCGCGGCATTGGGCGACGCGGTCCGCGAGGACGCCCGGGCGTCGGTCGCGCAGCTGCGCGACGCGGGGTGGCGCGTGCGGATCGTCTCGGGCGACGAGGGCGGCGTGGTTCGGGCGGTGGGGGCGCAGCTGGGGATCGATCCCGAGGACGCGATCGGCGAAACCTCACCTGAAGGCAAGGTCCGCGTGGTCGAGGCGGCGCTGGCTGAGGGGACGGTGGTGATGGTCGGCGACGGGGTCAACGACGCGGCGGCGCTGGCGCGGGCGAGCGTCGGGGTCGCGGTCAGCGGCGGGGCCGAGGCGAGCCTCGCGGCGGCCGACGTCTATATGCGGCACGCCGGGCTCGGGCCGATCGTCGAGCTCTGCCTGGGCTCGCGGCGGGCGGTGCGGCTGATCTACACCAACCTCGGGGCGTCGCTGGCGTACAACGTGGTCGGGGCGTCGCTTGCGGTCTTTGGCATGATCAGCGCGCTGACCGCCGCGGTGCTGATGCCGTTGTCGGGGTTGACGGTGCTCGTGATTGCGATGCGGGGCAGGACATTCGGAGGTCCGCCATGTCGGTGATCTATATTGTGGTACCGATGGCGTTGCTGTTCGCGGGGATTTTCGTCGCGGCCTTTATCTGGGCGGTCAGACATGGGCAGCTCGACGACCTCGAAACCCCGGCTGCCCGGATGCTCTTTGATGATGACGGCCCCGCCCCGGACCGGGGTGCGTCCGAGGGCAAGGCCCGGGATGCTGCGCCCAAGAGGCAGCACAAGGGCTGAGACTTTGTCTCATGATGTGACCCGGCAGGCGATTGCGGGCGCGCTCGCGGTGTGGCCGATCTAACCTTGCTGCGAATGAACGACGGCTCAACAACAGCGGCGATGGCGGGCGAGGGTGAACGCGAGCGGGACGAGTTTGTGCTCTGGCAGCCCAAGGTCCAGCTGGGGCTTTCGGTGCTCGCGGGTGTGCTCCTGGTTCTGGAGTTGGTCGTCGGGTGGCTGCCGGGTGTCGATGCCCGAGGGGCGTTGGCGTGGGCGAGTCTGGCGATCGGGCTGGTCTATGGCGTCCGGGCGGCGGCTGGGGCGCTGGCCGAGCGGCGGGTGGATATCGACGTGCTCATGGTTGTCGCGGCGATCGGGGCAGCGGCGGCGGGCCACGCCGAGGAGGGCGCGCTGCTGCTGGTGCTTTTCACCTTTGCCGGGGCGCTCGAACAGCTGGCGATGGAGCGGACCAAGCGGGAGATCAACGCGCTCAAGGCGATCATGCCCGACCGTGCGATCGTGCTGCGCGACGGGGAGTGGATCGACGTTCGGCCCGAGGATGTCGCGGTGGGGGAGACGGTCCGTGTTCGGCCGGGCGATCGGGTGCCGGTGGATGCGGAGGTTATCGAGGGGGTGTCGAGCGTCGATCAATCGACGCTGACCGGCGAGAGCGTGCCCAAGGCGGTGGACGCGGGTGATCCGATCTTTGCCGGGACGATCAACGGCGAGGGGGTGCTGCTCGCGCGGGTGCTCAAGCCGGCGAGCGAGTCGAGCGTGCAGCGGGTGCTGGCGATGGTGACCGACGCCCGCGAGCAGCGCGAGCCGTTGCAGCGGCTGATCGATCGGGTGGGTGAGCCTTATACGTTCGGGGTGCTGGCGCTGAGCGTGGTGGTGTTTTTGCTCTGGTGGCTGGTGTTGCCGGAGGTTCTCGGCGGGCACCGATCGGTGGGGAGCGCGGCGTACACCGCGATCACGCTGCTGATCGTGGCGTCACCGTGCGCGTTGGTGATCGCGACACCGACGGCGACACTGGCGGCGATCGCCCGGGGGGCGCGCTCCGGCGTGCTGTTCAAGGGCGGTGAGTCGATCGACCGGTTGAGCCGAACCGAGGCGGTGTGCTTTGACAAGACGGGTACGCTGACCGTCGGGCGGCCGGTGTTCCGGGAGATCGTGGTCGGCGACGGCGCGGACGCGGGCGAACTGCTCGCGGTGGCAGCCGGGCTCGAGCGGGACTCAACCCATCCGACCGCCAAAGCGATCTTTGAAGCGGCGTCTGCGGGGTGCAAAGCAGAGGCAGCGGACCAGAACGGCTCGTGCGGACCGGCAGCGGTCGAAGAGGTTCGGTCGATCGCCGGGCACGGGATGGTCGGGCGGTACGACGGCGTCGAAGCGCGGGTGGGAAACCTCGCGTTTGTCGAGGAGATCGTCGATGACGCGGCGCGCACCTGGCTCGAACAAACGCTCGCCGAGGTGCGGGGTGCCGGGCAGTTGGGCGTGGCGATCGCGGTCGCGGGCAAGGGCGTCGGCGTGCTCGTGCTGCGCGACCAGGTGCGGCACGGGGCGGACACCCTCGTCGACCAGTTGCACGCGCTGGGCATCCGGCCGGTGCGGATGCTTACGGGAGACGACGAGATCGTCGCCCGGCGCATCACCGAAGAGCTGGGGCTCGACGACTACCGCGCCCAGCTCCTGCCCGAGCAGAAGGTCGAGGAAGTCAGAGCGCTGAAAGCAACCGGGCGCGACGGCTCGCCGCTGCGGGTCGCGGTGATCGGTGACGGCGTCAACGACGCTCCCGCGCTGGCGGCGGCGGATGTTTCGGTGGCGGTCGGCTCGATCGGTTCGGACGCGGCGTTGGAGTCGGCTGACATCGTGCTGCTCAGCGACGACCTCGCGCGGCTGCCTTGGGCGCTGCGGCTGGCGCGGGCGACGCGGCGGACAGTCGCGTTCAACCTTGTGTTCGCGGGGGGTGCGATTGTGGTCATGGCGTTGGTCGTGGTGGTCGGTTCGTTGTTCGGGTTGCGCGTGCCGATGGCGGTGGGGGTGGTCGCCCACGAGGGGGGCACGGTGGTGGTGGTGGTCAACTCGCTCCGTCTGCTGTGGTTCTCGGGCGGGCCGCGGTAGAGCAATCCGGCGATACTGGCGTGAAGAGTGCGGTTTCCTGCCCGGTTCGGGGGAGAGGGGATTTTTGTGTCGACCCGGCCCCCGTACGGGGCAAGGATTGACCTGTCGCGAGGGCGACCCCGTGGCTGTCGCTTTCGGGGCCGAGACGAGAAGGGTTCTTTCGAGGGGCAGAAGTTCGGCCGGGCATATCGGTCAAGGAGTGTGTGCATGCACTTGCGTTTGTTTCTAGCGGGTTGGCTTGCGACATTGTCGGCGGTGTTCGGCGCGATCGCGCAGGGGCCGCCGCCCGCGCCGGTACGGGTGGCGGAGGTCGTCGTCGAGCAGATCGGCCAACGGCGGATGGTGACCGGCGAGCTGCGCTCGCTGCGTGTTGCGGATGTCGCGTCACAGGAAGAGGGCGTGGTTGTCGAGATGGCGGTGGACGTGGGGATGCGGCTCGAGAAGGGGCAACTGCTCGCGCAGCTCGACTCGGACCGGCTGGAGCTGGAGAAGCGTCAGACCCAGGCCGAGCGAGCGGCGTCGTTGGCGGCGGTGGGAGAAGAACGCGCGGCGGTGGTCCGTTGGGAGTCGGAGCTGGAATCGCTCGAGACCGCGACCGCGCGGGGAGCTTCCAACCCGAGAGAACGCCGCGAGGTGGACTTCGAGTTGAGTCAGGCTCGGTCCAAGTTCGAGCGCGCGGAGCTTGATGTTGAGGTGTTCGACGCGAAACTGGCGATCATCGAGCGGCGGCTTCAGGACATGCGGATTGTCGCACCCTTTGCGGGGACGGTGACCGAGAAGCTCACCGAGCACGGCGAGTGGCTCGCGGCGGGAGACTCGGTGTGTGTGCTGGTGCAGACCGACGTGCTCGAGGTGGTGCTTAACGTGCCACAGAAGTATTTGGAATCTCTTGCGGCATTGGCGCAGTCGGGCGACGGGCTGATCCCCGGCAAGGACCTGGTCGTCGAACCCGACGCATTGTCAAAGCCGATCGACGTGACCGAGGTGCGGATCGTGCCTCAGATCGGAGTGAAGGCGCGGACGTTTGCGCTGGTGGGCAGGGTGAAAAACGCTGCGGGCGCGCTCGCGGCGGGGCAGAGCGTGATCGGCTGGGTGCCGACGGGGACGGTCGCCGAGCACACGGTTGTGCCAACCGACGCCGTGCTTCGGAACGAGATGGGGACGATCGTGTACGTCGTTCGCGAGCGCGGCGAGGGCCCGGCCAAGGCGATGCCGGTGAATATTGAGGTGTTGTTTGAGTTGCCCGGGCGGGTGGTGATCTCGGGCGGCGGGCTGCGCGCGGGCGATCGCGTCGTGGTCGAGGGCAAGGAGCGGTTGTACCCGATGGCTTCGGTACGCCCGATGCTGGTCGAGCCGGGGAACGAGCAAGCGGGCGGGCGAGGGGGGCAACCCGAGGGTGGCAACGCGGGCGCTCCGTTCGGTGGCGATAAGGGAGGCCGCCGATGAATCCTGTTCGTTTGGTGATCCGCCAGCCGGTGACGGTCGCGGTGGGTGTGATTCTGATCGTGGTGTCGGGCATTCTTGCGGTGCAGCGGATCCCGGTGCAGCTGACGCCGAACGTCGAGGACACGATCATCGCGGTGACGACGTTCTGGGAGGGCGCGAGCCCCGAGGAGATCGAGCAGGAGATCATCAACGAGCAGGAGGAGAAGCTGCAGGGGATCGCGAACCTGCGGGCGATGACGAGTTTTTCCCGGCAGAACGAGGGGACGATCCGGCTCGAGTTTGCGGTGGGGACGTCCAAGGACGTGGCGCTGCGCGAGGTGAGCGACAAGCTGCGTGAGGTGCCGGAGTATCCGGAGAATGCCGATGAGCCGGTGGTGGAGGCGTCGGACCCCGAGAGCCGCGACTACATCGCGTGGATCGTGCTGGGGTCGACGGATCCTGACTTTGATGTGCGCACGCTGCAGGACTTTGCGGACGATCGGGTAAAGCCGGCGATCGAGCGGGTGCCCGGTGTGAGCGAGGTGAACGTGCTCGGTGGCCGCCAACGCGAGGTGCAGATCCGGTTTGATCCGGTGCATCTTGCGCAGCGTGGGATCACCGCGTCGGACCTTGTCGCGGCGATCCGCGGCGCCAACCGCAACATCTCGGCCGGTGCGGTCCCGGACGGCCAATCGGACGTCCGCGTGCGGACCATCGGGCAGTACGAGAGCATCGCAGATGTCGAGAGCACGGTGATCGGGTACGAGGACGGGGTGCCGATCCTGGTGCGCGATGTTGCGGAAGTCGTCGAGGCATTCAAGGAATCGCGGTCGTTTGTGCGGGCGATGGGCAAGCCGGTGCTCGCGATCAATGTGCAACGCGAGGTCGGGACCAACGTCATGCAGGTCATGGACGGCGTGCGTGCGGCGGTGGCGCAGGTCAACGCCGAGGGCGGCGTGCTCGCGGTCGAAGCCGCGCGGCTCGGACTCGACGGGGGGTTTGTGCTCAAGCAGGTCTACGACCAGACGGTGTATATCGAACAGGCCATCGAGCTTGTGAAGGGCAACATCTGGATCGGGGGGACGCTCGCGGTGCTGATTCTGCTGTTGTTCCTGCGCTCGGTGGCGTCGGTCGGCATCGTGGCGCTGGCGATCCCGATCTCGGTGGTCGGGGCGTTTGTGGTGATGGTGATGATGGGACGGAGCATCAACGTGATCAGCCTGGCGGGGATGGCGTTCGCGGTGGGGATGGTGGTGGACAACGCCATCGTGGTGCTCGAGAACATTTATCGGCACCTGGAGATGGGCAAGCCGCCGATGGAAGCGGCCTATGACGGCGCACGCGAGGTCTGGGGCGCGGTGCTCGCTTCGACGCTGACGACGATTGTTGTGTTTGTCCCGATCCTGCTCGTGCAGGAAGAGGCCGGGCAGCTCTTCCGCGACATCGCGCTGGCAATCTGCGCGGCAGTTGCCCTGAGCCTTGTGGTGTCTGTCTCGGTCATCCCCACGGCTGCGGCGCGACTGTTGCGGCGGCGACCCGGGGGCGATGGTGGGAGTGAATCAACACGATTAGAATTGGACACACGAGCCGCTGGGAACCCGCTGCGGTGGATCAGCCGGGGCGTCGGTGCGTTCTTTGGCGTGTTTTCTTGGATGTCCGGCCTTGTTCCGCGGTTTGTGTGCTGGGCGTGCGGCAGCTGGACGGTGCGCATCGTGATCGTGCTGTTCATGACGATCGGATCGCTCTACGGCAGTTGGAAACTTATGCCGCCCTCGGACTATCTGCCCAGCGGGAACCGCAACTTGGTATTCGGCCTGTTGACCCCGCCGCCGGGCCAGAATATTCAACAGCAGGAAGAGATCGCCAAGCGCGTTGAGGAGACGATCCGGCCGTATTGGGAAGCGAGCAAGTTTGCGCGAGGGACCGAAGAATACGAGCGGGCGTGGGCGGCGTTGCCGGAGGTGGCGTCAGGAACGCCCTGGGCACCAGGGCCGAAGGTAATACCGCCGCCGATCGGGAATTATTTCTTTGTTGGTTTCGGAACGCAGATGTTTCATGGCGCGGTGACAACGGAAGATTCCCGAGTTGTTGATGTTACGCCGCTGTTTACCAGAGCGACGCGCCGGGAGGTCTTGCCGGGCACGATGTCGTTTGCGTTTCAGTTGCCGTTGTTCCGTTCAGGCGGGCTGACGGGGTCGGCGGTCAAGGTGGATTTTATGGGCGACGACCTCGACGTGGTGACTCGTGCTGCCCAGGCGGTATACAACAATCTCGCGGGTGAATACGGGCGCAGCTCTGTGCGGAGCGACCCGCAGAACTTTAATCTGCGCGGGCCCGAGTTGCAGATCGTACCCAATCGGGTGCGGCTCTCCGAGGTGGACATGGTGCCGACCGACCTTGGGCTTGCGGTGCAGGCCGCGGGCGACGGGGCGATCATCGGCGACTATCGCGTGGGCGGGGACACGATCGACCTGAAAGTTATATCACAGAGCGCGGTGGACGCGACAACTGTCGCGGGGTTGCAAGACCTGCCGGTTGCGACGCCGAGCGGGCACGCGGTGGCGCTGGGAAGCCTGGCGGAGGTGCGCCGCGTGACGAGCCCGCCGCAGATTAATCGTGTGAATCGGCAGCGGGCGGTGTCGGTCGAGTTCACCGCCCCGATCGGCGTGCCGCTCGAAGAAACGATCGGCATGATCGACGCGGCGGTTGCTGCCGAGCGGGCGGCGGGGAAGGTCCCGGCGGGCATCAATATCGGCTACACCGGTTCGGCCGACAAGCTCAAGAGCGTACGGACGGCGCTGCTCGGCGACGGCACACTGGCGGGCATATTCAGCAGTTCGCTGTTCCTGGCGTTGTTCGGCGTGTACCTGCTGATGTGCGTGCTTTTCCAGAGTTGGCTGCGGCCGCTGGTGATTATGTTCGCGGTACCCCCGGCGACATTCGGCGGGTTTCTCGGCCTCGCCGCGGTTCACTGGTGGAGCGTGAAAGACCGCTACGCGCCGGTGCAGAACCTCGACGTGCTGACCATGCTCGGCCTCGTGCTCCTGATCGGGATCGTGGTGAACAACGCGATCCTGATCGTGCATCAGGCAAACAACTTTATGCGCGGCGTGGGCGAGGGTGAGGGCGACGCGGTCGAGCCGATGTCGGCGCGGGACGCGATTGCCGAGAGCGTGCGGACCCGGGTGCGGCCGATCATGATGACCTCGGTGACGAGCGTCTTCGGCATGTTGCCGCTGGTCCTGATGCCGGGCTCGGGGTCGGAACTCTACCGCGGGATGGGCGGCGTGGTCGTCGGCGGGATGCTGATGTCGACGGTGTTCACGCTGGTGCTCGTGCCGCTGTTGCTGAGCCTGGTGCTCGACACGCAGACTGTGATCCGGCGGGTGTTCGGTCGGCGCGAGCGTGTCCCGGTCGGTGGAGTGCCGGCGGCTTGAGCGGTGGCGCAGTGCGGGGCATGCCGTGTCCCCTCGCTTGCGCGAGGGGCTCTGTTGTTCTATGGATCATCTGTCTTATAGAGCCCCTCGCGCAAGCGAGGGATCAGCCGCGACGGTGTCCTGCAAAGAAACACAACGGCGCACAGTGCGCTACAGCCGTTCGGCTGCGAGGCTCGCGAGTTGGCTGCGCTCGCTTCTTTGCAGCGTGATATGCCCGACGACGGACAATCCCTTCATCTTCTCGACGGTGTACGACAGCCCGTTGGAGGACTGGTCGAGATAGGGGTTGTCGATCTGGCCGATGTCGCCGGTGAGGACGAGCTTGGTGCCTTCGCCGACGCGGCTGGCGATGGTCTTGACCTCGTGGGGCGTGAGGTTCTGGGCTTCATCGACGAGCATGAACTGGTGCGGGATGGAGCGGCCACGGATGTAGGTGAGCGGCTCGAGCACGAGCGTGCCGTCGGCGATCATCTTGTCGATGCGTTGTTCGGAGGAGTGGCTGTCGGCGGTCTGATGCGGCGAGCCCCGGGTGCTGAGCAGGTAGTTGAGGTTGTCAAAGATCGGCTGCATCCACGCGGTGAGCTTCTCGTCTTTGTCGCCCGGCAAGTAGCCGATGTCGCGGCCCATGGGCATGATCGGGCGCGCGCAGAGCAGCTTCTCGTAGCGCTCTTCGGTGAAGGTCTTGGTCATGCCCGCTGCGATCGCCAGCAGGGTCTTGCCGGTTCCCGCCGAGCCGAGCAGCGTGACCATTTTGACCTGGTCGTCGAGGAGAAGGTCGAGCGCCATGGTCTGCTGGAGGTTGCGGGCGATGATGCCGCTGACGGGTTTGCGCGGCCCGGTTGCGGGCACGACGTGCTCGATATCGCCCGGGCGGCGGGCGAGCCCGGTGTGACTCTCGTCGTTGATGTCGTGGAAGACGACGAACTGGTTGGGGACCACTTCGCGCTGGTAGGTCGAGCCGTCGGGCGCGGTGATCTGCAGCAGCGGCTCGAGCCTCGCCAGGTCGAGCATTTTGTCCTCGTAGAGGTCGTCGATGAGCGAGCCCTCGGCCTGGACCTCGATGTATCCGGTGTAGAGCCGATCGGCGTCGACTTTCTGGTTCTCGAAGTCTTCGGTGACGATGCCGAGGGTGTCGCTTTTGATGCGAGCGCTGATGTCTTTGCTGACAAAGACCGCGCGGTGTCCGGCTTTTTTGAGGTCGAGCGCAACGGCGATGATCTGGTTGTCGGCCTGGTCGATGTGGAGGATCTCGGGCCGTGTGTGGGTCTGGACGTCGATACGGATGAGCCCGGAGTTGCCGTTGGTGTGGGTTGCCCGCCGTGGGAGTACACCCATGGGCGCGTCACCCCAGCGGACGCCGTCGGTGAGCGAGCCGATGTTGCGGAGGCGGTCGAAGTGTCGGATGACCTGGCGCGCCGCCCGACCGATGTCGTCGTCGCGGCGTTTCATTTTGTCCAGCTCTTCGATGACGGGGAAGGGGATGATGACGTGGTTGTCTTCAAAGACAAAGAGGGCGTCGGGGTTGTGGAGCAGCACGTTGGTGTCGAGGACGAAGTGCTTGATGCTGTCGGTTGTGGCTTGCGTTGTGGCTTCGGTCATGGTGGTTGCGCTTCTGTGCGAGGGGTGTTCTCTCTTGTGCTTTGGTCGGCGTATCGAGCATACCGGGAGCGGGCCCACCGGGTGGTGCGGTGTGGGTTATGGAATGAACGCGGCAAAGGTCAGCAAGAGCGCGACGGCGATCGCGATCCCGGTCTTGGCGATCATCGAGAGCGCGCGGCCGGTCGCGGCACCCTTGGCGACCTTCCACGAGTCCTTCCACTCTTTCCTGGCGATCGAACGCTCGGCGAGCCCCGCAGCGAGCCCCGCCCCGGCGACCGCGCCGACGACCGTGCCGACGATCGGGATCGGGATCAGGAACGTGCACAGGATCGCCCCGACCACCGCCCCGACGACCGACGCGACCATCGCGGACTTCGAGCCTTTGGCTTTGGCGGCCCCCGCAGCCGACGCGAAGAGCTCGACAACCTCGGCGATACCCGCGAGGGCGAACGCGATGCCCAGCGTCCACCAGCTGAACAACCCCGGCTGCCACCACTGGCAGAGCAGCGCGACCAGCACCATCATCCAGATGCCGGGAAAGGTCAGCAGCGTGAGCCCGATGCCCAGCAGGCTGCTTAGCGCCACGATACTCGCTGCGACGTAGATCATGGAGTGGGATTGGCGCGGTCGTCGTCTGCCTGTTCACCAGCAGCAGGGGAGGGCTCGTCGGCTTGCGCGGCTGATTGCTCGGCCTGCGCCTCGGCTTCGAGCCTGGCTTTGAGTTCGTCAGGAAACTCGATCTCCGGGTTTGCTGCCTTGATGAGCACACGCAGCCAATCCTCGAGCGGCGTGTAGCGGAAGACGTCAAAGCGGACCGGGCCGCGCAGCTCGGCGTGCCCTTCGCGCGGACGCAGAAACACGATGAACTTCTGCCACTTGGAAAGGTCGGCCGGGTCTTCGGCGTCGAGGTCGGCCGGCGTGATCTTGGTGCCGTTGGGCAGGGTGAGGGTTGTTGTCGCGGCGTCCCATCGGTAGATGCGCGAGCGAACCAGAAGCACGAGCCCGATGAGATAGAGCGCCAGCCCCCAGCACACGCCGCAGATCACCCACTGGGTCAGGATGTCAAAGCCCGACAACGGCTTCTTGAGCTTCTCGGTCTTGAACCGCTCAGTAAGGCTGGCGAGTGTGCCCGCCGGGTCGTCCATCCGTGTGTGCTCAGCGTCGAGCATCCCCAGCCCGGGCACCGCGAGCGCTTCGAGCCATTCGCGTTTGGTGCGGTCAAACTCGGAGAGCTCGAGCACGCCGCGAGACTCAAGATCAGCGAGTTCACCCGCCGGGTCGATGATCGAGGCGTTGAACATCTTCCCAGCCCGCTTGGTGGCTTCGAGATATTGCAGCTGCTTGTACGCCGCGATGCTCTTGCCGCGGTTGGGGTACGCGACGACCGCGTCGTAGAACCCCCAGCTGCCAAACGCGATCAGCCCAACGATGACGAACACCATGCGGGACAGCCACTTGCCCGAGAGGCTGGTGCGGGTCGGTCCGGTAGTTTGTTCGGTCTCTGTCATATCGTCCTCGCTGCGGCGCCCGTGGGCGCACCGGGATTGCACATTCGACCCAAAGAGTATCGGCCAAGTTGGCAGCACGGCTGGACCGGGGGTGAGGGAGTTGACCCCAATCGGCATCCAGCAACCGTGTTCCGGCTTTTGGGGCCCGGATTGCAGGCCGGACGCGGGCGGGGGAAAGTGGTGGTGGGGGGGCGGACCCAGAAAATATGCCGGTTTGCTGGCGGCGCGGTGCAACCCGTGGTTGTGTAGAGCGGTAGACGACGCTGCCCGGGAGCAGAGTTTGGCAGCGTGCCGAGTGTGCTGCGCGGGCAGAATCAGCGGATGGGGACAGGCCCGATTGCGTTGCCCGGGGCATGCCCATCTTCGCAGCAGAAGGAAACGAGCATGAGAAGCCGAGCACGCAGCTGGATGAACCGGGTTTGTGGGGGGGGGCGTTAGGGTACTTGGTTGGTTCGGTTTGCCGAGCCGTGGCGGTTGGAGGCCGGGAGTTGTGCAGCCGAGCGTGCTGCTGGGAGGGGTGGTCGGGATGGTGGCGCTGGCGGGAGAAGTGAACGGGCAGATCCAGAAAATCCCGGAGTTCGAGCCTGCTGTCGTCATCGGTGTGGGGTCGTTCCCTTGGGGCATCGCAGCGGGTGATGCGCTCGGACCTCCCCTCGAGCCGAACGATCTCGATGGCTACCCCGAAATCGCAGTCGCCGTGGGGCAACTCAATCTGTACAGGCTCATCCCCGGAGACTGGACCGGCGAAACCGGGCAGGTCGTGGTCTTCCGCAACACTCAGAACTGGACCAATCCTGCCGACGGATTGGATTTTGCACAGGTCATCGAGCTGGATGAGGTGCATCCGAACACCATCTCGGCCGATGTCAAGTGGGCAGATATGGATGGTGATGATCGCCTCGATCTTGTCATCTCCGCAACAACGCACTTTGACAGCTCATCCGCGGGGGGCGCGTGGGGGATCTATGTCTATCGTTATGCAGGTGGTGTTGAGCCTTTTGAATTCCTCGACTACGAGCCCACCACCTACCCCGTCCGCGGCCTCACCGTGGCGGACTTCGACAACGACGGTGACATGGATGTTGCGGCAGCAGTTGACCTGTTGGAGGAGTCGCTTCCGGAGTTTGCACGCGACTATATCTCGATCATCAAGAACGATGGCACCGGGCACCTGCTTCCAGAGGATCTGTACGACCTTGCCAGCGACAGCTCTGAGCCGACCACGGCGGTCGTCGCGGGCCTGTTCGACAAGACGCCCGGCGGGGCGACTCTCCCCGATCTGTTCACCTCACGGTGGGACTGGAGTGATGGGGTATCGATGACCAACCTCGATGGTACCAGTTACTCGATGACCTTCACTGCGCCCTCGTGCGCGAGTTGGAACTTCACAGACATTGCTGTCGGCCGGTTCACCTCGGGCAAACTCGTCGATGATGTCGTCGGCCTGTCGGGGGACGGCACTCTCTCTGTCCTCCACGGCGACGGCAACGCGGGCTTCATTCACGATTGTTCGGGCGGAAACCAGGACGATATTTATCTCTCCACCTCCGGCGGCGCGCCGCTCACTTTGGTTCCCGGGGGGCTCGATGTCGGCCACCTCAACGCAGGAACCAAGCAGGACATCGTGGTCGCAACCGGTGGCGATGCGGGAAACGCCACGGCCACCATACTGCTCGGCAACGGCGACGGTACCTTTCAGTATAACCGGCTGAATGGAGGGTATTTCATCGACCTCGGTGTGCTCGCCCACCGGCCCCTCCGCATCACTATCGCCGACCTCGACCAGGACGGCTTCGGCGACATCATCTCCAGCAACCACGGCGAAACCATCAACGATGTCGGCACCATCAGCGTTCTTATCAATACGTTTGAGCTGATCTCTCTCCCATAACACCTCTGCATTCACACACTGGCTGGGCCGGGATGCCGGTTCAGTCGGTATTTCACTATCCTTATGTATCGAGAGGAAACACATGAGATTCTATGTTGCATCGACGATAGTTTTCGCGTGTATTGCAAACACTGCCACGGGGCAAAACGCAAGCTTTCAGGGGATTGGTGATCTGCCGGGCGGGCTGTTCTTCAGCACTGCACAGGACATCTCGCGCGACGGTTCAACGATCGTCGGTGACAGCAGCAGTTACAATTCTTATTTCGCGGAAGCTGTCAAGTGGACTGCAACCGGCGGGCTTGAGCCACTCGGCCTCCTCCCCGGCCACAACCAGAGCACCGCGTTCGGCGTCTCGCCACGGGGAAACTGGGTCGTCGGTGAGAGTGTCCTTTCTCCCGAGCATGTCGAAGCCTTTGCCTGGTCGCAGGAGACCGGCACCTTCGGACTTGGCGACCTCCCCGGCGGCAGGTTCCGAAGCATCGCGCGTGCAGTTTCACGCAACGGCCGCGTCATCGTCGGCAGCGCGTCGGTCGAGATCGACGGCCGCACTGCCGGCGCACCATTCCGCTGGACGCCCGAGACCGGGATGGAGAGCCTCGGATATCTCGGCGGTACCCGCCGGAGCGGCAGCGCATCCGACGTCACCCCCGACGGCTCGGTCATCGTCGGCAGTGTCTCGATTGATGTTGGTGTCGGCACCGCATTCCGCTGGACCGAAGCCGGAGGCATGGTCGGGCTCGGCGATCTCCCCGGCGGGGTCGATCAAAGCAGCGCACGTGCCGTCTCGGCCGACGGCCGCTGGATCGTCGGCACAGGGAGTTCCGAATCTATGTCCGGCGGCACAGAATCGCAGGCTGTCCGCTGGAACGAGTTCGGCGAAATCGAAGGTCTCGGCTTTCTTCCCGGCGAGAGTTTCGGACGATACAGTCGCGCCAGCGATGTCTCCGACGACGGCCAGATGGTCGTCGGCACCGCATATTCATCAGGGTATGACGGCGGCGCACACGCCGTACTCTGGACCCCCAACGAAGGGATCCGCACGATCGAGTCCATCCTTCTGGACTACGGCATCGATATCGCCGCGGAAGGCTGGGTACGTCTTAGCTCCGCATCCGGCATCTCCGGCGACGGCCGCACCATCGCCGGCACAGGCGGCGTCCAGGGCCTCGGCACCCAGGGCTGGGTCGTCACACTCCCCATCCCCGCGCCCACCACGCTCGCGCCCCTCGCCGCGATGGGCCTGCTGGGGATGAGGCGGCGGCGGTAGCGTGGCGGTTGTCAGTCGTCGAGACGGATGGCTTTCTCGATGAGGACGGTTTCGAGCGGGACGTCGCCGTGGCCGCCTTTGTTTCCGGTGCGGACATCTTTGATCGCTTCGACGACCTCGAGCCCCTCGACGACCTTGCCGAAGACGGCGTAGGCCGCGCCGTCGGGCTGGGGCTGATCGAGAAAGTGGTTGTCGTTGACGTTGATAAAGAACTGGCTGGTCGCGGAGTTGGCGTCGCCGCCGAGCCGCGCCATGGCGACGGTGCCCTTGAGGTTCTTCAGCCCGTTCTGCCACTCGTTGGGGATACCTTCGCGGGTGGGTTTTTGTTTCATGTCGGGTGTGAACCCGCCGCCCTGGATCATGAACCCGTCGATGACGCGGTGGAAGATCGTGCCGTCGTAGTGGCCGTCGGCGACGTATTGAGCGAAGTTGGCCGCGGATTCGGGGGCGTTGTCGGCGTCGAGCTCGAGGACGATGTCGCCTTTGGAGGTTGTCAGTTGAAAACGCATGATGGACTCCTGGTTGGTGGTTTGGGATGGAGATGCCGGTCGGGAGTTTAGCGGCGTATCGAGCGAGCGGCGCTGGTGGTGCGGGGGACGCCGTCGGCTCAGCCTTCTTCGGTTTCCTTCAGCTTTGCGAGCACCGAGAAATCTTCAAGGGTTGTCGTGTCCTGGCTGGGGTTCTCTACGCCCGCCGCGATCGAGCGGAGGAGGCGGCGCATGATTTTGCCGCTGCGGGTCTTGGGAAGGGCGTCGGTAAAGCGGATGGTGTCGGGCTTGGCGATCGCGCCGATTTCCGTGCCGACGTGGGCGCGCAGGGCGGCTTTGAGCGCGTCGGCCGCGTCGGTGTCGGCTGGCGCGTGATCGGGCGCGAGGGTCACAAACGCGGCGATGCCGGTGCCTTTGATCTCGTGGGGCACGCCGACGACCGCGGCTTCGACCACCGCTTCGTGCGAGACCAGAGCGCTCTCGACCTCCATCGTGCCCAGGCGGTGGCCGCTGACATTGATCACGTCGTCGATACGGCCCATGATCCAGAAGTAGCCGTCCTCATCGCGGCGGGCGCTGTCGCCGGCGAGGTAGTATGGGCTGGGGCAGTTGCGTTGCGGGCTGGAACGCGCACCCTCCGGTTTATGCGCACCCTCCGGTTTATTATGTTTTGTATTATCATTGACTTTGAAAGTAGACCAGTAGGTGTCGATGAATCGCTGGCGGTCGTTGTAGATACCACGGAGCATCGCGGGCCAGGGCTTGCGGACCGCGAGCAGGCCGCCGGTGTTTGCGGGTTGTTCGTTGCCTTGTTCGTCGAGGATTGCCGCGTCGATGCCGAGGAAGGGAAGCGTGCACGAGCCGGGTTTGGTGGGGGTGGCGCCGGGTAATGGCGTGATCATGTGGCCGCCGGTTTCGGTTTGCCACCAGGTGTCGACGATGGGGCAGCGCTGGCCTCCGATGACGCGGTGGTACCACATCCACGCTTCGGGGTTGATGGGTTCGCCGACGGTGCCGAGGACTTTGAGCGATGTAAGGTCGTGCTGCTGCGGGTGTTTTGCTCCCCATTTCATAAAGGCGCGGATCGCGGTAGGGGCGGTGTAGAACTGGGTGACTTTGTGGCGTTCGACGATATCCCAGAATCGGCCCTCGTCGGGGTGGTTGGGCGCGCCCTCGTACATAAGTGTGGGGACTCGGTTGGGCAGCAGGCCGTAGACGATATACGAATGCCCGGTCACCCACCCGATGTCGGCTGTGCACCAGAAGAGCTGGTCGGCATCGGGCACAAGGTTGAACGTGAGTTTGCTGGTGAGGTAGGTGTAGGCCATGTAGCCGCCGGTGGTGTGGAGGATGCCCTTGGGCTTGCCGGTCGAGCCGGAGGTATAGAGCAGGAAGAGCATGTCCTCAGCGTCCATCGGCTCGCACGGACAGTCGTCGGTCGCGCTGCCGACAAGATCGTGCCAGTCGTGGTCGCGCGTGGCGTGGCGGGTGATGGTGTTGCCGCAGCGTTTGAGGACGACGACCGACGCGACTGCTTCGGGTGTGCCTTCGAGCTGGGCGCACGCCGCGTCAACGTTGTCTTTCAGAGGCACGACCTTGCCCCGCCGCCACGCGCCGTCGCAGGTGATGATGACCTTGCTCTTGGCGTCCTGCACGCGGTCGACGATCGCCTGGGCGTTGAAGCCGCCGAAGATGATCGAGTGGGCGGCGCCGATGCGCGCGCAGGCGAGCATGGCGATCGCCAGCTCGGGGACCATGCCCATATAGATAGTGACGATGTCGCCCTTGCGCACGCCGAGGGCTTTCAGGGCGTTGGCGACCCGGGCGGTCTGGTGTTGGAGATCGCGGTAGGTGAGGGTGCGGGTTTCGGGGGTGCCGTCAGCGGGCTGGAAGGCCCGCCCCCCTGCTTGTTCTGTTCCTGCCACCCGTGTGGCTTGGACCGGCTCGCCTTCCCACACGATCGCGGGGTCGTCGCCGTGTCCCGACTCGACCTGTCGATCGACGCAGTTGTAGCAGATGTTGGTCGTGCCGCCGACGAACCACTTGGCGTCGGGGGCGTTCCACTCGAGGACCTTGGTCCAGGGCTCGAACCAGTGCAACTCGCTGGCGATGTCACCCCAGAACCCTTCGGGGTCGTCGAGTGATCGTTTGTGGAGTGCGCGGTAGGCGTCCATCGAGTCGACGTGCCAGGCGGGCATGCCGAGGGCGTTGGCTGGGGGCGGCGGGAAGGTGCGGGTCTCGTGGAGGGCGGATTCGATGCTTTGGCTTGCAGCGTTGTTGGGAGTCATGGGAGCAGGATAGCGTCCGAGTCAGCGTTTGCGCGTCGTGAACGCGGGGCCTGACCACGTGCTGTCGATGGCGCATTGGCCATGGTGGTGTTCCTATGCGTTGATTTCGTGCGCCTCGCCCGCGTCGCCCGGCACGCGGATGCGTTCGACCAGTTCCTGCACCTTGGCCGGGGGTTCGGGGCTGAGCATGCTGCCGAGGAAAGACACCACAAAGTTGATCGCCATCCCGACCGCCCCGATCCCGGCCGGGGAGATGCCGAGCAGGTAGTGCTCTTTCTTTGGCGTGCCGGTCTCCCAGTCGGTGAGCGCAGCCAGCACCGCGTTGAGCGGGGCGAAGTCGAACTGGAACATCAGGATGTAGCCGGTGGTGAAGGTGATGCCGGCGAGCATGCCCGCGACGACGCCCTCGCGGTTGGCGCGTTTGACAAAGATGCCGAGCAGGATGGCGGGGAAGAAGCTCGACGCGGCGAGCCCGAACGCGAACGCGACGACCTCGGCGACAAAGCCCGGCGGGTTGATGCCCAGATACCCTGCCGCGACGACCGCGACCGCCGCAGCGACACGGGCGGCGGTGAGCTCCTGCTTCTCGGTGATATTCGGCTTGAAGCACCGCTTGAGCAGGTCGTGACTCACCGCGGTCGAGACCACGAGCAAGAGCCCAGCCGCGGTCGAGAGCGCCGCCGCGAGCCCCCCGGCCGCGACCAGCCCGACGACCCAGTTGGGCAGGCGGGCGATCTCGGGGTTGGCGAGCACCATGATGTCGCGGTCGATGTAGAGCTCGTTGTCGTTGGTGGCGTCGGGCGTGTTCTTGAGGAGTCGCTCGCCGGAGGGCCCGGTGAGGGTGGCGTAGTTGCCCAAGGCAAGGTCGGCATCGGTCACAAACTCGGGCTTGCCGGCAAAGGCTGCGCCCTTGCGATACTGGATACGCCCGTCGCCGTTTTTGTCGACCCAGGCGAGCAGGCCGGTGGTCTCCCAGTTGACAAACCAGTCGGGCACGATCTCGGACGCATCGGGTTTGATCTCGGGCGGCCACTCGGCGGGATAGCGGACCCCCTCGACCGAGGCGATCAGGTTGGTGCGAGCGAACGCACCGACAGCCGGTGCCGCGGTATAGAGGATGGCGATAAAGAGCAACGCCCAGCCGGCGCTGATTCGTGCGTCGCGGACTCTGGGGACGGTGTAGAACCGGATGATGACGTGGGGCAGGCCGGCGGTGCCGACCATGAGGGCGAGGGTGATGCAGAGGACGTCGATCATCGGCTTGCTGCCGTCGGTGTAGGAGTCGAAACCGAGTTCTTTGTTGAGGCCGTTGAGTTTGTCGAGGAGGTAGATTTGTTCGCCGCCGGCGATCTGCGTGCCCAGATCGCCCGCCAGCTGGCCGCCGAAGCCGAGCTGGGGGATCGGGTTGGCGGTCAGCATAATGCTGATGAAGATGGCCGGGACCATAAAGGCAAAGATCAGCACGCAGTACTGCGCAACCTGCGTGTAGGTGATACCTTTCATGCCCCCGAGCACCGCGTAGAAAAAGACCAGCCCCATGCCGATGAGGACGCCGAGGGAGATGTCCACCTCGAGGAAGCGGCTGAACACGACCCCGACGCCGCGCATCTGCCCGGCGACATAAGTAAAGCTGATGAATATGGCGCAGATCACCGCGACGATGCGTGCGAACTGCGAGTAGTAGCGGTCACCTACAAAATCGGGAACCGTGAACTTGCCGAACTTGCGGAGGTAGGGCGCCAGCAGGAGCGCCAGCAGGACGTAGCCCCCGGTCCATCCCATGAGGTAGACCGACCCGTCGTAGCCCGCGAAGGAGATGATGCCGGCCATGGAGATGAAACTCGCGGCGCTCATCCAGTCGGCAGCCGTCGCCATGCCGTTGGCGACGGGGTGGACGCCTTTGCCCGCAACATAGAAGTCGCCGGTGGTTTTGGCGCGGGTGCGGAGCGCGATCCCGATGTAGAGCGCAAACGAGATCCCGACGATGATAAATGTCCATGCCTGGATGCTCATGCGTCCGCCCCCCGCTCTGGTACTTGCGAGGCAGCGGGGGCCGAGGGGGGAGTCGGGGGCGTCGGGGGAATGGGGGGCGTGGGGGCGGGTGTGGTCGGGCCGCGCTCCTCAACCCCGAATCGGCGGTCGAGTTTGTGCATGACCCGCACGTAAACAAAGATCAGCACGACGAACGTGTAGATCGACCCCTGCTGAGCGAACCAGAACCCGAGCGGGAACCCCGAACCGGGCAGCTTGATCGTGTTCAGCGGCTTGGCGAGCAGGATGCCGAACCCAAACGAGACGACCGCCCACACAATCAACAGCACCAGCACCGCGCGGATGTTGGCGTGCCAATAGGCCCGCGCGGTGCGAGCGGGGTCGGGGCGTGGGAGGGAGGGCTCGGCCATGGTGCTGCTCCGTGATGGTCCGCGTGGACGATCGAGCAGCGAGGATACCGTGAACGGCGGCCGAGGGAGAAGTGGGGCGTCAGTCCGGGGTGTCGGTTGCTTCGGCCGAAGCGACGACCTGTTCTTGGGCGCTGTCGGCGGCTTGTTCCGGCTTGGCGAGCAGCGCAGCACGCCGGGGCGGCGCGGACATCCGGGCGTGGGCGAAGGTCGGCACAGAAACCCGCCAGCCCTGGCTCATGTCGGTGATGTTGGGTGTGGAGACCCGTGTTCGCCTGTCAATCTTCGGCCCCGTAGAGATCCGCCCGCCGATCGAACGCATCCAGCGGGCGATCCTGAACGCCCCTGCATTGCCCGTGGAGGACTGGTCCCCGGCTGCGCCCCCGGTGCCCTGAACGCCCTCGCCGGCCTCGGGCTGCCCGGCGCCATCGGGCACGCCATCTTGTGAGGGTTGAGCGTCGTCCCCGACGGCGGTCTGGCTTTCGCTCTTGGCGGCTTGCCTGGCGTTACCGGCCCCAGGCGGGAGCGGCCCGGGGCCTGCGAGCGCGAGCCCCGAGGTGGAGGCAACCGTGATCGCCACAGCAAGCATGAGGTGTCGGGCAGATGTGATGCTGGGCATGGTGAACTCCGGGTGAGGCTCAGATCGCCGCTTCGGTGACGCGGAAGATTTCTTGAACGGTGGTGAGGCCTTGCTTTACTTTGCTCAGGCCGTCGGCGCGCAGCGTGACCATCCCGCGGTCAACACACAGCCTGCGAAACTCGGCGACGTTGGGGTTTCGCGCGATGATGTCGCGGATCTGGTCGTCGATCGTGAGCATCTCGTAGATGCCGATCCGCCCGGCGTAGCCCGTGTTCCGGCAACGCTCGCACCCGTGAGGGGTCCAGACCGTCGAGGGGTCGATCCCCTGCATGTCCAGATACTCGGCCATCTCTTCGGTGGGTGGTTCGTTGGTCCGGCAGTGCGGGCACAGCCGCCGCACCAGCCGCTGGGCGAGGACCGCATTGATCGCCGCCCCGACCAGAAAGGGTTCAAGCCCGATGTTGACCAGCCGGGTGATCGAACTCGGCGCGTCGTTGGTGTGCAGCGTCGAGAGCACCAGGTGCCCGGTGAGCGCAGCCTGGACCGCGGTGTGTGCGGTCTCCATGTCGCGGATCTCGCCGAGCATGATGACGTCGGGGTCCTGCCGCAAGAGCGCCTTGAGCGCCTTGCCGAAGGTCATCCCGATCTTCTCGTGCATCTGGGTCTGGGTGATGCCGTCGAGGTGGTACTCGACCGGGTCCTCGACGGTCGAGATGTTGAGCTTGTTCTTGTCGAGCTGGCGGAGCGAGGAGTAGAGCGTGGTGGTCTTGCCTGACCCGGTCGGTCCGGTGACGAGAAGAATCCCGTGCGGGGCTTTGATCTGGCTTGACCAGAGCTCGTGGGTGGTTGGGTCAAAGCCGAGGTCTTCCAGCTGCACGTTGATCGAGCGCGTGTCGAGGATGCGCATGACGGTTTTTTCGCCGTGTCCGTTGGGAAGCGTGGAGACGCGGAGGTCGAGCTTGCGCCCTTGCACCGTGCAGCGGATGCGGCCGTCCTGGGGGATGCGGCGTTCGGAGATGTCCAGATTCGCCATGATTTTCAGGCGGCTGGTGATCGCCGCCGCCATGGACCCCGGCGGGTTGAGCATCTCGAACAGCACGCCGTCGATCCGGAAACGCACCTTGAGTTTCTTCTCACCCGGCTCGACGTGGATATCGCTGGCGCCCTCTTTGATCGCGGTCTGGATGATGTAGTTGACGTAGCGGATGACCGGACTCTCCCCGGCCTGCTGTTCGAGATCGACCTCTTTGGCCGAAGCAAGATCGGCAACCGCGACGTCCGACTCTTCCACGTCTTCGAGGATGCTCGAAAGGTCGGCGCGGTCGTCTGTCTCGGTATCTTCGCCGAGGATCTCGAGCACGCCGCGGATGTCGAACCAGGTCACGATGACGAGCTTGATGCTCGAGACGCCGAGTCTTCCCTTGATCTCGTCGAGGACGAAGACGTTGTCGGGTTTGACCGAGCCGACGACCACCCGGGTGCCTTCCTTTCGGAGAGGGAGGACGCCGTTCATCTTGCAGAAGTCGGGGGTCAGGCGTTGGAGCAGGCGGCCGTCGAACCCGCCGTCGAGCCCCGCGTCAAGGTCGATCCGCTCGAAGGGGATCCCGGCGTGCTTTGCGACCGCGGCCTGCACCGCCGTCTCGTCAGAACCACGTTCGAGAAGGATGTCCACCAGAGTTCGGCTCGGGTCCTGCTTGACGATCTGCTCGGCTTCGGACAGCGCTTCGAGCGAGACGACATTGTCCGCACGGAGCAGTTGCGCGAGGCTGAGCGTCTGCCCGGTCTCTGGTTGGTCGGCGTCGTCTGGCTCGTACTCGAAGACGATCTCTTCGTCTGCGCCAGCCGCCCCGCGGGCCGCTGACGCGCTCTCAGAATCGACCGCGCCGTCATCGGGTTCGGTCGGTTCTTCTTCGGCCACGCCCTGGTGTGAGGGGACCGCCGGGAGCGGGCTGAAGATGACCTCGTCGGTGTCCCCGGTGGGCGCAGCGGGCCCCTGCGCCGGCGAACGCCGGTCACCGGTCCGTTGGAGGAGTTCGTCGATACGGTGCTTTGCCACGGGGAGGGCTCGGTCTTTCTATCGGTTGCGGCGTGATCCGGAACGCTTGGACGGATCGGTGTCGAGCGAAAGGGTGTACGTCTGGTTGTCGGCGGTGAGTGTGACCTCACGCCCCTCGATGCCGGTGATGGTGAAGTACTCCGCGACCGGCATCCCGATCCGGTAGACCTCGCCGTTGATTCTTGCGATGGGGCGGGACCCGAGCATCACGCTCTGCAGCGTCAGGTCATCCAGCGCGGTCTCGATGTCCTGGAGGCGTGCCTCGCGGGCGAGCGCCTGGCGCTCAAGCTCGGCCCGCCGCGCCAGGTCCGCGTCGATCTGCGGCGTGAGTTCCGTCGCCTGCTCGGCGTTGAGCTGGAACGGGTCCTGATTGATCTTCTCGGCGGGAACCTGGATCGCCCGTCGGCTGCGATCAAGATCGGCGAGCACCTTGCTCGCAGAGACAGTGGGTTGCCCGTTATCGTCGGGGGTGTATTCCACCGCGACCTCCGCCAGCGAGACCGCCGGCCCGAGCCCGAGCTGCCGCATGGCAAAGAGCGAACCGATCGCCGCGACCACGACAAACGCCGCGACCATCGCCGAGCGTGAACGCCCGCTGCCGATCGGGATGCTCATTGCCTCTTCGGTAAACTGCATGTCCTGAAGCAAGAGGGGAGCCTGCCCGTCGCGGGAGGTGCCCCCGGTGTCGGACAGATTGTTCACGCCGTCTTCGTTGAGGGTGTCGGGGGTGTCGCTCATGATTTGTCGTCCTGGAAGAAGATGCTCAGGGTGAACTCGATCGCGACCTCGCCATCGACTTTGGGATTCCGGAGCAGGTTGAACTCGGGGATCCGGGTGATCCGCGGCATGCGCTCCAGCTTCTGCAGAAAGCGATAGAACCCGGTGAAGTTGCCCGCGGTGGTGACGACCAGCGGCTGCTCCCAGTAGGTGCCCGCCTCGATCGGCTTGCCGCTGGTCAGCGTGGGGGAGCTGAGCCCCGAGGTCACCGCCAGGTCGGAGATCTGCCGAACGATATTGTCAAGCTCTTTGGTGCTGGGCAGGCGCGCCTCGATCTCGTCGATCCGGCTGCCGATGTCGTTGTTGGCCTGGGCGAGGTCGTCGTTGCGCGAGGTCTCGGTGCGGAGCGAATCGAGCATCTCCTTCTTGTGCGAGATCTCCAGCTGCGCAGCCCCGATGTCTCTGTTCTGTGGTGCAAAGACCAGCACATAGCTCGCGACCGGGATCGCGAGCACAAGCGCCAGCACGGCGAGTTCACGGGGTCCGAGTTTCACGGGCGGTCCTCCAGGGTGTTCGCGACTGCAAGGTCAAGATCAAACTCTTCGGCCAGCTCGACCTCCCGCGCGTCCGCGTCGTCGGGCAGCTTCGAGACGATCTCGAACCGACGCAGTTCCAGGCCTTCCAGCTTGGTCTCTTCGATAAAGGTCAGCTCGACGTCGTGGAGCAAGGGCGAGTCCTGCAGCTTGCGCAGGTAGTCGGCGACGTCGTTGTTGGTCGGCGCGACGCCCGTGATACTGAGCGTGTACTCAAACCGCGGCGGGAGGACCACCGGCGGCTTGACCTCCTCGTTCTTCTTGCTCTTGCTGCGGGACTTGGCCTTCTTCGCGGCGCTCGCCGCGGCTCTCGACGGGGCTTGCTTGATCCGCTTGCTCTCAAGCGAGACGTGCGTGAGCGTGGCGTCGAGCGGCAGCGCCGTAACCAACTCGGAAAGCAGCACCGAACGCGGCGCGGTCTCCAGCAAAGCGGTCGTGATCCGCGCCTTGGAGAGCATCTCCCTGCGTTGCGATTCGAGGCTCTCGAGCTGCTTGAGCTTGGCGCCCTCGGACTCATACTCCGCCGCGATGGTCCGTTGCTGCTCGCGCACGCTCGTCCAACGCTGGTTGGTCACCAGGAACGCCCCGACCACCGCCAGCATGACGATGACAAACAGGCTCACCGTCATCGCCACAAAGCGGAGCTCCTGCTTGCCCTTGACGTACTCACGGGGCAGAAAGCTGCCAGATGGGGTGTCGGATTGCCAGGGGAGCTTGCTCATGGTCGGTTCTCTCCAGCGGGGTTACAGATCGGTGGGGCTCTGGCACAAGCCGACCGCCACGGCCCACCCGGGTTGCGAAACTTCGGCATCCAAACCGATCGTCACCTCGTTGCCCGATCGTTCGATCTTGCCGAACGGGTCGGCGACCTTGGCGGGGAGCCGCAGCGACTTGGCCAGGTGCTGGCACAGCGCCCGATGGCGTGACTCGCCCCCGATGAACACGATGTCAGCGACCCGGGTGTCCGGGAACATCGCGTCGTGGTAGCGGATGCTCATGCCCGCCTCGTCGGCCAGAATCTCGAGCGTCTCGCGGAGCATGTGGCTCGACGGTGCAGCAACCCGAGGCGCGTCACGGGTGTCGAGCTCTTCGCCTGTCGTCTGTTTGTCAGCACGCCTGTCCTCAGCAACCAGCACCCCGCCGCCGTTCTGGGTCGTGCCGCTCCGAGCCGCCGCCGGCACCGGGGCAGACGCGGTTCGAGCGACAAGATCAGCCATCGCGAGCCGAGCCTTGTGCGCCTGATCGACCGAGCAGGCAAGATCGGTCGCGAGGCAGTTGTCGAGTGCGAACCCGCCGACCTCGATCGTTCTGGCAAAGACCAGGTCGCGCCCGTGCCCGATGAAGCATTGCGTGTTCCCGGTCCCGATATCGAGATAGAGCGTGGCGCGGTGCTTGTCGGCGGTGCGCTGGTTGACGTCGTAGAACGCGCGGAGGGCGGCTTCAAACTCCGAGTGGATCCCCACGACTTCGAGCTTTGCCGCCCGCAGCGCCTTCATCAGTTTGTCCACGACCTCACGCCCGGTGGCGATGCAGATGTACTCGCTCTTGTTGCCCACACGCCCCGGCGTCGGGACCTCGATCAGACGCCGGATCAGCGTCGACGCGTCGCGCCCCAGCTGTTCGGTCAGCATCGTGTCGGCGAGCACCTCGGCGGGCATCCCGTCCTGCCTGGGGAACTGGGCGTGCTTGCAAAAAGTCAGCGGCACGGGGAGGCCGCAGACCGCGCGACGCCCCTTCAGAGGCAACGCCGAAACAAGCCCGGGCAACGACTCGAGCTGAAACTCGATCCGCTTGCGAGCGTCTCCCAAAAGGTTCCGAGGCGTCTGGACAGCCCCAGCGGTGACCAGCGTGAACGGGCCCTCCCCGCAGAGCTGGAGCACCTTGAGTGAACCGGTCCCAAAGTCGATGCCGATCGGCGCGCCCAGAGCGCGCTGGATCGCGGTGTTGGTCACTCGCTTGCGATTGATCAGGCCCATGATGCTCTCCACCCCTGTCCGCAGCCGCCCACACGGCGCGGCTGCCCACAAGCTCATCGGCGGGTCGCGGGGGCGGGTTGAGGGGGGAGCGCGGTCGGACCAAAGGCACGGACAGTCCAGGTCACCCAGCCGGGCGATCGGGCACACGGGCGCACACGGCACAGCCGCACCAGCCGGCACGATCCGCTCAAGCGGCGCGTCCGGGCGACAACGCCGCAGCGATCCTGGTCACCACCGACAACGCGCCGTCAAGGTCCCAATCCTGCTGCCCGCGGTCGCCCGTCCGGTTGCTGACCACCCGCAAGCACCCAAACGGCACCCCGAACCGGGACGCCACCAGGCCGACCGCAGCACTCTCCATATCTTCGACCAGCGCCCCGGTGCGGGCCGCGATCGACGCCGCCATTTTGTCCGTGCCCGAACAGGTCGAGACCGTGGCGCACAGTCCGATACGGTCGGCGAGAATATCAAGCGCGCCGCGGAGGTCCGGGTCGCACGCAAAACGCTCGCCGTGGGTTTTGGTCGAGGGAAATCCAAGCTCGCTCAGAGATTGAAACCCGCCGCTGGTCCCGAGCCCTTCGTCGGCAAGCACGCAGGCGTCGGCGAGAAGAGTCTGTCCGACCGCGAGAGGATCGCGGCAAGGCAACGCCCCGGCGAGCCCGACGCAGAGCACCGCGGCAAACCGCTCAGCCGCCAGAGCCCGCGCCACCGCGCCGGCCGCGTTCGCTTTGCCCACCCCGGTGTGCACCACCCGAATCCCGCGACCACAATCGCGCACCGACCAGGGCTCGGGAATATCCACCCCGGCCCGGTCGAGCCCCGCCAGCACCGCCTCGACTTCCCGCGGCGCAGCAACCGCCACCAGAACCGGGCGATCGTGCAGATATGGATCGAGCAATCGGCTGATAGTGGGTGGCTCCAAACGCAGAAAGGGCGGCTCGGCAGTCTCTCGGTGCGCATGTGATTGTTCCCCTACCATCGCCGTGTAGAAGCCCGCGAGGCGTATATGACGCGAAAACGAGACCCAAAAACGAAGCACCATCACAAGCGCCGGCGCTGGCAACGGCGGGTGCTCGCGCTGGTCGTGGTCCTCGCGGTGCTGCTCCTGCTGCCGACGATCGTGTTGCGTTCGGGTTTGGCGACCTCCTATGTGCTCTCCAAGATCGAGCAGGCGATCGGGGCCGAGGTTTCGGCTTCAAAGCTCACGATCAGCTCGGACGCGACCATCGTCGCCGAAGGCGTCCGGGTCCGCGTCCCCGGCGTCGACGGCCCGGCGGGTGACCTCTTTGAAGCAGAGCGGATCGAGATCGTCGGCACCTGGGCAGCCCTCCTCCGCAGCTCCGAGCGGTTTGACGAGGTGGTCCTCACCCGCCCCCGGCTCCGGGTCAGCCGCGACAAAGACGCCGGCGCCATCAACCTCTCCGGGCTCAAGGTCCCAACGTCAGAGGGAGGCCAGGTCGTCGCGCCGCCCCGAGTCGTCGTCCGCGGCGGCGTGGTCGAACTGGGTGAACACTCCGGAGACACCTTCGAGCTCCTGCGCACGATCCGTATCGAAGGCACCGCACAACCGGCCGAGGACAAAGACGGCGGCTACGAACTCGCGTTCACCGAAGCCCAAGCCCCGGACACGGAGACCCCCGGGCTCGGGCTGACCGGCCTCATCACCACCGAAGGCGTGACCCTCGAGCTCAACGGGCTCGACCTGGCGACATGGGGGCCAGAGCACATCCCCGAACGCTTCCGCGAGGTCTTCGCCCTCATGCGCATCGAGGGCGGCATCCCGACCGCGTCGCTCCGTATCGCTGCCGACGGCTCGACCGAGGGAGTCATCGAGCTCCACGGCGTTTCCATGAACCTCCCCTTCGACGCCGAAGGCAAGCCCGCCGGCCGCAACGAGATGGTGCGGCTGCGCGACGTGAGCGGGCGGGTCGAGATCAGTGACGCCAGCACCACCGCCGACCTCCGCGGGCTGCTCGGCGACCTGCCCTCGACGGTCCAGCTGCGCTACGACGGGCTCGACGCCGACTCACCCTTCAGGTGCGTGATCGAGACCAAAGATTTCGCACTCGAGAGCAACCCCGAGATCCTGCCGCTCGCCCCAGAGATCGTCAAACGCAGGCTCGCTGATTTTTCCAACCCCACCGCAACCGTCGACGCCAGGGTGACACTCCGGAGAGGCGAGCCCACCGCGACCGGCCCGGGGATGATCCACGTGCACGGTGAGCTCGCGTTCCGTGACGGCAGCGCCGCGTTCGAGGGGTTCCCGTACAGATTCACCAACATGACCGGCCTGGCGCGCTTCGACGAAGAACAGATCGAGATCGTCTCGGTCGACGGCGTCGCCGCCAGCGGCGCGCGGCTGCACGCGTCTGGCACAATCATCCCGCCGCGCTCTGGCTCGGAGGTCAAGATCCGTGTCACGATCGACAACGTCCCGATCGACGAGGCGCTGCTCGGAGCGATGGGCCAGCGCCGCCGCGAGGTCGTCCAGATGCTCTGCCACGCCGGGTCTTACGACCGGCTGCGCGAGATGGACCTGCTCCGCGCGCCCGGCGAGCAAGGACCGGGGCGCGACTTTGTGCTCGGCGGCGTGGGCTCGGCGGTCGTCGATGTCTACAGACCACCCGGCGAAGACAGCACCTACGAGGAACGCATCGAGGTGCGCATTCCCCGCCTCGGGATGGTGCCCGAGCCCTTCCCGCTGCCGATCGTCGCGACCGATGTGGTGATCGTCATCGAAGACCACCGCGCAACGTTCTCGGGCGGATCGTTCACAGGGCTCGGCGGCGGCACGGCGACCCTCGACGCGAGCGTTGACCTGCAAATGCCCGACGACACCGGTCTCTCACTCCGCATCGAAGCCGAGGACATCCCCGCAAACGAACTGCTCCTGGCGGCTCTCCCCGGCGGGCTCGATCCCGACCCCGACCCGCGATCGCCGCGCAGCGTGCTCGAGCGTTTGGGCGTGCGCGGCACGCTCGACTGCACCGCACTGATCGGCCCCAGAGAAAACGGCGAACTCGGATACGACATCGAGGTCGCGCTCGATGACGTGTCAGCCTCGCCCCGCCACGATGACCAGACAACCGCCCCCGCGGTCGCGCTCAAAGGCGTCGTCGGCACGATCTCTATCAGCGAGCACCAGCTCACGCTCGACCTGCGCTCTCGGGTGGAGGAGCGCCTCGCCGATGGCGACACCATGCACGAGGGCTCGTTCAACGTCGCCGCGTCGATGGCGTTCGGCGAGTCGGCCCAACCCTTCACCGTCGACGTCGAAGCAAACGTGCCCGATGTCGGCATCGCGATCGAGGACCTGGTCTCGGTCGTCGCGCCCGAGCTCGCCGACCGCCTCCACGCCCTGCGGCTGGAGCGAAGGCCCGAGGGCGGGATGCGGGTCCGGGTGCTGGCCGCCGGCGATGCCGCGCCCGGGGGCGAGCTCGATCGGCTGGATATCGAGGTCCGCGCGTGCGACGGCCTGCGCTTCGACGCCGACGCCGGACGGTTCGAGGTCACCAGTGCAGAAGGCACCATCACGCTCTCGGCGTTGGACCTCGCCGGCGCGACCTTCGATTCCTGGGCCGCGTCGATCGCGCTCGACGACGACCCGCTGAGCAACGTGCAAGTCTCCGGCCGCGCCCCGGCCGGGAGGGTGTGGGCCGCCGGTGATGATCTCACACTCAACCTCCGCAGCGCGCCGATCAACTCGGTGCTGGTGCAGAGCATGGCATCGACGATGCTGCCCGAGGGGATGCGCAGCGCGATCGAAGCGGCCGAGCTCGCCGGGCGATTTGACGCCGATCTGCGGCTGGTGGGGCGTCGGGAGCGGGACACGCCGCAGGTCACCGGCCAGATCAGGCCGCAGCGGTTTGAGCTCACGATCGCCGGGCAGCGTGTCACGGTCCAGGACGTCAACGGCGCGGTCACACTCGACGACACCGGCGGGAGCTTCGACACGCTCCGCGTCGCCGGCGACGGCTGGTGGGCCGACCTCCGCGGCAGGTGGGATACCGCAGGCACCGGCGCGGTGATTCTCGAAGGCACCGTCGACGGCCGGTCCGAACACGGGCTCACACCCGAGGTCGCGGCACTCTTGCCCACCGGGCTCCGCGAGGCGCTCGAAGCGCTCGCGTTCGAGACCACCGGGCCGCTCGAGGTCGAGAATATCACCATGCGGGTCTCGCTCGCCGAGGGTGGCGGGTCGGCCCACACCGCCGCCGGGCGGGTGGTGTTCGAGGATGCCAGCGCGGAGGTCGGCGTGCGACTCAGCCGGGCGTCCGGCTATCTGGATTTCGAGTCTCAGAGCGAGCCGGGCACAACACTCAGTAACTTCGGCGTGGGGGTCGTGCTCGATACCGGGCAGGCCGCCGGCGTCCGGTTTACCCACGCGGCGATGCGCATCACCAGCGACCCGCTCTCCCAGAGCGTGCTGGTGCCGGCGATCCGGGCCGACATCCACGGCGGGCGGCTCTCGGGCTCGGCGATCCTCTCTCTCGGCGACGCCTCGACCTACGAAGCCGAGTTTCGAGCCTCGGGAGTCCCGCTCGGTGAACTGCTGGCAGACTGGGAATACACCGCAGGCATCGAGACCGCAGCCGAGCAGGACGAGCCGGTCCCCGAACGCCCCCAGGCTCAATCACGCGGCATCGTGGACGCCGGGCTCACCCTCACCGGCACGCTCGGCAATGCCGACTCGAGGCGCGGTCGCGGTCGCGTCCTCGTCGGCGGCGGCCAAGGGGCGCGGGTGATGCGCCTGCCGTTGCTCCTGCCTCTCATCGAAGTGAGCAATCTCCAGGTGCCGCGCAACGACCCGCTGGACTTTGGCGAAGCGGTATTTATCCTCGACGGGGACCGCCTCATCTTCGAGCGGCTCGGGGTCTTTGCCCAGAGCGTCGAGATCTTCGGCTACGGGCAGATGTGGCTCCCCGACCTCGCGCTCGACCTCCGCTTCAGCTCCCGCGCCACCTCCCGCGTTCCCATCGTCAGCCGCATCATCGAACGCCTGCGCGACGAGCTGGTCATGACCCGCGTCAGAGGCACCGTCCGCGAGCCCCAGGTCACGACCGAGCAGTTTACAAGGACACGACGCATGCTCGCGGGGGTCATGGGAGAGGGGCTCACCGACGCAGAGCGACGGATGCTCGATATCGAACGCCAGAGCCGCGAATCCGAACGCCGGGAGTGGCGGGCACCCCGCCCGAGCGGGTCGGGGGATGGTTGGGGGCGCTAATGTCTGCCGCGATACACACGCCGTCCCGATCCACGGACGACCCAGGAGTTGAACAGTGAGCGAAGAGCACGAGATCCCCCGCAGCCGGCGGACCGACATTCAGCCGCAGGAGCCGATCATCCTCGAGGGTGCGCCCCCCGAAGAGCCCGTCCAGAAACGCGCCGACGACCCCGGGGTGCAGGAGATCATCAACGGCCTGATCGAAACGGTCATCCAGGAAGCGCCCGACCGATTCGACCGCAAACTGGTCCGCGAGGCGGTCACCGCCTGCCTCAAGCTCCTGCCCGACGGCCGCGACACCGGCGAGCTCAAACTCATGAGCTCGGCGATCAAAGAGCTGCGCTACGCCTTCCGCGTCTTCGCGGGCTATTCCGACGCCATGAAGTGCACGATCTTCGGCTCGGCCCGCACGCCCGAAGGCCACCCCGACTACACCGCCGCGGTCGACTTCGGCACACAGATCGCCAAAGCCGGGTGGATGGTCATCACCGGTGCCGGCGACGGGATCATGAAAGCCGGGCACGTCGGACCCGGTCGAGAAGCCAGCTTCGGCGTCGCGATCCGCCTGCCCTTTGAGACCACCGCCAACGACATCATCGCCGGCGATCAGAAGCTCATCCACTTCCGCTACTTCTTCACCCGCAAACTCATGTTCCTCTTCCACGCCGACGCGGTGGTCCTCTTCCCCGGAGGGTTCGGGACGATGGACGAGCTCTTCGAGACGCTCACCCTCGTGCAGACCGGCAAAGCCGCGATGATGCCCATCGTCCTGGTCGAGGGGGAAAACCGCCCGGGAGTCCGCAGCTACTGGCAGCACTTCGACAGCTTTGTCCGCGACACCCTGCTCGAACGCGAGATGCTCAGCTCCGAAGACCTCAACCTCTATTACATCGCCCCGACCCCCGAACACGCGGTCGAACATATCAACCAGTTCTACCGCAACTACCACTCGTCGAGGTACGTCCGCGACCAGCTGGTCATCCGCGTCAAGCACGAGCTGCGCGATGAGGACGTCGAGAGCCTCAACGACGACTTCGGTGTGCTTGTCAAAACAGGCAAGATCGTCAAGTCGGGTCCGCTCGAAGGCGAGGAAACCGATCTCGACCTGCCGCGAATCGTCTTCACACACACCCGGTACAAGTTCGGGCTGGTACGTGCTCTCCTGGACCGGATCAACACCTTCGACCCGGTCTGAGCCCGGCATCTCCCTCACCGCCCGGCACAAACCCGACGCCTTATCATCGAGACCCATGCCAGCGATTCACCCCATCCAGAACGTGGTTCACACGACAGCCCGGCTTGCCCTTGCGCTCTGTGCTGCTTGCGCGCTCAGCGGGTGCGGTCCGGGCAGCAGCAGCGGGGCAACGACCGTCAAGCCCGGCGCAACCGAATCCGAAATCGACCTCTCTCCAGTCGTTCGCGGTGCCGACGCCGGGCTCGAAGCGAGACTCTGGGCGGTCCAAGCCAGGCCGGGCCTGCTCGCCGCGGTGCTCGGCGAGTTCGGCCCGCCGACCGGTGCCGACGCCCGGCAGGTCGCACGCTGGCAGCAAAACGGGATGCGCGTCGTCGAGGTGCCGCTGGATCAGCTCGACTGGGTCCACGCCCAGCTGCCCACCATCGGAACCCGCAACCGCGAGTGGCTCGGGATGCTGCCCGAGTGGGTCGAGGTCGTCAGCGGCACGACGCTCGCGGGCGAACGGGCGATCCGTCTCGACAGCGGCGAGGTCAGGCTCGGGCCCGGCCGCCTCCGCATGATGGCGCGGTGCTGGGCGATGCCCGATGTCGGGCGAGCAACAGAACACGTCGCAAAGCCGGACGCAGGGGTCGGTGTCGGAACCCTCTTGCGCATCGAGCTGATGCCCGAGCTGCGGATGCCCAGGCAAGCCCACGACGAATCGCTCGGGCTGCTCTTTGAGGACGCGGTCTCGAGCGGCGAGCCCGGCGCGCAAGGGATCGCGTTCGACCGCCTCGTGCTCAGCTGGCAAGCCGCCGGCACGCACGCCCTGGTGATCGTCGCCGAGCGCACCGACGCGGACTGGAGTGAACCGGTGCCCCGGCGTCCAGAATCGAGCGCGTCGGGGGCGCAGGTGTTCGGCCCGCCCGCGGTGGTCGCGCCCACGCTCGGCGAACTGATGCTAACCAACCTCACCGCGCCGGACATGCCGGGCGACGCGCGAGTAGTCATCGTGCTCGTGCCCAGGGTGCCCGAGCGGTTCGGGGTCCTGCCCCGTTCGCGATAGGAAAGGGCACGCGGCGGCATGTCAACCGGGCTCGCAATCGTACTGTTCGTCGTCGGCGTCGTGCTGCTGGTCAAGGGCGCCGACTGGCTCGTCGAGCACGCGGCGCTACTCGCCGAGGGGCTGGGCGTGCCCCACATGGTGGTCGGGCTCACGGTCGTCGCGTTCGGCACCAGTGCGCCCGAGCTGGCGGCGGGGCTGGGGTCGAGCCTGCGGACCACCGCCCAAGACCCGCTGGTCAACCAACTCGCACTCGGCGCGGTCGTCGGCTCAAACATCGCCAACATCGGGCTGATCCTGGGCGTCGGCGCGCTCTTGTTCCCGATTGTCACCCCCCCGGCGGTCCGGCAGAGAGAAGTCCCCCTGATGCTGCTGGTCATGGCGATCGGGTGGGCCACGATGCTCTTTGGCGCGATCGAACGCTGGGAGGGCGCGGCGCTGTTGGCGGGGGTGTTTCTCTATTCATGGAACGCCTACGCCGTCTCGCGTCGGGGCAAGAAGATCGCGATGATCGAGACGCTCGACGAAGAGAAAACCAAGGAGGAGCTCGCCAAAGCACACACACCCGGGTGGTGGGTGCGGCACGCGCTGATGGTCATCGTCGGGATCGTCGGCTTGACCGGCGGCGCAGAGCTCCTGGTCCGCAGCTCGGTCTCGATCGCCAAGGCACTCGGCGTGTCGGAAGTCGTCATCGGGCTGACGATGGTCGCGCTAGGCACCTCGCTGCCCGAGCTGGCGACCGCGATCAGCGCCGCCCGTAAAAAGCACACCGAGTTGCTCCTGGGCAACGTGATCGGGTCGAACGTGTTCAACACCCTGTGCGTGCTCGGCGCGACGTCGCTGGTCATGCCCATCACGGTCCCCGCGAGCACCGTCCGCATCGACGCGGCGATCATGATGGCGGTCTCAGGGCTGGCGTGGGTGATGGTGCTGACCCGCAAGCGGATAAGCCGCGTCGAGGGCGCGGTGCTCCTCATGGCGTATGTGGGGTACGTCTCGTACGTCGTGCTCTCGTCCCGCAGCGGCGCAGCGGTGTAGCACGCCTCTCCCCTGGCTCGCGCGAGGGGCTCTGTTGCTTGTGGAAACGCATCACCTGAACAGGTTGTACTTTAGAATACACCGCAGCGCCGACACGCCGTCGCGCCAGGTGATCTTCTTTCCTTCGTCGTAGGTACGCCCCGAATAGCTCACCGGCACCTCGTAGATGCGGGCCGGGCGGAGCTTGGGCGGAGGACTTTCTTCGGAGGTCTCTGCCTCGACTGGCAGCCGCAGCCGCGAGACCTTCGCGACCAGCTCGGGCTCGACCCCGAAACGGGGTTCCTTGATTGTGATCTGGGCGAGGGCGTCGCGGTGAAACGCCTTGAAACAGCACTCGACATCGGTGAGGTTCAGGTTGGTGAGCATGTTGCTGAAGAGTGTGATCGCCCGGTTCGCGATCGAGTGCCAGAAGTAGAGCACGCGGTGGGTCTGCCCGATAAACCGCGACCCGATGACCACGTCGGCGCGGCCGTCGAGGATGGGCCGCAGCACCGCGTCGTGCTCGGCGGGGTCATACTCCAGGTCGGCGTCCTGCACGATCGCGATGTCGGCGTTGAGCTCGAGCGCGCGGGTGAGTCCGGTCGAAAGCGCAGCCCCTTTGCCCCGGTTGCGTTCGTGGACCTGGGCATCAAAGCCGGGTTGTTCGCCCAGGGCGCGGACCATGTCGGTCGAGCCGTCGGTCGAGCCGTCGTCGATGAGGATGATCGTGCGCGAGCATCGGCGGTCGGTCTTGGGGATCGGTGGCGGGGGCACCGCGCAGACCCGCTTGATCAGTTCGTGCAGCGTGGCGGCTTCGTTGTAGACCGGGATGACGACGACGAGGTGCATGGCGGACGATACGGCAGCGCCGCGCGCGGTGGCACTCCACGGTCCAGAGAAGTTGAGGGGGCAGGTGTTTGGGCCTCATTTCCCGCTGGTCCGGGCCAGTTCGAGCAGGATCCGCCGCTGCGGGGTGGACAGCCCGAGACCGGCGATCGAAGCCGACGCGAGAAACTCCCACGACGCTGGCGGGCGGGCGGGCAGAGCGGCGACGAACACCTCGAACCTGCACGCCCGGTGGCTCGTCTCGGCCTCGAAAGTGTCCAGGCGGTGGAGTGTCCCCCGTCCCTTGGGAATCCCGAGCCCCCGGCGGATCTCGGCGAGCGTTGCCGGGCGGTCGGGCCGCTCGATCGTCGGGGCTTCGTGCAACCCCGCCCAAAGCCCCGAACGCGGGCGGCGGGTGACCGCAAGTCGCCCGAGTTTGTCACGCACCAGCACGGATGAAAAATACATCGGCTTGCGAGCGGGCGCAGCTTTCGGCTTGGGGATGCGTGCCTGCGTGCCCGCCGCAAACGCCCGGCAGTGCTCGGTGAGAGGGCAACCCTTCCCGTGGTCCAAAACGCCCAGGCAGCCCGGTGCGCGGGGGGTGCAGACCGCCGCGCCAAACTCGATCAACGCCTCGTTGAGCAGCGCCGGGGTCGGTGCAGAGCGCGGGGCGGTAGTGTGCAGTGCCGCGGCGCGGGACCAGGAGAGCGCGACGGCTTCGGGAGCGCTGCTCGTCAGTTCCCGCCCTTCGAGCCGGAGCATGACCCGGGTGACGTTGGCATCAACCGCCGGCGTGCGCGCGCCGAACGACAGCGACGCGACCGCCCCGGCGGTGTAGCGACCAAGCCCGGGCAGCTTTCGGAGCGCCTCGGCCGATTCAGGAAAGCGCCCGCCATGCTCGTGCACGATCGCCCGGGCCGCCGCGTGAAGCAACCGGGCGCGGCGGTAATAGCCCAACCCCGACCAGAGCGCCAGCACTTCCGCTTCGTCGGCTCCGGCGAGCGCTTCGACAGTCGGGAATCGGTCGAGAAACCCGTCGAAACGCTCGGCCACTCGGGCGGCCTGGGTCTGCTGGAGCATCAGCTCGCTGACCAGCACCCGGTAGGGATCTCGAGGCACGCCGAGCGGGCGATCGCGCCAGGGCAGATCGCGGGCGTTGGCCCGGAACCACCGCAGCAGTGTGCGGGCGAGCGCACGGTCTCGGGCCGAGTCACGCCCCGAGCTTCGGGACGATTCTCGGGCTGCGTCACGGTCTGTTTCCAGCAAAGGAGTCACGTCCGTCGATAGTAGAGACACACACGCGGGCAGCGACGGCTGTAGACTGTTGTGTCCGAAGGCATCGCGGACGATCTGACTCGGAGAAACCAAGCTGGAAATGTGGTCGCGTATCGTGGAACTGATCGAACGGCTCGGGTCCTACTCGGTGCCGTCGGTCCTGTTTGAGCTGGCGGTGATCTGGGTGCTGGTGCTGCTGGTCGTCCGCTTTGTCGAGGGGACCAGAGCCGCCGGGGCGCTCAAGGGCGCGCTGGTGCTGCTGGTGGTCGGGACGGTCCTGGTCCAGATCATCGGCGGGCGGGACGCCTTCCCCAGGCTGGCGTACCTGTATGAGCGCGGGCTGGCGGTCGTCGCGATCGGGCTGGTCGTGGTGTTTCAGCCCGAACTCCGCCGGGCGCTGGTGCGGCTGGGCGAAACCTCCCTCCTCCGCAGCGATACCAGCGGCGTCTCGGCGGTGGTCGAGCCCTTGATCGAAGCCTGCGGCTACCTCAGCAAGTCCCGGTTCGGGGCGCTCATCGTCATCGAACGGCAGGTCGGGCTGCGCGGGCTGATCGAAGGGGGAACGGTGCTCGACTCGGTCCTCAGCGCCCGCCTCTTGCAGACGATTTTCTTCCCCGGCACCGCGCTCCACGACCTGGCGGTGGTGGTCAAGGGAAGGGTGGTCCATGCCGCGGGCGTGCAGTTGCCGCTCGCCGACCCCAGCGAGATGCCCGACCGCACCCTCGGCTCGAGGCATAGAGCTGCCGTCGGCCTGAGCAAAGAGTGCGACGCGCTGGTGCTGGCGGTGAGCGAAGAAACCGGAGCGATCCGTCTTGTCGAGCGCGGCAAACTGGGCAATCCGCTTACACTCGACGAGTTGCGGGCCGAGCTTTCGCAGCGGCTTGGTGAGTCCGGCACATCCGCGCCCGAGGGGCAGACCGCGGCCGAATCGGCTGAAAAAGCCGCGGAGTCGGAGGCGGCAAAATGAGATCACCCGTCGAAAGGCTCAAGACCGGCATCCTCGTGACCCTCATCGCCGGGCTGATCTGGGCGCTCGCGGAGGGGCAGAGCCTGCGGACCCAGCGGACGGTCGCCGAGATTGAGTTCGAGGTCCTCTCCAACGGCACATGGTCAATCCGCGTGGTCGATGGGCAGGACTGGCGCGGCCGGGTCGAGCTGGTGCTCGAAGGCCCGGTCGCGAGTCTGGACTCACTCGACGCGGCGTTGCGCGAGCCTTTGGTTTTTTCGCCGGGGATGGACGGCTTGCCTCGGGCGTCCGGCGAGCACACCCTGGACCTCCGCGAAGCACTGCGCGCGCACCCCGAGTTTCGCTCGCGGGGGGTGAGCGTGATCTCGGCCGAGCCGGAGACGGTCCGGGTCCGGGTGCAGGAACTGGCGACGGTTTCGATCCCGATCCGTATCGAAGCCCCGGCTGCGGCACTTGACGGTCCGGCCGAGCTGGTCGGGCAGACCGAAGCGTCGGTCCGGCTCCCCGCCGACCTCGTCGCGGGGCTCGCGGAGGGGGCCGCGTCGATGGTGGCGCGGGTCTCGCCTGAAGACCTCGCGTCGCTGCAGGAGGGAGTCCGATCGGTGCTGCGGGTGCGGCTGGTGCCCGGGCCGGGCGTGCCCGAGGGGGCGGTCTTCAACATTGATCCCGCCCAAGTGGACGTCCGCCTGACGGTGCGGTCGAAGACCGAGACGATCCTGGTGCCGACGGTGCCGGTGGACCTCCGGCTGCCCGTCGGCGAGCTGGGCCGGTGGGACGTGACGATTTCTGCTGAGGACCAGTCGCTCCGGGACGTCAAGATCACCGGCCCCAGCGAGCTGATCGAGCGGATCCGCGCCAACACCCTCGTGGTGCGGGCCTATGTCAGGCTGTCGTATGAGGAGCTCGAAGCCGGGGTCTCGAGCAAACGGGCCGAGTTCTCGGGCTACCCGACCGCGTTGAGCTTCTCGGCTGAAGACCTGGACGTTGCACTCTCGATCACCAAACGCGAGCCCGGCCCGAGCGACGGGGCGAACGGCACCGGCTCGCCTTGACCTGGGCGAACCACTAGTAGCGAGTGGTGCGCTCAGAAGACCCGTCCGGACGCCGGGCGGGCTGCGGCTTTCTCTTTCGAGGCAGCCGAGAGACTTGGGGGGGGTCGGCGTCTACCGTATAGGCCCCCTGCGTGGGGCGGGTTCGCAGCGACGCTCGCGGCGGCCTGTGAATGATGTCCAGCACCGAGCCGCGGGCGTGGAAAGCCACCCCGACGGGACAATCCGAGGGCAGCGACGTGAAGATCAAAACCGACGAAATCGCCAGCATTATCAAGCAGGAAATCGAGCAGTTCTCCGCAGAACTCGAGATTTCCGAAGTAGGCCGGGTTGTGGAGGTCGGCGATGGAATCGCCCGCATCTACGGCCTGAGCAAGGCCATGGCCGGTGAACTGGTGGAGTTCCAGACCAGCAAGGGCGCTGTCATGGGCCAGGTCATGAACCTGGAAGAGGACACCGTCGGGTGTGTTATCTACGGCAACTACCTGAGTGTGAAAGAGGGCGACATCGTCAAGAGCACCAGCCGCCTGCTTGAGGTGCCGGTGGGGGAGACGATGTTGGGGCGCGTGGTCGATCCGCTGGGTCGCCCGGTCGACGACGGGCCGGCGCTGGAGTCGGCCGAGTCGGCGAAGGTGGACATCATTGCCCCGGGCATCGCCGAGCGGCAGCCGGTGCACGAGCCGTTGCAGACGGGTGTGAAAGCGATCGACGCGATGATCCCGATCGGGCGCGGACAGCGCGAGCTGATCATCGGCGACCGCAAGACCGGCAAGACGGCGGTCGCGATCGACGCGATCATCAACCAGAAGCAGTACTGGGGCACCGAGGACGCGGTGGTCTGTATCTACGTCGCGGTCGGGCAGAAAGAATCGACCGTCGCGGGCGTTGTCGAGACGCTCAAGAAGCAGGGCGCGATGGACTACACCATCGTCGTCAATGCCGGGAGCTCTGACCCCGCACCCATGCAGTACATCGCGCCCTACACCGGCTGTGCGATGGGCGAGTATTTCATGTGGCAAGGCAAGAACCCTGACGCCAAGCTGAGCAGCGGCAAGCCGATGCCCAAGCACGCGATGTGCGTCTACGACGACCTCTCCAAGCAGGCGGTCGCGTACCGCCAGTTGTCGCTCCTGCTCCGCCGTCCGCCCGGGCGTGAGGCGTATCCCGGCGACGTCTTCTATCTGCACAGCCGTCTGCTCGAACGGGCGACCAAGCTCTCCGACGAGAACGGCGCCGGCTCGCTGACCGCGCTGCCGATCATCGAGACCCAGGAAGGCGATGTCTCGGCGTACATCCCGACCAACGTCATCTCGATCACCGACGGCCAGATCTACCTCGAGCCCGAACTGTTCTTCGCGGGTGTCCGCCCGGCGATCAACGTGGGTATCTCGGTGAGTCGCGTGGGCGGTGCGGCGCAGGTCAAGGCGATGAAGAAGATCGCCGGCTCGCTGCGGCTTGACCTCGCGGCGTTCCGCGAACTCGAAGCGTTCGCCCAGCTGGGTACCGAACTCGACGCGGCGACACAGAAACAGCTGGACCGTGGTGCCCGGATGGTCGAGCTGCTCAAGCAGCCGCAGTATGTGCCCCGGCACGTTGTCGACCAGGTCATCTCGATGTACGCCGGGACTAAGGGCTTCCTCGACGACGTGGCGCTCGACAAGGTCGCGGTCTTTGAGACGGCGATGCTCGACTACTTCCAGACCACCGGCAAGCCGATCTGGGACGCGATCAGCGACAAGAACGCGCTGGACAGCGACCTCGAGAAGCAACTCGCCGATGCGCTGCGGGTGTTCAAGAGTTCGTGGGACGGGTAATATCGGCGGGCAGATCCAGGACGCCGGCTCGGTTGGAAACGTGGGAAAGATAGTGGATGTGTTTTTCACCGCCCGTGCCGCTCGGCACGGGCGATTTTGTTGGTTGATTTTCCCTTGAACGACCAGGTTGTCTTTGGTGCCGTGATGAAAACAACAGGAGAACATGATGAAGATGCAGCACACAGCGGGCGTGGCTTTGATTCTCGGACTTACGGGCACTGCCGGTGCGCAGACGATAGACCCTTATTATGAATGCGCGTACCGCATCGCGGACCTCGGCCCACCGGCGGGGGTGCCTCTGCCCTTTGGCGGCCTGGTGTTCAAGGATGGCGACCCGGACGTGTTGCTGATCGGTGGAGCCGCGAACAGCGTCAATGGAGCACTCTACGCGGTGCCCGTGGTGCGCGACAGCGAGGGGCACATCACCGGGTACGGCGGGCCGGGGGTGGTCTTTGCCGAGGCGCCGAACATCGACGGCGGGCTGGCGTACGGACCCGACGGCGTGCTGTTCTTCAGCCGGTACAGCATGAACGACATCGGGCAGCTCAAGCCGGGCTCGACGGTTTCTGACAAGAACATTGACCTGAGCGCGCTGGGGTTCAGCAGCTCGGTCGGCGCGTTTACATTTGTGCCCGACGGGTTTGCCGGTGCGGGTCGGCTCAAGATATTTCCGTTCAACTCCAGCCGCTGGCACGATGCGGTCGTGACGCCGGATGGTGCGGGGACGTTCGATATCTCCGCGCCGTTGACGGATTACTTTCTCGGGGGCGGCCCCGAGGGCATCGTGTATGTCGAGGCCGGGGCGTCGTTGTTCCCGGTCGAGAGCGTGCTGATAAGCGAGTACTTGAACAACACGGTCGCGTCGTATGAAGTCGATGCCAACGGCGACGCGATCGATGGAACGAGGCGCGACTTTCTTACCGGGCTCAGCGGAGCCGAGGGAGGCACACGCGATCCGGTGACCGGGGACTTCCTCTTCTCAACCTTCCTCGGCGGCTCCCGTGTGCTTGTTGTGCGCGGGTTTGATCCGTTCTGTGCCGCCAACTACAACGCCGACTGTGCCGTAAACACGCAGGACGTTATCGACTTCCTCAACGACTGGGTTGTGAGCGATCCCAAGGCCGACTTCAACGGCGATGGCAGCGTGAACACGCTCGACTTCTTGGCATTTCTCAACCGTTGGGTCGCAGGCTGCTGAGTCTCGTTTCGGCGGTTGATGCTCAGTCGAGCTCACGGATACGGAGGCTGCGCCACTGGACCCGGAGCGGGTCGGTTCGTCCGCCGACGCCGTGGACCTGGAGGCCGATGAACCCTGATTCATCGGCTTCGTCGATCAGGTCGGCGACCGGGACATCATTGATCCAGGTGCGGACGCGGTTGCCTCTCGCCTCGACGCGGTAGAGGTTCCACTCGCCGGGTTTGAACGGTGAATCAACAGCTTGCTGGGCTGTGGGTTGGGCGAGCCACCCGCGGCGGGCCTCGTCGTAGATCCCGCCGGAGAAGGCGCGGGGGGTCGGGTCGATCTCGACCTGATACCCGAACACGCGCCCCTTGTCGTTGACGTGGGATCGGACCTGCACGCCGCTGTTGAGCTCGACATCGACAAGCACCTCGAGCTCGAGCACAAAGTCGGCGTAGTCGCGCTCGGTGCAGAGGAAGGTGTTCCCGGTGGTGGGGCGGGTTTCGCCGACGATGGTGTTGCGCTCGATGGTGTACGACGCGTCCCCGCCTCGGGTGACAAACCCGTCGAGCGTGCGGCCGTCAAAGAGCGAAGTCCAGCCGTCGTCTCCGGCCGGTTGGTGCGCGGGTGTCGGGCGGGGGGCAGCGGGGCCAACGATCGCGAGCAGCACGATGATCGTCATCAGGATGGGTTGCATGGTTCGCTCCGTCAGCGGGTTTCGAGGAGGTCTCTTTCGGTCCAGGGCGTCGCGCGGTCGGTGGTCTCGGCGCGGACGCGGGAAACAGTATCGGGCGTGACCGGGGCGGTGTTAGAGCATCTTGTGTCATCACGTTTCGTATCCACATGCCTTGAAGCAGTTGGCGCACTCGTCTGGGCCGATTGCGCAGAACGCTTCGCCCGCTGCGAGGGTGAGACCAACGAGTGTGTCGGCCGCTGCACGACGCAGCCACGACTTGATCTTGCTCCACAGCCTCTCG
>JAUZRR010000027.1 GCA_030950285.1 Planctomycetota bacterium | reverse complement strand
TCGGGGTGCCGATGTCGGGCGAAGTGCCCCGGCTGCCGGACGCCCCGGGGCTCAAGAACTCGTGCGGATCGGCCTCGGGCAGCGATGATGAAGGATCGGTCATGGGTCCAATCATCGGCACGCCGGGCGGATGCCGCCAATCCCAGATCCGCCCCGGGGTGGATTGAGAGGCTCAAATGCCCCCGAAGAGACCGTCGCCCGCCTCGCTCTGGCGCTTGACCCCCCGCCCGGGCTGGATATTCTCTCTGGTTCCCATTCGCTGGTCCGGGGCTGGGAGGCCCCTGCCGGCGTCAGCAGACCGAATCTTGTCGGCTTGATCTGCCCCGCAGATCGGTCGGCCCGCCCCGCCCGGTAGGCGGCGAGCAGCACCCAGGCGTTCTGGCGTGGATTTCCGACCACCCACAACGCAGCAGCGCGGGCCAGTGCGCCCCGGAGGTATCCGAATGCTTCGGCGACAAACCTATTCAGCCAAACCCGGCGATGTTGTGAAAAAGTGGCATGTAGTCGATGCTGAGAGTGTCTCGCTCGGGCGGCTCGCGACCGATGTCGCGGTCATCCTCATGGGCAAGCACCGCCCCGAGTACACCCCACACATCGACACCGGCGACTTTGTCATCGTCACCAACGCCGGCAAAGTCCAACTCACCGGCAACAAGGCGAACCAGAAGTACCGCAAGCGCTACTCCGGCTACCCCGGCGGGCAGAAACTCGAGTCCTTCGGCAGCCTGCGCGAACGCCGGCCCGAAGTCCTCATCGAAGACGCGGTCCGCCGCATGTTGCCCAAGACCAGGCTCGGCCGCCAGATGATCAAAAAGCTCAAGGTCTATCCCGGCACCGACCACCCCCACCAGGCCCAACAGCCCGCCGCGATGACCGTCTGACCCCCCGACCCCCCCCGACCCCCCCCGACCGCCCCGACCGCCCCCGACCAACACACCACGGCCGCGAGCGCACGCCGCCCGAGCCGACACGAGGACGACCATGACATCTCTTGCCAGCGAACTGAATCTGACCCCCGAGCCCGCCGCGGGCAACCAGACCCGCGCTCTCCGTGACCCGATCCCGCCGGACGCCCACGGCTGGTGGTGGGGCACCGGCCGTCGCAAGACCGCGGTCGCCCGCTGCCGCGCCCGCGTCTCCAAAGAGGGCGAAGGCACCGTCAAGATCCAGATCAACCGCAAGAGCACCAAGACCGTCGAGGACTACTTCTCCGAAGAGCAGGACCGAAACGATGTCTACGCCCCGCTCAAGCTCACCGAACTCGAAGGCAATCTCGACGTGATCTTCCGCATCAACGGCGGCGGCACCACCGGGCAGGCCCAGGCCGCCCGACTCGCCATCGCCCGCGCCCTGGTCGGCTACGACCCGACCACCGAGAACGCCCTGCGTGATGCCGGCTATCTCACCCGCGACTCCCGCAAGGTCGAACGCAAAAAGTACGGCCAGCCGGGTGCCCGCAAGCGCTTCCAGTTCTCCAAGCGTTGATCCGCTTCTCAAACCCGCATTCCACGAAGACCCGACCTGTTTGTTGGTCGGGTCTTTTCTTTGCGCACCCCACATCTTCAATACCAACGACACATCAACCAATCACGCATCAATCTACGCCCGGGATGAGAAAGCGCAGCGCACGAATCCCGGGATCCGAGCGCCACGCAAACACACATCCCGGGATTCGTGCACGTTGTGCTCTCATCCCGGGCGTCAAACCAAGCGCTCATATCTCATCACTCATGTCTCGACACTCTCGTCTCGACGCTTACTCCGGACGCATGAACGGGAAAAGCAACACGTCCCGGATCGACCTTTGGTTGGTCAAGAGCATCACCAACCGGTCGATCCCGAGCCCCATCCCGCCGGCCGGGGGCATCCCCACCTTGAGCGCACGGATGAAGTCCTTGTCGAAGGTACGAAAGGTCATCTCCTCAGCATCAACCCCCGCGAGTTGGGCGCGGAACTTCTCGGCCTGCACCTCGGGGTCGTTAAGCTCGGTGTAGTGCGGAGCCAGCTCCATGCCGCCGAGAAACAAATCCGCCCGGTCGGCAAGTGTCAAATCCTCCGGCTTGGGGCGCGTCAGCGGCGAGATCGCACTGGGGTAGTCCGTGATATAGGTCGGTCGGCTCGGATCAAGACTCGCTTCTGCCACCTCTTCAAACACTTCGTTCACGATGATCGCATCATCGACCTTGCCGCGCAGCCCGCCCGCACCGATCTCTCGCCCCTCAGCAGCCAGATGCCCCGCATACTTGCCCACGATCCCCAACTCGTCCGCCTTGGCCCACACCTTGTCGAGGTCCGACATCGCAAAGCCCAGCGACCGTTCGAACAACTCGCCATAACCCACACGCGCAAACGGCGAGCCGAAGTCGATCATCAACTCACCAAACGGCAGCACCAGGTCCACATCAGAGACCGACAAAATATCAACACCCCGCGACCACGCAACAACCAGCCTCGCGCTCTCGCGGCAAAGATGCTCGGTCAACTCCATCATCGTCCCCATGTCGCCGAACGCCTCGTAGGCTTCGATCATCGTGAACTCGGGGTTGTGCTGTTTGTCCACACCTTCGTTGCGGAAGTTGCGGTTGACCTCATAGACCTTGGGCATCCCCCCCACCAACAGCCGCTTGAGATAGAGCTCCGGCGCGATCCGCAGCGAAACATCGACATCCAGTGCGTTGAGATGTGTCTTGAAGGGACGGGCCGCCGCCCCGCCGGCCTGGGCCTGGAGCATCGGCGTCTCGACCTCCTGATACCCCCGCGCATCCATCAGCCGCCGGATGTTCGAGACGATCGCCGAGCGCAGCTGAAAGACCCGCATCGTCTCAGGGTTGGCCCACAGATCGACATACCGCTGGCGATACCGCAGCTCGACATCCTGCAACCCCGCGTGCTTGGTCGGTGGCGGCGTCAGGCTCTTGGCCCCCGGCTCAAACGCATCCACCCAGATCGTCACCTCACCGGTGCGGGTCTTCATCAACGGCCCGTGCGCCACGACGATATCACCGAGGTCCGTCGCCTGGGCAAGCGGAAAGCCATCCCCCGTGCAGTCCCGCTTGCTGACCGCGATCTGCAAATCCTCCCCCGAGGCATCCCGCAGATTCATCCAGATGAGCTTGCCCCCGGTCCGCTTGAGCATCACCCGCCCAGCCACCTTGGCCCGAGGTCGATCATCCACCGGGCTCTCGCTCTTGGCCGTGGCCTGGTGCTCAGCATCCGCCTCTTCGTCGTAGCGCCCCTTGGCCTCGGCGAGTGTGACCAGCCCCTCGGTCCGCGTGCCATAGGGATTGACGCCACCGATCGCGCGGGCCTTATTCAGGTTGGCGAGTCTCGCGGCTTCCTGCTCGTGCAACGGCGGCTCGGCGGGAGGTTCCGATACAGATTGTGTTGGTTCGGTCGTCACGCCCGAATGGTAGCTGGCTTTACTTGCCGGCCCGCTCGATACGAATCTGCTGGGTCATGGATTCACTACAGAGCGGCAGCTGCGGCGTGCCCTCGCCCGAGACGATGTCCGCGAGCGTGGTCGAGCCGAACAACTCCATCACCAGCCGCGCCGCCTCGTCCATCCGCCGGTGGAGCGGGCAAAGGTTCGGGCCGTGGTTATCGAGCCCGAGCGGACAGGTCGTGATCCGCTCGACCGGGTTGACCGCGTTGACCACCTCGAGCAGCGAGATCTCTTCGGGCGCTCTCGACAGACGGTACCCGCCGCCCACGCCTCGCCGCCCCATGATGAGGTCGGCCCCCGCCAGCGTCTGGAGCACCTTGGCGAGGTAGTTCGAGGGGACCTTGGTCGTCTCGGCGAGTTCTGACGTAGGCACAAGATCGTTGGGCCGGTACGCGAGCGAGGACATCGCCCGGAGCGCGTACTCGACAGTCTGTGAAAGCATCGTGTCTCCATGAACGGGTGGCCGGATGGCCCTTTGCCTGACCCTGTGGTGAACGCACCGCGGCTTGGGAGCCGTCCCGCCCAGCTTACCCGATCACCTTGTCGAGTTGCTGCTGTTCCTGCTGGGTCGTGCCTTCGACGGGGATTTCTTCCAGCAACGAGTCCACGATCATATCGGAGGTCACCCGGTCGGCCTCGGCGTTGAAGTTTCGCAGGATGCGATGCCGAAGCACCGGCTTGGCCATCTGCCGGACGTGCTCGGGCGTGACGTGTGTGGACCCGGTCAACGCCGCCCGGGCCTTGGCTGCGAGCACAATATATTCACTGGCCCGCGGGCCCGCACCCCACGCCAAATAGTCCTCGATCATCTTCGGCCGATCCGTATCGTTGTCCATCGGCTGATCCACCCGCGTCGCCCGGACCAGCCTCAGGGCGTAGCTGAGCACGTGGTCTGCGATCGGCGTGGCCCGGATGACCTCGTGGACCGTGCGGATGTCCTCACCGGTCAGAACCGCCTCGGGCGTCGCCTGATCGAGACTCCCCGAACGACGGACGATCTCGGCTTCCTGAGCCGCGTCCGGATAGTGGATCAGGATCTGGAACAGGAACCGGTCGAGTTGAGCTTCGGGCAGCGGATAGGTCCCCTCCTGCTCGATCGGGTTCTGGGTCGCAAGCACAAAGAACGGGTCGGGCAGCTTGTGCTGGATGCCGCCGATGGTCACCTGCCGCTCCTGCATCGCTTCGAGCAGTGCTGCCTGGGTCTTGGGAGGCGTGCGGTTGATCTCGTCAGCCAGCACGATATTGGCAAAGATCGGCCCCTTCACAAACCGCAACTCGCGGGCGCCGGTCGCTTTGTCCTCCTCGATGACCTCGGTGCCAGTGATATCACTTGGCATCAGGTCGGGGGTGAACTGCACCCGGCTGAACCCCAGGCTCAGCGTCTTGGCGAGCGTCGAGATCAGCAGCGTCTTCGCCAGGCCGGGCACGCCGACAATCACCACATGCCCCCGGCAAAAAATCGCGGTCAGCGCCTGATCGACCACCTCCTCCTGCCCGACAATCGTCTTGGCGATCTCGGTGCGGACACGGTCGTAGGCCGCTCTGGCGGACGAGAGAGCCTCGGTCGCGTCGGACTGTGCAGCATCGGGCGAATCGGGCATGAGAACCTCCGGCCGGATGATACCGGAACCGCGACAACAGTGATCGCCAGAATGCCTCACGCCAGCGTGTTTCTTTGTCCCGGCATGTATTCCTGTTGTCCCCTCGCTTGCGCGAGGGGCTCTATCTTTGTAGACACAACACTTTCATAGAGCCCCTCGCGCAAGCGAGGGGACAAGACGACACCCCGCAGCTGCAAAAAGACGACCGCACGGGGGGGAACCCGTGCGGCCGGTCGCGGAACGCCCAGCCTCAATGGCTGAGCAAGGGGACAAAGGGAAGAGAGGTCAGACGCCTCAGTCGCGGCTTCGTTCCAACACCTCGAGCAGCCGATCGATACGGCTCTCCAAACGCTCGAGGCGTTTCTCGATCTTCTCGAGGCGTTCGTCCTGGCCTCTGGTCACGACCGTGTCGCGGCGAGGAGCACGCTCCACAAAAGCCCGCAGCTGCCCGTCCTCGCCCGGCGCCATGCCGCGCATGCGGGGCAACACGTCGAGGCGCATGCGGCCGGGGAACTGGTCGTGTGACCTGAGGTTCTCGGTGAGCGCTTCGATATGGACGCGGAGATCTTCGGGGTCAATGTTGGGATGTCCTGCCAGCCTCTCGGTGAGTTCCGCGATCAGCCGCTTGGTGTCCTCATCGCCCGAACTCCACTGGTAGGAAAGAGGGTTCATCATATCGACATCCGGTGTCATCCAAGAGCCGAGCTTCTCGGCGTTGTACGCGCGAAGCTCGATCTCGAACTCACGGAACCGGCCGTTGCGGACCACCGCGACTTCCAGCTCGTCGCCGGGCTCTTTGTCCATGAGCACGTCGCGGAGTTGCTCGGGGGTTGCGCCCCACTCGCCGTCGAGCCGGACGATGACATCACCCTCGCGGAGACCCGCCTTGTCCGCCGGCAAGCCGTCGATCACACCGATAACCTGGATGACATCCTCATCGTCGAGGTCGCGCTCATCGAGCAGGTCGTAAAGCTCTTCGTCATCGACATCGAGGCTGCCCATGCTGATGCCGACCATCACCGGCGGCGTCTCCATCTCGGGCTGGAAGAACTTCACGCCCTCGTCATCGCCCGGAAGAAACAGCATCTCTCCCTCGTCGCCCTCGGCGTGCTCCCACCTGATGCCATGGTCGTTCCCGTTCCTGAGCTTCCCAAACAACCGAATCGCATCGTCGTCGAAATCAAGATCGCCGCTGAAGACCATGTTCATGTCCCGCCCGAACTCGGCGATGGTCTCGCCGTCGTCATCGAGGATACGGACTTTCTTGTCGGTGACCTTGAGCTGTTTGCGCGGGACACGGTCGCCGTTGACCCAGGCTTTGACCTTGTCGCCGTTGATCTCGACTTTGTACTCGTCGTCGTTATCTTTCTGAATGATCACCATCTTCGATTCAGTCTTCACCTCGGGCTGGCCGTCATCGAACCCGATCTCCCTGATGACGACGCGCTCGCCGTCGGCACCCGCATCGCCCATCATCTCGCACTCGACAACACGCTCGCCGCTGCACGTTGTCTGGCAGTCGTCCTCGTCGGCCTCGATCACCTTGACCTGCTGGGCAGCCGCCAACCCCGCCGCCATGCACAAAGCCGCTGCCGCGCTGATGAGCATCCTGTTGTTCCGATTCATCTCGTTCGTTTTCATCATGATTCCTCCTCGGGCGATCGGCCCGGACCGGGGTTTGGTTGCGTTTGGTTGGTCGTCTCGCTCTTCGAAGATGCGCCATCGGCCCATGCCCGTCACACCTGCATCCAAAGAATGGCTCCGGCTTTGTGCAGCGCGGTCAGTACGTCACGTTCTTTGCCCGCTTGGGCACCATCGGCACCACGACCGGCTGCCCGATCTCGTCCTCCCCGAGCTGAAAGAGTGAGTCCACGTGGTGCCGTTCGACGATCTGGCGGAGATACACCACGGTGTACCCGTTCCCGTCGGCCGCCGGCGTCGAGCTGAGCATCACCCGGTCGGGCAGCTCACCGAGCACGCTGCCAGCCTCAAGCCCCTTGTCCAGATACAGCCTCATGGCGTCCTCGGGAGAGCTGATCGAGAACAGCCCGGCCTGCTGGGTGTCCGCCTCTGTGCCCGGCGAGGACACCGCGCCGAACCGCCCCGTAAATCCAACCACCGCGACCATCGCCGCCGCCGCCCACCCGAGCCACGCAACACCGGTACGGATCCGCGCGTTGAGTCGCTCCCCCGCGTGGTGGTGCACCGGGGCCTCGACCCGATCGGCCACCGCGATCGCGTCGGCGATAGCTGCCGCCAGGTCGGCGCGGTCCTGCTGGGCGTCGGCAAGGTCGGCCCAGACCGCCTGGTCCCGCGCAGCCATCGCGCGGAACGCCGCCCAGTCCTCTGGCGTTGCCTCGCCGTCGAGCACGCGCGTGATCAAAATATCGCGGTTAACTCCGGTCATCGCACACTTCCTCGCTGGTCTTCCCCGTCGGGGGCATTGTGGGGGGCATTGTGGGGGGGGTCTTCTTCGTGTTCTTCGGCCCGGGCATCGCTGGCTCGGTCCGCCCGACTGCTTCCTGCCCCGCTGCACGTTCTCTGAGCATCCGCCGTCCTCGCGCGATACGGGTCTCGATCGTCGTCTCCGGCAACCCGACGATGCGGCTGATCTCCCGGTAGCTCATCCCGTGCAGACATCGCAAAAGCAACGGCTCGCGGTAGGCCTCGGGCAACTGCGTCACAAGGTCGAGCAGCCGCCGCCCTTCCTCCCGCTTGGCGAGCACCACGTCGGACGCGACCGGCCTCTCGGTGCTGCGCTCGACCATCAGCCGAAACTCCCGGCTGTGCTTGCGGGCGGTGGTCTGCTTCCGCCCGGCGAGCCTGGCCGCGTTGATCGAGACCGATCGAAGCCAGGGCTTGAACGCCTCGGGCTCGCGCAGCTCGCCGATCTTTCGCACAAACGCCATCGCCACCTCCTGGAGCAGGTCCTCCAGATCGGCCTCGCGCGGCTTGTAGGCCAGGAGCAACGCCGCGACCCAACGCCGCTGACGATCCCACAACAATCGGATCGCTTCGGGATCGCGCGAGATCGCCGCCGCCACAAGGGGCAGCAATCCGTCGTCAGAATATTCGCCCTCGATTTCTGTCATCCCGCGTCCGCCTTACCCATCAAGAGATGCGCCCGGGTGTCCGACCCGTCACCTTCCCCCCGTGTTCCTATCGTTTCGGCTGCGAAAGGGTTCGCCCACGATGCTCACTCCCAAACGAAACCCATCCTTGGACCTCTTATCTGACGCCATCATGCCCTTCGGCGACCACCTCGAAGAGCTCCGCAAGCGGCTCATCTACTCGCTTGTCGGTCTGCTCCCGCTGCTTGTGGTGTCTGTTGCGCTCTCCCGTCGGCTGCTGGGGTTTGTCATCGAACCGGTCGAGCAGGCATTGCTCAACGCCGACCTTAACGCCCAACTCATCCAGACCAGCCCGGTCGAAACATTTATGACCGCGCTGAAACTCGCGGTGGTTGTCACGATTCTCGTCGGCAGCCCGTGGGTGCTCTTTCAGGGATGGCTGTTTATCGCACCGGGGCTCTACAACAACGAACGACGGTTCGTGTATGTGCTGTTGCCGCTCTCAGCAGCACTGACAACCCTGGCGGTCGTGTTTCTCTACAAGGTCCTGCTGCCGGTGGTGCTGGCGTTCTTCATCTCGTTCGGCATGTCGATCGAAGGCCAACCCCAGCCGACGATCCCGATGCCCGAAGGCGTGGTGCTGCCCGAGGTTCCCATGCTCGAGGGCGACCCCGAAGACATCGAGCCCGGACGGATGTGGTACAACAGCGCACGCAAAGAGATGCGCATGTCGATTCCCAGCGAGATTGCTGGAGAGGTCGAAATCCTCTCCACACCGATGACCCAGGCATCGGGCATCCTCCAGCAATACCGCGTCACCGAATACACCAGCCTGTTTCTGTCTCTTGCGCTGGCGTTCAGCCTGGGCTTCCAGACGCCGGTGGTCGTGCTGCTGCTGGGGTGGACCGGGATCATCAATCCGCGCGATCTGCTCAAGTTCCGCCGCCACGTCGGGCTGACGTGTCTTGTCGCCGGAGCGTTCCTCACGCCGGCCGACCCGCTCTCGATGCTGCTGCTGGCGGTGCCCTTGTACGTCCTCTTCGAGTTCGGGGTGGTGCTGCACACCCTGCTGCCCGCAGAACGAGTCTCGCGCGGCTTCGGCAAGAAATCCCCGACCAGAAACTCGGGCGAAGGACCGGACGCCGGTGATGAATAAGCCACACGCTCCGTGGTGGCGCAGGCTTCTCGGCTCCGGTGTTGGTCCCAACCCGCTCGGTACAGAAACACCCGAAATCGCTCCAGAAAGCAGCCCAAACAGCGACGCCCCCCTGCTCGCCGCCGAGCACGCCACCCCGACCGATCGAAGATGGATGACCCGCGCGCTCGAACTCGCCCGCCAGGCCGCTGCCCGCGGCGAGGTGCCCGTCGGCGCTGTCGTCTACGACACCACAACCGGCGAGCAGATCGCCGAGGCTTCCAACACCCGCCAGCAGAGCAACGACCCGACCGGCCACGCCGAGCTGCTCGCGGTGCGCGCCGCAGCCGCGACACTCGACGACTGGCGCCTCACCGGCTGCACGGTGGTTGTCACCCTCGAGCCCTGCCCGATGTGTGCCGGGATGCTGGTCAACGCGCGGGTCGGGCGGGTGGTCTACGGAGCAGACGACCCCAAAGCCGGCGCGTGCCGATCGCTCTTTGCGATCACCACCGACACAAGGCTCAACCATTGCTGCGAAGTCGTCGCGGGTCTCGAAGCCGAACGCTGCGGCCGGGTGCTGACCGAGTTCTTCCGCCAACGCCGTCACGAACAACGCGCAGCCCGAACACCGCTGCGCGCACAACACAACGACCACAACGCCGAGGCACCGGACGATGCCTGAACTCCCCGAGGTCGAGACGGTCAGGCGAACACTCGCGCCGCTGTGGGTCGGGCGGATGGTCCAAACAGTCGAGATCAAGCGCCCCGACTTTGTGAGACTTGCGCCGCCGGGGTCAAAACTCAAAGCACTGGGCAAGGGAAGCACCGTCACCGAGATCCTCCGTCTCGGCAAGCAGATGGCGGTCTGTTTCGACGACGGCCGCGCGGTCCACCTGCACCTGGGCATGAGCGGCCAGGTCTTTGTTGTCCCCGCCGGTGGTTCGCCCGAGCGCGCAGACCACGTCCATATCCGCTGGAAACTCGACAACGGCTCGTCGATCCTCTTCCGAGACCCCAGACGCTTCGGCGGCGTGTGGGCGTTTGCCTCGATTGACGAGCTGCACAGACAACGCTGGAACGCCCTGGGACCCGATGCGCTGGCGATCAGCACCGCCGACCTCCGGCTGGGGCTCGGACGCAGCACACGGGCAATCAAGGCCTGCCTGCTGGACCAGACAGTCCTCGCGGGGGTGGGCAATATCTACGCCGACGAAGCGCTGTTTCTCGCCGGGCTCGATCCCCACACCCCAGCCGCTGATCTGGCACCCGCGCAGACCCGGCAGCTTGCCTCGGCGATCCGGTCGGTGCTCAGAGCAGCAGTCGCAGCCCGAGGCTCAACGCTGCGGGATTTCATGGACGCCGAGATGCGGAGCGGGTCGCAGCAATCCCGGTTCCGGGTCTACAGCCGCGCCGGCAAACCATGCCGACGCTGCGGGAGGGTGCTCCTGGGAAGCACTGTCTCCCAACGCACCACCACCCACTGCCCGGCTTGCCAGCCCCGAAAACGCCCATGAGCGTCCAAAGGTGGGTTATTCACAAGCATTCCCGAGTGGAAATGTTCCGAAATGCGGTGCCGGGGAGGGGTTTCCAGAGTGTGGTGCTCTGATGGAACGATCCGGCTGTTTCTTTGTCTTCTCTTTAAGTATAGAGAAAAAGAAGTCGTCGTCGTAAGAGGGCCTGTCGGTTGTGGATGGGTCGTTGTCGATCAATGTAAAAGACTTCGTAGCAACACTTTACGAGAAAACCAGCACCATTGAAAGGTGACGGTATCTGTCGGTTGCGCTCGGTGCATGACAGATCCTGCTGCGCCCACGACGAGCGTGCAGTTGCAGCGAAGAACGGGCCGAGCGCCACCGCCAGCAGCCGAGCGCAAAGACACAGGTTTTCCACACAGCATGACCAAAGAGCAATATGCACAGTATTCGGCATTTGATAGTCATGTTATCCCCTCGCTTGCGCGAGGGGCTCTGTAGGGGTTCTAGTTTGCCTGGACGGGCGGCAGCTGGCTCTCGAGCGTTTCCAGCTCTGAGGCAAAGTCGGGATCGGTCCGTTGCCGTTCTTTGGTGATACGGATCGCGTGCATGACGGTGGTGTGGTCCCGCCCGCCGAAATAGCCGCCGATCTCTTCGAGCGAGTGGCGGGTGTTCTGCCTCGCCAGGAACATGCAGATCTGGCGTGGGATGGTGATCGACCGCGCCCGGCGTTTGGATTGCAGGTCGCTGAGCCGCACGCTGTAGAAGTCGGTGACGGTTTCGATGATGGTCTGGATCGAGACCTGGCGGTTGGTGTCGGTGCTGGACGCCCCGGCGATGACCCGGCGGGCCAGTTCGAGGCTGATCTCGCACCCCTCGACCGACGCGGTGATCTGCATGGTGCCGATGGCGCCTTCGAGTTCGCGGATGTTGGTGTCGATCGCCTGGGCGACGTAGCTGGCGACGTCGTCTGGCAGGTCGATTCCGCGTTGGCGGGCTTTGGTTTTGAGGATCGCGGTGCGGGTCTCAAAGCAGGGCGGGTCGATCTGGGTGACCAGCCCCCACTTGAACCGCGAGACCAGCCGTTTCTGGAGATCGGGGATGAGCTCGGGCGGGGCGTCGGAGGAGAGCACGATCTGTTTCTGCGCCTGGTAGAGGCTGTTGAAGGTGTGGAAGAACTCTTCCTGCGTGCGGTCCCGGCTGCCGAGGGTCTGGATGTCGTCGATCACGAGCACGTCCACGTCGCGGAAGCGGTGGCGGAAGTCGGACATCTGCCCGCGCTGCACCGCTTCGACAAACTGGGACATGAACCCCTCGGCCGACATGTAGCAGAGCGCCGCGTGCGGGTCTTTCTCCCGGATCGCCAGACAGATCGCCTGGAGCAGGTGGGTCTTGCCCAGCCCGACATCGCCGTGGATGAAGAGCGGGTTGTACGACTTGCCCGGTTCGTTGGCGACGGCTTTGGCCGCTGCGAGCGCGAGGCGGTTGGTCGGCCCGACGACGAAGGACCCGAAGTCAAAGTCCGGGTTGACCGCGAGGGTGGTGTCGGTCGGCCCGGTGTGGTGGTTGGCGGTGCCGGGGGTCGAGCGGTTGCGCATCACGACCCGGTCGGCGGGGACGACGGTCTCGTCGGGTTCGAGGAACCGGACCGAGAGGAGTGCGCCGGTGACGCTGCGGAGCGCGTCGTTGAACTGGGCCTGGCAGTTCTGTTGGACGTAGGCGCGGTGGATGGTCGAGGAGGTACGCACCGGCATCGTGCCGCCGGAGACCGGCAGCGGCTCGAGCTCGTCCTCGAACCACTTTCGATAGAGCGGCGGGTGCGTCTTGCGCAGATGCGTAAGAACAGCTGCCCAGATCTTTTGATCGGGGTCGAACATATCTCGGCACAACCTCGGGAAACCTGGCGGCAAGCCAGTTCAGGATTTGGGTCGTCGGGCGGGCCTCCCGGACACACGCGACACGGAATCGGAACAGAACCGTGCAAACGTAATCGAGCGCGGCAAGGGTGTCAACGCTCGTGTCAGAAAATGCCGCTGGCGCTGCGAGAAACCGCTATCAGACTTTGACGTGAGCCGCTTCGGCCTCGGCGAGCTGCTGCTCGTAGCGCATCCGGTTGGTCCGGTGGTCCATCAGGAAGTGCACCCGCCCGATGTCCTCTTCGCGGAGCCCCTCGGTGAGCTGGGCCCGCGCCTCGCCCAGATGGGTGCGGCGGGAGACGTGGACCAGCACCATCGCGTCGCACTCGGCGACGCGCAACCACTCGGCGATGTCGGCCGCGTGCAGGTGCTTGCCGATGTTGGCCCGCCCACGGTGCCCGGGATCGAAGAACGTACACTCGGTGATGATGATCTTTGACTTGAGCACGTCGTCGCGCAGCAGGTGAGAACCGGCCGCGGTGTCGCCCAGATACGAGATCAAAGGCACCTCGAGATTGCGGGTGATCTCCTCGCCCCGGTTTTTGAGTTCACGCAGCTTTTCCTGCGGAAAGTCGGTGTATTCGGGCTTGAGCTTGGTCCGGTGTTCGATGATGCTGTAGCCCATCGAGGGCGCGGTGTGCTCGGTGTGAAAGCCCTTGAGCGACACGTTGTTTTTGAGCTTGAAGACCTCGTCTTCCTGCAACGGCACGAGGTTGAACGGCGTGACCTGCCGCTCGAGCGCCTGGAAGCCCTCGAGCATGGTGCGAACGTCGGATTCGATGCGTGCGTCGCAGACGATGGTGCCGTCGCCCATGCCCTGGAAACGGCGTTGGGAGCAGTAGTACGCCAGGCCGCCGACGTGGTCCATGTGGCCGTGGGAGAGGGCGACAAAGTTGCTCGCGAGTGCTGCGCGGGGGCAGGAGCCCATATCGAAGCAGAGGTCGAGCTCGGGAATCTGGATACAGGTTGCTTCGCCAGCGACCGAGAGGCCCTGCACGCGGTAGGGCGGCAGGTAGAGAAAGCCCAGGGAACTCTCGCGGGGTGGGGGTTTGGGCAGCATCGGTCAATCTCCGCAGCGGGCTTCCGCCCGACCATGGTCGGTGTGTGGGTGAGCGCAGCCTGGCCGAACGTCTCGGGCGGGCAGTGCGTGTCGAGGCGATGCTATCACGGTGGGAACGGCCGGGGTGCGGCGGGACAGCAGGCCGGGGCAGAAACTCACCCGACCCAGGGGCGCGGGCTTTCCAGCCCGGCTGTTGCGGTCCGAAGCGGTCAACATGAACGCGGCGGCTGCCGTATTCTCTGGGGCATAGAGCCCCTCGCACCAGCGAGGGGACAAACATGACCGCATCCAAAACAAAGAAACACAATGGTGCAAAGGGCTCTATGACAGACAAGGACAAACAAGCCGACCCACCACCCACCACCCAATCCGAGCCGTCGGCACCGTCCGAACAGGAACAGAGCTTCGGTGACGTCTTCCGCAAGCTCGGCCCGGCGGGCTATCTCGCGGTCGCGTGGATGGCGGTCCCGATCGTCGGCAGCATCCTGGTGTGGATGAAAATGGGGCTCGTCGGCGACTGGCTTCGCGGGCAGGACGGCACGGGCATCGCGATCTACATCGCGGTCTTTGTCGTCACCGCCGGGTTCGGAATCCTGCCGACCTATGTGCAGGCGATCCTCGCGGGCTGGGCGTTCGGCGTGGCGTTCGGCGTGCCCGCCGCGATCGCGGGCGTGACCGGGGCAGCGATGGTCGGCTATCTCGTCGCACGGGTCGCCAGCCGGGACCGCGCCGAGCGGATGATCGCGGAGAACCCCAAAGCCAAGGCAATCAGCGACGCCCTGATCGGGCACGGGTTCTGGAAGTCGCTGGGGATCGTGACGCTGCTGCGGCTGCCGATCAACTCGCCGTTTGCACTGACCAATCTTGTCATGGCGTCGGCGGGCGTGTCCAAACGGATCTTTCTGATCGGGACCGCTGTGGGCATGGCGCCGCGCACGGCGCTGGCGGTCTATCTGGCAGCCGGCGTGCAGGAGCTGAGCAAGAGCGCGGTTGCGGATGCCAAGCCCAAATGGGTGACCATCGCGGCGATCGGGTCGGCGATCGTGGTCTTTGGATTCATCGCGTGGATCGCCAACCGGGCGGTGCAGAAGGTGACGGCGACAGAGGCGACGGAAGCGTAGAGCGTGTTGCGCGATCGTTGTCCCCTCGCTTGCGCGAGGGGATCTACCACACACGTCGCACGCGGGATTTCGCTACACACGTTGTCTTTTTATAGAGCCCCTCGCGCAAGCGAGGGGACAACGAATGGTCATTTTTCACAGAGAAAACCAATCCTGTGCTCGCGCACAAGGCTCGTAAAGACGCATGTGAATTCTTGGTGATCCGCATCACTCCGCGTGCCCACACTCCGGGCAGGGACCAGAGACCGGGAGCCCTTGCAGGTCGTAGCCGCACGCTGGGCACAAACCATGCGCGAGACGTTTACGTCGTCGCGACCACGGTCGCGCCGCAAACCACGCGGGCCAACCAGTGAACGAATAGAGCAGCGCAGCGAACGTGAGCAACGCAAAGCTGTCGTGGGCGACACCGGTCCAGAGGACGCGGGTAGTAGTTTGGTCGGCGGTGGCGATGTCCTCGAAGTCTTGCACCCACGCCCAGCAAGGCAAGCTCTGTGTGCGTGCACTGAAAAGTTCCTGCCGCGCACGGTTGATTTCTTGCTCGGTCCAGTTTCCCACCATCGGGTCCAATCTGATGGCTCGAAAATGCTGTTGGGTGGTATGCGACCACACTCCCCGATTCGAGATGGTGTTCCGAAAGGTGCAAGACACGATCGGTGTCTCGTTTGTCGAAAAAATCCGGGACAGTTCGTCCCAACTCTCCCGTTCTCCATCGATGACCCGCATGCCGTCGGGCTCGCGAACGACGTACAGATCGGTTGAAACATAGTTGTGCGAACTGCGGACAAAGAACTTTCTTTCGACAATCGAACCAACCACTGTGGGATTCCTGCCGCGCGGCAAGGTGAACGCATCCCCCACCAGCACGCCGAGCAACACCAGCGACGCGATCGGATTGGCGATCCACCGTCGTACCCACCATCTGAACTTTCGTTTGGCTGGCCGTTCTGTCTGCATTTCTTACGGTACGACGACCCGGCCGTACTGGTTGGTCCGATTCTCTCGGTTTGGTCATCGTCGCCCGGCGTTGCGGCTGTCGGCGGCTGGTTGCCGATACACTCCCGGCATGGCCGACCTGACGCCCGAGGACATCCACAAGATCGCCCGGCTCTCCCGGCTCGAGGTCGCTGCCGACGAGGTAAGCAGGTACCAAGCCGACCTCGGGGCGGTCCTGGGGTGGATGGACCGGCTTGGCGAACTCGACCTCTCGGGTGTCGAGCCGATGACCCGGGCAGAAACCACGGCCGATCGGGCTTCTGAGAGACAGACGCCCGAATCCCGAACCCCCGAGCGTCTGACCGCTGACGGCTCATCCCACAAGAACCGCCTCGCCGCCGACGTGCCGGGGCCGGTGCTTGCCAATGATGCAGTGATGGGGCTCGCACCCGAAGCGATGCCCCCGTTCTTCCGCGTGCCCAGAGTCCTGGGCGACCGCGGCGGGGCGTAGACAACCTTTCTCCGGGTCGGAACAGTCCGGCCTGCCTCAACCAGGGAGTGATGACGATGCTCAAGCAGATAGCAATAGTGGCAGCAACAATGGCGCTGGCAGCGAGCCTGACACTCAACGTGGTCGGGTGCTCCAAGGACACCGGGTGGAACAGCGTCCCCCTGGACCACCCCGAGATCGTCGCGGCCCGTGAAGAGGCCAAAGCGACCTACAGCGAGTTCGTCAAGCTGGTCAAAGCCAAGCGGCCGATGACCTCCTACATCGTCGAGGTGCTCATCGAAGAGGGCGACAAGTCCGAGTACATCACCCTCGACGTCCTCAGCGCCAACGACACCGAGATCCGAGGCACCATCATCGGCTTCCCCAAAGTCGTCAACCACATGAGCGGCGAGGAGATCACCGGGCTGGTCTCGAACCTCTCCGACTGGCGCGTCGAGACACCCGAGGGTGACGTCAAGGGCGGCTACGTCTCCGACGTCCGCGCCCGGCTGCAACGGGCCGGCACCGGCGGCTGAGGACTTCAACCACATGCACGCGGGACGCGCATGAACGCGAGGCGGATCGCTGCGGGTGTCCGGGACGGATCACGCTCGGCAACCGCTGTCGTGCGCGAAACGCTCGACAAGATCAACGCAGCACACGATCGGCTCGGCGCATTCCTCGCGGTCTTCGAGGACCACGCCCTCGAACGCGCAGCCGACATCGACGCCCGACAAGCCCGAAGCGAACCGCTCGGCCCCCTCGCGGGTGTCCCGATCGCGGTCAAGGACAACATCTGCTACGCCCACGGCACCACCACCTGCGCGAGCCGAATGCTCGAGCGGTACCACTCGCCATTCACCGCGACCGCGCTGCAACGACTCGAAGACGCCGGCGCGATCGTGGTCGGCAAAACCAACCTCGACGAGTTCGGCATGGGCTCCTCCTGCGAACACTCGGCGTTCGGGCCGACACGCAACCCCTGGGACGAAACCCGCGTGCCCGGTGGCAGCTCGGGAGGGAGTGCCGCAGCGGTCGCGGCGGGGTTGGTCCCCATCGCGATGGGCTCAGACACCGGCGGCTCGATCCGCCAGCCCGCAGCGTTCTGCGGCGTGGTGGGCCTCAAGCCGACCTACGGCCGGGTCAGCCGGTACGGGCTCGTCGCGTACGCCTCGAGTCTCGACCAGATCGGCCCGATCGCCGGCACGATCGAGGACTGCGCGCTCGCGCTCTCGGTGATGCAGGGTGTCGATCCGCACGACGCGACCTCGGCCGACCGACCGGGCGACCATCTGTGCGCACACGCGGGTTCGGAAACAACGTCAGCCGACCAACAATCGGGTGGATCGTTGGCGGGTCTGGTGCTGGGTGTGCCAACACTATCGCGCGGCCCGCACAACGACGCCGACGCCCAGGCGGTTTTTGACAGCACAGTCGGAACTCTTGAACGAGCCGGGGCCGAGGTCCGCGAGATCAGGCTCCCCCACGCCGACCACGCCGTCGCGGCCTACTACGTCATCGCGACCGCCGAGGCTGGTTCCAACCTGGCGAGGTACGACGGCGTGCGCTACGGCTTTCGCGCCGAGCTTCCTCGCGACGCAACGCTCGAAGCAATGTACACCCGCACCCGCACCGAGGGGTTTGGCCGCGAGGTGCAGCGGCGGATCATGCTCGGCACGCACGTGCTCACCAGCGGGTACCACGACGCGTACTACCTGACCGCGCTCAAAGCCCGACGCAGGATCGCCGAGGATTTCGCAGCCGCGTTTAGTGCAGGGTGCGACGCGGTGTGCACGCCGACCACCCCCGGCCCGGCGTTCGCGCTGGGTGCAAAGCTGAGCAACCCGCTCTCGATGTATGCCGAGGACGTGTACACGGTTGGCGCGAGCCTCGCCGGGCTCCCCGCGGTGTCGGTCCCGGCTGGGGTGGTTGAATCGGCCGGGGCGCGGCTCCCGATCGGGCTGCAGTTGATCGGCCGGGCATGGGGTGAGGCGCGTTTGATCGACGCGGCACAGCGGGTGGTGAACGTGCTGCACCCCGAAGGATTCGAGCTTCCGCCGAGGGCTTTGTAAGCACCTCTCCGCCGCAGCACACCCACGCCTCAATCCTCAAACTCGGTTTGCAGCGTCAGGTGCAGCGTGCTGTCGGCCGAGCGCATCGCGAGCACACGCACGCGCCGCCCGTCGCCGAGTTCGACCACCGGATCGCCCGCCAGCGGGCCGCGCCCGGCGAGCGCGTCGAGCAGACGGCGGGTCGCCGGGCTCTCGAGCGCCGCAGCCGGCAGCAGGTCCGGCCAGTTCGACTCGGCCTGCTTGAGGATCCAGTCCGCCGGCAGCGGCAGCCGTCCGATCATCACCGACTCGGCCCGGACCCAGAGCGAGCCGTCGTCGTGAAAATCAGGACGGAGCGTTGCCGACAAAACCTGCGAACTCTCGTCCCGCACCAGCTCCACGCCGACATAGATGAGCCCCCGGTCAAACTCGACCTGCAGGTTTTGCACATGGGTCGGCCACACAAAGTTGTCGTCGCGGTTGGTGAGCCACTGCCCGAGCCGGGTGTTCAGCCACGCGTTGGCGTCGGCTGCGCGCAGGCCGATTGACCAAGGCTCTTTCGCCTCGTCGCGCACCTTGTACATGACGTTGACCAGATCGTTCTCGATAGCCTCAGCCAGCTCGACGGTGCGCGGGTCGTCGGCCCGCACCGAACGCCACCAGCCCGGTGACATCCGGGTCAGACTCGTCGCCAGCAACACAAGCAGTGTGGTGCACAGCACCAAACCGACCGCAACCACCACCACCCAGCGATGGAGCCGTCGCAGCGTTCGGCTTGGGCGAGGTCGTGCGGTCATGCGCAGCAGGGCATCGTGGCGGTTCAAGCGATCCAGATCAAGCCCGGTTCTGTCGGGAACCGTTCACAGCCCGTGCGCTCACTTGACAAAGGCGTTGGTATCCACCCGGCCACCCTCGATGAGCTGGAAGATTATGTCCCGCCGGGTCTCGTCGTCGAGATCCATGGGCGTCGCGCCCTCGGGCACCGGGGCCATGAGCGCGGTCGGGTCGATCGCCGGCCGCATCTTGATCGCCATGCCCATCGCATGCTGGCGGGTGCGTGTGTCCAACTGCGCGAAGATCTCGCGGATGAGCGCTGCCCTGGCGTCGAGATCGTTCTCCACCGCGAGCCGCTCGGCGAGCGGACCAACCGCCGCAGCGGTCTGGGTGTCAAGCTCGAGCTCGGGCAGAATCGCGTCGAAGTAGTCGGCGGTATCGAGCATGAGCCGGCGGAAGTAGTACTCGAACTCGCTGACCGACAGCCGCAACACGCGGTGCATCATCTGGTCGATCGGCGTGGCGCCGTCCGCGGTGGTCGGCGTGGCCATCGCGTCGGCGGTGAGCTCCTGCTGGTACTCCTGGAGAATCTTCTGCGTCAGTGCGCCGATGTCCGGCCGAATCCGACCGGCCGCGACAAGATCGGTGGTGATCGAGGGCGACACGCTCGGGTTGCCGGTAAAGATCGAGAGACGCCCGGCAGACGCCCGCAGCGCAGCCTCGTCGTTGACCCGCGCCCGTTCCACAAGTCCACCCTCGATATCGAGGAGCAGGTCGATCTCGTCGGTCACCAGACGCTCGACCTTCTGCCGACGCTCGTAGAAGCCCGGCGCGATCCTGACCAGCGTCGGCAGGTCGAGCAGCGGGTTGTGCGCCAGCGCGAGATACTCGGCCGGTACGTCGAGAGGCACGATCTTGCCGTCCTCGTCGCGCAGGGCAATCGGGGCAAAGTCCACCGCCGGGGCCTTTGGACGGGCCGGGCGGGCCTGCGCGGTCGGACGCGGGGGCTCTGGCCGAACCGCCGGTGCGCGCTCGGGCCGGGTGCTTGGCGGTGTGATCACCTGCGACAGGGCGGGGGTTGCCATCGCAACCAAAACGATCAACGCAACCGATGTGCGGGTTTTGCAGAACATACACGGCTCTCCAGCGTGGAACAGACTCGGTCTCGCGCGACGGCAATCGTCCCGCAGACACAAGCGTATCCCCCAACCACGCCACGCGGCGATTCCCTCACGGATTCCGAATCTTCCGCTACTGCACACCCTTGATGCGTTCGATCATCTGCGCTCGCTGCGTCTCGTCGAGGTAGGCAAGCACGCCGAGAAAGAGCAGTGCGGTGTCGTTCTCGGAAGCCTCACCCATCGTCCGTCCCATGTGGTCGTTGATGAGCGTCTGGATGTTGTGCAGTTGAAACTCGTTGAGTTCGATGCCTTTGGTGAGATACTGCACCGCGAAGCGCTCGCTCTCGACCGCCCGCTCGGCCGCCATCTCGATCTCTTTGCCCAACTGGTCACGCCGCGCCTCGCGGACCGCCTTGCGCAGCCGGACCCGGTGCCCCTTGGCTTTGGCGTCGTCCACGCGGGCCTGTCCGATCGCCTGCCAGTACTCCTCGAGCAGGGCGTCAAAGTCGCGGGCGGTCATCTCCGGCAGCAGCGGGCGGATCTCGTCCTCGAGGCTCCCCCGCTCGATCAGCGGATGCAGCACCCGGAGCACCCGGAGAAAGAACCACCCCTTCTCGAGCCCCGTGCCGCCGGCTTCGATGGTCTCCGATTGAGAGAAAAGATCGAAGTTGTCGGTGATGAGTTGCTCGGCGAGCAACGCCCGCTCGGCGATCACCGTCGCGACAGCCTCGCCGGTCTCGGGGTCCAGCTCGAGCAGGTCGAGCGCGGCTTCTGCGGGCGGCAACCCGAGTTCCTGCAGCTGGCCGTTGTACTCATACACCACCAGCGTGTTCGGCTCGGTCGGGTCCACGCTCGGGCCGGCCAGCGTGGAAGGGAGTTCGGGCTGGCGGTCCACAGCCCGCTCGGCACGGTTCTCGGACTGATCTTGGGATTGTGCAGCAGCACCGGCCGCAAAGGCCGCAGCGTGGAGCAGCACAACACCAACAGCGAGCGGGAGCTTGTTCATCGTGGCGGTTCTCCTG
>JAUZRR010000026.1 GCA_030950285.1 Planctomycetota bacterium | reverse complement strand
CCCGCCGGGCCCGGCTTGCGACCGCTGTGGGGGCGGGCGGGTGGCGCGCCCCCCCGCGGGGGGGCCGCCGGTTGCCCCCCCCCCCCACGGCAGGGGAAGCCGATCCCACGGCAGGGGGACTCGGGGCCACGGCAGGGGGAGCCGGTCCACAGAAAGAGCAACCGGGCCGGCGGAAAAGAACGCCGGGACTGCCGGGGCCGAAGCATCAGGATAACCCGCCCTCCCCCCGGCCCCCTCCCAGAGGGAGCGGGAGAAAGACACCCTCACCCCGGGCCTCTCCCAGAGGGAGAGGGAGCAAGCACAAAGGCAGGCAAGGACGAAAGATCGGCAGCGAGAAGAAGAGGGGAAGCGAAAGCAACGCTCAGGGCTTGAACGTCCGCAGCCGCAGGGCGTTGAGGATCACCGAGACCGAGCTGAAGCTCATCGCCGCGGCCGCGATCATCGGGCTCAGCAGCAGCTCGAAAACCGGGAACAGCACCCCCGCCGCGATCGGCACGCCGAGCCCGTTGTAGATGAACGCAAAGAACAGGTTCTGCCGGATGTTCCGCATCGTCGCGCGGCTGAGGGCCCGGGCGCGGAGCAACCCGCCCAGATCGCCGCCCACAAGCGTCATCCCGGCGCTCTCGATCGCCACGCCCGACCCCGTGCCCATCGCCACACCGATATCCGCCTGGGCCAGCGCCGGGGCGTCGTTGACCCCGTCCCCGGCCATCGCCACGACGTGCCCCTGATCGCGGAGCTCCTGCACCACCGAGACCTTCTGCTCGGGCAGCACCTCGGCGTGGATGCGGTCGATCCCCAGCTGCGTGCCGATCGCCTCGGCCGTCACCTGGTTGTCGCCGGTGAGCATGACGACCGTCAACCCCTTGGCGTGGAGGGCGTCGATCGCGGCACGGGTCGTCGGCTTGATCGGGTCGGCGACAGCCAGGAGGGCCGCGAGCGTGCCGTCGATCGCGGCGAACATCGCGGTCGCCCCGGTCCGGCGCTGCGTGTCGGCTTCCTCGGCGAGCGCGGCCGGGTCGGCGCCGACCTCCTCCATCAGCCGCGCCGAACCGATGACGACCTCGCGGCCGTCGACGCGGGCTTTGATCCCCTTGCCGGTGATGGCTTCAAACTCCTCGGCCTCAAGGCGCTGGTCGGTCTTCTCATCGAGCCCGCGGACGATCGCCTCGGCCAACGGGTGCTCGCTGCCGCGCTCGGCCCCGGAGATGAGCGCACTGACACGGGCTTCGGATTCGTCTCCGACCACGCGCACCAGCACCAGCTCCGGGCGGCCTTCGGTCAGCGTGCCGGTCTTGTCCACAACGACCGTATCCACCTTCTCGAAGGTCTCGAGCGCCGCGGCGTTCTTGACCAGCACGCCCATTGACGCCCCCTTGCCCGCCGCCACCATGATCGACATCGGCGTCGCCAGCCCCAGGGCGCACGGGCAGGCGATGATGAGCACCGAGACCGCCGCGATCAACGCATAGGCAAACGCCGGCTCGGGCCCCACAAGCATCCACACCACAAACGCGATCACCGCGATCACCAGCACGATGGGGACGAACCAGCCCGCGACCGCGTCGGCGAGCCGCTGGATCGGGGCGCGGGACCGCTGGGCGTCGGCGACCATCTGCACGATCTGCGCCAGCGTCGTCTCCGAGCCCACGCGGGAGACGCTCATCACGAACGCCCCCTGCCGGTTGACCGTGCCGCCGGTGACCTCGTCGCCCGGCCCCTTCTCGACGGGCACCGGCTCGCCGGTGAGCATCGACTCGTCGATGGTGCTGGTGCCCTCGAGGACCACCCCGTCGATCGGGACTTTGTCACCCGGCCGCACGCGGACGCGGTCTTCGGGGTTGAGGCTCTCGACGGCGACCTCTTCTTCGGTGCCGTCGTCCCCGAGGCGTCGGGCGGTCGGCGGAGCCAGCTCGAGCAGCGCGCGGATCGCGCCACCGGTCTGCCGACGGGCACGGAGTTCCATCACCTGCCCGAGCAACACCAGCGTAACAATCACGGCAGCGGCCTCGAAGTAGACGCCGACGCGGCCGGCCTCGTCGCGGAACGACTCGGGGAAGATGCCCGGCATGAGTGTGGCGACGACGCTGAAGACGTAGGCGATCCCGACCCCGATCGAGACCAGCGTCCACATGTTGAGGTGGCGGGTGCGGACCGACTGCACGCCGCGGACAAAGAAGAACGACGCGCACCAGAGCACCACGGGCGTGGCCAGCACCAGCTCGATCCACTGCGAGAGCGCGTGCCCGACGCGATCGGCAAACCAGTTGCCAAAGAACATATTCAGCGTCACGATCACCAGCAACGGGGTGGTGAGGACCGCCCCGACCCAGAACCGGCGGGTCATGTCGCGGTACTCGGTGTCGTCGTCCTCGTCGGTCGCGGCGGTGGGGTCGGCCGGTTCCAGCGCCATGCCGCACTTGGGGCAGACCCCCGGCCCGACCTGCCGGACCTCGGGGTGCATCGGGCAGGTGTAGATCGTGCCGGGCTCGGGATCGGGTGCGGGTGCGGGTGCGGGCTCGGTGGTGGTGTACTTCGCCGGATCGGCGCGGAACTTCTCGGCACAGGACGTGCTGCACAGGAAATACCGCGTCCCCTCGTGCTCGATCGTTTCAGCGGCCGCCTCGGGGAGAACCTCCATGCCACAGACCGGGTCTTTGTGCATCACTGCGCTCCTTGGGCGGGAGCTGCACTCCCACCACGTGCTGGTGCTTGAGCCGGAGGCATCCCCACGGACCCCCCAAACCACAACCGGGACCACCCCGACAAACAAGACTGCCGTGTCGTGTATTCCAGGCGGTACACCATCTCACGCCCCCCGCGTCCTTCCGCCGGGAATGCCCACGGCCCCGAAGACCGGGAGCGCAGTGGTCCGGGAGCCGTGGCCGCCGCCGAGAGACTACCGCATCGTCCGGCAGGCCGCCCATCGCGGGCAGCTGGTGGTGTGGTCGTTGACCATCCCGATCGCCTGCATCATCGCGTAGATCACCGTCGGGCCGACGAAGCGGAAGCCTCGCTGCTTGAGGTCTTTCGAGATCCGTTTCGAAAGGTCGGTCTGGGATGGGAGCTCGTCGAGCGAGGCATACCGGTTGACGATCGGCGTGCCATCCACAAACGCCCATAGCAGCCCGGACAACGACTCGCCTTGCCCGTGCAACCCCACGATCACCTTCGCGTTGCTGATGGCCGATTCGATCTTGAGGCGGTTGCGGACGATCGAGGCATCGCCCATCAGCCGCTCGACATCCCGCTCGGCAAAGCGGGCGACCTTCGCGGCGTCGAACCCCTTGAACAGCCGCCGGTAGCCCTCGCGTTTGGCAAGGATCGTCGACCAACTCAGCCCGGCCTGCGCACCTTCGAGGGTGAGCATCTCGAACATGTGCTGCTCGTTGCGGTTGGGCACGCCCCACTCGGTGTCGTGGTAGTGGATCTCCGACTCGAGGCGGGCCCAGGCGCAGCGGGTGTCGGCTGGTGGATTGGGCATGGGGCGGCGGTCCTCCTGCACGGTCGGGCCGATGTGCTTCTCGATCCTGCCCGCCGGGTACCACCAGCGTACCGCGCGGCGTGCGGGTTGGCGTGCGGTATGCTCCAGCCTGCCATGCCTGCATCCCCAGACCACCCCCACGAGCCCCATCACTCCTCCCCACCGTTGCTCCTGCTGATGGGGCTGCGCGGGTCGGGCAAGTCCACGCTCGGGCGACAGCTCGCAGCACGGCTGGGTGTGCGCTTCGTTGATCTTGACGACGCGGTGCTCGAACGGCTGGGGTGCGGGTCGGTCGCCCAGGCGTGGGCCAAACTGGGAGAGCCGGCGTTTCGGCGAGCCGAGACCGAGTGCCTGGGGGAGTGGGTGGGGGAGAGTCGGGCCCCGGAGTGTCCCGCCCCGGCTCGCGTTGTCGCGCTGGGCGGGGGCACGCCGACAGCACCGGGGGCGGCCGAGTTGCTTCGGCGGGCGAGCAAGGCGGGGGCCGTCAAGCTGGTCTATCTGCGGGCGACACCTGTGACACTTCGCAGCCGTCTCGAAAGCACCGAGCCCGAAGCGCAAGCGAGGAGCCTCACACGCCGGGAAAAAAAGCACCCTCTCCCAGAGGGAGAGGGAGAAAGGCACCCCCTCCCCAACCCTCCCCCGCGGGGCGCGGGGGAGGGAGCAAGGCGCACCAACTCCCACACCGACCCCAACCGCCCATCACTGACCGGGGCCGACCCGCTGGGCGAGATCGACGAGGTCTTCGCGGCCCGCGATCCGCTGTACCAAGAGCTGGCGACGCACGTCATCCAGATCGACGACGCGACAGACAACCACCCCCCCACCACCCCCACCACCCCCACCACCCCAACCATCGAGACGCTTGTCGAGGCGTTGGCCGCGATCTTTGAGGAGTCCTGAACCGGCCTGTGTTCGTCGAGAAAAGAGCCCCTCGCGCAAGCGAGGGGACAGGACACCACCTCAAAGAACCAAGAGAAACGAAGCCGGACTCGTCACGCGGTGTGAGAGACGATGCTTCAAAAAGCGCTACTGCTGTGCGTCCGCCTCGCGGACAGCGCGACAAAACGCACGAATCTTCTCAACGTCCTTGACCCCCGGCTCGCGCTCGACACCGCTCGACACATCCACCGCGAACGGGTGGCAGGCCCGCACCGCCTCGGCGACGTTGCCCGGGTGCAACCCGCCGGCGATGATGACCGGGGTCGAGATGCTCGCCATCGGCCCAACCAACGCCTCCCACGCGAACGCCTCGCCCTCACCGCCAGCCGAGCCATCGACCAGGATTCCCTCGATCTCGTCGATCGCGTCCCACCGCGCCAGCTCGGCCGCGATGGTCTCGGGGTCGAAGCGGATCCCCCGGATGACCCGCGGGCCACAGTCACGCACCAGATTCTCCGGCTCGGCCCCGTGCAACTGAGACCAGTCGGTCGGGCAGCGTTGTTCGAGCTCGATGAACTCTTCGAGCGACGCGTTGCGGAAGACGCCGACGGTGCCGACCATCGGGGGCAGGGCCGAGAGGATCTCGAACGCGGCTTCGGGCTCGATCGCGCGGGGAGTCTCGGGCACGAACACAAACCCCAGCACGTCGGCCCCGGCGTCGACGGCGGCGCGGGCGGCGTCGTGGGTGGTGATGCCACAGACTTTGATGCGTGTCCGGTCCACTGCGGCTCCTTTGGATCAGCCGATCTCGCCGAGCAGCTCGTCAACAAGCTGGGCGTCGGCATCGGTGAGTTGCTTCTTCTTCGCATCGAGCAACGCCCGTTTGGCAGCGGTCGGGTCGTTGAGAAACCTCGCGTTGATAAGCCCGAGCGTCAGCAAGACCCGCCCCGCTTCGACGTCCTTGCTGTGGGCGGCGAGGAACTGCTGGTAGGCATCCACCGCGTTGGCGTAGTCGCCGGACTGGAAGAGGGAGTTGGCGATCTCGTAGAGCTGGCGTCGGCCCAGGGGCGGGAGTTTCTGCCCTTCGGGGATGCCCCGCATCTCGAGATATGCCTCGGCTGCGCCGGCGGGGTCGCCCTCGGCCACCCGCTTCTGGGCGCGCAAACGCGCCAAGGCCGCCGGGCCGTCGGGCGTGCGGACCTCGGGCTCGTGGGGCTTTCGTTCGATGGCTTTGGGGATGCCTGCCCGATGACCGCCGGGGCTTGTCTTGGCCGAGCCTGAGGCAAACGCGGCTTTGAACGCGCGCCGCCGGGCGGCCTGTTTGCCGATCGTGAGCAGGTCGTACGGCTCGCGCGGGACCAGCTTCAGCCAGAGCAGCAGCAGGGCGCCCCCCGCGCCGATGAGATAGCCGCCGAAGTGGGCCATGTAGGCGACGTTGCCCCCGCCGGCAGCCAGGCCGAAGAGATCGCGGGCGATCGCAAACGCGATAAACCACCACGCGGTGATCGGGAAGACACCGATCAGAATGAAAAACACCAGCGTCCGGACTTTGACGTAGGGGAAGAAGACCAGGAACGCCCCGGTCACCGCCGCGATCGCCCCCGACGCCCCGACCACCGGAGCGGACGTGAAGAGCCCGTGGGCAACCCCCGCCCCCACCGCGCCGGCGACATAGAGCACGACAAACCCCACCCGCCCGAGCCGGTCTTCGACGTCGGGCCCGAAGACCCAGAGGAAGAGGCTGTTGAAGATGATGTGGCTGTAGCCGCCGTGCAGGAAGGCGTAGGTCAGGTAGGTCCACCAGCCCGAGACGCCCGGCCGCAGCACCAGCCCGCCCTCCAGCCTGGTGGAGAGATCGGGGTTTGACTCCTCGATCACCATCATCACCGCAAACGCCGCCACGTTGATTGCGATCAACGCGTAGGTCACCGCGACGGGGCGTCGCTTGTCGCGGTCGGTGCCGAGGGGGAGGAACACGGGCGATCCTACCCCCGATTCTCGGCCGCGTCCCTCGAAGACGGGCTGGTAAACTCCTATGCTGTCTTCCCGCTCTTGACAGGGGAGCCTGCGAAAATGGGGCAGCGGCCCCGGCTCACAGCCGACGTACGAACACACCCCGGCAGCACCGCAACCCGCCGCCGGCACCGAAGGAGACCCGCCGATGACCACCGCCACCTTTGCTCGAGGCCTCGAAGGCATCATCGCCGCCGAGACCCAGATGTCCTTCATCGACGGCCAGAAGGGCGTCCTCGAATACGTCGGGATCGCGATCGGCGACCTGTCCTCGAACTCGACCTTCGAGGAGACGGTCTACCTGCTCTGGAACCTGCGGCTGCCGACCGCGAGCGAACTGGCCGACTTCACCAAGTCGCTCCGGGCCAACTACGCCCTGCCCGCGGGGTTCAACGACCGCATCCGCACGCTGCCCAAGGGCGCCGAGCCGATGCACGTGCTGCGGACGCTGGTCAGCGAGCTTGCCCTCTACGACGAGACCCCCAACGACAACGATCTTGAAGCCGCCCGCGAGAAATCGCTGCGGGTGCTGGGGATGGCCCCGACGCTGGTCGCCGCGTTTGACCGGTACCGCCGCGGGCTCGACGCGATCGCGCCGGACACTTCGCTCACGTTTGCCGAGAACTTCCTCTACATGCTCAACGGCGAGAAGCCGACCCCGACCATGGCCCGTGCGTTTGACATCTGCATGATCCTCCACGCCGACCACGGGCTCAACAACTCGACCTTCGCGGCAAGAGTCATCATCTCGACCCTCTCGGACATCTACTCGGCCCTCACCGGGGCGATCGGCAGCCTCCGCGGCCCGCTCCACGGCGGGGCCAACGAGGGCGTCATGCACATGCTCAACGAGATCCCCTCGGTGGAAGACGTCGAGCCCTACATCATGGGCAAGATCGAACGCAAAGAGAAGATCATGGGCTTCGGCCACCGGGTCTACAAAGCCAAGGACCCCCGCGCCACCGACCTCCAGACCCTCGCCAAGCAGCTGGCCGAGGACACGGGCAACAGTGCTCTCTACGCCAAGAGCAACGCGATCGAGATCATCATGGAGCGCGAGCTGGCCGCCAAGGGCATCTACCCCAACGTCGATTTCTACTCGGCCACAACCTACCACTGCATCGGGCTCAAGCTCGACCTCTTCACCCCGATGTTCGTCCTCTCGCGGCTGGCCGGGTGGAGCGGACACATCCTCGAGCAGCTCGACGGCAACCGGCTCTTCCGCCCCAAAGCCCAGTACGTCGGCCCCCACGACGCCCCCTATATCCCGATCAGCGAGCGGTAATCGCCCCGCGACGCTCGCCCCCCACCTCGCCCCCACCGGCCGCTCGACCCAACCCGGCACCCCTCCTACACTCCCCGGCTCGAAACCGGGGCGGCGTGGTGCCGCTTCGGCAGAACTGTCCAAGCACGAGCCCCGGCGGCTGCCCACATGGCGACACCGGGTCCAGGACCGCCCCCCCCGTCCCACAAAGGAACGCCACCATGGTTCGTCTTCGTCTCCAGCGCTTCGGCCGCCGCAACCGTCCGTTCTACCGTCTCAACGCCATCGAGAAGCGCAACCGCCGCAACGGGCGTGTCCTCGAGCAGCTCGGCTGGTACGACCCCATCGCCGCCGACCCCGAGAAGCAGCTCAAGCTCGAGGGCGAGCGGATCACCTACTGGCTGAGCGTGGGTGCCCAGCCCAGCGAGACGGTCGCGGACATGCTCGCCAAGAACGACCTGCTGCCGCCCAAGATGCTCGCCAAGTGGGAGGAGGACCGCAAGGTCGCCCGCGCCCGCACCGAGTCGATCCGGCTTGCCAATATCGCCGAGAAGGAAGCCAAGGCGAAGGCCGCCAAGGAAGCCGCCGAGGCCAAGGCCAAGGAAGAGGCCGAGAAGGCCGCGGCCGCGGCTGCGGAGAAGGCGGCTGCCGAGAAGGCCGAAGCCGAGAAGAAGGCAGCCGAAGAGGCCGCCGCGGCTGCGGAAGCCCCCGCCGAGACCCCCACCGAGACCCCCACCGAGACCCCCGCTGCCGAAGGCGAGTAAGCCGTTCACAATACAGATCACTCCGCACGCCCGGCCTTGTGCCGGGCGTGCTTTGTTGTGTTGTGGCGTGGCGGGTGCCCAGTGGCCCTCGTGCGTAGCCGATTGGCCTGCGCTCAAAGAACCTACCATTCCGAGGCCCTTTGCGTCCGCACCCGAGTTCTCGATTGAACTGGATCGCTTATGATTGTTTCTTGTCGATGGCGTGGGGTTCTTGCCGTGTCCGCTGCTCTGGTCTCTGGTGGCGTTGTGCTCAGCACGGGCGCGCCGTTGTCGGTTGCCCAGCCCGGCGTGCCTTCTTCCGCTGTCCATTCGGCGACTGATCCAGAGTCGTTCGAGCCGGTCACCGAAGCGATCCGAAGCGAGATCGTCGGCCGGATCGCGGGGCGTGCTGCGGCGGAGATTCTCGCCTTCGCGTCCATGCCAGAACAACGGGCACGGGCACTCGAAGAGGCGGTCGGCGCGACGCTCGAATCGCTCTTGGGGGACCCCGACCGCATGATCGCGTATCAGCAAGAGCACGGCGCAACTCTCGATACCGAGCAACTCAGGACGTGGGTGGATCAGCTTCATGAGTGGCAGATGCTCGAGTCGGTGTCTGCTGGCGAGCCGGACGACGAGCTTCTCTATGCACAGTCGGTGAGGCACGCCGGCGAGCGCTTCGCGGCGTTTAGGTCGGTGTCCGTCGCGGACGCGGCGTTCGCTGTCGATCTCACCGCCGAGGCCGGGGTGCCCGAGCGGTCCGATTCGATCCAGGTCTGGAAGCTCTCGACCTGGGACCCCAGCGCGGGCACCCTCACCCAAGCCCAAGGCGATGCGATTCAAGACGGCACGACGGGAAGGACCGCGAGCGTCTCCATACCAGCAATGACGGACCACGTGGGCGAGTGCCTCATCAGGATCGAGTTCTTCTGGGACACCGAGTCGGCGTACTGGGTGCCGCACATGGTGCTGATGGGCATCGATGCGAACACCGGGGGGAAGGCCCTTCCAATGCTCCTGTTCTGACCGGACGGTCATCGATACGCCGGGTGCCGAGCGGGGCGGCCCGAGGGCGCTCCCTTGCCCACGGCACTCGCTCCCTCGGCCACAGCACTCGTTCCCTTGGCCACGCGGGTCGATGACGCGGCCGACAGGCCCGATCTGATGGCCAACATATCCGATGTGTTGGCCAACGGACTCGCTCCGAACATCATCTGGCCCGGTTAGAACACCATCTGATCCACCCAGAACCGCGTCAGGCCCGTCCAGAACACCTCCTGAACGGCCGTTTCTGCACCCCGAAGGCCCCAAGCCGTGGCTTGCACGGGTCGTCGGTGGGTGTGGGGGGGTGTGGGGGTTGGAGGCCACGCTGGCGTACCCGGTCCCCTCGCTCGCGCGAGGGGCTCCATAAGGCAATCACACACATATCCTCTTCTCATGCCCCCCCCACAACAACCCCCACAACAACCCCCGCCCCCACCCTCGCCCCCACTCCGCTTCGACATCCTGACCACCTTTCCCGGGATGTTCGCCGCCGAGGCCCCGGCGGGGGTGGGGGCGCTTGGGGTCTCGATCCCCGGCCGGGCACGGGCGGCCGGGCTCGTCGAGTGGCACGCCCACGACATCCGGGCCTTTACCACGGACAAACACCGCAAGACCGACGACCGGCCCTTCGGCGGCGGGCCGGGCATGGTCATGATGGCCCAGCCGATCTGGGACGCGGTGCTCGCCGTCGAAGCCCTCGACAGCCGCCCGGCGACCCGCGTCCTGCTCACGCCCCAGGGCATCCCCCTCAACCAGCCCCTCGTCGAAGAGCTGGCGACCAAGCCCCGCCTGCTGATGATCGCCGGGCACTACGAGGGGCTCGACGAGCGGGTCGTCGAGAAACTGGCCCCCCTCGAAGTCTCGCTCGGCGACTATGTCCTTTCGGGGGGCGAGCTGGCCGCGATGGTGCTGATGGACGCGATCATCCGCCTCGTGCCGGGGGTCCTCGGCGACGAAGGCTCGGCGGCCCAGGACAGCTTCAACCCGGCCCCCACCACCGACGCGATCGGATCGCCGCTGCCGGCCAAACTCCTCCGCTCGCGCTCCATCCCCGAAAGCACCCGCCTGCTCGACTGCCCGCACTACACCAAACCCCGGGTCTGGGAAGGGATGGAAGTGCCCGAGGTGCTGCTCGGCGGCGACCACCAGGCGGTCGCGGCGTGGCGGATCGAACAGATGCTCAAACGGACGCGGGAGCGGCGGCCGGACCTGTTGGGGGAGTGAGGGGCGGTCCTCTGGTACCTGTTGGGCATGGCGGGTGTCCCCTCGCTTGCGCGAGGGGCTCTCCCTTGCTCCCTCCCCCCCCAGCCACCCCCCAGCCACCCCCAGCCACCCCCCAGCCCCCCCATCCACAACACTTGCGCCTCGCGCGGATGCTGCGCCCGGTCTGGGGCGACACCACCACGACGAAGCCCCATCGGCCCCCACCAACTGGCACGCCGATTGAGTGTGTCCCATGGGACCACTCCCGGTCCGGTGAGAACGCGCAATGAACTACGGCCTGTACATCTCGGCTTCGGGGGCGCTCAACGCGACCTACCGCCAGGACCTCCATTCGAGCAACCTTGCCAACCTCAACACCGTCGGGTTCAAGCCGGACTTTGCCCTGACCCGCCAGCGGGATGCGGCCAGCGTCGAGGACAGCCTCGGGTACCTGCCGTCGAACGCCATGCTCGAACGGCTCGGGGCCGGGGTGATGTCCGATCGCACCCGCGTTGACTTCTCACAAGGTGTCATCCGCCCCACCGGCAACGAACTCGACCTGGCGATCCGGGGCGAGGGGTTCTTCACGCTGCTGGCCGAGCACGACGAGGGGAACAACCGCCTCCGCCTGACGCGGGACGGCCGGTTCACCCTCGACGCAACCGGCAGGCTGGTCTCGGCAACCAGCGGGATGCCGGTCGTCGATGTCAAGGGCCAGCCCATCCAACTGAACAACAACGGCCCGGTCACCGTCGAACACGACGGGACGATCGTGCAGAACGAAGAAGCGGTCGGGATGATCAGCATCGTCGAGCTGCCCAACCGCAACGCGCTGCGCAAGGGCGCAGACGGGCTGTTCGTGGCTGACCAGGCGCAGATGGCCAACCGTCGTCAGGCGTCGGGGCATATCGAACAGCACGCCATCGAAGAGGCTGCGCTCAACGAGATCGGCGCGTTGATGGCGATCCAGTCGGCGTCGCGTGACGCCCAGGCGAACCTGGGCATGATCGGCTACCACGACCGGCTGATGAACCAGGCGATCAACCGTTTCGGACGAGTAACCTGACCCCCACCCCCACCGACCCCGACCGCCGACCCCAAGCACGAGGACCTCCGCCCATGGCCGTCATTGCTCTTCAGTCCGCCGCGTCCGGCCTTAGCGCGCTGAACACCCAGCTCGACGTGGTCGCCAACAACCTGGCGAACATCAACACGCCGGGGTTCAAGACAAGCCGGGCGAACTTTCAGGACCTGATGTATGTCGAACGCGGGCAGCCGGGCGTCGAGAACTCCCACGGCGACCAGCGGCCGACGGGGTTGTATGTCGGGCTCGGAGTCAAGGTCTCGGGCACACAGGTCAGTTTCGGGCAGGGCGCCCCGCTGGCGACCGACCGCCCGCTGGACATGATGATCAACGGGCTGGGGTTCTTCAAGGTGTCGGTGCAGAACTCGATCGGGGCGGACGGGTTTGCGTACACGCGGGCCGGGAACTTCTCGCTCAACTCTGACGGGGAGATCGTGCTCGCCAACGACCAGGGTCGTCGGCTCGAACCACTGGTCACGCTGCCCGAGGGCGCCAAGGACATCACGATCGCCCCGGACGGCACGGTGTTCTACACCGAATCCGGGACGACCGAACCGATCAACGGCGGGCAGATCGAGATCACGACGTTTATCAACCCAGCCGGGCTCAAGCAGGTCGGGGAGAACCTGTATGCCGAGACCGCGGCCAGCGGACCCGGGCTCGACGGAATCGCCGGCGAAGAGAACCGGGGTTCGATCCAGCAGGGATCGCTCGAGAGCTCGAACGTCGATCCGACCCGCGAGCTGATCGAGATGATCCGGACGCAGCGGGCGTTTGAGCTCAACAGCAACTCGATCCGGGCTGCGGACGAGACGCTCCGCGCGGTTGCCCAGCTTCGTCGATAACACGCCCGGTTCACACCACTGATCGGAGATCGGTGACATGCAGGCACGGACGCTCGCCATTCTGGTTCTTTGTGCCCCCACGCTCTGGCTTTCGACGCCGACGCACGCACAGGACGCGCTTCGCAGAGCCCCTCGCGCAGGCGAGGGGCCCCTCACGTCAACGCCGGCACACGCGCAAAGCACGCTTCGCCTTTCCCGCACGGCGAGGGTGGAGGCCGACGCGCCGATCCGGCTTGGAGATATCGCGGTGCTCTCTGGCGCGCGGGCGGGCGAGTTGGGTGGGCTCATCCTTGTTGAAGACCCGAGCACTCACCCGACCGATGCTGCCGGGTGGTTTCAGATCGGGATTGATGTGGTCCGCCAGACGGTGGAAGAACGGCTCGGCGCAGCGGCCGGGCTTGTGGCGATGCGAGGGAATGTGTGCGACATCCGTGTGCTGGGCAAGGCCCGGCCGGTCGCAGAACCAACCAACACCGCGGCGGCCGCACCGACATCGAGCAACGCCGACGGGCTGGTCGGGATGCAGACGGTGCGCGGGGCCATCGCGCGGGAACTGTCTCGCATCCTCCGCACGCCGCCGGAGGACCTGCGCCTGACGTTTGGCGTCGGCGACACGGCAACACTCGACACGCCGACCGTCGGGCGGATTGTGCAGATTGATCCGATCGGCTCGTCGTCGCGGATGCCGGTGCGGGTGTCGGTGTATGAGCCCAACCGGCTGGTGCTGCGGGAGTCGCTGCGTGTGGGCGTGCTGGTAAAGCGGCAGGTGGCGGTGGTGAGCCGGGCGGTGCTCAAGCGGGGGATCATCGGAAAGGACGACATCACGACCGAGACTCGCTGGGTCTCGCCGACGGATCGGTTTGTGTCGCCGGAGGTGGCGATCGGGTCGGCCGCGGTGCGGAGTCTGCGTGTGGGCGAGGCGCTCGAGTTGCGGGCGGTGCAGCCGCCGGTCCTGATTGAGAAGGGCGATCCGGTGACGGTACGGGTGATCCTGGAGGGGATTGTGCTGCGTCGGGCGGCGTACGCGCGGGAGTCGGGGCGTGCGGGTGAGACGATCGAGTTCTCGCCGCAGCACGAGCCGAAGATCCGGTTCCGGGCGACGGTGATCGGGAAAGGCGAGGCACAGGTGTGGACGTTCGGTCAGGGGGACGCGAGTGGGCCGACACCTGGTGCGCGCAGCAGCCGGCGCGGCACAGCGGTTGCGTCTGGTTCGCGGACGAACTGACCCTCGCCACGGAGTAGCCGATGCACACCTCCAGTCCATTCCATATTCGACAGAATCGCCCGATGTTGCTTGCGCTGAGCGCAAGTCTCGCGCTTCCGGGAACTGCGTGGGCCCAGTCGTTTTATGACGTGCCCACGGAGGTCGCGGTCAACGAACTTGGAGAGCCCGACGCTTCGGCCCCACTTCGGGCGACGAGCATGCTGTATATCGCGATCCCCGAGCCTCGGATGTACAAGGTGCACGACCTGATCACGCTCATCATCGACGAGACCAGCTCGACCGAAAGCAAGCAGACGCTGGACACGAAGAAGGACTACGACCTCGGGGCGGATGTCCTGGCGTTCCCAGACCTGCTGGCGTTGCTTGAGTTGCGCTTGCAGCCGGGCGAGCGGTCGAATATCGCATCGCTCGGGATCGAGAGCAACCAGAAGTTCAAGAGCAAGGGCACCGCGAAACGGTCGGACCGGTTTGTCGCGCGCATCACCGCTGAGATCATCGACGTCAAGCCCAACGGGACGCTGGTGCTCGAAGCGCGAAAGACGGTGCAGTCGCAGAACGGTGAGTCCAAGACGATCGTGCTGTCGGGGGTGTGTCGGCAGGAGGACATCACCGACGCGAACACGCTGAACTCGTCGCAGCTGGCAAACCTGCACATCGCCCAGACCACCGAGGGCGAGGTCACCCGGACCACGACGAAGGGGTTCATCCCGCGCGTGCTCGAAGCGATTTTCAACTTCTAGCCCGGAACCACCCTTGGAGCCTTGCCGATGACACCGCCCAGACCGTTCGCTCTTTTCGGCTTTGCACTGCTCGCGGGGTTGCTTTGTGTCTCGCCTCGGGCGGAGGCGCAGACGGTGACGGTGCGCGAGATCGCACGGCTGAGCACCGAGGGCGGGTACACGCTGCAGGGGATCGGGCTGGTGATGGGGCTTCCGGGGACGGGAGATTCGGGGAAGGAACTGGCGACGGCGCGGCCGCTGGCGCGGATTCTCGAGCTCAACGGCAATCCGGTGCCGGACCTCAAGCAGCTGGAGAAGACCAAGAGCATCGCGCTGGTGATGGTGACGTGCCGAATCCCGCGTGGCGGGGCGCGGGTGAACGATCAACTCGATGTGACGATCGCGACGATCGGGAGCGCGTCGAGCCTGGAGGGCGGGCAGCTGTTTGTTGCGCCGCTGCTGGGCCCGGTGCCGGGGAGCCCGATCTTTGCGATGGCGTCCGGCCCGGTGATGCTCCTTGACCCGACGATCACGACGACGGCGCGGGTCTCCGGCGGAGCGCAGATCACCCGCGAGCTGGCGATGCCTGCGCCGGACACGCATTTCAAGCTGATTCTTGAGCCTCACTACCGCGGGTACGCGTCGGCGTCGCAGATCGCAACCGCGATCAACGACAGCTATTTCTCAACCCCTGACGCGATCGGGATGCGGGTGGCGCGGGCGGTGGACGACCGGGAGGTGCTCGTTGTCATCCCCGAGGGCGAGCGTCCGGACCCGACGCCGTTCGTTGCCGACGTGCTGACGACGCAGGTGGCGACCGAGCTGCTCAAGCTGCCGGCACGGGTGATCTGCAACGTGCGGTCGGGGACGATCACGTTTACGGGCGATGTGCGGATCAGCCCGGTGGCGGTCTCGAACAACGGGATCAACATCTCGTCGACGACGCCGCCCCTGATCCCGACGGCGGCCGATCCGCTGGTGCGGCAGACCGAGTGGCTGGGGATCTCGACCGAGGACGCGACAACAACGAGCGGGACGCGGCTGCAGGATTTGCTTGATGCGTTCGCCCAGTTGCAGGTGCCGGCGCGGGACAAGATCGCGATCATTCAGCAGATCCACAAAATGGGCAAGCTGCACGCCGAGCTGGTGATGGAGTAACGGATGAACGGCGTCGGTTCAACACTCCCGATCTCGCTTGGTGGCGGGCCGCCCTTGGGGCATGATCTGCGGGCGTCGGCGTCGTCCTTGCGGAGCGAGCAGTCTGATTTTTCGCGGATTCTGTCGATGTCGGGTGTTGCGCCCGGGACCTCGGCAGACAAACCCGGGAGTGCCGCCGAGGCTGCCCAGGCCGCCGACCGGAAGGCCCGCGACACTGCGGAGAAGCTGGTTGCGGTGGTGCTTGTGCAGCCGATTCTCAAGCAGGTGCGCGAGAGCAACCAGGCGGCGCCGCCCTTCCAGCCGACGCGCGGAGAACAGCAGTTCCGGTCGATGCTTGATGCCAAACTTGCGCAGGAGATCACGCAATCTGCGCGGTTCCCGCTGGTTGAGCGTCTGGCACGGGATATGCGTCAGTCACTGCGCACGGATGCGCAGCCCGAGTTTGCTGCCACAGGTTGAGGGACTCAGGCCGCGGGGCCCAGCCGGAGGATCTGGCGAAATGACGAACGCGACACTCACGCTACCAACCCGCACGCCAGACACGCCGGGCGACCTTTCACAGGATCGGTTGCAGGACCGGCTGTGCGACCTGCTCACTGAGTTGGTCGGCGCGCATGAATCGTTGTTGATTGCCTCGGGCGATCACCGCGATGCGCTGCGGACGGCCGACACCGAAGCGATGGCTGCCGCGGCGGCGCGGGTGGGCCTGATCTGCGACTGCATCGCGAGGCTCGACGGGCAGCGGCGTGAGCTGACCGGTGCGCTCGCGCCGGATCATCCCGACGCGACGCTGTCGTTCCTGGCGTCGCAACTGCCCGAACCCGAACGCAACGCGGCGCTGGAGCTGGCGACGAAGTTGCGTGAGTTGATCGTGCGCGTCCGCACCGAGCAACGACGACTTCGTGCGGCAGCGGACGCGATGCTCTCGCACGTGCGCGGCATTGTGCAGCAGGTGCAGCAGGGGCTGAACCACGCGGGGACCTACGGCCGGGCCGGGCGGGTTGATGCGGGGGCGACTGTTGTGACCGGTTTGGATATGACCTCGTGACTGCCGAACGTTTCTTCTCTGACCTGCGCGAACGGATTCTCTGGAAGAGCAACGCATGAGTCTTACTTCTGCCATGTTGGTCGGTCGCAGCGGGCTGACCGCGAGCCAGGCCGGGGTGCAGGTATCTGCCAACAACATCGCCAATGCTGCAACGCCCGGGTATTCGCGGCAGACCATGTCGCTCTTGCCCACCCGCGGGCAGTCGCTGGGCGCAGCGGGAAGCGTGGGGCGCGGGGTGAGCATCGGCGGCATCGCGCGGCAGGTCTCCGACGCGGTGCAGGCGAGACTCTGGTCGAGCAACGCGCAGTTCGCGTCGGCTTCGGCGCAGCTTGACTCGCTCAGCGGGCTCGAGGCAACGCTGCAGGAGCTGACCGGCAACGATCTGTCGAGCGAACTTGCGAGTTTCTTTGGCACCTGGTCTGGCGCGGCGAACCTCGAGGGATCGGACACGCTGGTTGTGCAACAGGGGCAACGGCTGGCCGAGTTCATGCACGGCATCCGCAGCGACGTGCTCAACGTCCGCGAGCAGATCCAGTCGCAGCTCGGCGGGCTGGCGGGACGCGCCAACGAGCTGATGAACGGGATCGCGCAACTCAACAAGTCGATCGTGCGGACCGAGCGAGGACAGTCACAAGCCAACAGCCTGCGTGACCAGCGGGACATGCTGGTCACGAGCCTGAGCGAGCTTGTGGATACGAGCGTCATCGAACAGGCGGACGGGCAGTACGACGTCTTTGTTGCGGGGACGCCGGTCGTGCTTGGGGCGCGGAATCTGGGGATCAATGTCCGGACCGACTCGGACGGCTCGCAGCTGACGCTTGCGGTTGTCTTGAGCACCAACGAGCAGCCGCTGCCGATCACGGGGGGGATGATCGGGGGTTTGCTTTCGAGCCGGGATATCGGGATCGAAGAGACGCTGGGGACGCTCGACGACATCGCGGCGCAGCTGATCTTTGCGGTCAACAAGCTGCACTCGACGGGCATCCCGACGCCGGGGCTGACCTCGACCCGAGGGATGCGGACGATCCCGAGCGAGAACCGCGATATCGCGATGAACTCGCCGTTGAACAACACGTTCGCGTCGCTGCCCTTTGCAGCGACCAACGGCGGGTTTACCGTGCGTGTCCTGCACAAAGAGAGCGGGCTTGCGGAAACTGTACGCATCGATGTTGATCTTGACGGCATCACCAGCGCCGGGGTCGCGGGGTTTGACGACGACACGTCGGTCGAAGATATCCGCACGCGGCTTGACGGGGTGAACAACCTGTCGGCTTCGTTTACCGCGGACGGACGGCTGCAGATTTCGGCGGACGCGGGGTACGAGGTGGCGTTTGCCGACGACACTTCGGGGGTGCTGGCGGTGCTTGGGGTCAACTCGTATTTCCAGGGGACGAACGCGGCGGACATCAACATCCGGGCGGACCTGCTCGAGGACCCTTCACGGCTGGGTGCGGCGAGCCTGATCGGGGACACGGTTGTAGCCAACGGCACGGCGCTGGCGATTGCCGGGCTTCAGGACGACAACATCGAGGCGCTCTCGGGCAGCACGCTGCAGGAGCACTGGGCGCAGCGGGTGCAGCGGATCGCGGTGGACACCGAGTACGCGCAGGACCGGTTTGAATCGACGGGCATCGTGCGGGAGGGCCTCGCGGCGCAGCGGGCTGCGGCGAGCGGCGTGAGCATCGACGAGGAATCGATCAACCTTATCAACTATCAGAAACAGTACGAGGCGTCGGCCCGGGTCATCTCTGTTGCACGCGAGCTCCTCGACGTCCTGCTCGCGAGCGTCTAAGGGCAACCACACCATGTCCAGCATCCCCTCCTCCAATCTCGGCCGCGTCCCCGACTTGCTCAGGTCCCAGCTGTCGCTCTCGACGATCACTCGGACCAACATCCAGATGTTCAGGCTCTCCAATCAGCTCTCGACGGGGAAGGCGATCCTCAAGCCCTCGGACGATTCGGTGCTGGCGGCGACGATCGCGGCGATCCAGACACGGATGGACCGGTCCGAGCAGGTCGCGCGGAATCTTCAGGTTGCCGACAGTTCACTTTCGACACTGGACCAGGCACTGAGCGAGGCCGGCGACCTGCTGCTCGAGGCGCAGTCGATCGCGAGCGAGCAGGCCAGCTTTGGCTCAAGCAGCGGCGAGCGGGCGAGCCAGGCGGTGGTGGTACAGTCGATCATCGACGGGTTGTACCAGATCGCCAACCGGAACTCGCGGGTCGGGCACATCTTTGGAGGGAGCACGCCTGGGGACGAGCCGTTGCAATCGTTCTTGGGTGGATACCGGTACACAGGGCGCGGCCCCGGGCTGACGACCGACCTCGGGCTGAACGGATCGACGCCGGTCACGCTCGGAGGCAACACGTTGCTTGGGTCGATCTCGAGCCGAGTGCGGGGGACGTCGGACCTCGACCCCGACCTGACGGGCGACGCGCGGCTTGCGAACCTCGACGGGGCGCGGGGGATCGGCATCCAGCGGGGGGTGGTGACATTTACGTTTGACGGCTCAACGCCGCAGAATATCGACCTTTCTACCGCAGAGACGATCGACGACGTGACCGAGCGGATCACCGCGGCGTTGCGGGTGTTTGAGGCAGAGAACGAAGTGACTGTCCTGGGCTCGGGGGGGGTTTCGTTTGCGGGCAACACGCTGACGATCGACGTTGACGACAACGACGGCACCAACCCGGAGCTTGTGTTTTCTGACGTGGGGACCGGGACCGCAGCGCTCGACCTCGGGCTGGCGGCTGACGATGAATCGCTGGCGTTTGCCGCGACGAGCGGAGCGGGGCTTGACCTGAACCCCCGGCTTTCCTGGAGCAGCCCGGTCTCGTCGCTGCGCGGGCTGGACGGGGTGACGCTTGGGAAGATCCGGCTGCGGGCGCACGGGATCACACGGACGGTTGATCTTGAGGGGTCGGCATCGCTGCAGGAGATCGGGAACCGGATCCTGGCGGCGGGGCTGGGCGTGCGGGTGGAGATCAACGCCGAGGGGACGGGGATCAACGTGTTCAACGAGGTGGCGTCGAGCGAGAGCTCGGCGCTCTCGATTGAAGAGGTCGAGGGCAACGACGGGACCGCGGCTGCGCTTGGGATCCGGACCCTCAACACCACGACCCGGCTGGCGGATTTCAACGACGGACGCGGCGTGAGGTATGTCGCAGGATCGATCAACCCCGACACCGGCGAGCCCGACTCGAGCTTTGACGTCGATTTCAGGATCACACTTGGCAACGGGGCGACGATCGACGTGAACTTTGGCGCGGGGGATATGGCGACAGTCGAGACCATGCTCGCGGCGATCAACTCGCAGGCGGCAACGCAGCTGAGCGAGCAGAGCGTGCCGACGTCGCTGTTTACTGCTTCGTTGACGACCGACGGGAACGGGATCTTGCTCGAGCAGGACGTCTCGGCGCCGGGGATGACCGAGCCGCTGACGATCGAGCCCAGGAACAACTCGCAGGCGGCGTCTGATCTTGGGTTGTTGCGTGGGGAGCGGAGCGCGGACGGGTCATCAATCCTGGGCGACGACCGCGCAAAGATCCGCCCGGACAACGTATTTTCCTGGCTGATCGACCTTCGTGATAGTCTCAGGGGCGATAGTACGGGTGGCATAGCGATTGCGGGGGAGAACATCGGAGCCGCGGTGGACACGCTCGCAGAGACGCGGGCGCTCGTCGGCGGCTACGCCAACCGGGTCGATCGTGAGACCCTTGCTCTTGAGGATCGCAACGTGCTTGATGCCACACTTTTGAGTCAGCTCCAGGATACGGATTTTGCACAGGCCGCGACGCAGTTGTCGTTGCTTCAGACGCAGCTTCAGGCGGCGTTGCAGACCACGGCGATGATCTCGCAGCTCTCGCTGCTGAACTATCTGTAGGTGTTGGAGGGAGAGGTGCCGGGCGGTTTGGGGAAACCCGCTGACCGGTCTTTACAAGCAAGGCAGGACCCGTCTCGGCCGCGGGTCTGATCGAGGACAGGACGTCCGCCGGCGTGGTTCGTCGGGGATCGATTGCTTTAGGAGCAGGCCGTATCGAACTGGAGCGCACACATGGAAGTGCGGACCTCACGGTTTGGAGTGATCGACATCGCGGAGGACCGCGTGATCACCTTTACCAAAGGGCTGCTGGGTTTCCCGCAGCATCAACGTTTCTGCCTTCTGGAACCCGGAAACGACGCGTGTTTCTTCTGGTTGCAGTCGGTTGACGACCCGGAGCTGGCGTTTGTGGTCACTGACCCGACGCTGTTTGTCCCGGACTACGGCGTGCAGATCAGGCCTGAGCAGATGGAGTCGCTCGGGCTCAAGGAGGTCGCCGACGCCCAGGTCTTTGTGATTGTCAACAAGGTCGATCAGGACCTGACGGGAAATCTGCAGGGGCCGTTGGTTGTCAACACGCTTTCTCGTTCTGGCGAGCAGATGGTGCTCGCGGAGAAGAAGTGGACGACCCGTCACCCGCTGATGAAGGTCGCGACGCAGTCTGAGGCGGCGTCGGCCTGATCCATTTGTATCCCAGAGTGTCCGGACATTGACGTCCATGCGCGGCCGCCGCGTCACCGAACGTCCGGAAAGTGTTCCACGCCGCGACCGGCCCGAGAGGTCGCGACGTTTACCCGGGTTCCGCACGCAGTTTCTTGCGGCACCCTCCGTCACGCAGGAGCCACCACATGCTCGTGCTTTCACGTCAACGGGACGAGACGATCATGATCGGCGACGAGATCGAGATCACGGTCGTTGATATCCGCGGCGACAAGGTGCGTCTGGGGATCACGGCCCCGACGAGTATCGCGGTTCATCGCAAAGAGGTCTACGAGGCCATCCGCAGCGAGAACAAGAACGCCGCGAAGCTCAACGGGGATCTCCAGATGATCAGCCAGACGATCCCGCCGGGGCGCGAACGCGCCGCCGCCAGGTCCAAGGCAGCCCAGCTCGCCCGTCCCGTCCGTCCAGATTCGCAAACCGAACCCATCGTAAAGACGGCGAAACCCGCCGCCAAGCGCACCGGCTAAGTCGCCGGTTCTGCGCATCACCCGTCCCGTCACCTCGGCCTCAGTCACGGAGGATTGCCATGTCGAGGATCAACTCGAATATCCCAAGTCTTATTGCTCAAGCCAACCTGTCCCAGAACAACATGGAGCTCCAGCTTCGCCTCGAACGGCTCAGCACCGGGCTGCGCATCAACCGGGGTGCTGATGACCCCGCGGGGCTCATCATCACCGAACGGATCCGCTCGGACCTCAACGGTATCGAGCAAGCGATCCGGAATGTCGAGCGTGCAAGCTCGGTCATCGCGACGACCGAATCGGCGCTCGCCGAGGTCGGGGACCTGCTGTCCTCAATCCGGGCGTTGATGGTCGAGGCGGCGAACACCGGTGCCAGCTCCAAGGAAGAGCGAGCGGCGAACCAGCTGCAGATCGACTCGGCGATCGATTCGATCACCCGGATCAGCAATACCGCGAGTTTCGGCGGGCTCAAGCTGCTGAACGGCTCGCTCGATTACACGCTCTCGGGTGTGGACACGTCCGAGATCAGCCTCGCGAGAGTCAACAACGCGAGCCTCATCAACGTCGACAGCCTGGAGGTCGAGATCGACGTCCTCGGATCGGCGCAAACCGGCGGGCTCTACTACAACGGAGGCACCACGCCCCCCGGCGTCCTTCTTTCTGCGCTCACACTCGAGATCGCCGGCCCCAGCGGTGTCGAGGTGCTCACGTTCCAATCCGGGGTCGCCCTCGACAAGGTTGTTTCGGGGATCAACAAGCTCACCGCGCTCATCGGTGTCGAGGCGGCGCTCATCAACGGCGACGCCAACTCGGGGATCGTCTTCAGTTCTGCTGAGTACGGCTCCTCCTCGTTTGTATCGGTGAAGCGTCTTGGCGGGCCCGACCCCGACGACGACGCCTGGGAGACGTACCGATTCCCCGACGAAGACGAGTACCCCGATACCTCCGGCGGGTTCCCCTGGTCGGACCTTACCGGCGCAGACCGGGACAAGGGGCGTGACGTCTCTGCACTGATCAACGGCAACCTCGCGACCGGCGACGGATTGAACATCTCGATCAACTCCCAGTCTCTCGGGGTCGAGCTGTTGCTGGCCGAGTCGTTTGCGATCGACCCGACCGCGACCAACAGCACGTTCCAGATCACCGGCGGCGGGGCGTTGTTCCAGCTTGGTCCGGATATCACCGCACAACAGCAGCTGAGCATCGGGATCGGGTCCGTGGCGGCCTCGACGCTCGGCGGGGTGCTGGACGAAGGCACGCTCAACTATCTCAGTTCGATCAAGTCCGGGGGCACCAACTCGATCGAAGCGAGTGTCCGGCGTGGGGACTTCACGCTCGCCAGCGACATCATCCAGGAGTCCATCGACAACGTGACGATCCTGCGAGGGCGGCTTGGGTCGATCGAACGCAACGGGCTGCAGACCAATGTCCGGTCGTTGCAGGCTGCGTTCGAGAATCTCACCGCGAGCAACTCGATTATCCGGGACGCGGACTTTGCAATGGAGACCAGCAAGCTCACCCGGGCACAGATCCTCGCGAGTTCGGGCACCACGGTGCTGCAGCTTGCAAACCAGCAGTCGCAGCAGGTGTTGCAGCTCTTGGGATAACCCCAGCGGACCAGAATCGACGATGACTCCATCGAGCCCCCGGCCGCGTGCCGGGGGCTTTTTTGTGCGCAAAATCACCTATGCGGCGGCGAAATCGGCAGTTTTCCTTGCAGTCTGGGTATCTCTCACTCAACCCGCGGTTCCGGCACGTCGATTCCTCCGGTCGAAGCCGGGCAACATGATCCGGTGAGTGGGTTCCGGACGGATTCGGAGCCCTGTGACAGAAGTCACATCCGCGGCCGGGCAAGGAAGCATCGGCACGGGAACCGGGGTTGGGAAACGGCACCGCTGTTTCATATCAAGGCACGGAGGACGCGATGAGTCGCATCAACACCAACGTACAGTCCATGATTGCCCAGCGCGTGCTGGGACAGAACAACATCATGCTCAACAAGTCTCTGGAGCGCCTGAGCACGGGTCTTCGGATCAACCGGGGTAAGGATGATCCTTCCGGGCTCATCGCGTCTGAGAACCTGCGTGCTGAGATCAGCGCGACCAGCGCAGCGATCAGCAACGCGACCCGCGCCGACCAGGTGGTCAACACCGCGGAGGGCGGCCTGCAGGAAATCTCGAGCATGCTCACCGAGCTGCAGGGGCTGGTGACCACCAGTTCCAGCACGGGCGGGCTGTCGCAGGAAGAGCGTGACGCCAACCAGCTGCAGATCGACTCGATCCTGCAGACCATCGACCGTATCGCCGGGGCGACCAGCTTCCAGGGGATGAAGCTGCTCAATGGCAACTTTGACTACCAGGTCAGCTCGATCGACTCTTCGGTGACCGACTTCCAGGTCAACGGTGCCAAGTTCAACGGCACGTCGCAGGAGATCGATGTTATCGTCACCCAGTCCGCGCAGCAGGGCATCCTGTTCCTGTCGTTCGGGGCAACCAGCCTCGATCTCAACAGCGCGAACTCGGGCAACTTCACCATTGAGCTCACCGGCTCCAACGGCAGCCGAGAGCTGCAGTTCGCTTCGGGCACCACGCTCAGCGCCATGGTCTCGGCGATCAACACCTTCAGCGACATCACCGGCATCACCGCTTCGGTGGCGTCCGCCGGTGCGACGACCGGTATTGCGCTGGTCTCCAGCGAGTTCGGCACCGACGAGTTCTCGACGGTGAAGGTCATCAACGAGGCTGGTATTCAGGGCTCGAACACCGATCTGGGGCTCTACACCATGGAAGCCGACGACGCGGGCACCATCGAGACCACCGTCGACGCGACCTTCGACTCGACCTCCGCCTCGAACGGCGTCCGCGACAACGGGCAGGACATCGGCGCGATCATCAACGGCATCGCCGCGACCACCAAGGGCAAGGACATCAGCATCAACACCGACTTCCTCGATGTTGAGATGACGCTGACCACGACCGCTTCGCAGACGCTGGCCCAGATCGACGCGTTCAACATCACCGGCGGCGGTGCGGACTTCCAGCTTGCACCCACCGTTGACATCGGCGGGCAGGTCTCGCTGGGCATCGGTGACGTTGCTGCCCGCAAGCTGGGCAACAGCGATACTGGGTTCCTCGACGACCTGGCATCGGGCAAGTCATACAACATCGCCGACTCCGACGGGACGCAAGCCCAGAAGATCGTCACCGAGGCGATCGGGCAGGTCTCGAGCCTCCGCGGGCGTCTGGGTGCGTTCCAGAAGAACGTGATCGGGGCGACGATCCGGAGCCTGGGTATCGCTCTTGAGAACACCGCTGCGGCAGAGAGTGTCATCCGTGACGCCGACTTCGCGGCCGAGACTGCGGCTCTGACCCGCTCGCAGATCCTTTCCCAGGCATCGACCAACGTGTTGTCGATCGCCAACAACCAGCCGCAGGCCGCCCTGCAGCTCCTCGGGTAAGGCAAGGACGCCGAAACGCGGGCACCGCAAGGACGCGACAAGCCCGCAACCCCACCCCGGGTATTCACGACCCCGGCCTTCGACGGCCGGGGTCGTTTTTTTCGGAGGCCCGCTCTGGCTTTGACCCCCGGCGGGCCGGGTCGCCGATGAATGAGGTGTGACCAATCGCGAACCGACATCCAGAGCCCCTGCGCCGGTGCCGCCGGTGCCTGATGATCTCGGTGCGGGATTGCGCGGGGCGTTGAGCAACTTCACGGCGTATCTGCGGGTCGAGTGCGGCATGAGCGCGAACACGCTCGACGCCTACGGACGCGACATCCGCGAGCTGCTGGTCCATCTGCACGATCTTGGCGTCGGGGCTCCGGACCAGATCAACCACCGTCAACTCGCGGCGCACATCACGCAGCTGAGCCGGCGCGGGCTTGCGCCGGCGTCGGTTGCGCGGCACCTTGCGACGGTCAAGGTGTTCTTTCGCTGGCTCGCGGCGCGGAAGGAGATCGAGACCAACCCGGCCGACTATCTCGACCAGCCCACCCGGTGGAAGAAGATCCCCGGGGTGCTCTCGCCGCGGCAGGTCAGGGCCCTTCTTGAAGCGCCCCAGCCTGCCCCGGGCGCTGCGCCCGCGGGGCTTTCGCTATGGTGCCGGGACCGGGCGATCCTTGAGCTGATGTACGCCAGCGGGCTGCGGGCCAGCGAGGTCGGCGCGCTGGGGACCGACGAGATCATTGACACACTCGGCGTCGTTCGCGTCACCGGCAAAGGCGACAAGCAGCGGCTGGTCCCGATGGGCGCGCCCGCGCAGGACGCGCTGACGGCGTATCTCGAGACCTGCCGCCCCCGGCTCGTACGGGCCGACGGGCGCGACAAGGGGCGGGTGTTTCTCACCCACACGGGCCGCCCGATCGAACGGGTACGGGTGTGGCAACTGGTGAAGAAGTACGCGGCGATCGCGGGGCTGCACGACGTGCATCCGCACGTGCTTCGGCACTCGTTTGCGACGCACCTGCTGACGGGCGGCGCCGACCTGCGGGTGGTGCAAGAGCTGCTCGGGCACGCGGATATCGCGACGACGCAGATCTACACGCACGTGGACAAGGACCGGCTACAGAGCGTCCACAAGAAGTTTCATCCGCGGGGGTAGGGAGCTCTCTCTCATGGAGTCTCTGTGCGTTTGATGGTTTCCGTTGTCCCCTCGCTTGCGCGAGGGGGCTCTCGAGAAGCGTGATGTGCCCCGGGATAGAGCCCCTCGCGCAAGCGGGGGGACAACACGCCTCAGAAAAAGTTCATCGACCCCGTGACCAACCCCGCGGTGCTGTCGCTGTCAACGCAGAACGGTTCACACCCCCCATTTCTGAAAGGACAACGACCATGCAGAACCGCACCACGATCGTCAGTTTCTCGCTGGCACTCTTTGCCGGGAGCGTTCTTGCCAATCCCGTCGATGGCGAATATTTCGACGCCCCGGACTGCGACAATCACGGCAATCTCCGCGCTTTCGAGGAACTCGGCGAAGGGCCGCTGTTTCCACAAGACGAACTCATCTCCACGATCTCGACGCTCACCAACCAGCCGGCGTGTGTCGCGACCGACGACCCCAACATGCCCAACGCGCTGGTCGAGATGACCAACCTCACCGGCGCCTACTGGGACAACCTCTTCTACGTCGGCGACCCCGAGACCTCGCTCAGCAACGTGGACGGGCTTGCGTTCTCCTATGCCGCGCCCGGCGATGTCGGTTTGGCGTTCCGTATCGACACCCTCGGGGTGAACCGCAGTCTCGTCTTTGAGTCCATGGCCAGCGACGGCATCTTCGAGCCGGGCGAGACCTGGGCGTTCATCATCCAGGACTACTCGAACGCCCTTGGGCTGCCCCCGAGCTTCGGCTCGCTCGACTTTGCCGGGGCTTCGTTCGGGGACTCCATCTCCAGCGGCAGCATCGTGCAGTTTGCGGTGCCCGCGCCGGGCTCCTTGGCGCTGCTCGGGCTCGGCGGGTTCGCGGCGGTGAAGCGTCGCCGCTGAGACGACGAAACCTGCACCTGACCCGAAAGACCCTGACCCAGTCTCTCTCATCTCCTCCGCTGCACGCCCGCCGACAGGTGGGCGTGCGGCCGTTTGGGCGTTGTGCAACACGCTGCGACCCTGAGACGGTGGACCTGCCGGTGTGCGGGCAGTACACTTCATAGAGCTTTCAGGAAGTCTTGAAAACACCCCTCCGGGCGGCGAGTCCGCTCTGCATCCGCCCCCGGCCGAGGACGCACCCAATGCACGCCGATGCCAACACCACGCCGCAGTCCCCGACGGGGGTTCAATCGCACCCCACTCTTTCTGGCCTGGATACCGGGCTGCTGGCTGCGGTGGTCGAGGGCAAGGCCCGTCTCACCCCAGAGCAAGGGCTCGAGATTTATCGCGAGATGCCGACCGCGGAGCTTGGGCGTTGGGCCGACGCGAGGTGCCGGGCGATTCATGGCGACACCTACCGCACCTTCGTCATCGACCGCAACATCAACTACACGAACGTCTGCACGGCGCGGTGCACGTTCTGCGCGTTCCGGCGTGACGCGGAAGACCACGACGCGTACACGCTCGAGTACGACGAGCTGCTCGAGAAGATTCAGCAGCTTGTCGATATCGGCGGCACGCAGATTCTCATGCAGGGGGGGATGAACCCGAACCTTTCGCTGGACTGGTATCTTGAGTTGCTGGCGGCGATCAAGGCGCGGTTCCCGGGGGTGCATGTGCACGCCTTCAGCCCGCCTGAAATGATCGAGTTTGTCAACTTCTTTGATTCGCCGGGGGACACGCTGTTTGCGAAGATTCGCTGGGTGCTTGCGAAGTTGCAGGACGCGGGGATGGACTCGCTGCCCGGGGGCGGCGGTGAGATCTTTGCCGATCCGGTGCGTCGGAAGATCGGGCTTGGCAAGTGTGACCAGGAGGCGTGGCTGACGACGATGTACGCGGCCCACTCGCTGGGGATGTTTACCAGCGCGACGATGATGTTCGGGCATATCGAGGGGTACGCCGACCGGGTGCACCACATGGATATGGTCCGCCGGTGGCAGGACAGGGCGCTGGGCGCGAACACGTCTGCCGACCGCGAGGAAGGGTCGGTCCCGTTCGGGCACTACAAGGCGTTTATCGCGTGGCCGTTCCAGCGGGACAACACGCCCCTGGGGCGGGTGAAGGACTGGGGGGAGCAGGACTCGGATACGGGCGAGTTTCCGGGCGATGTGGTTGCGACGCTGGGGGGGGACGGCGATGCGAAGGGTCACGCCGAGTTCGGGCGTCGGCTGCGGACGAGCGGGACGGTGGATTATCTGCGGACACAGGCGCTCTCGCGGCTGTTCATCGACAACGTGTATTCGATCGGGGCGAGCTGGGTGACGATGGGGCCTCACGTCGGACAGACCGCGCTGACCTTTGGCGCCAACGACATGGGCAGCGTGATGATGGAAGAGAACGTGGTCTCGTCGGCGGGGACAACGTACTGCCTGGATGAGGCGGTGCTGTGTCGGCTGATCCGCGAGGCGGGGTTTGTGCCGGCCCAGCGGAATAATGTGTACGACCTGCTGCACCTGCACACCGAGCCGACGAGCCCGGACCTGGCGGTAACAGATTGGGCGGCGCACCGGGTGAAACGGTTGCACACCGAGAGCACCCCGGCACCGGCCGAGCTTTCGATCGAGGGTGCTGCCCGGGCCTGATCTGCGCCGGGCTCTCGGCTGATGAATCTCGCAGCCGAGACAACACCGCGACGGCTCGAGGACAGGAGCGGACCTGCCGTATCGGCCGCGGGTTCCCTATCCGTCTGCAGCTGCGGTCACTTCGTCGTAGACCACCCCGATGGCGCGGCTGCGGATCTGCTCGAATCCGAGGCCGTCCATGAAGCTCCAGCTCATCGCTTCGACGTCGGCCTTTGCGGTTCCCTTGGCGACCTCGGCGGCGACGTGCTCCCAGAGTTGGTCCATGTACTGCTGTTGTGTCTTGAGGCCGTCGCGGTCGGTGATATCGCCGTGACCGGGGACGACGACGGTGTCGTTGTCGCAGAGTTCGATGACTTCGCCGAGCACGTCGCTCCAGCCGCGGCAGGTCACCCCGGCCGTGCTGTCGAAGAACGGGTGGAGGCCGTTGAAGCACAAATCCCCGGTGTGCAGGACGTTTGCTTCGACAGCGTGGACGATGACGTCGTTGTCGGTGTGGGCCGGGCCGAAGTGGTAGAGGACGAGGTCGATGTTGTCGACGGTGAGTTCTTCTCGCTCGCTGGTGATGAGCGCGTCGGGCACGAAGTCTTTGGCTGTCCAGCCCTCAGATTGTTCGACAGCGACCTGTGCCTCTTCGAGGACGGTCTCGAAGCTGTCGCGTTCGGGATCTATCTGCCTTGGCCCGCCCCGGGCGGCGCCGACGTAGCGTGCGAGTTGACCCTCGATCCGCGAGGCTGCCTTGTTGTGCGCCATGAGCACGTCGACCTCACCTTTGAGGACGCCGTTGCCTCCGGTGTGGTCGGCGTGGTGGTGGGTGTTGATGACGTGGGTGACGGTGCTGCCGAAGGACTCGGCCTCGCGTTTGAGGGCGGCGGCGAAGGCGGGGAACTTGGTGTCGACCATGACGGCGGCCGAGGTCCCGGTGGCGACCATGACGTTGCCGCCCGAGGAAAGGTCGATCGCGGCGTGAATCCCTTTGCCGACCTGGACCCACGGGAAGTAGGTCCCCGCGCCGAGTCGGGTGGCGGTGGTGGCCCGGGCGAGGGCTGTTGGCCCGAATGCGGCGGCCCCGATGAGGCCTCCGGTGGTGGCGAGAAAGCCTCGCCTTGATACCTGCCGGGCTTGCCGAGTCGTGCCGATTCTTTGCGTCTGCGTCATCGTGGTGACTCCTGTTCCAAAATCGCCCTTTCGGGGCTACCATCCCGTCCCGTACCCAGAATACCCCCCACGGCTTACCAGCATACCCGGCTGACGCGGCTTGCCGCTCGACGGGCGGAGGATCGACCAGATGAAGGCCAATGACATGCGCGGCGGCAACGGCGTGAAGATCGATAACAAGCTCTACATCGTCGTCAAGACCGAGCATACCAAGCCGGGCAAGGGGCCGGCGTACATCCAGGCCAAGCTCAAGGACGCGATCAGCGGCGCCAACATCGAGCGTCGGTTCGGTTCGTCTGAGAATGTCGAGTCGGTGACGTTTGACCGCCGCGAGATGGAGTATCTGTATTCGGATCCGTCTGGCGCGACGTTTATGGATACCGAAGACTACGACCAGATGATTATTCCCGCCGACGTGCTGGGTGATGCGCTGCTTTATCTGGTCGCCAACACCACTGCGACCGTGGTGTGCTACGAGGGCAACCCGATTATCGTGGAGTTGCCCGCGGCGGTCGAGATCGAGATCAGCGATACCGCGCCGGGCATCAAGGGCGCGACCGCGACCAACCAGCTCAAAGAAGCCGTGTGCGAGACCGGCCTCAAGACCCGCGTGCCCCCGTTTATCACCAACGGCGAGAAGATCCGCGTCTCGACGGCTGACGGTTCGTACCTCTCCCGCGCCTGACGTTTCACTCCCACCTGCGCGGCACGGGTGCCCGTCGGGGCCAGTCGCGTGTTGCGCGCACGCCTGGTGCGCCGAGGCGATTCCATGCACACCGCACACGGCAACACCCGGCGGGCTGTCCTCATCGCCGGCGTCACGCTGCTGGTGATCGGCGTTGTCGGCGTGGTGGTCTTCCGCACGATGGGGCCGGGGGCCGGGGGCTTGCAGCACGCTGCCGACCGGCTCGAAGACTGGATCGCAAGCCAGATCGTCGGCGTGGCAAACAACGCTCTGGTGCCTCAGCTTGCGTACGAGGACATCGACTACACCGCCCCGGGCACGGTCCATCTCAAAGGCGTCACACTCACGGCGCTCGATAGCGAGCAGGGCGGCGGGACGACCGTTCTCGAACTCGAGGGCATGACGGTGACGCTCACAGAGATTCCCCGTATCGGTGAGCCCATCCGGATCAGCCGACTTGTTCTGGAATCCCCCACTGTTCGGCTGATCCGTGAGGTCAACGCCGACGGCGGGGTGGGGTTTCGGGGGCTGAACCCGATTGTGAGAACCAAGCCCGGCGACGAGGACATGGTGGAGTCCAACTTCCGCCTTTCCAGCGTGCTGCGGCTCGAGCAGATCAAGATCACCGACGGGGCGTTCTTTCTCGATATGGGTGACGGGTCACCGCCCATGACGATTGCGGGCCTGACCACGACGATCGAGAGCTCGCCGGATGCCGACTCCCCGGGGTGGTACGCGCTGGACATCGAGACCTCGCTCGGCCCGTTGCTCGATCTCTCGCTGACGGGAGCACTCAATCTCGACACGTTCCTTGCGCGGATCGACGGGCTCAGGTTCGTCGGGCAACTCGACGAAGAGAGCGCAACGGTGCTGCCTTCCCAGCTCCAGACGTTGCTTGCGGCGCACAACGCGGCGGGGCATGTCGAGATCACGGCGTCGGGGACGCTTCCCTTGACCGATCCGATCGCGGGCGATATCCGCTTTGATGCCACGCTGACCGGGTTTGATCTGGCGTCGACGGCGTACCGGCTGCCGATTTCGCGCCTCGGAGCCGCGGGGACACTTACCGGTGGTGTTGTGTCGGTGCCGGCGCTTGTTGGCGAGATGCTCCAGGGGCGTCTTTCGGCGAGCCTGCGGGCGTCGCTGGGAGAGCTGTCGATGCCCGCGAGTGCGACCTGGCAGATCGAGGGGTTCGATCTTGCTGACCTGCTCCGCGTCGGGAGCGGCGGCGGGTCCGGAGATGACACCCAAACCGCGGGCGGGCTCGCCGGGACGCTTCAAGGCCGGGGCTCGGTCTCGACGACGCTGGCCGATCCGAGGTCGGGGCTCGCCGGCGCGGGGGAGGTGCACATCCGGGACGGGCGGCTGCTGGTGCTGCCCGGGCTCACGCAGCTGGCGTCGGTGATGAATGTCGCGGTCCGGCAGAACGCCGAGCCAGAGCACCAGGCCGACGCGACGTTTACGCTCTCGCCGATGGGGATCGAGATCACCTCGTCGGAGGTGAGCACGGAGTTTCTCGCCGCACGGGCGACCGGGACGATCGGGTTTGACTCCTCGCTGGACCTGTCGGTGAATGCCGGGCCGATGGAGAAGCTCCAGTCGATGCTCGGCGGGCTTGGGGAGATTCTCGGGAATATGACCGACCGGCTGATGAAGTACCGGATTCGGGGCACCACCGCCGATCCACAGGTAACGATCGCCCCCTTGGGCATCGGCGGCTGACTAGAAGCCGCACCGGGGGCCGCCTATCCTCCATGCCCGTCCTTGGAGGCGGAGCGTACGAACACGAACCAGACAGCCGCTGCATTTGGGCGGCCCAACGACGAGCCGAGGCCGACCATGGGCGCACAAGAAATCATCGCCAGCTTCAACACCGAAGCCCTCAAGTCCGACCTTCCCCGCATGGACGTGGGCGACACGATCAACGTGCACGCACGGATCGTGGAGGGCGAGAAGGAACGCATCCAGATCTTCGCCGGCGTGCTCATCAGCCGCAAGGGCAAGGGCATGGAAGAGATGATTACGGTCCGTCGGGTGACGGACAACCAGGGCGTCGAGCGGATGTGGCCGATCAACAGCCCGATGATTGCGAAGTTTGAGGTTGTGCGCCGGGCGGACTCTCGTCGTGCCAAGCTGTACTTCCTGCGTGACCGTGTGGGCAAGAGCCGTCGTCTGCGGGACCGTCGCCGTGGGATGAAGCACGTCGAGGGGCAGAAGACCATCGGCTGAGTGTTCCCTCTCTCCGCCCCCCCCGAGCCCCCCGAGCCTCGGGCTTCAGCCCGGGCTTGTTCGCGAGCCGGGCTGGACACGATTGAGTCCGACACCACCACGAGTTTCTCTTCCGCCCCGCACCACGCGGGGCGGTTTCTCTTTTGAACATTCCAATCCTCACAGCTTCGATCCGTGCACGAGCAAATCCGCTTCGACAAGATCAGCAGTTGACAAAGAGGATCGGATTCTGCGCCCCCGGCTTTGCGTAGTCGCGGACAGACTTGCCGACATACCTCTGCCATACTTTCTTTGGTGCTTGTGTGCCGACAAACTCCCAACGATCCAACCTCAACCCCTCCGGTCGATAGCCGTCGTGCTCGTAGGTCTTGAGTGTGGTCCCCGCCTCGTGCCAGGCTTTGATCGTAAATGCTGCCCGGACGATGCCACGGTAGATGCTCAGCGCGTACTCGGGGTTGTGTCTGGCCGGGTTGATCTTCCACGCACTCCTCGTCGCGTCGTAAATATCCGGCAGCGACAGGCCGGGCCGATAGAGCTTGTTGATCGTGATGAGGATCACCGGATCGCTGATGACAACAGGCGTTGCTGAGAGTTCGGCCTGCACCTCGGCGACGCCGGCCTTTGACCGGTCGCCCGCGCCGCCGTGGCCTGTGACTTCGTTGGTCAGATGCTGCACGCCGATCAGGTCGATCGCAGTGGACTCAACCAGGAACGCTTCGTCGGCGGTCAACCCATGTTTGAGGATCTCGATCCGGGGTTGCAAGCCCCGCTTCTTTATCTCTGTGATGCGCTTGGCCTTGCGGGTCTTTGACTTGTCCTTGAGGTGCGCAAAGCACCGGTTGCCCTTCCCCTTGCCCACATAGAAGGGCTCGCCCGTCTGCGGGTCAAGGTAGAGGTAGACGTAGTGCCCCAGCCGCTCGATGACCTTGGGGGTAAACCGCTCTATATTCTGCCAATCACTCATCGGTCCAACTCCTTTTCATCCTGCCCGGCTGCCAGTGCGTCGCAAGAGACATAGCCTACCCCTATGCACGCCATCGTCGTTTCCAAGCAAGCCGATCCTGTCGCTCCCAACGTCTCTCTCCGCACCGACTGGTCGGATCCGGGCGCCCCTGCGCCCGGGCAGGCTGTGGTGCGCACCCTCGCCTCGGCGTTCAACCACATGGACTTGTGGGTCGGACGGGGGGTGCCGGGGCTTGAGCTTGTGTATCCGCGGGTGTCGGGGTGCGACGGGTGCGGCATCGTCGAGGCGGTCGGCCCGGGTGTTGATTCGGCGTGGATCGGCAGGCAGGTGATCTACAACGCTGCGGTCCGGGTGGATGGGCATCGCACCCCCGCCGAGCCGCCGCGTTCGACGCTTGCGCCGGAGTATGAACTGATCGGCGAACACCACTTCGGCGCGCACGCGGCCGCGTTTACCGTGCCGGTGGACAACCTGGCGTGTGTCGATGGGTGCGACCCGGTCGAGGCGGCGGGCTTTGGGCTGTGCGCCCTGACCGCGTATTCGATGATGGTCACCAAGGGCGATCTCCGCCCGGGGCAGTCGGTCCTCATCACCGGGATCGGGGGCGGGGTGGCGACCAGCGCGCTGGCGATTGCCAAGCACCTGGGCTGTCCGGTCGCGGTCACCAGCCGCCATCAGTGGAAGCTCGACCGCGCCAAGGAACTCGGTGCAGACCACACCCTTCTCGACGACGGCAACGACTTCTCCCGCGACATCCGCCGCTGGACCAACAAGCGCGGCGTGGACATGGCGGTCGATTCGGTGGGCAAGGCGACGCACCTGTCCTGCATCAAGAGCCTCGCGCGGGGCGGGGCGTATGTCACGCCCGGCTGCACGACCGGGCCGGACGCGACGACCGACCTTGCCCGCATTTTCTGGAACCAGCTCCGGATTCTCGGCTCGACGATGGGCAGCAACGACGAGTTCTGCGAGGTTACGGCGCTCTTTCGCAGCGGCCGCCTCAAGCCGGTGATCGACAAGGTGTTCAAGCCCGCCGAGTGCCAGGCTGCGTACGAACGGCTCGAAGCGGGTGAACAGTTCGGGAAGATCGCCATCGACTGGCGGTAGAGTCATTTGGAAGCACTTGACCTGCCCGGTCTGTCTTCGGACGCCGACGCTGAGCGAGTCTTCGAGCCAAGTGTGGGATGGGGTGCGCCCTAATCGCCCTGATACCCGGAGCTTCGCAGAGCCTCAGCTCCGGCGTCCAAACATCCACGTTTGCATGGTTTCATGCGAGATGCGCGAGCGATGACACAGGCACCACGCGCCACGCCGACTGGGCTTTGGACAAACCCAGGATGTCGGCGGGCACCTCGTCGCGCCCGATCGCTTCGACGTCGGTCAGCCAGATGAGGGAGGCGTAGCGTGCGCCGGTCTTCTGTTCCCAAAAATCGTCTGACGCCTGAATCTGCGGCTGAAACTGCTCGCGCAGCCGGTCGAGCGGCCAGTGCGGCCCGAGTTGGACGAACAGCGTCGCCTCGATCACCGCCCGCGCACGGTAGGGCCCGCTCGACTGTTTGAGATAGACCGTCTCACCCGGGGCGGCACGGCCGAACGGAGGCTGGCAGACCCGCGTCAGCCGAAACTCGAGCCGCTTGAGCCCCATGACGATGAGGTCGAGGTAAGGCTTGCGGAGGATGGCCAGGTGGTGGCGGGTCGGGTCGGTCGTGATGACGTCACACTCGGGCATCCAAGCAGAGTACCAACCTGAGGTGATGTTTGCTTGGAGGAAGAGAGGATTGCGTTCCCTCACAACACCTCTTCAACACGACGCCCGGGTTTGACACGACGCCCGAGATGAGACCCGTCGGGGTCGAATCCCGGGATTCAGGCGCTGCGCGTCTTCATCCCGGGCGTAAAAACAAATCGAACAACGAACTGGAACGACTGGAGCAACTGGAACAACGGAGAGAGTCATCTCTTGAAGTAGAACTTACTTCTGGTCTTCGACAAAGCGTGCGCGGGTCTCGGTGGTTGCGGCGGTTTCGGCGCGGGGGTCGCCCATCTTGCGGAGCGTGGCGGTTGTGCTGTAGCCCTCGACCATGGACAGGCGTTCGACGGTGCCGCCGTGCTCGATTACGAATGCTGCGCCGGGGATGTTCGCCTCCTCGTACTCGTCACCCTTGGCCAGGACATCGGGCACGATGCGTTCGATGATCTCGCGGGGCGTTTCTTCCTCGAAGACGACCACCGCGTCGACCGCCGCGAGACCGCTGAGGACGGCCGCGCGCTGGGCCAGCGCGTTGACCGGACGGTTGGGGCCTTTGAACTCGCGGACGCGCTCGTCGGTGTTGGTCGCGACAATGAGCACGTCACCCAGCCGCTTTGCACGGTCGAGCAGCGAAACGTGCCCGGCGTGGAGCACGTCGAAACAGCCGTTGGTGAAGACGATGCGCTTGCCCTCGCGGCGCCAGGCCCGCACCTCGACGAGCAACTGATCGATGGTCCGCAGCTTGCCATGCTCGGCGGACGACTCGGCGAGGACCTGTTGATGTATGCGCTCGATCGGAACAGGGACCGCGCCGAAGGACTCGACCTCGATCCCCGCGGCAACGTTTGCCAGGCGGGTCGCGTCGCGCCAGCTCAGGCCGTTGGCCCGGGCCGCAGCGAGCCCGGCGAGGAAGATGTCTCCCGCGCCGGTGACGTCGTAGACCTGCCGCACCCGGGTGGGGACGGTCACCGGGTCGCCGGTGCGTTCGCAGAGCAGCGCGCCGTGGCGATCGAGCGTGAGCACGACCGCCTCGCATTCGACAGTCTGCGCGAGCGCGTGGGCGAGGGCCGCGTTGTGGGTGTGTGCGGATGCTGCGCGGGTGTCGCGGGCACCAGCCCCCCCACCTTTGGCGCCGGTGTCGGTGTCGTCTTCGGCGTGGGTGCGCAGCCCGGTCGCGTGTTCCGCTTCGGTTCGGTTGGGGGTGATGGCGGTGCAGCCTTGATATCGCGCGTAGTCGGTGAGCTTGGCGGGGTCGACGAAGACCGGGACGCCCGCCTGCCTTGCCGCGGCGATCGCGGCGGCGCACATCGCCGGGCTGCAGACGCCCTTGGCGTAGTCCTCGATGCAGAGCACGTCGGCCTCTGCGAGCGCGGCGCGGAGCGCGGCGAGCAGGCGCGCTTCGAGCACATCACCCAACGGCTCGTGCGACTCGTAATCTACGCGGAACATTTTTTGCGGATGCCTCGACTGGGCGAGCCCGATCATGTTGCGTTTGACGGTCGTCGGGCGTCCGCCCTGGAGTTGATCGTCGGCGGTGAGCAGCCCGGCGGTGTCGATCTTTGCGGTCTGGAGGGCGGCCCGCAGCGCCCCCCCGGGTTCGTCGTTCCCCACGACCCCGAACGCGCGCACGCTGCCTGCGCCGATCGCTTCGAGCCCGAGGCAGAGGTTGGCCGCCCCCCCGGCGTGCCGCTCGACGCGGCGGACGTGGAGCACCGGCACCGGCGCATCGGCGCTGAGGCGCTCGGCGTCGCCGAAGACCAGTTCGTCGAGCATGAAGTCGCCGAGCACGAGGGCTCGGAACGGTTGCCAACGGTCAAGCGTGTGCAGGATTGTGTTCACGGGAGGATCGTAGAGGGGTCACACCCCGAGAGGCTGAACCCCGAGGCCGGCCCGGGAACCGGACCCCGGCGGCATGGGCACGCGGACACGCCGCCTCCTGCTTCCCCATCCCGCTGCTCTAGCACCCCTCGGCCCAGAAGTTGAGGAATGCGATGAAGTCGAGTGTGTTGATTGTGCCGTCGTTGTTGATGTCGGCTCTTGGGGTTTGGGCGGCCCAGTCGTTGAGGAAGGCGATGAAGTCCTGGGTGTTGACGGTGTCGTCGTCGTTCCAGTCGGCGGTGCAGAAGCAGCCTTTGTACTCGGCGATGAAGTTGGTCGGCTGGCCTCCTGCCTGGCTGAACGAGCCGCCGACGAACATGGATGCGCCGAAGGGGGAGTCTGGGGGCAGGCCGAGGATGGCAAAGGCGCCCTGGGTGCCGGAGCAATCGAGTCCGCCGCCGGGGTCGTGCCACTCGGTGCCGTCCCAGCGAGCGATGTTGCACATGGGCTTGCCGCTGGCGGTCTCGATGTTGCCGCTGATGTAGAGGGCCGGGCCGGTGCCGTCGTCGAAGACGCCGCAGGCGTTGAGCCCCGCGCGGCCGTCGGTGCCGCCGTCGAGGTCGGACCATTCGGTGCCGTCCCACCTGGCGACGTGGTTGACGAGTTGATCTGCCGCGCTGCCGAAGTTACCGACGGCGTAAAGGGCCGGTCCCGAGCCGTCGTCGTGCACGCACATATCGTCCACCGACAAGTGCGGCCCGCCACCGAAGCCTGTCCAGTCGCTGCCGTCCCAGCGGGCGAGGTAGCTGATTGACTTGTTGTCGATCCTGACGAAGGAGCCGCCGAGGTAGAGTTGTTCGCCGGAGCCGGAACCGTCGTCGAAGACCTCGAGTGCGAGGCCGATCTGGGTGCCCGGCGCGGTGAGGCCGCCGCCGAGGGGGTGCCACTGGGTGCCGTCCCACTTGGCGATGTCGTTGTGGGTGGTGACGCCGTCGAGGGTCTGGAAGTCGCCGGTGACATAGAGAGCGGGGCCGGTGCCGTCGTCCCAGACCGCCATCTCGGCGACCGCGTTCGTATTGTCTCCGTTGTCGAGGAAGGTCCACTCGTTGCCGTCGAGACGGGCGACGTGCCAGAGTTCGGCACCGCCAAGCCAGATATTGCCGAGAATGTAGAGCTTCTCGCCGTTGCCGTCGTCGAAGTACAAGACGTCTACGATGCCGCTGGTCGGTGAGAACTGTGGTTCGAGCGGGGTCCACACCGAACCGTCCCACAGCCCGAGCATAGACACGGGCTCCCAGAACGAGCCTGCAACCAACAGCGAGCCACCCTCGGGCGACCTCCACTCCAGAAAGTCTGACACACTGCTATTCATTCCGGGATTGCCGATCCCGACATCCCATTCCGGCTGACAAGGCTGTGCGGAAAGAACCGCTGCGAATACAGCGGAGAGGCAGCAGATTCTGGTGCAGCCAACCACGCTCACTTGCTCGCTCGGTAGGTGAACTCGATCGAATCGTCGTCCGCGGGGCTGAGCGCCGAGATATCGACCGTTCCTCGTTCCACGCTGGGTGTTGGGGTTGAGGACTGGATCAGGTACGTCGTGCCCGACGAGGTTCGCTGAGCGATCTCGAGGAGGTCGTCGGTCTTCGCGATGGGCCAGTGCAGGCCGAGTATCTCGGCGGTGCCGACCGAGACTGTTTCTCCGCTGCTCGACTCCGCCGGGAGAATGATCTTGTCCACGAATCGGAACGCCTTGACGCCCTCAACGGTCGCGGTCCCGCTGAGCGTGATCGCATCTGCGACTGGTCGCAGCCCCCAGTCCAGGCCGATGACGATGACAGTCTGAGTCATCCCGGCTTGGTTGCCGGTGACCGAGAGCACACGGAATACTTTGGGGTCGTTGATACCAGTCACGATAGTTTGTTCGAGACCGGTCAGACTCTTGGTCGCCAGCACTGTCGCGGCCCCTGCGCTGGGCACTCTCACGACTCTGAGCGTCTGGACCTCCGGCCCGACCGCGGCGCCGATCGCGCCTTTCCACCGTGAGTACTGCGTGCCCGAGGTCCGCACGCGGACCTCGCTGGCCGAGGCGTTGTAGACGTCGTACACATCAACTTCCCGTTCGTCCTCGTCGGTCGCGTCGGCCGAGCCGCCGATCATGTCGATCCCTTCTGCGTCCTCGCTCTGAACGGCGTGAGCGACGCCGGTCGCGGCACTGGTAACGTCGGCAGAGACCACGCAGTCGAGCACCTGCAAGGGGCGGTCGGTCGGTGCGGTTTCGACCAGGATGCCCATCGCGTCTCTGGCGGTTGTCGAATGGGCGGAGACGACCGAAGAGGCGAGAGTGAGCCCCGACGTGGTGCCGAGCACACGGACGCCGTAGTGCTGCTCTTGGGGAAGTCCGGTTCCTGTTCCCAGCGCCGAATCCCCGGCGATCCGGCAGTTTGTGAGCGAAACACCGGATGCGCCCTTGATAGTGGCCCCGGCGATGCCGCCGAGGATGTCGGAGGAAATCACACTGACATCGTCGGCACCCGTGCCGATGACGATGCCCGAGAGCCGCCCTTCGAGGAAACAGTTGTCCACCACGACCCCGTCGATGTCGCCGATCTTGATACCCGGTTTGTCATCGGACGAGGTGCCGCACCCGTCGTCGGAGCCGTAGGCCTTGCGCACGATGATTGAGGAGTCCCGAACGATCGTGTTCGGCCCGACAATCAGCCCGTCGCCGTCGTGGGCGAGCACGTCGCAGTTCTCGACGTAAAGATTGGTGGCCATCTCCGCTTCGATCCCGCGCCCTCCAAACGAGGGCTTACGGATCACCAGCCCGGTGATGGTGACGTCCTCGGCTTCATCTTCGAACGTGACGCCCTTGGCGCTGCAGCCGTCGAGCAGCATGACCACGTTGGAGATGGTCAGGCCGACGGATGGGTCTGCCGACGTGCCGCCGGTCACACAAATGCCTTTGATGGTGTCTTCGCCCGCCCCGAGGACCGTGACGTTGCTGATCTCGATGCTGTGGGCCCGGTCGTTGAGCCGGATCGCGTCGCTGTTGGCCCCGTCGATGCGGAATGTTACGCCGTCGATGCCGATGTCGGTCGGGTCGGCCCCGCCGTTGTTCTCGATGACGACGCCCCGGCCCTCGCCCGTGGTGGGATCGTTGGTCCAGATGGTGAGGTTGCGGATGGTGTTGAGCCGGGCCCCGTTGCCCTTGATGGTGATCGCGTCGGTGTCGGCCGGCGGCTTGATGACCACGCCCTCGCGGTTGATCCCGACGATGTCGAGTTCGGAATCGACCACCGTCAACGCCTCGGTGTAGGTGCCCGCATAGATAAGGATGGTGGTCGGGACCATCGGCGAGGGCAGCGCATTGATCGCGGCCTGGATAGTGGTGTAGTCGGCGTTCCCCGACGGATCGACGGTGAACGTGTGCGTGTAGCTGTGCTGGGCGTGGGCGGTGTGGGGGGCGGTCGCGAAGCAAACGACGGTGGCGGCAGAGGCGGCGATGCGTAAGAGTTTGTCCATGGCGCTCCCTCTGTGTGTGACGATCTCGCGATCCCGAACCCAACGCCCTTGCAGTATCGACGAATCCCCCCGGGGTTGCAAGAAAAATCCACGCCCGAGACCAAACCCGCCCGGCAAACCCCCACGACGATCGCCGAGATAATCTCGCGGGCACCCGGCGGGGAGTCACGACAACGGGGGGCTCCTCTCCTGCCTCCCGCACCGGGACCTCCGCCGCGGCCCGCTGGGCGACGGTGCCCGAGATCGCCGCGATGCTCGTGCGGACGGCGGTGTTCAACTGCTGAAACTTCGTCCGCACCCGGGCGGCGAGCGTGTGCTCCGGCAACGGCCGACGCGGGTCGCGCTCGGCGGCAAGCACAGTCAATCGGCTGAACTCCCCCGCGAGCGAGCGGGCGAGAGTCTGCTCGTGCCCGTCGATGGAGGCACTGATTGCATCGATGAGCTCGGGAACACTGCGGAATACTCCGCGACGCAGCCGCCTTTGATCACGATTGCGGAAGAACCCCTCGATAACGTTGCGCCACGAACTGCTGGTTGGAATAAAGTGCATGTGGAAGGGATTGTGTCGTTCCAACCATGCTTTGACGTTCGGGAGTTTGTGCGTTGCGTAGTTATCGACAATGAAAACCTCTGAACAACCAGGGGCGCGGGCTTTCCAGCCCGCCTTGGTACCATCTGAAAGCTGCCAAGGCGGGCTGCGCTGGTATTGTTCGGAGGTTCCTCTGCCTGGATCGACCACGATTGCGTGCCGCCGAGCTTATGATCCTTAAGATCGCGCCGAGGCGGAAATGCCCAACATTCCTCGGCGAGCGCCCCAATTCCACGCTTCGCTGGGCTTCAGATCCCGCCCGCCGGGTGCGACAGGTTCCACCTGCGCAGCGCCACGCTTCCTTTCCCGGGGGCGTACACGGGCGGAGGCTACCCGACGGCCGGATGGGCCGCCCCCGCGCTGGGCCAAAACTTACTTTGCGGGCCGGCCCTCTCCGGCGCAGAACGAGCTGCCGTTCTGCAACCACCACCCCCGCACCCGCGCCGGCGCCCGCGACCAACTTCCAACAAGCCTCGTTGCTCAACACCGGCGACCTCAAGCTCATCTGGAGCGGCACTACCGCCAACGGCACTGTCTACGCGGCCTGGCAGCGCACCAACAACGATGCCGTGTTCACCCGGATCGCCACCAGCGGCCGCCGAACCTACGAAGACCAGACCGTCCCCGCCGGCTCGGCCGAGGTTGTCTACTTCCTGCGCACCATCCGCGACAATCTCGTCAGCGACGACGCCGAACCCATCACCGTCCGCTTCGGGGTCACACTCGACCTGTCCAACACCGACACCAGCAACACCGAACTCAGCATCGCGGCGTAAGCACAGCCCGGAGCAAAGGGGGCAAACCCAAAGCACGACACCATGCGGCTCAGAGCAGAACGCGTGTCAGGCACCGGCGCTGCTCGGCAGCACACTCACTCCCCCCGGGACCGCCGGAGCTCATCCAGCGTCGAATCGAGCTGGCGCTTGAGGGTCCGCACGCGCAGGAGTGATCGCACCCGCGTCAGCAGTTCAAGCCGATTGACCGGTTTGGTGAGGAAGTCGTCGGCCCCCGCCTCGACCGCCCGCTCGACATCGCCGACTTCGTTGAGCGCGGTCACCATCACCACCGGCACGTCCCGCGTCCGCGGGCTCTGCTTGATCCGCTCGCACACCTGAAACCCGCTCATCCGGGGCATCATCACGTCGAGCAGCACCAGGTCGGGGATCGCGGCCTCGATCGCCGCCATCGCGGCCACGCCGTCGGTCGCGGTGCGGGTCTCACAGCCCAGATCATCGAGATACGCCCGGAGCAGCTCCAGATTCTGCTCGTTGTCATCAACCAGCAGCACAGAGGCCTTCGAGAGGTCCTCAGGGGGGGTATCAGGACCTGACGGGGTACTTTGGGGGGGTAAATGAGCCATAATCGAGTGCGTGAGACCCTCATTTTGCGGCCGGATGCCCCACACGCGGGAACAAGCCGACAGGCCGCGGCGTCGAATGGCAATAATAAGCCAGCTCCAACCCCGACGCTGGCGGCTGCAAGGACACGCAACCATGCCCCGACGATCCATCGCCCATCGCTCCCCTTGGGAGGACCGGTTCACGACCCCGACAACCGAGAGCCTCTTCGAGGCAATCGAGGATGATGATATTGTTGACCTGGCAAGGGTACTCCGCGGAGGCCTTGAAGACGATTTCGGCCTCACCGAGAGGCTCGAATGGTGCGGCGTCCCTTGGAAATGGTCCCTGACCTACCGATCGGGCCGGGCTGCGAGTGCCGACATCATCGCCTACCTCGTTCCAAATCCCCAGACCCCGACCGTGGTCTTCCGCCTCACCCACCAGCAGTTCGGCACCCTCCCCCTGCGCAAGCTCTCGAGGCATATCCGCGACGGGCTCGCCCCGACCAGGCTCGTCGCCGGGGTGTGTTGGCCAGAATGGAAATTCCAGTCGGCCAATCAGGTCCAGGACCTTGTCAGGCTCTTTGGCTTGCTGCACGCCGCGACCCCCAGCCGGGTCTGACCGGCTCGCACTGGTCACCAACCCGATCATCTGAACCCGAGCCGATTCTTCTCTGCTGGAGTTGCACCCTCGCTTCGGCCGATCCTGAACCCAGGCGAACGATCCCGGATAGGGATCACGCCCCCACCAGGAGAGACCATGCCCGACACGACCACCCGACCGGCCCGAGCACCAGCCCGAGCCCGCGCCGCAACGCCCCTCACCTTCGCCCATCTCGCGCTTGCCGCGCTCGTCTTGCTCGCACCGACCGTCGGGATCGCCCAGTCGCTGGCGGTGCGTGTCCAGCGGGTCATCGATGCTGCCGACATCGGCAACGCCCGTGTCGGCATCTGCATCCGCGAGGTCGGCGCGTCCGCCCCTCTGGTCTTTCTCGACGCCGACAGCGGGTACATCCCCGCGTCCAACATGAAACTCCTCACCAGCGGCGCGGCGCTCCGCATCCTCGGCCCTGACTTTGTCTTCCGGACCGAGATCGCGATCGACAGCGACCGTGTCATCGTCCGCGGCTCGGGCGATCCGGCGCTGGCCGACCCCGAGGTCCTCCGCAACACCGAGCCCCGCATGACGGTGCAGGACTTTCTCGACACGCTCGCCGCAGCCGTTGCCGAGCGAACCCCCGACGGGTGCAGCGAAATTCTCATCGACGACCGCGTCTTTGACCGCGAGTTTGTCCACCCGACCTGGGACCCAGACGACCTCAACAAGCGCTACGCCCCCGAGGTTGCCGGGCTCAACTTCCACGGCAATCTGCTCGCGATCTTTGCCTCGCCATCGCCCCAGGGCCCGGGCAATCCGCCGCGACTGGCGATTCAACCCAGCTCGACCTGGATCGGGATCGAGAATCGCGCCCGAACCGTCAGCAAGAACAACAACACCTACTGGGCTTCCCGAGACCCAAAGTCCAACCAGTTCCGCGTCTTCGGCGACGTCCGGTCGACCGCGCCCCTCCCCCTCAACACCCCCACCCACGACAACCCGCTCCTCTTCGGGCACCTCCTCACCGAAAGGCTCATGAGCAAAGGGATCGCGGTCGGCGGCGCGTCACACCCGGGCCTCAACCCGCCGGCGGTCGTCCGTGTCGCCGGGCCCGACGAATCACTCCCAGACGGCACACTCTGCGCGGTCGTCACCACCCCCTTGCAAGAAATCCTCAACCGCTGCAACACCGACTCGGTGAATCTCTACGCCGAGGCGCTGCTCAAACGAATCGGCTACGAAGTCACCCGCGAGGCGGGCAGTTGGGCCAACGGCGCGAGCGTCCTCCGCATGACACTCGAAGAGCAACTCGGCCCGGATGCGGCAATCTCCACGATCGTCGTCGACGGCTCGGGGCTCTCGCACTCCAACCTCGTCACGCCGCGCACACTCGTCGACTGGATCGAGAGCCTCGCGACTGACCCCGAGCTGCGGGACCCCTTCCTGCTCTCGCTGGCAACCCCAGGCCGGGGCACCTTTACCCGCAGGTTCCGCGACTCGGACCTCCAGAACCACGTCGCCGGCAAGAGCGGCGTCCTCACCGGCGTGCGCTCGCTCTCGGGGATCGTCATCGCACCCAACGGCCGCGAGATCATCTTCTCGGTGCTGGTCAACGACGTCCCCTCGGGCAAAGGCCCCAACACAACCAGGATGGCCGAGCGGATCGTCGAGCAGATCGACAGCTATCTCAGCCAGCTCGTCGGCACCGCGCAGTACGGCGGGTGATCTTTCGCTCTGCGGGCGGACCGCAACCCCGCCCCCTCGCTCGCGCGAGGGGCTCCATATAGAGGCGATTGTGCGTTGTAGAGCCCCTCGCGCAAGCGAGGGGACAACCGACACGCGCATACCCGATCACCTCGCACAAGGCGTTCTCAATTTCGTCTTGTGTTATTCCAACCCAAGCTCACCCAGCCGCGACTCGACCCGCGCCGCGACCGACGGATCCACCGCCAACACCGGCGGCCAGTCCCGCACCGGCTCCCCGTTGTGCGCATCGGCAGCCGTCTTGGGGGTCGAGTCAAACGCCGCGATGCCCACGCCCGCCTCGCGCCACGTCTCCAGATCGCGTGCCCCGTCCATGTTCGCCACCCAGTGGAACAGCACCCGCTCGTCGTCCCCCAAATCAACACCCCGACCAACGACCACGAAGTACGCCGGCGGGCGGGACCGCGACCAGTCAAACCCAGATACCACCCGCCGAACCCCGGCGATGATCGCGCGCCCCAGCCCCGGCTTCTCTTCGCCGGTGTCCTTGTCTGCGCGCACAAAGACCCACCCGGGAATCTGGTCCGGCATCACTGCTTCGAGCACACCATCCGATCCTGCGATCGCTTCGAGCAGTCGTCCCGCGTCGGCCGAACCGCGTTCAACAAACGGCAGCCGCGCGCCGCTGCGTTCTCCCTCACGCTCCGGCATCTCGACCTTCATCCCCCCCACCGCTTCGTCTGCCCACCGTTGCGTGCAGTCAAAGCCGAGCTTTGTCCCCGCGCCGAGATACGGCGTCGAGTGGTCCAGCACGTCGATCGGGCCGCGCACCTGTTCGATGTCCCGGGTCGGATCGCACCGCGCAGCCATCGCACCCAGCACCGCGCGGTGGTCGTGGACATCCACCGAGCCATCGACCACGAACACGTTCTTGGTCCAGCTCATCTGCCCTGCGCCCCACACGCCGTGCATCACCCGGCGGGCGTGCAACGGGTACTCCTTCTCGATCTGCACCGCCGCCGCGTTGTGGAACGCGCCGAACATCGGCAGGTCGTAGTCCTCGATGTCCGGCATGATCGTCCGCAGCAGTGGCAGCATCACCCGCTCGGTCGCTTTGCCCAGGCAGTAGTCCTCCTGCGGCGGCAGCCCGACGACGGTCGCCGGGAAGATCGGATCGCGGCGATGGGTGATCGCGGTCACCTCGAGCACCGGGTAGCGGTCGGGCAGCGAGTAGAACCCGGTGTGGTCGCCGAACGGCCCCTCGAACACTGCGCCGTCGCCGAGGGGCTCTTCGCTGTGCGGGTCCCAGCCCGGGTGCCCGGCTTCGTGCGAGACGTGCCCCTCGATCACGATCTCCGCGTTCGCCGGCACCCACAGCGGCACCGTCTTTGCCCGCACCAGCGGGATGCCCTTGCCGTGGAGAAACCCCGCCATCAGCAGCTCGCTGATCCCCGGCGGCAGCGGGCACGTCGCCGCGTAGGGCAGCACACTCTCGCCGCCAAAGGCAATCGCGACAGGCATCGGCTTGCCTTGCTTCTTCCAGCTGCGCCAGTGCCGCGCCCCGTCGTGGTGCATCTGCCAGTGCATCGCCATGTGCCGGGCGCCCATGAGCTGCACGCGGTACATCCCGATGTTGTGGCTCGCCGGCTTCTCCACCCCCGCGTCGTCGGCGTGGATGGTGTGAATGCCCGCGAGCGTGACGTACCGCCCTCGGAACCGGCGGTCCCAGTCCTGGCCATGCTCGAACCCCGCGATGCCGTCGTTGATGTCGGCCGGATACCCGAGTGCCGCAAAGTCCCCGTCGTGCGGCCAGCACCGCAGCAGGGGAAGTTTGGTCAGGTCCACGTCCTCGCCGGTGAGGACCACCTCCTGGCAGAGGCCCGACCGCCGCCGCTTGGGGCCGATCTTCAGCAACGGGGCAAACTGCCGAGCCTTCGCGACCGCCTCGGCGAGCGAGCGTGGCGGCTGGGGTTTGACAAGATCGCCAATCCGCGACGCGATCGAGGCAAATCCGCCCGCTTCACACCCAAGCGCCATCTCCATGCGGCGGTAGCTGCCAAAGGCGTTGATGAGGACAGGCATGTCCGACCCCTCGACCTGCTCAAAGAGCAGCGCCCTGCCCCCGAGCCCGGCGTGGAGGGGGTCGGCCTTGCGAGCCGATTCGCTCGGCGGGTTGGGGGCCGGCTGGCGGCTCTCCCGGTCGGCAATCGTGGCGAGCTCCAGCACCGGAGACACCGAGGCCCGTACCCTTGCCAACTCGTCGGCGTTGTCTAATGCGTCCACAAAGTCCCGAAGTGTTCCGTTCATATGTGTGAGCCTATGTCAAAGCACCCCCGCCAACCGGAATCGTCGTCTCCAACCGGAAGCCAACCCGCCGGCATGCCGCCCGGCCCGGCCTCGCATCCCCTCCCCCCCACCTCCCCCGCCCACGTCTTCGCGGCCCAGCGGGACTGGCCGAGCTATTTCGACAAGGTCGCGGGCAAGCCGCCACGGGAGACGCTGGTCACCGCCCTCGACGCCTTTGAGCGTGAGGGGGTGCCGAGCGCCCAAGGCTCTGAGAGCTGCGACAAAGACCACAAGCCGCCGCTGGCGATCGACCTGGGCTGCGGCGAGGGGCGGGATACCGCCGAGTTGCTCCGCCGCGGCTGGCGGGTGCTGGCGATCGACGGCCATCCCGACGGCCTCCGCCGGCTCCGCGAGCGGGACCTCCCGCACCGCGACCGACTCGAGATCCGGCATGCGCCCTTCGAGGGGCTCGAGATCCCCCGAGCGATGCTCATCAACGCCAGTTTCTGCCTGCCTTTCTGTCCGCCCGACCACTTTGCCGACCTCTGGCGGGCGATCACCGACGCGATCGAGCCCGGCGGGCGGTTCGCCGGGCAGCTCTTCGGCGACCGGGACGACTGGGCACCGATCCCCGACCGCTCTCACCAGACCCGGGCCCAGGCACGGGCACTCTTTGCGGCCGATTTCACCCTCGAACGCTTCGACGAAGTCGAAGACGACGGTAAGGACGCCCTCGATAATCCCAAACACTGGCATCGGTTCGATGTCGTTGCGGCCAGACAGCCGAGTTCGGACGGTTGAGACAAGCCGGAAGGGTCCAGCATGAGTGAACAGGCGTTGGCGGCGGCGGGGTCGCCGGGCGATCCCCAGTGGGCGATCGATCTGGCCGAGGTCGGCAAGATCTACAAGGGCAAGATCCACGCCCTCAAGGACATCCAGATGCGCGTCCGGCATGGCGAGGTGTTCGGGTTGCTCGGGCCCAACGGCGCGGGCAAGAGCACGCTGGTCAAGATCCTCATGACCGTCATCCGCCCCACCCAGTGCAAGGGCACGATGCTGGGCGAGCCCGTCGGCAGCAAGCACGTCCTCCGCCGCATCGGGTATCTGCCCGAGCACCACCGGTTCCCCAACTATCTGACAGGGGCGCAGGTGCTTGATTTCTATGCGGCGCTCAACGAGGTCCCGCGCAGCCTCCGCAGGCGGCGCATCCCTGAGCTGCTCGAGCTGGTCGGGATGCAGGACTGGGGCTCCACCCGTGTCAGTAAGTACAGCAAGGGGATGCGGCAGCGGGTGGGGATCGCTCAGTCGCTGATGAACGATCCCGAGATCGTGCTGCTCGACGAGCCGACCGACGGCGTGGACCCGGTGGGCCGGCGTGACATCCGTGAGATCCTCGCCGAGCTGAAGAGCCGGGGCAAGACGGTCTTTCTCAACAGCCACCTGCTCAGCGAGCTGGAGATGGTCTGCGATCGCGTGGCGATTCTGGTGCACGGCGAGGTCGCTCGCCAGGGCACCATCGACGAGCTGACCGCCGGGCAGGAGTGCTACGAGATCGAGCTGGCGGGGGAGCAGCCCGCCCGACAGCTCGCGGCGGTGCTGCCGGGGATGGTGCGGTTTGACAAGGCCGAGGCCGAGAGCACCGACCTGGCCACGCGAGTCGGCGCGCGGGGCGAGCTGACCACCGGCGAATGGATCGAGATCGACCACGGCATTGTCCGCGTCGGCACGACCGACCCGGCGGTGGTGCAGCCGATCATCGACAAGGTGCGGGCGCACGGGGCGGTCATCAAGTCGATCCAG
>JAUZRR010000025.1 GCA_030950285.1 Planctomycetota bacterium | reverse complement strand
AGCACCTTCACCCGATGGAGGTTGAGCGAAACAGGCAGCTCCCGAGGCGGGTCGGTGTCGATTGATCGCGGGCTGCCCAACACAGCATTGACAGAAACAGCCAAAGAAAACGCCGCCGCCCAGAGGACGGCGGCGGCGGCGCGGTGGTGCGAACTGGTCATCCTCGCGGACTCCTTCTCGGACGTGCCAGCCCCGGCCTCACAGGCTGCACGGGCTGTTCCACTCGTTGAGGAACGCGAGCACGTCGAGGGTGTTGATATCGCCATCATCATTGACATCGGCTTTCGGGTCGCTGGCATTCCACGCATTCAGGAAAGCGAGCACATCGAGGGTGTCTTGAGTCAGAACGGCACGTCCTCCTCGTCGTCGTCGTCGTCGAGGTCCGGGCCGCCGCCGTCGCGGAACTGGGGGACCGGCCCGGTATGTGGGCCGGGGGCGAACGCTTGGGGCTGGTTCGCCGCGGGGTGGGTGTGGATTTCGGGCTGGGGCTGGTGGGGCTGGGGCGCGCCGCCGGCCGCTTCGCTGACCGAGGGGTATTCGTTGTAGTCGCCGCCAAAGCCCTCAGCTGCGCCCGTGTGGTGCGGGTCGTGGTTCTTGAAGCGAGTGGTCTTGCTGTCCCAGGTGAGCTTGATCACGCCCGTCGGGCCGTTGCGTTGCTTGGCGATAATCAACTCCGCAAGCCCGACCTTGTCGTGGTTTTCCGGGTCTGCGAGCCACTCCTCGTCGCCTTTGTGGTAGTACTCCTCGCGGTGCAAAAGCATCACCACGTCGGCGTCCTGCTCGATCGAGCCCGACTCGCGGAGGTCAGCCATCCGCGGGCGGTTGCCCTCGCGTTGTTCGGTGCCTCGGTTGAGCTGTGCGAGACAGACGATCGGCACGTGCAACTCGCGGGCGAGGGCCTTGATGCCGCGTGAGATCGTCGCGACCTCGACCTGTCGGCTCTCACGCGCGACGTTGGGCGCGGTCAACAGCTGAAGGTAGTCGATGATGATGACCTTGACGCCGAACTGCGAGACCATGCGCCGGGCGCGGGCGCGGAGTTGCAGGATGGTCAGCGCGGGGGTGTCGTCGATATAGAGCGGCGCGTCGTGCAGCTCGCCGCAGGAGGTATTGAGCCGGTTCCACTCGTCCATGCCCATCTGCCCGGTGCGGAGGTGGTGCAGGTCGATCCCCGAGCGGGCCGAGATCAGCCGTTGGGCGAGCGACCCACGCGACATTTCCAGTGAGAAAATCGCCGTTGCTGCCGGCTCGTCCTGTGCCGCGGACCACGGGGTCGCGCCACCAAACGCCACCTGCTCGGCAAGGTTCAACGCCAGCGCGGTCTTGCCCATCGAGGGGCGTGCAGCAAGGATGAGCATCTCGCCCTGCTGCAACCCGCTGAGCATCTTGTCGAGCTCGATATAGCCGGTGGCGACACCCGTGAGCCCGCGACCTTCGAGGGCTTCGAGCCGCGCGATCTCCTCCTGGAGAATGTCAGCGAGCGGTGCAACATCGCGGATGGTCTTGTCGTGGGAGATCTCGTAGATCTCCGCTTCGGCTTTGTCGAGGAGGGTCGCGACGCCGTCGGGTCCGAGGGCACCGATGTTGTGGGCGTCGTAGATGATCCGCCAGGAGGCGTCGATGAGCGCGCGCAGCCTGTGCTTGGACGAAACGAGCTTGGCGTAGTGCGGGGCGTTGACCGCCGAGGGCACAGACTCGGCGAGCTGCTTGAGATACTCGATGCCGCCGATCTCGTCGAGCTTGCCCTCGTCGCGCAACATTTCGAGGAGCTGCACCGCGTCCCAGCCCTCATGCTGGTCGTAGAGCGCGAGGATGGATTTGTAGATCTGGGCGTGTCCCTCGCGGTAGAAAAGCTCCGGCCCGTGGGCGATGCCGACCACCTCCCCCACCGCCTTGGGATCAAGGATCAGCGAGCCGAGCAGCGACATCTCCGCCTCTTCGGAATGCGGAGGCAAGCTGTCGACCAGCTCGCGCAACATCTCCGCGCTCGTCGGCTTGTCAGGGTCGCGTTTCCATCGGCCGTTGGTTTGGTTGTCGTCGTATGCCACGGGTGCATCCTCTCGGATCACCATCCTACCACCCGCGCAACCGACATCGTCCACCGGTTGTCCCGGTCGCAGGATCCGGCCGGGGGTCTCTCTGAATACCATCCCCCATGACCACTTTCGACGCATTCGATACCGAGCCGCTGCTGCCTGACACGCTGCCGGAGTCTCCCTTTCCGATCCTCGCCGCCTGGCTCGCCGAAGCCAGCGCCAAGGCCCTCACCCCCAACCCCAACGCGATGACGCTGGCGACTGTCGGGGCCGACGGGCAGCCCTCAGCCCGGATTGTGCTCTGCAAGAGTCTCGATCCCGTTGCCGGGACAGTGGTTTTCCATACGAACTTCCGCTCGCGGAAGGGGCATGAGATCGAGGAAAACCCCTCGGTTGCCCTTGTATTCCACTGGGATCACTTTGAGCGGCAGGCGCGGATCGAGGGCGATGTCGAGCGGATCTCGGACGCCGAGGCCGACGCGTACTTTGCGACTCGGCCCTGGGAGAGGCGGCTGGGGGCTTGGGCAAGCCAGCAGAGCCAGCCTCTGGCTTCGAGGCAGGCGCTCTTCGAGGCGGCAACCGAGAAGATTCTGGAGTTGGATATCGACATCGCAGCGGCCGTGCGGGGCGATCCTGTGGATATCCCTCGGCCACCCTACTGGGGTGGGTACCGGGTGGTTGCCAGGCGTGTCGAGTTGTGGCACGGCAGCACCGGCCGGCTGCACGACCGGGCGGTGTGGGAGCGGGAGCTCCCCGTGGTCGACAACGCTGGGTGGCGCACGACACGGCTCCAGCCCTGACCGGGAATCGCCGGGATTCTCCTCGGTGTCTCGTCAAGGCGACGCGGCTCTGAGCCGATACGGGTGTAGGGAGTGTTACTCAGGTGATGCTGGCGGCAGCTGCGCACGGCCTCGGAGGTTCAGGAGAGAAGATGAAGGCGCGATGCGACCTGAGTGCAGCGGAACTGACCGACCTCTACGCCGACATTGATCGGCGGCTTGGAGGTATCGGCATCGAGACCCAGCCGGGCGTGGCGATGCGGATCCTCGACCTCACCCAGAACCCCGATGCGGGGATGCTGGATTATGCGAACATCATCCGCAACGACCCGGGGTTGACCGGACGGCTGATCCGCCTGAGCAACTCGGCGTTCTTTGCCCAGCGCAAGGCGGTCACGAATATCGACCGCGCGTGTGTGCTCTTGGGGATGGCGAGGCTGCGTTCGATCGCGCTGGGGTTTTATCTTTCCAAAGCCGCGAGCGCCGACCAGAGCGCAAAGATTTCGCGCGAGGTGTGGGGGCAGTCGGTCTACCGCGCGTGTCTGGCAGCCGAGATCGCCCGGAGTGTGCTGCCCAGTTGTGCGCCCGAGGCGTTTGTCATCGGGCTGATGCTCGATTCGGGGATCCCGCTTGTGCATAAGCTGATCGGCGCACCGTTCGAGGTGCTCTATGCGATGGACCTGCCCGCGCCCAAGAGCTTCAACGTCGAGTACACCGAGAACCCGTTCACGCACGTGGACATCATCACGACGATGATGCGGCGGTGGAAGTTTCCCGAGCTCCTTGCCAAGCCGGTGATGTGGCACCACACCCCGCCGCCCCCGATGGGCGAATCGCGCGAGCCGTTGCAGGTGCTCTATCGGATCGCCTACTACGTCGGATCGGTGACACTCCGCGCCGACGGCACGCCCAAGGTCAAGCCGCCGATCGCCAGCGTTGCCAAGACGCACCTCGGGCTCGATTCGAGCACGCTCGAGACTATCGCGACCAAGTGCACCGGCGAGTTTGACGCGGTGCTCGAGCTGTTTGCCGACGTCGCGGATCCGCTGCAGGTCCCCGACCTTGCCAGCCGTGTGCATCAACAACTCGTGGACGTGCTCGACGAGCAGATGGCGAGTCGGCTCGGGGACGACCAGGCGCCGGGGCCTCAGAACTTCAGACTCGGCGGGCTGACGGTGATGGTCAGGGCTGAGGAGGGCGGGCAGGTCGCGGCGTACAGCTACGACGTGAACGGCGAACCGATGTCGAGCTACAGGTTTCAGCTCGCGTCGGAGTCCCCCGCTTCGATCCGCGAGTCGCTCGGGCTTGAAGCCGACCCGACCGACGACCTCGACGCGATGAATGAGTATCTTGAGTCGCTCGCGGCGTGAACACCACGTTGCGAAGGACCTGACTGCGCGTCGCTCTAGAACCGCTTATGACTCGGGCGTGCGCTCGGCGGCCGTACCCCCATCGCCGCATGGGCAAGGGTCAGGTCCAGAGGCGTGGTGATTTTCAGGTTCGCCGCCTCACCCTCGACCACCACCACCGGCTCACCCAGCCGTTCGACGAGCCCCGCGTCGTCGGTGCTCGAAAGATCATCCTGGGCGTAGGCACGGCGGAGCAGGTCCGCAGCAAAGACCTGCGGCGTCTGCACGGTGACGAGCCCGGAACGCTGCACCGTTTCGTCCACAGCGCGCAAGCCCGATCCCGTGGTGGCGTCGCCGAGGATCGACGCGAGCGGATCGGCGTTGCCCTCTTTGATTGGCTCGGGCGAGACCCGTTTGATGGTGTCTGTGGCGTCCAGGCCGGGCACGACGGCCGGGTGGTGTCTGGCAGCGTCAAAGATACGGTCGAGCAACCCGCTCGAAACGCACGGCCTCGCGGCGTCGTGGACCGCGATGTGCGTGGCGTCTTCGGGCACCGTGTCGAGGGCGGCTTTGACCGTCTGCCAGCGGTGGGTTTCGCCGCCGCGCACGAGGTGCACGCCGAGGATCGCGAGCTTGTCGCCGTGGCGGAGCTTGAAGGTCGCAAAGGTCTCATCGTCGTGCGGGCCGGCGACGATGATCGGACCGAGCGTGATGTCCGGGGCGTCGTAGTTGGCGAACGCCTCGATGGTGCGGTGGAGGACGGGGCGGCCGCCGAGGTCTTCGTCGAGTTTGCTGCGCGGGCCTTCAAACCCGGCGGCGTCGGCATAGCGGCGGCTGAAGCCGGCGGCGGGGATGAGCACTGCGATCTTCATCATGCGTGGAGACTATCTCGGCAGAACGCCACGGGCTGGGCAACGCGCCACGAGGATTCTGGTGTCGCGGCGGTGGTGGAGGGTGCACGGGAGAGGAGATCGGTCGAGAATCGGGCGGCTGGAGAATCAGCCCGAAGGCCCTCTCCTCCGACAACCCATGGATCTGTTGCCTGACAGGCCGATTTTCACAGGTCTCAGGTGGTATTACTCACACGACCCGAACAGGTATTCTCGAAACTTTCCCGGATTTACGGATCAATCCCCCGGCTTTGGGTTATATTACGGATTCCAGAACACCGCGTGGGTGGTGGCCGACGAGCGCGTAGCGAGTCGGGACAAGACATGTTCGTGTTTGAGGAGAGTCCATTATGAAGAGCAGAATTGCTATTGTTGTCATCGCCGGTCTCGCGGCTGGCGCTTCGGCGCAGGTCGTCACCGGGTACGACATCGCCGACGCGGCGCAGTCCGGGATGGGCGGCTGGGCCCACACCTACAGCGGCACCATCACCGGTACCGGCAGTGATTCGGCCAATGGTGTTGGCTTCGATCGCGCCGATTACACGGGTGCTGGCTCGGGCACGCTGAACGACGGCAACCTCAACGGTGGGGCCGGTGCGGCCAACCTGTTCGGGCTGACCTCATCGACATCACCCTCCATCACGGTCTACCTCGATGGGGCGTACTTCGTCGATGAGATCGTCCTCTGGGGCAACGACAGCGGGAACACCATCCCCGGCAACGTCGACGGGTTCGACGTGACCATCAACGGCAACACGATGAGCTTCACAGGCACCGAGTCCAACAACGACCTGTCGACCCTGCTTGCCGGCTCGGGCCTTGAGAACCTTGGCACCACCAGCGTGACCATCAGCAACTTCGTGCTCGAAGGTCAGAGCGGCTGGACCGAGCTCTTCTCGATCGACGAGATCACGGTTCGGGGCAACCCCGTCCCCGCGCCGGGCGCCCTCGCCCTGCTCGGCCTCGGCGGCTTTGCCGCGACGCGTCGCCGTCGCTGATCGATCGCTGATACTTTCAGTTGCTCAGCGCAGGGCATCGGCACACGCCGGTGCCCTGTTCTTTTGCGCTCCGGCACGCTCGGTCGGCTGCGTCTCTTGGCTGAAGACATATTCGGACCAACGCCGCCCGGCTCCTCGGACATGAACTGCGGCATCCTCATCCGGGCCGAGCGTTATGGAGGTTGGGTATTCGTCCGCATTTTGAGGCCTCTTGGTTTCATAGCGTTTTTTTCTGCCCAGATCACCAATTTGCAGGTATATTCTGGCATTGGTACGGTTTTTCTGGATACTAAGGCTGCAATGCGGCCCGGTGCAAGGTCGTTTGCTGCCGGGTCTCGTGGCTTGCGAAGAGGAAATGCACATGCAACGGCGCAGAGGCTTTCGTCGCGCGTTCGCGCGTTTTGTTCCCGCGTTTCTGATCGGGGTGCCGCTGGCTGGGGCCATCGGCTTGACGGCTGCACGGGCGATGGACGGCCCTGCCGCGGCGCTGCCCCCGGTGCCCGTGCCGGCCGAAAACCCGATCACCGAAGAGAAGCGGATTCTCGGGAAGATGCTGTTCTGGGACGAGCAGCTCTCCAGCGACAGCACCATCGCGTGCGGCAGTTGCCACATCCCGCGTGTGGGTGGTATCGATCCGCGGGCGGGGCAGCACCCCGGGTTCGACGGCATCCCCGGCACCGACGACGACGTGGTCGGCTCGCCGGGTGTTGTCTATGCGGACGCAAACGACGAGTATGACCCGGTGCCGTTCTTCGGGTTGCAGCCACAGGTCACCGGGCGCGTGGCGCCGCCGGCGCTGATGGCGATGTACGCGACCGAGACGTTCTGGGACGGGCGCGCGGGGTCGGAGTTTCTCGACCCCGAGAGCGGCGAAGTGATGATCGCGATGGGCGGCGCGCTCGAGAACCAGGCGGCGGCCCCGCCGATGAGCGATGTCGAAATGGCCCACGAGAACTACAACTGGCCGGAGCTGCGGTCCAAGCTCACCGCGGCCCGCCCGCTCGCCCTGGCTGAAAATCTACCCGCGGATGTCGCCGCGGCACTCGCCGGCAACCCGACCTACCCCGACCTCTTTGCCGCTGCGTTCGGCGACAGAGACGTCACCGCCACGAGGATCGCGTTTGCGATCGCCACCTACGAACGCACACTCGTGCCCGATGAGGCCCCGCTCGACCTCTTCCTCGCGGGAGACGACAACGCGATGACCACGAGGCAGCAAATGGGCTTCAACATGTTTCAGGATTCGGCCTGTACCTTGTGCCATGCGGCACCGCTCTTTACCGACGACCAGTTCCGCAACATCGGCGTCCGCCCGGCGAGCGAGGACATGGGTCGGCAGGCGGTGACGGGCAACCCTCTCGATGCCGGGAAGTTCAAGGTGCCGACGCTGCGCAACGTGGGGATTCGACCGCGTATGATGCACAACGGGCAGTTTGCCACCTTGCAGCAGGTGTTCGATTTCTACGCCCACCGCAACGGACAGATCCCGTTTGACGACAACCTCGACATCTTGTTCCAGGAACCCATCGTCTTCCAGCCGATGCAGGAGCAGGCGATTATCGACTTCCTCGTCAACGGGCTGACCGACCCGCGCGTTGAGGCCGAGACGTTCCCCTTTGACCGGCCCGGCCTGCACCATGAGAAGGCCGAAGCAAACCCGCTGAACCTGGGCGGCGGCCGCCCGGGCTCGAACGGTCAGGTGCCGACGATCATCGCCAACCGTCCACCCTACCTCGGCAATCAGTGGTTCCAGCTCGGGCTCGACCGGGCGCTCGGACAGACCCAGGCGTGGCTCGCGGTCTCGGCGACACCGCCTCAGAACGGGGAGATCAACGCCGACGAACTGCTCGGGCCCTTCGCTGTCGGCGGCAACGGTGTGTCGGGCGGCTTTGCGACCGGGGCCGACCCGATCCCGCTCGACCCGGCGCTCGACGGACAGGTCCGCTACATGCAGTGGATCGTCGAGGACCCGGGCGCGCAGGACGGGATCGCCAAGTCGGCGGTCGTGCGGGTCACGCTCTTCTGCGGCAACGGGCAGTGCTTCTGCGTCGCCGACTTCAACCGTGATACCACGATCGACTCTCGGGACGTGCTCGCCTATCTCAACGCCTGGGTCGCCGGCTCGCTCGAAGCCGACACCGACCGCGACGGCACCGTGAACACGATCGACCTCCTCGAGTTCCTGAACCACTGGAGCGACGGCTGCTGAACAAGCACATGCACGCGCGGGCGATACGTCGCCTGAAGTGCGCCTCGTTTCGACACAGCAAACGACCCCCGGCTCGCCAAAACGTGCCGGGGGTCGTGCGTTGAGGGGTGGTGTCTCTCGGACGATCGGCCCGAGCTCGGGCCGTGTCAACCTGGATCAGATATCGGCGTCGTCCCAGTTGTCGTCATCGGTGTTGCCGCTGTCGGCGTAGCCGAGCGCCACGGCGTGGGTCAGCATCTTCAGCGCCGCGTCGTCCATTTCTGCCAGCGCGAGGCAGCACGCGGCGTTGTACGCCTGGTCCGGATCGTCTCCATCAAGGGTGCTGGCGCGGGCAAAGTGTTTGGCGGCGGCCTCGAACTCATCGGCTTCGTAGAGCATCATCCCCAGGTGCTCGTGCAGATCGGCGTCATCGGGGTAGGCGTTGAGCAGCTGGTTCATCGCGGCCGGGGCGCGTTGGGACTCACCACTGTCGGCAAAGACCTCGGCCTCCCATTCGAGCCGCGCCAACCGAACGAGCTCCTCGAGTGAACGGGCGATATCGGTCTCGGTGCCCAGGCTGGTGATCGCTTCGACCGCGGGTTTCGACGCGGCGGATGGAAGGGGTGGTTTCGGGCCGTTCGTCGTTGGCACCGGCAGCGCCGGCATGCTGGAACTCGTTTCCTGCGCTGGCGGGGTGTTCGCGACGTCGCCTGCTTGCGTGCTGGCAAGATCGTCCGGCAGCAAAGCGAGAGGCTTCGCCGCTGAAGAGGGTTGGTTTGTGGGAATCGCAAGCGAGTTGGTCGTTCGCGGGGCTGTTGTCCTGGCGGTCTGCGATGGTGCATCACGCTGCGCTTTGCGCGCAACAGCGCTTCGGTCCGGTTGAAGAATCGATCGCTCCGGCGGCACGAACGCCCGCAAGCCGGTCGTCGCTCGGCTCACCGCCCGGACCGCGTGCGAACGTCCGTCGAGCAGCGCGCGGAGCAGGGCGATGCCGTCTTTGGACATGCGGTGGTTCTCGACGAGGTTGAGCATCAACGGCGTGGCGTTGCCGCCGGTGACGCGCGACGCCACCTCGCGCAACTCGCTGGTGAGCAACTCGTCTTGCGCAACGAGCGGCTCGTACACCAACGCCCGGCGGTCCTTACGGCTCTTGACGTAGCCCTTCTATTCAAGCCGGGTCAGGAGCGTCTGCACGGTCGTGTACGCCCGCTCGCTCTCGGGCAGCCGATCGATCACGTCGCGGACGGTCGCCGGCCCGTGCTCCCACAGCAGGTGGAGCACTTCGAGCTCGGCCTCGGCGATGGGTTTGCGTGGTCTGCGTGCCATGTGGGCTCCGTTGCGGGATTCGTGGCGGGATCCGTCGGTTTTTGGGATGGGTGCGGCCGGGCGTTGGGACCGGGCGTGAGAGCGGGCGCGATGCGGTCAGGCGCGAGCACACCAACTCCTACAGTTTGTATGAAATGGCTATGGCCAGTTTCTGTCGAAAAGGTGAAAGAACCAGACCGTGCCCTGATGGGTACCAACCAAATGTGGCCCGCAGCGTCTCCAGCCGCCGATTCTCTGTCTGATCGGGACAGCCAAAAAAACCACAAGGAGACACCCATGCAGCGGAATGTCATTGCACTGACCGCGTCACTCGCTCTCTGTACGGCAGGTCATGCCCAGCCGGAGTATGAGTTTGTGAGACTGGAGACGGGGGACCTGCTTGCAACTTGGGCCTGGGACATCACCAACAGCGGCATGGTTGTCGGCAGCGGTGTGGACCGGGCGGGGTTCGAGCGAGGTGTGCTCTGGACCGACCGGGGGATCGAGGTCTTGCCGACACCGGACGGGTATGACAATGTCCGGCTGACGAACGGGAACGACAGTGGCTGGGCGATCGGCTATGTTGAGAACGCCGACACGGGGTACTCGGGGGGCATCTGGAACGGACAGTCATGGACGGTTGTCGAGCCTTGGAAGGGCTCTGAGCGTGTGTGGCTCAACAGCATCAACGACGCGGGAGTTGCGGTTGGGCAGATGGACCCCACCTGGGGTGGGTCGACGCCGATCCGCGTCCAGAACGGCGTTGTCGAGGAACTCCCGACCCTTCCTGAATGGTCGAGTGCTTATGCGATGCGCGAGCTCGCCGATGGGACGATCCTTGGCGTCGCCGCGACGGGTGGGAACACAATCAGCCCAGTACGATGGGTGGATGGGCAGCCAGAAGTGCTGCCTCGACCGAACGGCAGCACCTATCTTTTCGTGACGACATCCGGTCGGGGTGGTCATATTGCCATGTTCGATGTCATTGAGAACGCGGGCTCGTGGATATGGGATGGACAAGAGTGGAGTCAGCCCGACGGCATCGCGGACCTCAACGGGTACGTCAATGGGCTCAACCGCTCTGGGGACTTTGTCGCGGACAGCTGGGATCTCAATGAGCCGCTGCTCGGGATCGATGGGGAGATCTTTCTCGTCAACAACCTTGTTGATCTGCCGAGTGATATTCGTGAATATCACTTACTCGCACTCAACGATCAAGGGGTGGCAGCGGGGCTCGCGCACACCGATGCTCGTCCGTGGGCCTTCGTGCTCAACCCTGTGCCGTCGCCGGCGACGCTTGTGTTGCTCGGTTTTGGTGGGCTGTTCGCATGTCGACGGAAACGCGGGGTAGCTGTGGCTGTCATGGCGCTTGCGCCGGGCCTGGCAAGTGCCAACCAGCCGCCACGGTACTTTGTGGATGTGATCGGGCTGCACGGGAGTGGCTCCTGGTACAACGCGATTGATGATGAAGGGCGGGTTGTCGGTGCCTTTGATCACGAATCCGGCGTATGGGTCGATGGGCAAGTCGAGTACTTGCCGTCTCCCGAGGGAGCGGACAGATACGGCGTGCTGGACATCTCCGACGCTGGTGTCATGGGATACGCATTTTTCGAGCACATAGCCAAACCGGTGATCTGGGTTGATGGCGAACCGATCGTCCTCGAAGTGTTCGGGGGCTCTGCATGGAGCCTGGCAATCAGCAATGCGGGCCATGTTGTAGGGGGTGGCTCTTTCCTCCCGCCCGAAAGCACCTCCCGCCGGCCGTTCCGCTGGTACGAAGGTGAGGCGATCGACTTGGGCTCACTTGGTCGGGTGGCGGGAAGAGCATTTGGCGTCAACACCCATGGGCATGTCGTGGGCAGGTCATCGACACGCGGCCGTGTTACGCACGCATTCTTCTGGGCCGATGGAGTAATGGAAGACCTTGGCATGATCCCGGATATGTCACACGCCATTGCCAACGCTATCAATGACGACGACACGGTTGTCGGGACATGCTATTCCTATGGCTGGGGGCTTGATACGCCGTTCGTCTGGGAGGGAGGCGTCATGTCTGCACTCCCGGCGCGGGGTGAATACGGGATTGCAAAGGCGATCAACAACGACGGCGTGATCGTCGGCACACTCATACCAGATTCAATCGACGCATACGGCATTGTCTGGATTGAGGAAGAGGTGCACCGCCTCGATGAACACCTCGTCACCGAATCTTCGTGGCGCATCTCCGAGGCTCGTGACCTCAACAACCCGGGGCAGATCCTCGCGTTCGCCTCACTCGACGAAGAACGGTATGGCTTGCTCCTGACTCCCGCCTGCCCGGCCGATTTCAACCTTGATCGGCTGGTTGACACCCGTGATGTGGTGGCGTTTCTCGGAGCGTGGGCTGCGAGAGATGCTGGAGCCGACTTTGACAACAACGGCACGGTCGATTCGCGCGATGTGACAGCGTTTTTAGGGGCGTGGGCATCGGGGTGCGGGTGAGGGAACATCAACCGGGGTTGGGGCGTAGTATTGGTAGCACAGTCCGCGTTGCGGGCTCTCTGCGACGGTGTTCTTCGACACCTGCTCTTTGACAACCGGGGCCGATCGGTTTCGACCGGACAGGGAAGGCTTGACGTGGCGCGTCGAGGGGCGTGCTGGCCTCGTAAAAAGCACGCACACTTTATAACTGCCAACAACAGCGGTTATGCTCTCGCAGCCTAATTAGGTTTGCGCAAACACCGCCCCACGCCCGATAGGGCGGTGTTTGAACGACATCGGGCTGGCTCCAATGCGGCGTCTCGGCGTTGCGGAGTGAGATATGACCGAGACTGGACCAAAGGAAGGGTGTCGCTGCCCGTCCGGCGGTTGAGATGAAACCAGTGACTACACTCGTAGAAGCGTCTTGCTGACTGTCACGGGACGGGGGTTCGATTCCCCCCGGCTCCATT